>CAZTJO010000007.1:0-73527 GCA_964614095.1 uncultured Acidimicrobiia bacterium
AGCACCCCGGTTATCACTATGAATGTAGTGGCATTGTGCCACGACCCGAACCCAAAGCCGAGCCGCTGCCGCCACCACGCTATCGCAGCCAAGAGCCGGGGGTGTCGGGAATTGGTGCGGAGGCGCCGGAACGGTGGGGGGAGTTGGGGGAAGACCGATCCGTGTCCGGCGCCTCCCACACGCGCCCATTACATCACCCCGGCACGGCTATGTTGACTCCTGATTCGCCGATATCCACCCAGCTGCATTCCGGCTCCCCCCGCGTTCACTCCGCCTTGATAATGGCGCCTCCACATGCAACAGTGGCGGCCGGAATGCCTCTGCCCTTCGGAGGTTCCGCTTGGTGAAACAGGACGATGTAGTGCGGGTGCAGGGCACCGTCGTCGAGACGCTGCCCAACGCCATGTTCCGCGTCGAGATCGAGGGCGGTCTCGAGGTGCTGGCCCGGGCCTCCGGCAAGATGCGCCGGGGCCGCTACATCCGCATCCTTCCCGGTGATCGTGTGGACATAGACCTGTCCATATACGACCCGTCGCGAGGGCGGATCGTCTGGCGATACAAGACCTAGCCGGAACTTGACGCCCCGTCCGTCGTCATGCCCGGCAGCCAGTCGGTCAGCGCGAGCCGCTGACGCCTCCGCACTGCCCGGCGCCACAGCTCCTCGGGCACCTTATCTGTGGCCGCGGCCAGCCTACCCGAAGACGCCGCCACTTCCACCGGCCGGCCCGCCGAGAGGTCGCACACCTCGCGAGCCCGCGCCGAAAGCTCATACGTGCCGATCGTTCTCGCTCGCCGCACGATCTCCTGCTTGTCGATGCCGACCAGCGGCCGCAGTATGGGCACACTGGCCTCGGTGGACAACGCCGCCAAGTGGCTCAGGGTCTGTGAGGAAACCTGGCCCAGGGATTCACCGGTCACGATGGCCCGTGATCCCTCCTCCTCGGCCACCATCGACGCCGCCCTCGCCATCAGCGCCTTGAGCACCACCTGGCGCATACGCGGCGCCACTCGGACCACCAGCTCCTCCGCGGTCGGCCTCAGATCGACAACGTGGGCCACGGCACGATGCCCGGCGCCCCATTCCTCCCACAGCGCCCGCGCCACCGAAAGAGCGTGATCCGACTGGGCGCAGTCGAGCAGGAAATGGAGGTAGTCGACCCTGCACCCGCGCGACATCACCATCCATGCCGCCACCGGGGAGTCGATGCCGCCCGAGATGAGAGCCAGCACCTCTTCCTGGCTGCCGATAGGTAACCCGCCGGGCCCTTTGATCACATCCCGGACCATATAGGCCCCGTCGTCGCGGATATGCACCCGCACCACCACCTCTGGATCATCGAGGTCCACCTTGCCCCCGGCCCGGCACAGCAGAGCACCGGCCCGGCAGGCAAGATCATTCGAAGACCAGGTGTGGGTGCCGCGCCGACGGGCCCTCACGGCGAAGGTGTGGCCGGCCACCGCCGCGGCAAAGTGCTCCGCCACTCGCTCGGAGAGGTCCTCCAGGCCGGCAAACGCAACCGGGGCCAGCCTCTCCACCGCCGACACGCCAAACACCCTCGACGCCGCAGTGATCGCCTCCGCCGAGGGAGGACAGATGCGGAGCCGATGGCCGGGATGGCGGGTCAGCTCGGCGCTCTCGCCGATGGCCTCGGCCAGGTTCTCCGTCACCAGACGGATCATGCGTGATCGGGTGCGCCGCGATTTGAGCCAGATGTCGGGTGAAAGCACGGCAATCGCCAGCTCCTCGCCCTGCGGCGCGAGTTCCTGGTCTCGTTGCGCTGACACGGACACCCGGCTTCTCCACGATCTCGGTGGATTCACGATAGGCCGCCGGTGGCGCTCTTCTTCTGCTCTCGGCGCCCGCAGCGGACGCGATGCGGCCGCTGCACCCCCATACGAGGTGCAACGGCCGCACCTGCCGCCCACCCTCGTTGCGCGCCGAAGGGTGGGCCGGTGATCAGATCATGCCGTCGTGATACTCGCTTGTGTCGTGAAGAACCGCTGCATTGGAACGGCCGGGCGATTCAGCGGGCAACAGACGCCGTCTCCAACAGGGGATTCGAAGTTTGCGCCACCCGCCACAACCATCGGGACCGAGCTCGCGCACGGCAAAACAGACGCGAGCATCGCGACGGCCCTGCGCATGAAGGCCTCCAGGCTCGTATGATCCCAATACCCAGGGTGCTTCAGTGTACCACTATGTGTGGTCGCACCTCAATGACTACCAAGGGGCCATCTCAGGCGCCTTGCATAGCCGATAGCGCCGGGAGCGGTGGTGAACCAGCCGCCCGCACCCGGACGATTGGCCACAACATCGACAATCCGGTCCTTCAGCCCAGGGCAGTGGTCCTCCAGCTCGAGGAAGGCAATGAGGCTGCCCATTCCGGCGTGGGTGCGCCCCGTATAGCCGTCGAGAGGTTCCGCCACCCGATCGATCCGAGTATTGATCCGGCCCCGGGCCAGGAACACGTTCTCCTGCAGTGTGGCGCACACCGCGCCCAGATCGTCGGGAGCAAAGACCACCCCCTTCTCGGCGGCACAAGCCATAAATTGTGTGGTCACCTGTGCCTTCCAGAGACGTTCGGGCACCGAGCCACGATGGTCCGCCGGGGTGGGGTCGTAATCCCAAACCAGATGCCCGGCACCGTCGTCGTACATGGCCGCCTTGAGATACCGAGCCAGCCTCTCGGCCCTCTCCAAATACTGCGTAGTGCCGGTGAGATCGTGAAGCGTCAGAAAGGCGCAGCCGGCCCAAGCCATGTGGTTCATCGGCTCGGGACGTTGTGAGCAGGGACGGCGGTAGTAGCCCGCATCACCCGCGGTGACAAAGGCATCGTCGAGATCGGTGAGCACCTCTTCGAGCACGGGCAGAAACGTCTCCGCCTGTGCCCCGTACTGCTGCTGCAGCGCACCATCGGCTCGCACGACGGCGCAGAAGAGCGCCACTGGATACACGATGCGTCCCACCGTCGTCACGTTGGTGGCGTAGCGCCCCTTGGCAAACTGCGTGCCGCCCCAGCCCCGACTGACTCGGCCGAGACACTCGTCCACCACGCCCGTCTCCATATCGCGATACGGAAGGATGGAAGCAAAAGTCTCGGCCACCAGCTTGAGCAGACGCCGCTGCCCGCTGGCCTTGAAGGCGGCCACGGCGGCGTAGCAGCAGGTGCTGACCGGCCAGGCCAGGGCCGGGGCCCGATTGCCGGGAAGGGACTTGCGCAGAGCCTTCCGGATCCGTCTGCGCAAGTAGCCGAGGAGCACATCGGGATCGGCCGGAGCCCGCATGATCCCGGCGTACATCTCAAGGATGGACTTCGAGCGTCCCGGCGTCTCGAGGGCCCTGATCAATGCCTCCACATCCCGGCCGGATACCGCGGCCTGCAGCAGCGCGCCGGCATCGGGCCCGATGCTGTTGGATATCAGTGCCCGCCGCAGGGTGTCGTAGCGGGTGAAGGCGCCGCGCCGGGCCACCTGCTCCCAATCGGTCTCGTCGGCACGACGAGGCGGCAGCCTCCACGCCGCCACCCTCGGCTGGCGGCGTCCCGGGCGCAGGAAACGGCGCAGCGGCGCCATCTAGGCCATCCTCGGGCCTTCTGCCGCTCTCGCGGCGAAATCCACCGCAGCAGCTTGGCGACTGTCCACCTGCCGAGCCTACCGTCAGCGCAGGATGCCCCGCTCCCACACCTCGACGAGCCGGGCGTACTGCGAGCTGCTCCCGAGAAGCTCCCCGTGGGAGCCGACGCCGACCACCCGGCCCTCATCCACCAAGACGATCCGGTCGGCATTCTCCGCCGTGCGCAGCCGGTGGGCGATGACGATGGCGGTGCGACCCTGCAGCACCGTTGCCAGCGCCTGCTCCACCCGAGCTTCGGTTTCCGGATCGAGATTCGACGTCGCCTCATCAAAAACGATCACGGCCGGCTGAGCCAGCAGCGCTCGCGCCAGCGCGACCAACTGGCGCTCTCCGGCCGAGAAACGGCCGCCGCGTTCCCACACCAGAGTGTCGAAACGCTCGGGCAGGTGGCGGACCCATTCCTCGATGCCGATGCTGCGGCACACCTGCCACAGCTCGTCCTCACCGGCGTCGGGGCGGGCATAACGGAGGTTGTCTCGCAGCGTGCCGTTGAACAGGAACCCCTCCTGGGGGATGAGGACCACGTGCCGCGCCCGTGATGACGCCGGCACCGTGCGCAGGTCCCGCCCGTCGATGGTGACGGTGCCTGTAGACGGGTCGTAGAAACGAAGCACCAGGTTTGCCAGGGTCGATTTGCCGGCCCCGGTCTCCCCCACGATGGCCACCCGCTCCCCCGGTGCTATGTGCAGATCTACGTCTTTGAGCACCGGCATGCCCGGCTCGTACTCAAAACCGACGCCCTCGAGCACGATGTCGCCACTCACCTCATCGGGCAGCGGCTCGGCACCCGGCTCATCACTCACTACCGGTTTGGTGTCGAGCAGGCGGAACAGCTTGCCCAGTGCCGCCGCCGCCGACTGCATCTGGTTGTGGGTGTTGGCGAGATATACCACCGGCTGGAAGAACCAATCCAGGTAGAGGAGGAACGACACCAGCGTCCCGAAGGTGAGATCCCCGGAGATGACCCTGCCCCCGCCCAGGTACAGCACCAGGGCGATGCCCACGATGCGCAGCAGGTTCACCGCGGGGAAGTACCAGGCGATGGCGCGAGCGGTTCGCATATTCGCCTCGAAGTACTCCTCGTTCACCCGGCCGAAGGCGCCCGCCTGCTCTTCCTCCTGGGTGAATGCCTGCACCACCCGCACCCCGGCGATGCCCTCCTGCAAAGCTGCAAGCACCCTGCCGATGCGCTCCCGCACCTGCCGGTAGGCCCTGCCGGCATAGCGCTGGAATACCCACGACACCACTATCAGCACCAGGACCAAAGAAAGCACCTGCAACGCCAGGGAGACATCGATAAGCAGCATGGCCGCGGTAACCCCGACGATGGTGAGCACGTTGATGACCAGGCTGATGGCGCCCTCCTCGACGAACTCCTGCACCGACTCGATGTCGTTGGTCATGCGGCTCACCAGCACCCCAGCCTTGCTGCGGCCGTGGAAGGCCAAGTCAAGCCTCATCAGGTGGCGGAACACGGTCGACCTCAGCAGCCGCAGGTAGCGCTCGCCGAGCACCGCCACCCAATACTGGGCACGCGCCTGTGCCACATACTGAACCGCCAGCAGGCCCAGGAAGATGAGGGCGGCCCGCGTCACCAGCCAACGGTCTCCGGCGGTGATGCCATCGTCGATGCCGGACCGCACCACCAACGGTCCCAGCAGCCGGGCTGCGGTGGCCACCAAGGTGACCGCAAGCGCCCCCGCCGCCCACGGCGCCAGCGGGCGGCCCAGGCGTGCCGCCCGCGCCACCACCCGCCGGACCCGAGTCTCCTCGACGGGAATGGCGGTCATCGCCGCGCCTCCTGCTGTGCCAGAACCTCGGAGTAACGGGGTACGGTGACGAGCAGGTCCCGATGGGTGCCCACGGCGACCACACGTCCCTCTTCGATGAACACGACCCGATCCACCAGATCGAGAGTGGAGGTGCGGTGAGCAATGACGATCGTGGTGCGTCCCCGCATCACCTGCTCCAGGGCGGCGAGCATCTCAGCCTCGACGATGGCATCCACCGAGGAGGTCGCATCGTCAAGGATCAGCACCCGCGGATCGCGCAACATCGCCCGGGCCAGGGCCACCCGCTGCCGCTGCCCGCCCGACAGTGAATGTCCCCGCTCCCCCACCACGGTGTCGTATCCGGCGGGCAGATCATCGATGAATCGATGCGCCTGAGCCAGCCGGGCAGCCAGGCGGATCTGCTCGTCGCCGGCGGAGGGATCACCGAGAGCGATGTTGTCGCGTACGCTCGCCGAGAACAGGAAGGTCTCCTGGAATGCGACGGCCACCTGATTGCGCAGCTCGTCGAGGCGCAGGTGGCGCACATCGACACCATCGATGGTCACTGCTCCGGCGTCGACGTCGTGGAAACGGGGCACCAGGTGGGCCAACGTCGATTTGCCGGCACCGGTGGATCCGACCATCGCCACCGAGGTACCCCCCGGTATCAGCAGGTTCACTCCGCTCAGCACCGGCTCGCCATCCCGATAGCCGAATTCGACACTGTGGAAACGCACCTCGCCCCGGCCCGGCCTCATCGGCCTCGGCTCCTTCGGGTCGGTGATCCCCGGGTCCTCGGCCAGGAGGTCCTCGATTCGGGTCGCCGCCGCCGCGGCACGGGGCAGATGGGCAAAGAAGAAGCCGCTGATGCGCAGGGGAAAGCTGAGAATGGCCAGATACTGGGTGAAGGCGACAAAAGCCCCCAGGGTCAGGTTCCCGCTGATCACACGTATGCCACCAATCCACAA
The DNA here is from genome assembly GCA_964614095.1 of uncultured Acidimicrobiia bacterium. Taxonomy (GTDB): domain Bacteria; phylum Actinomycetota; class Acidimicrobiia; order Spongiisociales; family UBA11373; genus CAZWKX01. The sequence goes on from CAZTJO010000007.1 coordinate 6,375, forward strand.
CACCGCGAGGGTGGCCAGCGTCGGGATCATTTCGAACAACGGAGTGAACCGGGCCCGGATGCGGGCCAACTCCGTTGCCTTGTCGTAGATACGCTCGGCGCCCGCCTCCAGCTTGGCCTGCTCCTGCCCCTCCTGGCCGTAGGACTTGGTCACCTCGATGCCCCCGACCGCCTCCTCGACCACACGACTGAGGCCGGCGAGCGACTGCTGCACCTGGAAGGAAAGGTGCATGACCCGGGTGGCAAAGCGGCGTGCGGAGTAGATGAGCCCCGGGATGGTCAGCGAGACCACTGCACCCAGCACCGGGTCGAGCACGAGGAGCATCGCCATGACGGCAAGGAACATGCCGGCGTTGGCCACCGTGATCGGGGTCAAGGCGTAGAACAGGCGCACCTGGGAGAGATCGCTGGAAGAGCGCGACATCAGCTCGCCGGTGCTGGTGACGTCGTGGAAAGAAAAGGCCAGACGCTGGATGTGCTCGAACATGCGGTTGCGGAGATCGGCCTCGGACCGGTAGGAGACGCGGAAGGCGAAATAACGCCTCACCGCCACCCCCAGCGCCAGCAAGATCCCGATTCCGCCGAGAAGGCCACAAAGGGGCAGTAGCAGATCGCGGTCTCCGGCGGTCACCGCCTCGTCAATGATGAGGCTGCTGACGTAGGGCGCCGCCACCAGCGCCACCATCCAGATCAGCGCGCCCGACACGGCCAGGGCCAGATCGCCGCGGTAGCGGCGCAGCGTGCGCTTCAGCAGGCGCACCCCGGCGCCGACGTTCTCCTCCAACAGGCTCATCAGCTCTTTTTCTCCGGAAGCGGAGCCACGCTGCCCGTTTTCCAGCGCAGCGTATAGGCCACCACCACGGCACCCAGCAGGATGGCGAAGGCGCCGAGATAGAGCCAGACCAGCGCGATGGCGACTGCTCCAAGAGTTCCGAAAGTGGCGCCCAGGTTCGGCGAGTAGGCCAAATACAGCCCAAACCCGAGACCGGCCAGCGCCGCTATCGCGGTGCCCACCGCGGCGGCCAGCCACGACTTGGGGAGAGGATCGGGCGGGCCCCAGTGATAGAAGGCGAGGAGGAACAGGCAGAGGCCGGCCGCCGACACCGGGATGCGCATCCAGGTCCAGATGGTGTCGAGCGCTCCAAACCCGGTCAGCTCGGCGAGGAATCCGCTGACGCGGGCCCCGCCCAGCAGCAAGAACGAGGTGAGCAGAAAGGCCAGGCCGCCGCCGATGGTCAGGGCCACCGCCACCAGCCGCATCTGCAGAGCCGGCCGGGCCTCAGTCCGGTTCTCGACTCGGGCCAGCGCCTTCTGCAAAGCCACCACCGCGCGCGAGCCCAGGTAGATGGAGAGCAATAAGGAGATCGGGATCAGCCAGCCCTGCTCGCCGCCGACCCGCACATTTGTCTCGATGAGGAGATCTCGGACAAAACCCGCCACCGAGCCGGGAGCCAACGTCTCGAGAGTGCTTTCCACCCTGTCGAGAGCCGCCGCGGATTCTCCAACATAGGCGGCAACACCGAAGAGCGCAAAGCCGAGCGGAACCAGGGCGAGGAAGGCGTTGTACGCCACCGCAGCCGCGTTGAGTGAGATGTCGGCGTCGCCGACACGTTCCCAGAGCCCACGCGCCAAGCGGGGCCGCACACGCGAAAGCCTGCCGTCTGTCACCCTCCGAGCTTAGGGGGAGACGGCGGCTCATCGAGCCGCCGTCTCCCCCGAGTACCGGCATAGACTCCCCACTCGTATGCTGGAGAACCGCCCGGTCCTTGCCGGCGTGATTGCCGCCGCCAGTCTCATCGCCGTGAGCCTGCTGCTCTACGCTGTGCTCGGCTCGGGCGACGGATCGCCGGGCACCACTCTCGCCGATGGATCGGCCACCTCAGTCCCCGGCCAGTCGACCACCAGCACCACGTTCGCAGGCAGCACCACCGCGGAGAGTTCGACCACCAGCACCACGTCGTTGGAACCGGCGCTTCACGAATGGGTGGACCGCAGCACCGTCGGGCAACCCTGGGGCAACGTGGTGGACGGTCTGCTCACGTTCAGGGGCAATCCCACCAACACCTGGTACGGAACCGGGCCGGTGCCGGAGTCGCCGGGCATCCTGTGGCAGTACCCCGACGCGCCCATGTGCTCGAGATCCACCGACCTGGGGGTCACCAGCACCTGGTGCGGCAACGGCTGGACCGGCCAACCGGTGGTCTGGGAACGTCCCGATGGGATAACCGAAGTGATCTTCGGGGCCTACGACCGCCGCCTGCACTTCGTCAATGCCGAGACCGGACAGGACACGCGCACCCCCTTCGCCACCGGCGACATCATCAAGGGCACCCCCACCATCGATCCAGACGGCTATCCCCTCCTCTACTTCGGGTCACGCGACAACAAGCTGCGAATCCTGTCGCTGGCCGATGAGGAAGCCATCGAGCTGTGGCATGCGGTGGCCGACCTCGCCGTCGAGGGCCGCTGGAACGACGACTGGGACGCCAGCCCAAGAATTGTCAACGACATCATGTTCGAAGGGGCGGAAAACGGGTATTTCTATATCTGGAAACTCAACCGCGGCTACGACGAAGACGGCAAGGTGACCGTCGACCCGGTCCTCCTCTTCAAGCTGGAGACGTATACCGATCAGCTCCTCAACAACATCGGCCCCGGGTACCCGGCGGTGAGCGTCGAGGGTTCGGCGGCGATGTACGAGGGCCGGGTCTATTTCGCCAATTCCGGCGGCCGCGTCATCGGTCTCGATATCACCAACGTCGAACAGGGGGTGGCGCCCATCGTGTTCGACTACTGGGTGGGTGACGACGTCGACGCCGCCATCGTCATCGATGAGGAGGGCATGCTCTACGTCTCGGCGGAGTACGAGCGCTACCTGTCCCGGGCCCAGGATCTGGGGCAACTCATCAAGCTCGACCCCTACACCGACGGAGACCCCTACGTCTGGGGCATGTACTCGCTGGTCACTCCCAGCGAGGAGGACCCGGCGCCGAAGGGCGGCCTCTGGTCGACGCCGGCCCTCGGCGACGGCGTGCTGTACGCGGTGACGAACAAGGGCTACCTGATCGTCGTCGACCAGGAAACCGGCGAGGAGGTCTGGGTGGAAACCGTCGGCGCCGGCTCCTGGTCGTCACCGGTGCTGGTGGACGGCCACCTGCTTGTGGCCACCTTTGGGGGCACGCTGCGCTCCTACGACGTCTCCGACCCGCGCAGCCCACAGCTGGAGTGGGACTTTGTCGTCGGAGCGGGTCACCTCGAGGCCACGCCCGCCGTTTGGCGCGGCACCATCTACCTCGGCTCTCGCGACGGCTACGTGTACGCCATCGACGGATAGGGCGGCGGCGCCTCCGTCGAACCGAGCCGAGCCAGATCATGGCTGCGGCGGCTACCCTGCGGCGGCAATGCTCTACGACTACACCTCCGTGAGCGCAGACTCGGTCGGCGCCGTCGTCGAAGGCGCCATCACCCGGGGCGAAAACCTCCTCGCCGGCGTTGTCGCCGCCCCGCCGTCCTGGGAGACGACGATGGCTCCCCTCAACGAGATCGCCGCTCTTGTGGCTCAGGCCATCGGGCAGGGCCCGTTTCTGGCCCGGGTCCATCCCGACAAGCGGGTACGCGACGCGGCCCAGGAGGCCGAGGAGCGGATCACCAAATGGCAATCCGACCTCGTCTTCCGCCGCGACCTCTACGACGCCGTCGAGGCATACGCCGTTACCAAAGAAGCCACTACCCTTGCAGGCGAGCCGGCTCGCCTGCTCGCCTTTGTGCGCCGAGATCTGCGCCGGGCCGGCCACGGCCTGGACGACGAACGGCGCCGCCAGCTGCAGCGCCTGCGCACCCGCCTCGTCGAGATGGGTGTCGCCTTCACCCGCAACATCGATGAATTCGAGGATGCCCTCGAGCTAACCCGTGAGGAGCTCGACGGTCTGCCCGACGACTACGTGGCCCGTCTGCGCCCCGGCTCGGCCAAAGGCACCTACCGGGTGTCACTCGACTACCCCGAGTACTACCCGTTCCTGGATCTGGCGCACCGCCGCGATCTCCGCGAGCAGCTCCAGTACAAGTCCTGGAACAAGGCCCGAGACGAGAATCATCCGCTGCTCGAGGAGGCCGTTGCCGTCCGGCTCGCCATGGCCCGCCTGTTCGATCTGCCGTCGTGGGCGCACTACGCCATGGAAGAGAGGATGGCAAAGGATCCCGGGATCGTGGAGAGCTTCTTCGCCGAGCTCATCCCGCCCCTGCGGGCCAAGGCCGCTGAGGAACTCGAAGACCTCCGCGCCGCCCTGGGCAACGGCGACCTCCAGTCCTGGGACCTGCGCTTCCTGCACACAAAGGTGAAACGGGAGCGTTTCGGCATCGATCCCGACGAGGTCGCCGCCTACTTCCCCCTCGATCAGGTCTTTTCGGGAATGTTCGACATCACCGGCGAGGTTTTTGGGCTCACCTACCGGCGGATCGACAATCCGGCGGTCTGGCATCCCGATGTCGCCACCTATGAGATCCTCGACCCGGACGACGGGGAGCATCTGGCCACCTTCTACACCGACATGTACCCCCGCGAGGGCAAGTTCGGCCACGCCGCCGCCTTCGATCTGTCTCCCGGCTACCAGGCCCCCGACGGCTACCGGCTCCCCGTCACCGCCATCGTCGCCAACTTCACCAAACCCACCGCCGATAGCCCTTCACTGCTCAAACACGAAGAGGTGGTCACCCTCTTCCACGAGTTCGGGCATGTGCTGCACAACAGCCTGGGACACACCCGCCTGGTGCGTTTCACCGGCTTCAACACCGAATGGGACTTTGTCGAAGCACCCTCACAGATCATGGAGCACTGGTGCTGGAAACCCGAGGTGCTCCAGCGGTTCGCCCGCCACCACAAGACCGGCGCCACCATCCCCGGGGACCTCGTGCAGCGTCTGGCCGAGGCCCGCGACCTGCACATCGCCCTGCTCACCCTCCGCCAGATCTCCTTCGGGCTGCTCGACATGGCCTTCCACGGCCCCGACGAGCACAAGGACCTTTTCGACATCACCCGTCGAACCGCAGAGGTGACGGGGCTCCCCCATCACGAGGGCACCTTCTTCCCCGCCGGTTTTGGGCACCTGTTCGGCTACGACGCCGGCTATTACGGCTATCTGTGGTCGAAGGTGTTTGGCGACGACATGTTCAGCCGGTTCGAGGAAGAGGGGATACTCAGCCCACAGGTGGGACGCGCCTACCGGGTCAAGATCCTCGAGCAGGGCGGATCACGGGATGCCGACGAGCTGCTGCGCGATTTCCTGGGCCGGGAGCCCAGCAAAGACGCGTTCCTGAGCCACCTCGGCATCGCCTGAGCAACAGAGCCGGGCGTGTGCCATGCTGGGGTGGGAGGAGACTCAGTGACCGCGGTACGAGCACCGGCCGTTGCCGGCACTTTCTATCCGGCCGACCCAGACCGGCTGCGCCGCCTGGTCGACGACCTACTCAATGACGCCGAAATCCCGGACGCGCCGGCACCGCAGGCGGTCATCGTGCCCCACGCCGGCTACGTGTATTCGGGCCCAGTGGCGGCCACCGCCTACGGCCTGCTGCGCCAGACCCGGCCCCAGGTCCGCCACATCATCATGGCCGGGCCGGCCCACTTCGTCTGGGTCGACGGGGTGGCACTTCCCGGTGCCTCGGCGCTGGCCACACCCCTCGGCGAAGTCGCCGTCGACACCACGGCGGAGGCATGGCTGCGTCAAAACGCCTGTGTCGTCAGCTCACCACTGGCCCACGACCCCGAACACTGCCTCGAGGTCCAGCTGCCGTTTCTGCAGCGGATATACGAAGACATCTCCGTGGCCGCCTTGCTCTGCGGGCACGTCGATCCCACAGAGGCTGCTCACCTGCTCGGGCACTTCCTGGGCAAAGAAGACACCCTGGTGCTGGTCAGCTCCGACCTCTCCCACTACCACGACTACAACGAGGCCCGGCGCCGCGACGAAGTTGCCGCCGCTGCCATCTGCTCACTGCGTCCCGAAGACCTCGACGCCGACAGCGCCTGCGGCCTCATTGCCGTGAAAGCCCTGCTGCTGGCGGCCCGGGAACGGAGCCTCGAGGTGACCCGGCTCGATCTGCGTAATTCGGGCGACACCGCCGGCGACCACAGCCGAGTCGTCGGCTACGGGGCCTTCAGCATGGCCTGAGGCTCACACGATCGGGCGCAGCACTCCGCCGTCGACGGCCAGCGTGGCCCCGGTGATGTAGGAGGCGGCATCGGAGAGAAGGAACACCGCCGCGGCGGCGAACTCGTTCGGCTGCCCGTAACGCCCCAGCGGGATGGCCGCCTCCAGCTCGGTACGCACCTCGTCCTGACTTCGGCCGGTGCGTCCGGCGGTATCGGCGTCGAGCTGTGCCACCCGAGGCGTGGCAATACGTCCCGGTATCAGATGGTTCACCCGGATGCCGGCTTCGGCCCACTCATCGGCCAGGGACTTGGCCAGCGCCGCCACCCCGGCGCGGAACACCGTCGACAGCACCAGCGTCCCCGCGGGCTGAACCACCGAGCTCGACGTCATGAACAGCACCGCCGAGCCCGGGCCCAGGTGGGGCCGGCCGGCCCGGGACGCCTCGAGGGCCGAGCGCAAGGTGAGACGGTATGCGGCATCCCAGTCGGCGGGCGAGAGGTCGGCAAAGGTGCCCGGCGGCGGGCCTCCGGCGTTAGGGACGACCACGTCGAGCCCTTCCCAACGCTCCGCCACCTCATCGAGCCAGGCTCCGGTCGCCCAGGGCACGGTGACATCGACCACCGAGGCGACCACCTCGGCCTCCGTGTCCTCGCGGATGCGGGATGCCGCCGATTCGATACGTCCCCCGTCGCGGCTGCACACGGCGACGCGGGCCCCCTCGGCGGCCAAGGCCCGGGCCACGGCAAACCCGAGACCCGACGATGCCGCAGCCACCGCACACCGTTTCCCGTTGAGATTGAGTTCCATGGCGCGCAACGCTACCCGACCCGGCAGGCAGCGCTACTCCCACCCGCCCGCTTTGCCCGGCTCGGACCGTTCCCGGAGCACCAACCGCCAGTGTTTCGGCACCTTGAAGCCGGGAAGGCGGGTGCGGACATAACGCTCCAACTCGCCCAGCTCGAAGCCCATCGGATCGTCGACAACCACGTCGGCTGAGATCGCCTGCCCCCACTCGGAGTCGTCGGCGCCGAACACCCGCGCGTCGGCGACCCCGGGGTAGACCCGAATCGCCGCCTCCACTTCGGCCGGGTGCACGTTCTCCCCGCCGGTGACGATCACATCGTCGGCGCGGCCCAGCACGGAAAGGCGGCCAGAGTCATCGAAGACACCGACATCGCCCGTGGTCAGCCATTCATCCGGCTTCCGCTCCGGCCCGTCGAGAAAACCGGGCGCCACTGCCGGGCCCCTCACCTCGATGCGCCCCGCGCCGCCGGAGCCGAGCACGGCGCCGTCATCGCCGACGATCCGCACCTCAAACCCGTCGAGAGGGCGGCCCACAGTGCCGATCCCGCGTTGCTCCTCCCCCGGCGCCACCGTGGCCACCTGTGAGGCGGTCTCGGTCATTCCGTACGTTGCCAGCACCGGCAGGCCTGCCTCGAGCGCCCGCTCCAACAGAGCCGGGTCGGCCGCCGCTCCACCCACCAGCACGCCGCGCAGGCCCGGGAAGGGGTCGGCGACAACGTCGAGCAGGCGGCGCAGCATCGTGGGAACCAAGGACACAAAGGTCGTCTCCCCCAATAGCTCCGCCACCCGCTCTGGATCGAATCGCTCCTCGAGCAGCACGGTGCCCCCTTCCCGCGCCACCCTCCACAGTATGGACAGGCCACCCACGTGATACAGCGGCAGCACACACAGCCACCTATCACCGGCGCCGATGCCCAGGCGCCGCTGTGACGATGCAGTCGCGGCGTCGATGTTGGCCCCGGTGAGCACAACAGGTCGGGCCGCACCCTTTGTCCCCGAGGTGAACACAACGGCGCGGAAATCCGGATGGGGCGGACCCCAGCCGCGCTCGGCAAAGAGGTGGATCTGTTTCACCATGAACTGCTCCCGCCCCCAGACTGCACGCACCCCGGCGCGGCTCGCCAGCGCCATCGCCTCAGCGGCCGGCAGGCGCGAATCCAGCACCACCGCGGTGACTCCGGCACGAGCAATGCCCCAGAGTGCGGCCACAGTTCCCGGTGTGCCATCTCCGCGCAGCGCCACCCGGTGTCCGGCCCGGACACCGGAACCGATCACGGTCGACGCCACCTCCGAGGCCGCAGTATCCAGGTCCCCGTAGCTGATCGTTTCCGCTGCCGCTATCAGCGCCGGAGCTCGGGGATCCTTCTGTGCCGACAGGTGAAGCCAGTCCAACTTCCTGCTCCGTGGGGCTCACTACAGTACCGATCACCGCCAAATCGTCCCTGGGAGAACCGATGCCGGTGAGCTGGGAATCGTCCGGCGAATACACCGATATCCGCTACGAGACCGCCGGTGGCATCGCCAAGATCACCATCGATCGGCCCGAGGTGCACAACGCCTTCCGCCCCACCACACTCTTTGAACTGGCCGCTGCCTTCGAAAGTGCCCGAAACGATCCCGCCATTGGCGTGATCATCCTCACCGGGGCCGGGGAAGAGGCCTTCTGCTCCGGCGGCGATCAGCGGATCAGGGGCGATGCCGGCTACGTCGATCCCCAAGGCACTCCGCGCCTCAACGTGCTGGATCTGCAGATCCAGATGAGGCGGCTCCCCAAGCCGATCATTGCCATGGTGGCCGGGTACGCCATTGGTGGCGGCCACGTACTCCACCTGGTCTGCGACCTGACCATCGCCGCCGACAACGCCGTCTTCGGCCAGACCGGGCCCAAGGTCGGCTCGTTCGACGGCGGCTACGGGGCCGGTCTTCTCGCCCGCATGGTCGGCGACAAGAGGGCCCGTGAGATCTGGTACCTGTGCCGCCAGTACTCGGCCCAGGAGGCCTACGAGATGGGCATGGTCAACAAGGTGGTCCCCCTCGCCGACCTCGAAGACGAGACGGTGCGCTGGGCCCAGGAGATCCTGAAGAAGTCTCCGCTGGCCATCCGCATGATGAAGGCCGCCATTAACGCCGATTCCGACGGTTTGGCCGGCCGGCAGCAGCTGGCCGGGGACGCCACCCTGCTCTTCTACCTGAGCGAGGAGGCCCAGGAGGGCCGCGACGCCTTCGTCGAAAAACGCCCCCCCGATTTCGGCAAGTTCCCCCGCCTGCCGTGAACCCCTGGCTCACCGCGGCGAGACCGGCAACCCTGCTTGCCATTGTCGCCCCGGTGGTCGTCGGCACCGGCCTCGCCGTGGATGACGGGGTATTCCGAACCGACATCTTTCTGGTCACCCTGGTCGCCGCGCTGCTCATGAACATCGGGGTCAACTTCGCCAATGATCTTTCTGATGCGACACGGGGCGCCGACGCCGATCGTGTTGGTCCGGTCCGGGCCGTCGCCTCCGGCCTCATCGACACACGTTCCATGAAGATCGGGATCGCCGCCGTCTTCGGCGCCGCCGCCGTATGCGGCATCTACCTGGCCACCGTGGCCGGCTGGATCGTGCTCGTCATCGGCGCCGTGGCCATGCTCGCCGCATTCACCTACACCGGCGGTCCCTTCCCCTACGGCTACCACGGCCTCGGCGAGGTCGCCGTCTTTGTGTTCTTCGGGCTCGTCGCCACCGTCGGCACCCGATACCTGTACGACGGCACCCTGCAGTCGGCGGCCTGGCTGCTCGCCGTTCCCGTCGGCGTGCTCGCCGCCGCCATCCTCGTCAGCAACAACATCCGCGATCTCGACACCGACGGCCGGGCCGGGAAGCGGACCCTCGCCGTCATCCTCGGCCGCCGCCACACCCGCTTCCTCCACACCACGCTCCTCGTCGCCGCCTTCCTGCTGCTCCTCGAGTTTGCCGTCGCCGGCTGGGTTCCTCGCGGCGCCGCTCTCGGCCTCTTTGCGTTGCCGCTGGCCATCTTCCCGCTGTGGACCGTGCTCAAGGAAGCGTCGCCGGAGGCTCTCGTCGGCGCCCTCAAGGCGGATGCACTTCTCCTCGCCTGCTTCGGCGTGCTGGTTGCCGTAGGCGCCGCCCTGTGATCACCTCAAGTATCGCCACCAAAGAACCGATTCCATCTCACGAGCGCCGATATCCAATGATCACGGCGCAGCTCGTAGCGGGACCGTTTGATCACCGGTCGATATATGGGAGCCGGTCCTCTTGGGGCCGGCTCCACCGATTTCCGAGCCGGTAGGGTTCAAAGCAGTGGACGACCGCAATCAGCAGCTCACCGTTCCCCTGGTGCGAGCCCTGGCCTCGCTGGGCGTCGCCCACGCCTGCATAAGCCCGGGCTCCCGCAGCACACCGATCACGCTGGCGATGGCTCACGAACGAGCCATCTCCGATTGGATCCACCTCGACGAACGATCCTCGGCGTTTTTTGCCCTCGGCATCGCCAAGGCCACCCGCACCCCCGCCGTCGTCGTGTGCACCTCGGGAACTGCCGCGGCCGAGTTGACCCCCGCCGTCGTAGAGGCCCGCTACGGGCGTGTCCCCCTCATCGTCATCACTGCCGACAGGCCCGCTGATCTGCTCGGGATCGGGGCGCCCCAGACCATCGACCAGCACAACCTCTTCGGCTCGATGGTGAAGCTGAGCCACGACGTGGAAACCCCGGCGCCGGGCGAGGCCGCATCCGGTTATGCCGCGGCGCTGGCCGCTCGCCTCTACGCGGCCGCAGTGGAGGCGCCCGCCGGGCCGGTACATCTGAATCTTCGCTTTCGTGAGCCGCTGGTCCCCCGAAGGCCGCCTCCTCCGCCCACCGAGGTGGCGTCACCACAGGTGGCCATCGGGCAAACCGCCCCCACCAAGCGCCAAGTGCGACAGTTGGCCGATCTCATTGCAGGACGCCGGGCACTCCTCATCTGCGGCCCTCAGGACGATCCCTCGCTTCCCGCGGCCGCCGCCGCCCTGGCCGCCGCCGCCGGCATTCCCATCGTTGCCGATCCCCTCTCACAGGTGCGAGCCGGCGTGCACAGCCTCGATGCCGTCGTTGCCGCCGGCGACCTCCTCGCCGGCGCGGGGTGGCTCGATCGTGCCGCTCCCGAGGTGGTGCTGCGCGTCGGCGCCCTTCCCACCTCAAGACCCGTATGGAGCTGGCTCGGCGATCACCCGGAGGTTCCTCAAGTGCTGATCGATGCCGCCGGATGGCGCGACCCCGGCGCCTCGATACGCCTCATGGTCCGGGCCGATGCCGCGACCGGGCTGGCGGCCCTTGCCGACGCCGTGGACATGCCGGCACCATCGGCCTGGCTCGACTATTGGCGGCGCGCCGACACCGCAGTCACAGAGGCGGCCCAGGACGCCGTTGCGGCGCTCGATTTCCCCAACGAGCCCGCCGTGGTGCTGGCCCTGGCTCATAGCATCCAGGCCGGCTCGACACTCTGGATCTCATCTTCGATGCCTATTCGCGATGTCGATGCCTTCTTCCCGGCGATCGATCGGTCTCTTCGTTTCGCCGCCAATCGCGGCGCCAACGGCATCGATGGATTCCTCTCCTCCGGTCTGGGATCGGCGGCGGTATCGGGCACGCGCACCTATCTGCTCGCCGGCGACCTGGCCGCCCTTCACGACATCAGCGTGCTCTCCACCGCGGCCATCAAGAACATCAATGCCACCATCGTCGTGGTCAACAACAGCGGCGGCGGCATCTTTCACTTTCTCCCTCAGGCCGATCTCCCGGAGCATTTTGAGCCATACTTCGGCACCTCACATCCGGTGGATTTTGTCCGCGTGGCGGACGCTTTTGGTATGCCGGCGAGCCAGATCAGCGACAAGGACGATCTGATGCAGACGCTCGCTCAGCCCCGGCGAGACCCCCTGCTGCTGCAGGTGCGCACCGACCGCAACCAGAACGTCGAGGTGCACCGCACGATCGCGCGGGCGGTAGAGACCGCCCTGGCCGACATCTAGGAAGCCGTCAGCAGGTCCACCAGCGGCCGCAGCTTGAGCCGAGTCTCCTCAACCTCGTCGTGCGGGTCCGAATCGGCGACGATGCCGTTGCCGGCGTAAAAGATCACCCTCTCCTCCTGCACGAGGGCGCAGCGCAGTGCAGCCGCTATCTCCCCGTCACCATCGGCGTTGGCCCAGCCCACGCCCCCGGCATACCAGCCGCGATCGATGTCCTCGGCCTTCTCGATATGGGCGAGGGCCTGGTTTCGCGGCACCCCGGCCACGGCCGCGGTCGGATGCAGGGCAGCGGTCAGGTCAAGCAGGCGGGCCGATGTGGTGCCCACAATCGGAGTGGCCAGGTGCTGCACCCCGGTGTATTTGCCCACAACCGGGGCGGGAGGCCGGTCCAAGGTCTCGGCAAACGGTCTCAGCCGATCGACCACATCATCAACAACAAAACGATGCTCGGCTCGGTCCTTGACGCTGGCCAGGAGACCATCACCCAGGCGCCGATCTTCCTGCGCGTCGGCGCCCCTGGCCGCCGATCCGGCTAGCGGGCGTGTCTGGAACCAGCGGCCGGCACGGGCCACAAGCAGCTCAGGGCTGGCCCCGACAAACGTCGAGGCCCCGCTCTGCCAGCCGTAGACGCGCGATCCGGGAAACCGGTCGCGCAGAAGGGCCGCCAGGTCAAAACCGTCGACGGGCTGGTCGAGCACGACATGCACACTCCGGGCCAGAACAACCTTCGACGGGCCACCGGCCTGGATGGCCCCAACCGTCTCGGCCACCTGCTGCTGCCACTGCTCGGCCGGCGGCCGCGATTCCACCGAGTGGTCGTGGCCCCGCATCTCCGCGGCCGGTTCGGGCCGGTTCAGGGCGCCGAGACCCCCCAGCAACAAGCGCCGGCCGACCCCGGGCGGAAGCGCCACTCTCAGCCGGGACCGTCCCGACGAGCGCCGCACCGTGACCTGAGGCAGCAAGGCCACCGCGCCGGGGTAGTCGGCCCATTCGTCGCCAGTCGGTCCTTCCGCGCTGAAGGCGAACCCGATCAGAGCCTCCATGCCTGCGGGCACCTCTTCGAGCCGCTTGTCAAGGTGGCTCAGCCGATTCGGCCCCGCCGTCGTCGCCGTCCACGCCGTGCCCAGGCCCCCGAGGGCAAATCCCTCGGGAGAGGCGTAGAACACCGCGGAGCCGAACGACGAGGCACCGGCGCGGACGAGATCCAGAGGATCAACATCGACATCAACAGAAGCCATCCGCAGACCGCCGGTGGCGGTGGCCAGGCGGTCGGCGAGATCGACGAGGGCGTGACGGGGGATGAGCAAAACGGAACGCGATGTTACCGGAGCGCCGGCGTCACGGCATCGGACGCAGCTTGCTGAGCCCGAGGGTGAACTCCTCGACGATGGCGCCCAGCGTCTCAGGCTGCTCCTGGGGCAGAAAGTGGGTGGCGCCCGGCACCGTCCGCAGCTTCGCATTGGTGAACTGATCCCGCAGATAGGTCATGACGGGCCGCGGATGGCTGTCCGATCCCTCGCCGGAAACAAGAAGCACGGGACAGGTGACCTCCCCGAGGCGGCCCCACAGGCCGAGGGCGGTGGCGCCCCGATAGAACTCGGCCTCGGTTTCCAGCGAGCACTTCAGCTCCCATTGATCGGCCCGACGGTGGAAACCGTGCTCCACATAGGCCAGCAGCACTTCTTCGGCCCATCCGGCAAACGGGCCCCGGCCCCGGAAACTCTCCAGCGCCTCCTGCGCAGATGAGAACGAGCTTCGCCGCCGCAGCGCCTGTGCACTCATCAGGTTCTCCTCGGCGCGGAAGGCCGGCCCCGGGAACACGACGGGCTCCACCAGTACCAGCCCCCGAAAAGTGCTCCGCTGCAACACCTCGGCCAGCAGCAGGGCCGTTGCTCCCGACGAATGACCCAGGCCCACCGCGGACGGTCCAAGCCTGCGGGCCTCCTCAACGGCGAGTACGTCTCTGCCCACGTCCCACCAATCGATCGGAGGCTCGGGCGTGTCCGAGTCCCCGTGGCCACGTTGATCGAGCGCGATAAACCGGCGCCCGCCGAGTGAATCGGCCACTGGCCCCCAGGTCTCCTTGCAGAAGCCGGTGGCATGGACCGCCAGCACTCCGGGCTCCCCGTCGCCGCCACTGTCCGCCAGGGCGATGCGCAATCCATCGCGGGCGAAGACGGCTTCACGACTGCGAATAGGGGGACTCCCCTCTGTGGTCGTCGACGCGGTAGGTGAGCTGGTTCTCCACCTTGACCACCCCGGCAACACGGCTGGCGAGCACCTCGAGCAGCTCCACCTCGGTGCGGCTCTCCAGCTCGCCCTCCAGCGCGACGACGCCGTCGCTGACGGCAACACTGATGAGATCAGGGTCCAGGAACAGCAGCCGCCGGATGATGTCCTCCCGCACCTCGTCCTCGATGACGTCATCAGGCTTGGTGAAGGCATTCACCACATCGGCCCGGCTGATGATGCCGATCAGGCCACCCTGCTCATCCACCACGGGCAGCCGCTTGACCTTGCGTGAAGCCATGACCCGTGCCGCCTCGCCGATGGTGGCGCCGGGTGAGATGGTGACGACGTTTTTGGTCATCGCCTCGCCCACAGTCCCTGCCACCGTCGGCTTCACCTCGCCGTCGCCAAAAAGCACTCGCAAGAGGCTTGCTCGGCGGGGCCGGTCACGGTCGGCCTCGCGGCGCAAGAAATCGCCCTCGGTGAGAATGCCGGCCAGCCGCCCTGAGGTGTCGATAACGGGCAGCCCGCTGACGTGATTCCCCACCATCAGCCGCGCCGCCTCCTTCAGCGGAGTGTCCGGGGTCACTCCGATGGGGTCGGTGGTCATGATGTCCCGCACCCTCAAGGTGTACCTCCGCGGCCGGCCAGCCGCGAGCGTACCCGACGACCGCCCCGTTCCGCTGCCCCACCGTCAGGCGGCGCCTACTGCGGCCACTGCTCGGGCGGGTACTTGTGCTGCCGCTGCGCTTCGAGGCGGGCCGCGTATGCCGCCGCTTCGCTGCGGCGGCTCATGTCCAGTTTGGCAAGAACATTGGAGACGTAGTTCTTCACCGTCTTCTCGGCAAGAAACATTCGTTCAGCGATCTGCCTATTGGTGAGCCCTTCAGCAATGAGATCGAGGATCTTGCGTTCCTGCTTGGAGAGACGGGCCAGGAGCGGATCGTCGGGCTCCTCGCCCCGGATACGGCGGAACACCCGATCGGTCATCTCGGGGTCGAGCAGGGATTCACCGCGGCCCACCCGGCGCACACTCTCGACCAAATCGGTGCCTTTGATTTGTTTGAGCACGTAGCCGGAGGCGCCGGCCATGATCGACGAGAACAACGCCTCATCGTCGGCAAACGAGGTCAGCATCAACACCCTGACGTCGGGCCACCGGGCCCTGATCTCCCGGCAGGCCTCGATGCCGCTGCCGTCGGGCAGCCGAACGTCGAGAACGACAACGTCGGGGCTGTCGTATCCCACCCGGCGCACCGCCTCGGCCACCGTGGCCGCCTCACCAACCACCTCGATGTCGTCTTGAGCATTGAGCAGGACCTTCAGGCCCTCCCGCACGACCTCGTGATCGTCCACGAGTTCGATTCGCAACACCATGGGTTCACGATACTTGCACCGGCGCCAGAACTGCTGCGGGCACATGGCCACGCTGGTGTGGCCGAAGGTCCCAAGTATCCTGTCGCCCGTGAGCCGCAGACTGACGCCCGAGCGCATCGCCGGGCTCGTCGAGGGGGCCGCAAGCGTCGCAGGCCAAGTGGAGCTTTCGGGCCTGCTCCGCTCCACGGTCGAGATAGCCAGGGAGCTCACCGGCGCCAAGTACGGAGCGCTCGGTGTCATTGGCGAGCAAGGCGGTTTGATCGATTTCATCCATTCCGGGATGGGCGATGAGGCCGATCTCATCGACCACTACCCGAAGGGCATCGGCGTGCTGGGCATCATCACCTCCACCGGCAAAACCATCCGCGTCGACAACATCGCCGACCACCCCGATGCCGCCGGATTCCCCAAACACCATCCCGTCATGTCCAACTTCCTCGGTGTGCCGGTGCGTCTCGGCGATCGCATCTTCGGCAATCTCTACCTCACCGACAAAAAAGGCGGCTTCACCGAGGAAGACGAGATCCTCGTCGAGTTCCTCGCCGTCACCGCCGGGTCGGCGGTATCCACACTCCGGCTCCAAGAGCGGCTCCGTCGTGCCGCCTTGCTCGAGGAGCGGGAACGTATCGCCCGCGATCTGCACGATTCCATCATCCAAGACCTCTTTGCCGTCGGCCTCAGCATCCAGGCATCGGTGAATCAGCTCGATTCGCCGCAGGCACATGCGGAGACGCAGACACGGGTGAAAGAGATACTCGACAATGCCGTGGAGCAACTCGACGAAACCATCAGCGGGCTGCGGCGCTTCATCTTCGATCTGCGCCCGCCGGTATGGGCCCGGCCCAGCCTGCGCCAGGAGGTCGCCGATCTTGTCGGCCAGCTCTCGGCTCCCTACAAGGCCCAGGTCAACCTCGACGTCGCCTGCCCCGCCAACTCCATCCCCGTCGACGTCGCCGAGCAGGTCTTGGCCACGGTCAAAGAGGCCCTCAGCAATGCTCTGCGCCACTCCGGTTCCGGTGAGATCGACATCCGTATCAGCTGCAACCAGTCCCAAGTGGAGGTATCGGTTGCCGACTACGGAGCCGGTTTCAATCCCGACGCCGAGTCCCAAGGCATGGGCCTGGCCAACATGGCCGAGCGGGTGACGACAGCCGGAGGATCGTTCCAGATCGACACGAAACCTGAAGCGGGTACGGTAGTGCGGTCCACGTTCCCTCTCGGCGAGATCTGAGGCGGGATTCGAGGGCCGGGATCGACATGCCGGTCCGCGGAGACCTAGGACTCTGCACCTATCGGCAGCCGATCCCGACCATTGTGCACATACGAGGAGGATCGATGTACGCGTACGACTTCGACGCCGGCGACGGGTCCAACAAGGACCTGCTCGGCGGCAAGGGGGCCGGCCTGGCCACCATGACCCAGATCGGGTTGCCGGTGCCGCCCGGATTCACCGTCTCCACCGACGCCTGTCGCTCATATCTTGCCGACAACAATCTCGACGATGAGGTCTGGGACGAGATCGCCGAGGCCATCGGGCGCCTGGAGCAAAGGACGGGCCGCACCTTCGGGGCCGCCAAAGGCACCCCTCTCCTGCTCTCCGTGCGTTCCGGGGCCAAGTTCTCCATGCCGGGCATGATGGACACGGTCCTCAACCTCGGTCTCAACGACACCGTGATCGAGGCACTCGAGGCCTGGTCGGGCAGCGCCCACTTCGCCTGGGATGCCTACCGCCGCTTCGTCCAGACCTACGGCAAGGTCGTTCTCGGAGTGAGCGGCGAGGAGTTCGAGAAGGTGCTCACCGAGCTTCGTGATGCTCGTGGAGTCACCGACGATTCCAAGCTGACCGCCGAGGATCTCGAGAAGGCCACCCGCCGCTTCCAGGGAATCGTCGACAAAAAAGGCAGCGCCGCCGTCCCCACCGAGCCTCTCGAGCAGCTCCGGGCCGCCGTCACTGCGGTCTTCTCATCGTGGGGCAATCCGCGAGCACAGACGTACCGCCGCCTCAACGACATCCCCGATGATCTCGGCACCGCGTGCAACGTCCAGCTCATGGTGTTCGGCGATCTCGGCGACGACAGCGGCACCGGGGTCTGTTTCACCCGCGACCCCGCCACCGGAGAGAAGACGCCCTACGGGGACTACCTACCCAATGCCCAGGGTGAGGACGTCGTCGCCGGCATTCGGCGTACCTTCACCCTCGACGACCTCGCCGAACGGCACCCGGAGCAGCATCAGCAGCTGCTCGACGTCATGGGCATCCTCGAGACGCACTACACGGACATGTGCGACATCGAGTTCACCATCGAGAAGGAAGTCCTCTACATCCTCCAGACGCGTGTCGGCAAGCGGACCGCGCAGGCTGCGGTGCGCCTCGTGGTGGAGATGGCTGAGGAGGGCCTCATCGACCGCGACACCGGGCTGCTCCGAGTGGACCCGGCCTCCCTCGACCAGATGCTGCACCCGCGCATCGACGAGTCACAGGCCGGAGAGCCCCTGGCCACCGGTGTCAACGCCTCACCCGGCGCCGCCACCGGCAAGGTGGTTTTTGACGCCGACACCGCCGTCGAGTGGGTGGAACGAGGTGAGGCGGTGGTGCTGGTCCGCTGGGAGACAACGCCCGACGACATCCACGGCCTCAACGCCGCCCAAGGCGTCCTGACCAGCCACGGGGGCCGCACCAGCCATGCTGCCGTGGTCGCCAGAGGCATGGGCAAGCCCGCAGTGACCGGCGCCGAGGACGTTATCTTCGGAGATGACGGCAAGACGGCCAACATCGCCGGAACCCAGATCAAAGAGGGTGAGGTGATCACCATCGACGGCACCACCGGCCACATCTACGCTGGTGCGCTGCCGCTGATCGATCCCGAGCCGTCGGACGAGCTGGTCAAACTGCTCGGATGGGCCGACGAGGTCCGCACGCTCGGTGTGCGGGGTAACGCCGACACCGGTCCCGATGCCGCAGTCGCCCGCAGCTGGGGCGCCGAGGGCATCGGCCTCGCCCGCACCGAGCACATGTTCATGGGCGACCGCCTGCCGATCGTGCAAAAGATCATCCTCGAGGATCCCCAGGCCGACGCCGCTCTCGACGAGCTACGTCAGATCCAGGTCTCGGACTTCGAGCAGATCCTCGAGGCGATGGACGGCTACCCGGTGATCGTCCGGCTGCTTGATCCGCCGCTGCACGAGTTCCTGCCCACCCGCTGGGACCTGCGCAATGAGCGGGACAAAGCGATAGAGAGCGGCGAACCCACCGATGAGATCGACGCGCTCGCAGAAGTAGTCATGCGGTTCGAGGAATCGAACCCCATGCTCGGTTTGCGCGGCGTGCGACTCGGCCTGCTGCGCCCCGAGCTGTACCGAGTGCAAGTACAGGCGGGCCTTGAGGCGGTACGCCGCCGTGTCGAGGCGGGAGGCAATCCCAAACTCGAGCTGATGATCCCGCTGGTCTCAATGCTCTCCGAGCTGAAGCAGACGGCCGAAATGATCGAGGCCGAAAAGGCGGAAGCTGGGCTCGATACCCCGGTGCTCGTCGGCACCATGATCGAACTGCCGCGGGCGGCACTTGTGGCCGCCAAGATCGCAACGATCGCCGAGTTCTTCTCGTTCGGCACCAACGACCTGACCCAGACGACGTTCGGGTTCAGCCGGGACGATGCCGAGGCGAAGTTCCTGAGCGACTACCTCGAGAGCGGACTTCTCGAGAAGAACCCATTCGAGACGCTCGACGTCGAAGGCGTGGGACGGCTGATTGCCCTGGCGGTCAAAGAAGGCAAGGCGCAGCGGCCCGATCTCGAAGTCGGCATCTGTGGCGAGCATGGTGGCGATCCCGCCAGCATCGCCTTCTGCCACAACGCCGGCCTCGATTACGTGTCATGCAGCCCGCCTCGGGTGCCCATCGCCCGCCTGGCCGCAGCTCAGGCTGCGCTTGGCTTCGGCGCCGACCGCTCGACGATCTAGACACGAGAAGGCGGGGGCCTCATGGCCCCCGCCTCACTCCTGGTACGGCTCTTGGCTAGCGGCGGCTTCGCTCCGCGGCCGGGATGTCCTTGCGGCTGGGCAGCCAGCGCTGCGGCACCGGACGCACTCGCATGCGGGCATCGACCACCACCAGCCCGCTCCCCGGCTCGAGCACCTTGACCGGGTTGAGGTCGAACTCAACGATCTCGGGCAGCTCATCAATGAGGCCGGAGAGGCGCAGCAGCGTCTCCTTGAGGGCGTCGACGTCGCCGGGCCGGCCGCCGCGGTAGCCCTCAAGAAGCCGGGCCGATTTCACCTCGCCGATCATCTCATCCACGTCGATGTCGGTGAGGGGGTGGATGCGGAAGGCAACGTCTCCGATCAACTCGACGAACAACCCGCCGAGGCCGAAGGCGACCAGAGGCCCAAACGATGGATCCTCGGTCATGCCGACAATGACCTCGTGGCCCCCCTTCACGTACTCCTGTACCAAGGCGCCCTCGGCATCGCCGACCGCCTTGGTCACCTGGTCGAAAGCAGCACCGACGGCTTCGTCCCCATCGACGTCGAGCACGATGCCGCCCACATCCGATTTGTGGAGAGCGCTGGGCGCGATGACCTTGAGCACCACAGGGCCGCCTATCTCCTTGGCGGCGGCGACGGCATCCTTCCGGCTCTTGGCGACTCGTGAAGCGGCGTGACGGATACCGAAGGCGCTGAGCACCTTCTCCGCCTCCTGGGGCTCCAGCCAGCCGCCGTCGGGCCCAATGCGCGCCAGCGCCTCCCAGACAGCGTCCTGGGCGGCCTCGGTTTCGGTGTCCTCGAACTCGACGATGGTGCCCTCAGGCTTGGCCCGCCACTCGGCGTACCTCACCGCACGGGCCAGGGCCCGCGCCGCCGGCTCGGGGAATCCGTACGTCGGCACATTGGTGCGATCCCGATCGGAGCAGACGGCCGCACCGGCATCCGCCTCCATGAGCACGGCCAGCATCGTCTTGCCGTTGCTGCCCTCCTCGGCCGCTTCGTGCACCGCGGCTTTCACCCCCGCCATGCCTCCCGGCGTGGTGGGGATGTAGATGACGATGACGGCGTCCAGCTCATCACTGTCGAGCATGGCCCGCAGGCAGGCTTTGTACTGCTCGGGGCCGGCCGAGGCGATCATATCCACCGGATTGCCCACCGCCGCCTCGACGGCGAGATGGCCGCGCAGGATCTTCTGGAGACCCTTGGAGAGCTCGGGCAGCTCCAGCTCCTCGGCGGCGAGGGCATCGGCGGCGAGGATGCCGGGCCCTCCTGCATTGGTGAGCACGCCGATGCGCCGCCCTTGCGGCAGCGGCTGATTGGCCAGCAGCGATGCCACCTCAAACAACTCTTCGAGAGTGTCGGTGCGGATTACGCCGGCCTGCCGGAACAGGGCCGACACCGCCACCTCCACACTGGCGAGTGCCCCGGTGTGGCTGGTCGCCGCCCGGGCGCCCGCCGAGGTGCGGCCCGACTTGACCACCACGATCGGCTTCTTTTTGCCGATCCGCCGGGCGATGCGGGCAAAACGCCGGGGATGGCCGAAGGACTCCAAGTAGAGGAGGATGACGTCGGTGGCCGGGTCGCCCTCCCAATAGAGCAGCAGGTCGTTGCCGGAGACGTCGGCCTTGTTGCCCATCGACACAAACGATGAGATGCCGATATCGAGTTTGCGGGCGTAGTCGAGGATGGCGATGCCGAGAGCGCCACTCTGACTCGACATGGCGACGTTGCCCCGCGGCGGATACACCGGGGCGAAGGTGACGTCGAGTTTGACCGCGGGATCGGTGTTGAGCAGGCCCATGCAGTTGGGCCCCACCATGCGCATGCCCGCCGAACGCACCTCGTCGAGCAGCTCCGTCTCGAGGCGGGTTCCTTCCTCTCCGACCTCGGAGAATCCGGCGGTGATGACAACAAGCCCTTTCACCCCCTTGGCGGCACATTCCTTCACCACGGGAAGCACGATGTGCGCCGGCACGATGATGACGGCGAGATCGATGGGGTCCGGGATCTCGGTGACCGACTTGTAGGCCTTCACCGATCCCACCGCCTGGGCATTGGGATTCACCGGGTACACCGCCCCCGAGAAATGGGCTCCCAGCGCATTGCGCATCACCCGGCCGCCGATGGAGGCCTCCTCGCGGCTGGCACCGATGATGGCAACGCTGCGGGGATAGAACACCGGCAGCAGCGAGGCCGCCACGGCCTGCTGTTCATGCTGCGAGGAGGCCCGCTTGGCCTCGTCGGTCAGCTCAACCGGGAATTGAACGGTGTAGACACCCTCACCCATCTCCCGGCGCAGCACGAAGCCGGACCCGCGGAAGACCCTCATCATGGGGTAGTTGTCGGGGAGCACGTAGGCCCGGAATGCATCGACGCCGTTGTTGCGGGCGTAGTTGGTCAGATGGGTCAGCAGCTGGGTTCCAATGCCGCGGCCCTGCTGGCCGTCTTCCACGGCAAAGGCGACCTCGGCCACCTGTGTGTCCTCTTCGAGACGGTCGTACCGGCCGACGGCAATGATGCGTCCGCCCTGCTCGGCGATGAAGGCCATACGGTCGTCGTAGTCCAGATTGGTGAAATAGCGAAGCTCCTCCTCCGAGAGATCGCGTTTGTGGCGGAAGAACCGGTGATAGACGCTCTCCCGGCCCATTCGGTGAAACATGTCGTGCAGGCCGTCGGCGTCCTCAGGCTTGATGGGCCGAATGTGCGCCAGGCCGCCATCACGCAGCACGACGTGAAAGTCGTAGTCGACCGGGTAAGCGGCCACAGTGTCTCCTTTATGGCGTCGCTTCGATTCTCGCACCTTGACGGCCGCTCCCGATGTCCGACCCGGGACAGGGGCCGATGCGCCGCTCAGGCAAGGGCCACCAGATCCAGCAGCGATTCGTCGAAGTAGGTCGATTCGCCGTCGGGCATGAGGATGGCCCGCTCCGGCCCCAGCGCGGCGACAAAGTCAGTGTCGTGACTCACCAAGACGATGGTGCCGCCGAAGGAGTGCAGTGCTCCCAGCAGCGCCTCCTTGGCCTGAGGATCTAGGTTGTTGGTGGGCTCATCGAGCAGCAGCACGTTGTGGCGGCCCATCACCACCTGGGCCATGGCCAGCTTGGTCTTTTCTCCTCCGGACAAGGTGCCCGCCACCTGCTCGATCTTGTCTGCGAGCAGGAAGTGCCCCAATACGGTGCGCAGAACCGAGTCGGGCTCTTCGGATACCGCGTGCATGTGCCCGAGCACGGTGGCATCGGGTTCGATGCGCTCGTGCTCCTGGGCGTAGTAGCCGATCGAGGTGCGATAGCCGGTGGTCACCCCGCCCAGATCGGGTGTCTCCTCGCCGGCCAGGATTCGCAGCAGCGTCGTTTTGCCCGCCCCGTTCAGACCCATGATCAAGAGCCGCTCACCCCGCTCCACGTGCACGTCGACGTCGACAAAAACGACGTTGTCACCGTAGGCCATGGCCAGGCCGCTGCCCTCGAGGGGGATACGCCCCGAAGCCTCCGGCTGGGGGAAACGCACCGCCACCCGCTTGCCCCGGGGCGCCACCTCCACCAGGCGCTCCTTGATCTTGTCCGCTCGGGTCAGCATGGTCATGGCCTTGCGGGCCATCTTCTCGGTCGAGCCCTTGAACCGCGCCGCAGTGGCCTCGAGTTGGGCGATGCGCTCCTCTTGATGGCGGCGCTCCTTCACCCGCTGGGCCCGCCGCTTCTCGCGCTCGGCCAGGTAGTACGAATAGGTGCCCCGGTAAGGCTCGATGCGGGACTCCTCAAGCGCAAGCACTGTGGTGATCGACTGGTCGAGCAGGGGCAGATCATGGCTCACCACAAGAAGCGCTCCCTGGTAGTCGCCGAGGAACGACATCAGCCACGCTTTGGCATCCAGGTCGAGGTGATTGGTGGGCTCGTCGAGGAGAAGCACGTCGGTTTCGGCAAAAAGCACGCGGGCCAGCTCGACCCGGCGCCGCTGCCCACCAGACATCTGGGCCACCGGCTGCTGCATCTCGGCCTCGCCG
The DNA here is from genome assembly GCA_964614095.1 of uncultured Acidimicrobiia bacterium. Classification (GTDB taxonomy): domain Bacteria; phylum Actinomycetota; class Acidimicrobiia; order Spongiisociales; family UBA11373; genus CAZWKX01. The sequence goes on from CAZTJO010000007.1 coordinate 29,920, forward strand.
ATGCCCACGGCAGCACCAAAACGCCGTGCCTCGGCTTCGGCCCGGTATCCCCCGGCCACTTCAAACTCGGATTCGAGACGGGCAAAACGCCGGATCAACCTGTCACGCTCAGATCCGGTGGCCGTCTCCATCTTCCTGCGGGTCTCCTCCATACGCCGCTGGATGGAGCCGATGTGCCGAGCGGCGAGGACACGTTCCAGAGCCGTTGCCTCGGGATGATCCAGCTCGGGCAGCGCCGCCTCCTGCGACAGGTAGCCGATAACCCCGGAGCGGGCAACCGTTCCTTCCAGGGGGGCGAGGCGACCCGCCAGCGTCTGCAGGAGCGTGGTCTTGCCGGCGCCGTTGCGCCCGACGAGCCCAATCTTGTCCCCGGGATGAAGGGCAAATGAGGCATCGGCGACCAGTGTGCGAGTCCCGGCCTCGATGGTAAGGCCCTTGACGATGATCACGAGGCGAAGAGCCTAGAGCACCGCGGGAGCTTGACGGAAGCTCAGCCGAGTAAAAGCAGCGCCACCGCCATCGTTGCCGGTCGCCGCGAGGGATTCTTCCTGCTTGATAGGGAAGACGGAGACCTGCGGGCCCTCACTGTGGGACACCGGCATCGCGCCTATCGCCTCCACAGATAGCGGGTGAACAGCAACAGCACGGGGAAGATCTCCAAACGGCCCAGGATCATGATGAAAGACAGCAGCCACTTGCCGCCGGTGGTGATCACCACGTAGCCCCCTCCGGGCCCGACGTTTCCAAGGCCCGGTCCCACATTGCCCAACGCCGATGCCACCGCCGATGTCGCTGTCACCAGATCGGTGCCGGTGCCACCGACCGACTCGAGAACGGCAAGCAAGAAGGTGCCCCCGAGAAAGGCCATGATGTAGAAGAGGAAGAACGACTGGATATTGCGTACCACCGGATCCGCCACCGGCCGGCGATCCCAGCGGGTCAGCAGAACGGCATCGGGGTATACGAGCTGCTTGAGCCGATGCGCCGACGCCTTGGTGAGCACCCCGATGCGGAACGTCTTGATGCCACCGGCGGTCGAGCCGGCCATGCCCCCGAGGAACATCAAGCCGACGGCGAGAATCTGCAGCCCCTGGGTCCACACCGAGTAGTCGATGGTGAAGTAGCCGGTGCCGGTCACCAGAGTGACGGCAGTGAAGATGGCGTGGCGCAGATGCCGGCCCACGCTGAGCCCGTCCACCCACAGCCCACCCACGATCAGAAGTGCCGCCGCGGCCACGATGCAGGCATAGAGGCGAAACTCGCCGCTGCGTACATAGACGGCGGGATCACGCAAGGCCCGGAAGTGAAGAGCGAACGAGGCGCCGGAGATGAACATGAAGGCGATGACAACCCACTGGGTGTAGGCACCAAAGGCGCCGATGGAGCCCGCCTCGGTGGAGAAGCCACCGGTCGACACGGTGGTCAGGCCGTGGGCGAACGCCTCGAAAAGATCCATGTCGCCCAGCGCCAGCAGGATCACCTCGATGCCGGTGAGCGCGGCGTAGACCAGCCAGAGCCGTTTTGCGGTCTCGCGGAACCGTGGCGTCAGCCGATCCGGCTCAGGGCCCGGCGCCTCGGCGCGGGCCAGCTGCACGCCTCCGGAGCCCAGCAGAGGCAGCACGGCCACGGAGAGCACAATGATGCCCATACCCCCCACCCACTGTGTGGTCGCCCTCCACATCAGCAGCCCATGAGAGAGCGACCCCGGATTGGCAACTACCGAAGCTCCCGTCGTCGTAAACCCGGCCGTGGCCTCAAAAAAGGCGTCGGTGACACCGCTGATGGCGCCGGAGATCAGGTAAGGCAGCGAACCGAATGCGACAAGCACGAACCAGGCCAGCCCCACGGCGGCGAAGCCCTCCTTTGTGGTCAGCTCGCCCTGCCGCCCGAATCCCCAAGCGACGAGACCGCCGCAGCCGCAGGTGATGGCGGCCGAGGCGAACAGAGCAGCCGCCGCCAACCACTCTTGGTAGATGACCGCCGTGAGCGCGGCCGGAATCATCGAGGCGGCACCGGCCACCGCCACCACCCCCACCACGTAGGCAAGCTGCCGCGTCATCGGACGACGGCCGGTGAACTCGGCCGGCCGGCTCACGTGAACAGCGCCTCGACGGCGTCGATGTCCTCCCGTCCGGAGAGGACCACGATCCGATCCCCCTTCTCGATCCGCGTGCCGCCGTGGGGCACAAACGCCTCTTCGCCCCGGATGACGCCACAGATGACCGTCCCCCGCGGGGGCTGAGTCTCGGTGAGGGAGGCCCCGACGGCGGGACTCTCCGGCGCCACCTCGATCTCGATAGCCTCGGCATCGGTATCCATAAACGTCGCCACCGAGAGGATGCGATCGCGGCGCACAAAGCGCAGGATGGCATTTGCCGCCGCCACCCGCGCCGACACAACGGCGTCCACGCCGGCGTCCTTCAGCAGGCCGGCCAGCGCCCTCCTCCCGAAACGGGCGATGGTCGTCTCGGCGCCCACGGCTTTGGCAACGAGGCACGACATGAGGTTCACCTCGTCCCAGCCGCTGACACCCACAGCCACGTCGCCCCTGCCCGGCTGGAGCCGGTGCAGCACTCCGGGATCGGTGGGATCGCCGTGGATGACCAGAGCGCGGCTGCGCCGGGCCAGCATCTCGCAGCGCTCGGCCTCACGTTCGACGATGAGAACCTCGATGCCGGCATCGATGAGTTGCTCCGCGGCCATGATCGCGATGCGTGTGCCGCCGAGGAGCAGAGCCCGGCGCGTCCGCCCGCGGCCGAACCCGAAGAGGTTCATCGACTTCTCCACAGAGGAGGCTTCCGTCATCACGAGAACGTGATCCCCGGCATTCATCTCCAGGCTGCCGCGGCTCATCAGCAGCTCGCCGTCGCGGATCGTGGTCGCCAGCACCCAGGGCCACTCCAGCTCGGATTCCTTCAGGTTGGCGATGCGCCGGCCCGCCACCCTGGAGTTGGGCGCAACCCGGCCCCCAATGAGCACCAGGTGTCCGTCCGCAAACTCCACGTACTCCGACGCACCGGCGTGACGAACCAGAGCGACGACCTCTCGGGCGGTGGATTCGCGGGCGTCGATGACCACATCCACGCCGAGCCCCGGCGATACCTCCCGCATCTCGGTGTCTTCGACTCGCGCCACCGTACGAGCGGAACCGGAGGTACGGGCACTGTGACAAGCCATCACGTTGGCGCCGTCGTTGTCGGTGACGGCGATCACCAGATCGGCACGCTCCGACCCGGCCCGCCGCAGCACCGCGGGGCTGGCACCGTTGCCGGCAATCACCATGACGTCGAGGCGATCCTGAACCTGGGCCGCCTTGTCCTCATCCGCCTCTATGACGACAACGTCTTGACCCTCGGCCGACAGAGTCTCGGCAAGGTAGAAGCCATCGTGTCCGGCTCCGACGATGACGATGCGCATTTCGGCTTCAAAGCGTAGTGCACCGCCCGCCGCCGGCCCCGCCCGGGCGACGGTCGGACGCAGCCCTCGACGCTAGCCGCGCATCCTGGCGCGCAGCATTCCGGTGGTGAGGTCGCGGCGAACCGACTCGACCGTCTGCATGTTGAGATCGCCTAGAGCCACCCCCCAGTGAAGCGGCGATGCCTCGCCCAATTCGAGGGCGTAGAGATAGCCGGCCAGCTGCCCCTCGCTGATGCCGGTGGGATCCACGGCTCGGGCAGAAGGGCCGGGCTCCACATGCGCCTGCCTCACCCCATCGTCCAGGTAGGCGCCGCGCATGCCGAGCGAGACCATGACCGCTCCTGCCCCCCGGGCCCGGATGGCGGCGGCGGCTGTCGCCGCCGAGGCCTCCTCATCCAGCCCGGCCAGCAGCCCCGCCTCGCCTCGGCCCAGCAGCAGCAGATCGATCCGCCCCAGTACCGGCTCCACGCGGCGGGCCTTGACCACAGAGATGGGGTCGACGATGACCCGGGCGGACCCGGCCTCCTCGATGATGCGCGCCAGTGAAGCCGCAGGGAGATTGGCGTCGAGAACCCAGGTGTCGTATGGGGCCAGGAGAGGCACCGTGCGTGCTGCCCAGGACTCGTCGAGAAGCTCGTAGATCTCCATGTCGGTGACGGCCACCACACGGCGTTCTTCCCGGTCGACGATCTGCACATAGGTACCGGTGGGACGTCTTCCTCCGCTCAGCATCCTCGAAGTGTCCACCCCGGCGGCATGGAGCTCATCGAGCAGCAAGCGCCCTTCCGCATCCTCGCCGATGATGGAGAACAACGCCACACGGATCCCCAGGTGTCCCAGATTCCGCGCCACGTTGCACGCGGTGCCGCCGGGCACCCTTCTCACTTCGGCGGGATTGGCCCACGGCGAGACGGTGTCGCCCAGAACCCGGCCCCTCGTGTCGATGTGCGCCCCGCCTACACAGGCAATGCTCATGCCCTCTCCGACCGACGGTTGGAGCCGACTCTAGAGGCCGCGGACGCCGATGGCGGCCAGCACCGGCGAGCCCCCGGCGCGTACAGTTGAGAGAACACACGCCGGGGAGAGCTGAGAATGGTCGAACCGCTATGTCGAAGGCTCCTCGATCTCATCGAGACAAACGCGGAGCAACTCACCGAGGCCTGGCTTGCCGATATCAAGAAGCGGCCGGAGACGAAGACGTACCACTCATACGATCACGACGAGCTCTACCGGCGCTGTTTCTCGGTCTACAGCCAGCTCAACCAGTGGATTTGTGAGAAAACGACAAAGGCCGACGTCGCTCGGCACTACAGCGCGTTGGGACGTCAACGGTTCAAGGAGGGTTTTGCGCTTTCCGAAGTTCTGCAGGCCCTGATCCTGACCCGCCGCCATCTGTGGGTGCTGGTGCGGCAGCGGGGCCTCCTCGACACCGCCCTTGCCATGCACCAGGCCCTCAATCTCAGCGACCGGACCATCCTCTTTTTCGATCGGGCGGCCCACGCCATCGCCGTCGGGTACGAGGAAGCAATGGCAGCAGAAGCCGACTGACCCCGGTGCCCGGGGCAGGATTCGAACCTGCACGCCCCCATCAGGGGACAGCGGAGTTTAAGTCCGCTGCGGCTGCCGATTTCGCCACCCGGGCTGCGCCGGTGAGCCTATCGGCTGGCAGGCCCGTAGTCTTGCGGGCAATGCCTCCGGAACTCATCGAGACCCTCGCCGACGGCACCCGCGTCCTGATCCGGCCCATCCGGCCCGAGGACAAGGAGAAACTCGCCGCCGGCCTGAAGCAGCTCTCTCCACGGAGCCGATACCTGCGGTTTATGCGCCCGGTGGCCGACCTGAGCGATCGTGAGCTGGCCTACCTCACCGAGGTCGACTACACCGACCACTTCGCCTGGGCAGCACAAGCGGTGGATCTTCCCGGGCAACCCGGTGTCGGGGTGGCTCGGTACGTGCGCGATCCTCTAGATCCGGAGGTGGCGGAGGCCGCCGTTGCCGTGATCGACGATTTTCAAGGACTTGGTCTGGGCACGATCCTGATGAGGCTCCTCACCGAGACCGCCCTCGACAACGGCATCGGCCGCTTTCGGGCCTACGTCCTCCCGGAGAATCGCAAGGTGCTGAAGTCGCTCCAGAAACGCGGCGCCGAGTTCCGCTCCGCCGACGGCCTCGTCCGGGTCGATTTTCCCCTCGAGGAGTCACCACTGCGGGAGATCCTGCGCGGCAGCGCGGACGGTTCGCTGCCTGCCGAGCCCCACTCCTAGAGCAGCCCCAGCACTATCCCATCGAGGATGTCGGCCTCCGACACGATGATCTCCTCGCCTCCCACTCGAAGCAGCGCCCGCTCGGCCACCACCGCGCCCGCCAGCAGCACCGGAGCCCGGGCTGGATCGAGCGAAGGAATGGCCGCGGTCTCCTCGACGCTGAACCCGGCCAGCCTCTTCACCAGAGCGGCCAGATCGCGGCGCGAGAGCACGGTGCCGTGCACAGCCTGCCTGCTGTAGGCGGCGAGATCGAGGACGATGGCGGCAAGGCTCGTGTAGGTTCCCCCGACCCCAACGATGGTGGCCGGCACGCCGGGAAGCAGAACCTGGTCGAACAGCCCGTCGACCAGGTTCGCGGCGGCGTGCACCGCTGCGGAAGTGGTGGGGCGCTGTGGCAGAGCGCGCTCGGTGAGCCGCACCGATCCGATGTCGATGCTGAGCCGGTACTCGGGAGCATCAACCCCAAACACGAACTCGGTACTGCCGCCGCCGGGGTCTATGACCAGGCAAGGCACCTGCGCCTGCAGGCCGGCGATTACACCAGAAAAAGACAGCGCCGCTTCGTCTTCGCCCGTTATGACCTCAGGTCGAATCCCCAAGACCTCCTCGGCCCGATCAAGAAACAACTCCCGATTGGCGGCGTCACGGACGGCCGAGGTGGCAACCGCTCTGGATCGATCCGCCGCCGCCACCGCAGACGCATAGCTGGCCAGCACTTCGAGGGTTGCGGCCATAGGGCCCTCCGCCAGCTTTCCACCGGCATCGACGCCCCGCCCCAAGCCGGTCACCACCACCTGCCGGGTGCCCTCCGGCGAACCCGCGGCACCGGTGACAAGCAGCCGCACCGAGTTGGTTCCGATGTCGACGGCGGCAACCGTCATTTCGGCTCTCGCCAGCGCGCATTGGTCACCACCCTGCCCTCCACCGGCACCACGCAGGGCTCCTCACAATCGAACGGCTCCACCCACCCCGCCACCGCCTCACCCACGGGATTGTCGTTCCCCGCGGCGTGATCGGCGTAGTGGGCGTGCAGGCATTTCACCCCGCGTGCGGTCCCGCCGACGCCGCCCTGGGGCCGATGCTTCGTTTCAACAGGAACGGCGGCGTCTCTCTCGGCGGCGTAGCGCCGGTGTGCAGCATCGAGCCGCTCTCCAAAGACGGCCACGTTCTGGGCCCGCCGCTCCATGGCCTGGACGCCCCCAGCGGACTCAATACGGCCGATCCGACGGATTGCCAGCGGGCAGCACAACCAGTAGCGGGTGGGAAACGGCGTGCCGTCTTCCAGCAGCGGCGGCACCCGTGTCACCACGGGCAGGCCGAGATGGCAGCGGGTCACGATATCGACCTCGGACCGCAACGGTCGCCCCAATTGGGCTGCTACCGCGTTGGCGTCATCCATCCCCGACAAGGTCGCGCCCGGTGAGGAAATCCCACAAGTCTCTCCACCAGGGTTGGCCCTCCTCGACCTCAAACACCGGCTCGGGCTTGGGTTCAACGACCTCGGCGTCCGGAGGCGTCACCACCACGTAGCCGATCTCGCCGGGACGTACCAAGCCGAGCTGCTCGCGGGCGATGCGCTCCACCTCTTCGGGGGTGTACAGGGCGGCGATCTCCACCTCGAGGCGGCGGTTCTCATCTTCGAGCGCGGCGAGCTTCTCCTGAGCCAGGTCAACGGCGCGCCGCTGGGCGATGATTTGGCGGAACGGGAAGATGCCGGCGGCGGTGACTACCAGAGCCACCAGAACCACCAGGGCCAGAAGCCCCGACAGCCGCATCCCGTCCCGCCGCGTGCTCATCGCGGCTCGCCTCCATAGGGCTGCCAGCCGGCGTACCGCGCCTGGTCGCCGAGGCGCTCCTCGATGCGGAGCAGCTGGTTGTACTTGGCCGTACGCTCGCTCCGTGCCGGCGCCCCGGTCTTGATCTGACCGGCGTTTGTGGCCACTACCAGATGGCTGATAAACGTGTCCTCGGTCTCTCCGGATCGGTGGCTCACCACTCGGCCGTAGCCGGAGGCTTCGGCCAGCTCCATCGTGTGCAGCGTTTCGGACAAACTCCCGATCTGGTTCACCTTGATGAGGATGGCATTGGCCACACCCTCTTCGATGCCCCGGCGCAGCAAGTCCTCGTTGGTGACGAAGGTGTCGTCGCCGACCAGCTGCAGGCGGTCCTTGAGCCTCTCGGTGAGCAGCGCCCAGCCGTCCCAGTCGTCCTCGGCGAGCCCATCTTCGATGGAGACAAGGGGAAACTCCTCGGCGAGGCCGGCCAGGTATTCCACCATCTCGGCGGCCTTCAGCGACCGGCCCTCAAGCTGATACTTGCCCTTCTTGTAGATCTCCGTCGCCGCTACGTCGAGGGCAAAAGCTACCTGCCGGCCCGGTTCGTAGCCGGCGGCGGCCACGGCCTCGACCAGTACCTCGAGAGCGTCCCGGTTCTCGGCCAGGTTGGGCGCAAAACCGCCCTCATCGCCGACGTTGGTGGACAGCCCGCGGTCGGAAAGCACCTTCTTCAACGTCTGATACACCTCGGCCCCGGCCCGGAGTGCCTCACGGAATGTGGGCAGCCCTGCCGGCACCAGCATGAACTCCTGGATATCGACCGAATTGGCGGCGTGAACGCCGCCGTTGAGCACATTCAGCATCGGCACCGGGAGCACCCGGGCCGAAGGCCCGCCAAGGTAGCGGAACAGGGGAATCCCCAAGGCTCCGGCGGCTGCCCGCGCCGTGGCCAGAGACACGGCGAGTATGGCATTGGCGCCCAGCTCCGCCTTGTTGGGGGTGGCATCCAGATCGAGCATGACCTGGTCGATGGCCTCCTGGTCGGTGGCATCCATGCCGGCCACCGCCGGAGCAATACGCTCGTTCACATGGCCGACGGCCCGCTCGACACCCTTTCCGCCGTAGCGGCTTCCGCCGTCCCGAAGCTCGATCGCTTCAAGCGCCCCTGTCGACGCCCCAGATGGAACCGCCGCCCGTCCGAATGCTCCTCCAGCAAGGAACACTTCGGCTTCGATGGTCGGATTCCCCCGAGAGTCGAGGACCTCGCGGGCCCGTACTTCAGCAATCTCGAACACGGGCCCTCCTTGGATCGCACAAGTTAACACTCATTCGCCCGAGCCACGAGCATCTGGCTCGGCAGCCTTGGCCGCCTCCCATCTCTCGTCCATCTCCTCGAGGCTGAGCCCGGCAAGCGTACCCTCATCCTCAATCACCCGAAACCGCCGCTCAAAACGGCCGCAGGCGCGGCGCAGCGCCTGCTCGGGATCGGCCCCCAGATGCCGGGCCAGATTGACCACCGAGAACAGCAGATCCCCCAACTCGGCGGCCTGGGCCCCGGTGTTGCCGGCCGCCTGCAGCAGCTCGCCCAGCTCTTCGTGCACCTTGGCGACAACACCGTCGAGATCGCGCCAGTCGAAGCCGACACGGGCGGCCCGGCGCTGCAAGGCGTCGGCGCGAGCCAGGGCGGGCAGCGCCTCGGGCACCCCGTCCATAAGCGACTCACGCCGCTTCTCTTCGCCCTTGAGGATCTCCCAATTGGAGAGGACCTCTTCCACGCCATCCACCTCGACGTCCCCGAAGACGTGGGGATGCCGGAACACCAGCTTGCGCCGCAGCGACTCGGCAACGGCCTCGGCATCAAAGGCACCGGTCTCTGCGGCCAGATTGGCGTGAAAAACGATCTGAAGCAGCAGATCGCCCAGCTCCTCCTCGACATCGGCATAGGCGGCGTGGTCGGGCTCGCCGCCGGGAGCCTCCGGCGGGAGCGACTCGAGGGCGGCCAGCGCCTCATAGGCCTCCTCGATGAGGTGGCCGGCCAGGCTGTGATGGGTCTGCCGGCGATCCCAGGGGCACTCCCGGCGCAACCGGCCCATGGTCTCGAGCAGTCCGGGCCACCCGGGCGTCTCCGCCGGGTCGATCACCAGCGACGCCCTCAGGCCCGCATGGCGCTCCCCCAGCGCCTCGAGAGTGACGCGCTCTTCAAGGTCTGCTCCGCCCAGATCACTCAGCCACAACACCTCTGTGTCCGGCGGAAGCAGCCGTAGCAGGATGTCGCGCGCCTCATAGAGCACTAGCGGGGTGTCGATCTGGGCGATCACGGTGGGAAGGTGAAGCAGCAGAGGAAACGGCAGTTCGCGGGCATCGAGCACCTGCAGGCCCCGGTGCAGAGGATCGATGCCGGTGCGCTCGAGTACAAGATCGAGGAATGAAGTCCCGGGCAGAACCTCCACGGCAACGCCGGAAGAGACGGCGGCGCGGCGGATCAGGGGAACCGAACGTTCGCCAACCAAAGGGCTGCCGGGAACCGCGTATACCACCGGACCGGACCCCGCTAGAGACACCACCCGCTCGGCGATGGCGGAGTAGACCTGATCGAAGTCCCCGGCAGCGTCGTAGATATCGTCACAGGAAACAATCGATCGCAGCTCGGCCAGCTCGGCAGCGGCCGGATGCTGCAGCGTGCGCACCACGACGGTCGCCTCCGGGTCAAGCAGCCGCTCCCGTGCCGCGGCACCGGTGGCGTCGAAACCGGCCGGACCCAGGCCGGCGATGAGGATCATGCCGTGCCGACGACGACCCCGGACTCGGTCCACGTGCCGAACCGCTCCGCCACCTCGACGTCGGCGTTCTGCAGGACGACCCCCATCCACGAAGTGAACAGAGCATTGGAAAAGGCCGGATCCACAGATGCAACCGGATCCTCGAGGTACTCCTCTTCGGTTGCCGCGGAACGCTCGTAGACCACAAGCACGTGGAATCCGTAGCTCGTCTCCACCGGTCCGTAGATCTCGTCGATCTCGGCGCTCAGCGTCGCCTCGGCGAACTCTGCCTCGTACCCGGAGGCGAACCCGCAGCCGAGATCGCCTCCAACAGCAGCGGCCTGGATGTCGAGCGAGACCTCGTCGCTGACGACGGCGAAGTCCTCGCCGTCCTCAAGACGGTCGACCACGTCCTGTGCCTCCTCCTCGGTCTCCACCAGGATGTGGCGGGCGCACACATTGGTCACCTGACTCGGATCCTCGAAGGCCGCGGCCAGGATTTCGGGCTCCAGGAGCATGGCTTCGATGGCTTCAGGAACCAGGGCATCCATGGCATCGAACTCGGCGAGCAGATGAAGGAACCCGTCGCCCACGCCCGGGTAGCCGGCGTACTCCTCCACGGTTATCTGCGAGAAGGCCAACTCGGCGGTGAGCGACTGGTACTTCTCATCAACAGCGAGATCTGTGACCACCAGGCCAAAGTCGTCCTCGAGCGCAACGGTGAACATCTCATTGATGGCCAGCAGACTCAGCACACCACGGAGGTTGTCGTCGATCTCCACACTGCCCGCTTCGTACATAGCTTTGACATCGGACAGGAAGAAGACGGTGTCACCGACCCGAAGTACCTCCTCATCAGCCTTCGAGCAGGCCGACAGCAACAGTGCAACCCCCAGCACGGCGACAGACAATCTACGCAAACAGATCACCCTTCAGAATCGTGTGGCCACATTCTACGGAGGAACTCCGCCAGCACGGTCGCCGGCGACTCCCCAGGGGCCGGAAGGAACAATGCCTTGCCGGATACCACGGCTCGCGGAGCCAGCCGCTGCAGGCGCACTTCCTGCGAAGCGCTTAATTCGATCGGCGCCAGCTTCACCTCATCTCGCATGCGCACCACCTCGGACAGCCCGACGCGCAGCGCCTCAACACGCAGCCGAGCAATATCCAGGAGAGCTTCGGCGTTAGCCGGCAGAGGGCCATAACGATCGACCCACTCGGCGGCGACATCGTCCACTTCGGTCTGGGCCGAGGCGGCTGCCAGCCGTCGGTAGGCCTCGAGCCGCGCCGCCTGGTCGATCACGTAGTCATCGGGCAGATGGGCGGTCACCGGCAGCTCGATACGGACTTCCGGCTGTGGCGCCTCTGAGACTGCGCCCGACTCGATCTCGCGCACCGCCTCGGCTACCAGCTCGATGTAGAGGTCAAAACCGACGGCATTCAGATGCCCCGACTGCACGTTGCCGAGCACACTGCCCGCACCGCGGATCTCCAAGTCTCTCATGGCCAGTTGAAAACCCGATCCCAGGTCGCCGAACTCCCCCACCGCCTCGAGGCGCCGATAGGCATCCTCGGGCAGGACGTGGTCGGCCGGGTGGAACAGGTAGGCATAGGCACGCTGGCTGGAGCGGCCCACCCGGCCCCGCAGCTGGTAGAGCTGGGCTAGACCAAGCAAATCGGCACGCTCCACGATCAGCGTGTTCACCTGGGGAAGATCGAGGCCCGACTCGATGATCGTCGTGGCCACCAGCACGTCGTGATCGCCGTTCCAGAAATCGAGCATGACCTGCTCCAGTTCACCCTCATTCATGCGCCCGTGGGCAACGGCGCAGCGGGCCTCGGGCACCAGCTCGCGTATCCGGGCCACGGCACGATCGATGGATTGGATTCGGTTGTGCACATAGAAGACCTGGCCTTCACGCAGCATCTCGCGCCGGATGGCGGCCGACACCGCCTGCTCGTCGTACGGACCCACAAAGGTGAGAATGGGATGGCGGTCTTCGGGCGGTGTGGAGATGCGGCTCACGCTGCGGATCCCGGTGAGCGCCATCTCCAAGGTGCGCGGGATGGGCGTGGCGGTCAGGGTGAGCACGTCGACCGACGTCCGCAGCGCCTTGATTCGATCCTTGGCCGACACCCCGAACCGCTGTTCTTCATCGACGACCAGCAAGCCCAGATCACGGAACTCGATGTCTTCGCTCAGCAAACGGTGGGTGCCGATCACAACATCAACCGTGCCGTTGCCAAGGCCGGCCACAACGCCGCGCTGCTGTCTCGTGGTGAGGAAACGGCTCAGCATCTCCACCCGCACCGGGTAGGGGGCAAACCGTTCCGAAAACGTCTGCTGGTGCTGCTGGGCCAGCAACGTGGTGGGAACCAGCACCGCGACTTGTTTGCCCGACTGCACCGCCTTGAACGCAGCCCGCACCGCCACCTCGGTCTTGCCGAAGCCGACGTCGCCAAAAATGAGCCGGTCCATGGCCTGGTCCGATTCCATGTCCCGCTTCGTGTCGCCAATGGCGGTCATCTGGTCGGGCGTCTCCTCATAGGGGAAGAGGCCCTCCATCTCGTGCTGCCAGGGGGTGTCGGGCTCAGAAGCGTGGCCGGCGACACTGGCCCGCTCCCGATGCAGCGAGACAACCTCCTCGGCGACGGCGGCGACGGCCCGGCGCACCCGCCCCCGGATCCGCTCCCAGTCGGCACCGCCCATCCGCGACAGGCGGGGAGCTTCGCCACCGGCGTACCGGCGCACCGCGGCGAGCTGGTCGGTAGGCACGTAGAGCCGATCGTCTCCGGCATAAGCAACCAGCAGGTAGTCGCGCTCGATGCCGGCGAGGGCACTGGTGACGAGACCCTCAAACCGGCCGATGCCGTGGCGGTGATGCACCACATAGTCACCCGCGGAGAGGTCCGAATAGCTGGCCGCGGCTGCGGCGGCAGCCTGGGGCCGGGCGCGGCGGTGGGCGCGGCGGCGGCCGGCGATCTCCTCCTCACCGAGCACGGCGACGCCCAGATCGGGGGCGACAAAGCCTCGATGCACTCCCAGTGACAACACGATCGATTCACCGTTTTCGACCCGGTCGGCGCGAGGCAGGGCAATGCCCGCTTCTCCAAGAACTCGCGAAACGCGCTCTGCGGCGGCAGAGCCGTCCATTGCCACCACCACCTGGATATGCCGTTCCAGCAGACGCCTGATTCCGGCGGCCACCGACTCGGCATCTCCCGGTGTGGCATCGAGACCGGTGATGGCCAGGGCCTCGTCTTCGAGCCCAGCCGCCACCGGAGGCGCCTCCAGCAGGCGCTCTCCCGGGTCAAGCGAGAGGTAGAGAGCCGGATGCTCGGCCGCCTCCTTGCCCCAGGTCGGAGCCAGCGCAGTGGCCAGCTCGGTCTCCTCGTCGACCAAATCACGGGATCTGCCGGCGCATCGGGACGGATCAAACAGCACCACAAGGATCCCCCCAGCCGCCTCGTCCAATGCCGTGCGCTCCGCGGCCAGCCAGGGCAGCCATGACTCCATGCCGGGAAAAGCGATGCCATCGGCAAGACGATCCCAGGTCGCCGCCGCCCAGGGCTCGTGCGCGGCGAGGGCCGCAGCGGCAGCCTGTATCTCGTCGTCGGGGCGGAACTCCCGTGCCGGGTAGGCCACCAGCTCACCAACGGCTTCGCTGGAACGCTGAGTGGCCACCGAGAAGGTGCGAATCTCTTCGATCTGGTCACCCCAGAAGTCGACCCTGGCCGGTTCCCGGCCCTGGGCGGGGTATACATCAACAAGCCCGCCTCGCACCGCCATCTCGCCACGGACCTCAACTCGGTCGGTGCGGTGGTACCCGGCAGCGGCAAGGAGATCGATTAGAGCCTCCAACTCGATCCCTTGACCGGCCCGGACGGCGATGGGCTCCACCGCCGACGGGCTCACCCGTTGGGTGACGGCACGCACGGAGGCCACGACGATGCCGGGCTCTCCCAAAGCCAGGGCATGCCGGGCCTCGGCGCGGTGCGCCATGGTCGCCACATTCGGCGACACGTGCTCAAAGGGGAGCGTCTCCCAGGCGGGAAGATGGCGGTATTCGACAAATAGGCTCAGGTCGGCGGCAAGTTCTTCGGCTTCCCGCTCGCCCGGCACCACGGCCAACACCGGCCCTTCGAGCCCGGCAAGGAAGAAGGCGCGCAATCCCGCCGGCACCACAAGGCGGCCGGGAATACGCGGAGGCGGGCGATCACGCCACCGTTCGACTAGGGGCGCCAAAGGAGCCGGCATGCAGATCGGGATCGTACCGCCCTCAGGGCGGCGGGTCGGGCCCAACCGGAATCAGCGGATCGATTATCCGGCGCCGGACTTCGGGCCGAAGCGGATGGGCGCCAAACCGGGGCAGCGTGCCGTCGGGACGCAGGAAGGTCAGAGCGCAATCCGGGTGACCGGCAATCCGCCAACCGCCCTCATGCACCAGCCGATGGTGAAACGAGCACAGCAAAACCAAGTTGCCGAGATCGGTGGGCCCACCCTCGGCCCAGTGCACCAAGTGGTGAGCGTGCACCCAGCGAGTTCTCTCGCATCCGGGAAAACGGCAGCCCTTGTCACGATGGCGCACCTGACGGGCCAGCCATGGGGGCACACGGCGAGTCGTGCGCCCGACACCCTTGCCGTCCGCCGCCACCTGCACCCGGGCGTCGCAGGCCAGGCGCCTGGCGGTGTCGGCGTCGAGAGGAGGACCACCTTCCACCTCGGCACAGCCCTGGGCGGAGACAAGAGCATCAATGCCGACGTGCACAACAAGGGTGGCGCGATCGGCATTGGTGTCGTCGGCCAAACGAGAGGAGAGGATCTCGACAAGGGCGTCGGCACCCCTGATGGGATAAGGATCAAAGAGACTCGTCGCTGGATTGCGGGGGGCGGCATCGGCAACCCTCTCCAGCGCTCGGGCCACCAGGGCACCGTCGTCGTCGGGAAGCCGGCCGGAGAGGCGGAGCCAGCGGCCGCCCTGCTCCCACCACCAGCGCAAAGAACGCTCGGCGCGGTTCGGCACAGAATCGGCGGCAGCGTGCCGGGCCGCCCTCTCCAGCTGTGATACCGAGCGTGACGGTGCATCGGCGGCAACGGCCGCATCGGTTTGGGGCGTGGCGAACCGGGAGGCGGCCCGCATCTGATCCCAAGAAAGGCGCCCCTCCCCGAATGCAAATTTCAGATGCGGCAGATCCTGCAGATAGCGGGCAACACGCACCCATTCCTCTGCGGCAGAACGACCCAAGCCCAGCCCGGCCACCAGCCACGCCGCCATCGAAGTGGCGCCGTCGCCGTGCCACACTCCCCGCCGGTCGAATGCGGCCACAATCTCGAGAAGCGTGTCACGGATGGCGCATCGGCGGCGTGCAGTTGGGTCAGAGCCTCAGTCAGCTCATCGGGAGTGGCGGTATCGAGCGTCTGCAGGTCCATGGTGTCTGTACCTTGTTTCCAGACTCCCAAGGTATCGCTCGGGGGTGACACTTCAGGATTCTGCCCGAGCAGGTCTAGACCTCACTCCACCAGGCCCTCGGCCCGGTACCACTCCACGGTGTGCCGCAGCCAGCTCGCCAGCGGCGTGTAGTCAAAACCGAGTTCTCGTGCCGCACGAGACCCGTCGTAGGCGGGTCCGTGCATCACCAAGCGGACATTCTCCGAGCAGAAGGGCGCCCGGCGCCGCAGCAACCGGAAAAATCCGCCGACGGTGGCCGCCCCGGCCCGCGCCGCCCAAGAAGGCAGGTATCGCACCTTACGGTCCACTCCAGCCACCTGCGCCAGAACGTGTGCCAGCTTCCTCACCGAGCAGGTGGCCCCGCTCACCAGGTAGCGCCGCCCCGGCTCACCGTGCCGCTCCGCCAGGATGTGAGCATCGGTACAGTCGTCGACAAACACGAGGCTCACCGTGGCATCGAACGCCCAGCGCAGGCGCCCGTTCAAGAATCCGATAAAAAGGCGCGCCGTCCCGCCGGTACGACCCGGTCCCTGCACCGATGCCGGGTTGACCGAGACCACATCGACGCCGAGCCGCTCCCCCTCTGCAAATACCGCCTGCTCGGCTTGGTGCTTCGAGCGTTCGTAATGACACAAGTAGTGCCCCCGGTGCGGCGTGTCCTCGGTGGCCACGGTCCCCGTTGGCTCGCCGATCGTCGCCGCCGACGATGTGTGGATGATGCGCCCCACCCCGGCGGCCGCCGCTGCTCTGACAACGTTCACCGAGCCGCCGACGTTGACCCGGTACATCGGGGCCGGATCGGGCAGGCACATGCCGACCGTGCCGGCCACATTGAATACCACACCGCACCCTTTGATCGCCTCCCGCAGCGATGCCTCATCGAGCACATCGCCGCGCACCACCCGGGCACCCGCCGCCTTGAGCTTGCCCGCAGCCTGGTGGCTGCGGGCCAAAGCGGTGACATCACGTCCATCGGCGACCAAGCGGGCACAGAGGGCACCCCCCACAAAGCCACTGCCGCCGGTGAGGAAGACGTCAGGCACTGGCCCGGGCGGCGAGCAGCACCTTGGCAAAGCGGGTGAAGTACTGCACCCCGGAGAGAACGGTGACCACCACGGCCACAATCATCGCCCATTGGTCGGGATGGAGCCCGCCGTACGCGCTTGCAGTGCGCAGCATGGCCAGGAAGATGGCCAGGTACTGGACGTTTGCCTTGATCTTGCCCCAGATCGACGCCGGTACCTTGACTCCGTCCATGGCGGCGATTCCCCTGAGGCCGGAGATGGCGATCTCGCGCCCGACGATCACAAAACCCGCCCAAGCCCAGGCTCGGCCCACCTCGACCAGGGCGAACAGGGCCCCGGCCACCAGCAGCTTGTCGGCGATGCTGTCGAGGAAGGCGCCCAGCGTGGTCGTCTGGTGCCAGCGCCGAGCCAGGTAGCCATCGAGGAAATCACTGAACGATGCGACGGCCATAAGGGCCGCGGCGATGCCAAAAGCGTGATCGATCCTGGTGTGGAGCAGGACAAGGCAGATGATCGCCGGAACGAGGATCATCCTGGTATAGGCAAGGCGATCCGGGATGGAGATGGGACACGTCTCCTGCTCGGCGGCACCTGAGTGACCCCATGGTACCGGAGGCCGGGCCCGGCCAGCTGCGGTGACCCGTGGCGCGGCTAGGTGGGCTCGTCCTTGCCAAGATCGAGACGGCCCGCGATCTCACCGGCATGCTGCCGAGCCGCCTCGCCACCCTCGCCGGCAAAAGTCCGCAGCACGTCGATCGCCTCGGCGACGAGGAGGTCGGCTTCGGCGCGCTCGGCAGAGGTGAAGCGGCGCAGCACGTACTCGGCAGGATCCATCCGACCCGGGGGGCGACCCACCCCGAATCTGAAGCGCCACACCTCTTCGGTTCCCAGGGCGCGTAGCACTGAGGCCACTCCGTTGTGACCTCCGGTGCCGCGCCCGAACTGGAAACGCAGCTTTCCGAAGGGCAAATCGATGTCGTCGTGCACCAGAACGATGCTCTCCGTGTGCACCTTGAAGTAGCGCACGATGGATGCCACCGGACCGCCACACTCGTTCATAAAGGCGACCGGCAGTGCCAAAAGCAGAGAAACCCCTTCGGCGTCGGAGACGGCCACCTCGGCCCGCCGCCTGCGGCTCCGCTTGAAAGTGGCTCCCAGGCGGGTGGCAAACGCCTCCACCACCTCGGCTCCGATGTTGTGACGAGTGCCTTCGTAGTCGGAGCCGGGGTTGCGCAACCCGACGACGAGGAGTGGCGCGCTCAGCCCGCTTCCTCGCCCTCGGCGCCTTCGACGGCCGGTGTCACAACACCCTCTTCGGCCTCGACGCCCTCTTCGAGCTCCTCGCCCTCGACCTCCTCCTCCGGCTCCTCGACCAGAAGCGCAGCCGGGATGACCACCGTCACCAGGGTCATCTCGGGATCGCTGACTACGGTGACGTTCTCCACCGCGGGGAGGTCGGATACCTTCAGCGTGTCGCCGATGCCGAGGCCGGACACATCAAGAGCAAGAGAAGACGGGATATCGGTGGGCAGCGCCGAGACGGTCACACTCGAGGCCACGGTCTCGACGATGCCGCCCTCCTCCAACACGCCGACAGGAGTACCGGCAAACTCGACATGGACCTCGGCTTCGATGGCTACATCGAGCGAGATCTGGATGAAGTCGAGATGCACGATGTCGCCTCGTACCGGGTGCCGCTGAACCTCGCGGGCAACGGTGAGGTACTCATCTTTGTCCACCTGCAGATTGATGAGCGCGTTGAGGCCAGCCTCAGTGTGCAGCACCGCGTCTAGCTCACGCTGGTCAACGTCGATAGACCGGGTCTCGAGACCGCGGCCGTACACGACACCAGGCACCCGCCCGCCACGGCGCAGCTGTCGGGCGGGCCGGCTGCCGGTATCGCGGCCAACTTCGGCGCGCAAGCTAACCTGTTCCATAGAAGAACTCCTCAGAGATCTGCGGGAGCGACATTATCGCGGTTTGCCGCCCAGAAGGCGAAGTGGAAAGCCGCACAGGGGGAAAACCGCTTCTCGGCGGCGCCGATTCGATATCCTTCCCACACAAACACAGCCTGCCCGGCCAGCGCCGGACCGAGGACTGCCATGGGCACCAACGCCGAAAAGCTACGCGAATACTTCAGACGCCAGTACGAGATACAGGAGGGGACCGTCGAAGAGAACGTCAACATGCTCTTCGATGAGAACCTCGTCTACCACCTGGCCGACGGCAACACCGCAGGCCGCGATGCCGTCCTCGTCACCGCCAGCCGGGTACGTGAGGCGGGCGGCTTCGGATTGGTGTTTGATGTCAGTGAAGAGGGCGATGAGGTCTACTTCCGCCTGCATCTGCGGGTGCCCAACCCGGAAGACGGCACCCTGCGCAGCGAGCACGTGCAGCACGTGTGGCGTTTTGGGCCCAACGGCAAGGTGATAGAGGCGAGCCCCAAACAGTCGGCCATCGTCGAGAAGACCTTCAGGGACGGAGGCATCACGCCGACCACCCCCACCGAGTAGAGCGTCCCACTCCGGCCGGACCAGGCACATTTTTCCTGGCCGTGGCATATTCCTCCCCAGAAACTGCCCGTTCGCCGCACCTAACCGCTCAACGCCGGGCCTCCGTTTGCCGAATCAGAAATCGAGCAATCCGGCGATAGCTCCAGGGAGGTAGTCACGTGCAGGACTATGCGCCCTCATTGGGGGATTCCGCCCCAGGCGCAACCGGCGACCACGACGAGACGCAGTCCGACCGGCCGCTCGACGTCGCGACCAATCTGACCGAGCCGGGCTACTGCCGCCTCTGTGACCGGCGAGTCCTTCCCACAGAACCGGGCCGATGCCCGGAATGCGGCACCGACCTGGCTCTGCCGGGCAGCCGCAGCCGCAGCGCCGAGGCGACGCGCGCCATGAAGGCGGCACAGGCCACAAAGGTTGCCTTCGACGCCGCCCGCGCCGGTCACAGGCAAATGGAAATGCCGGCCCCAGCACCGGCGCAGCCGGCGCCCGAGCCACCGCAACAGGCCGAAGAAGACGAGTTTCCCGACTATTTCAAGCCACCCGGAGCCGATACGGGCCGGCCAACCTCAATCCCGGCTCGGCCTGCCCCGGTCCATCCCCCCCGTGTCGCCGGCGGTACCGCCGTTGCCAGTCCACATACGCGTATCCGCGTTGCCGCCATGATTGCGATCCTCGCCGCAGCCGGCGTGATTGTCCTGGTCTTCACCCCGTGGTTCGGGATCCCGTTTCCAGGGGGAACCTTCTCCGGCTGGCGGGTCACCACCGAGCTGACGAGCAACGGCCAGTTCCCCCTCGGAGTGTGGAACTTCTTCCAGGACGGATTCAGCCCGTTCTTCAGCGGGCTCACCGGCCTGGGCATGGGATTCATGCTCGCCGGCGCAGGCCTCGTCCTGCTGTCCTCCCCGATGATCCCCCAGCCGGCAACAACGTCCGTGCGGCCCTCCGCGGCCAATTTCATCCGGACCCTCGGCTGGCTGGCCACCATTCCACCGGTGGCCAATCTCGCCTCGTTCTACGCCTTCCCGATGGACACGGCATCAGCCGGCATTCCATGGCAGTTCGAGGCAGGCTACGGCCTCATCCTCTCCCCCCTCCTCGCCGTGGGCGCCGCCATCGCCCTGCACACCGGGTGCACCGGATCGAAGAGCCGGGTCGCCTGGCGCTAGACACGCAACAGGCGGCCTCCGACACCAACAGATCCCGGAGCCCCTCGTCAGAGCGGGAAGAAACCAGCCTGCAGAATCGCGACGTGGACTCAAAAAAAACCCCCCATCTGCCGATGGCTAGGTAACGAGCCACCGTCGAAACCTGCGAGGAGCGTGCCGTGCAGGGTGGAATGACACGGACTAGAACCTGCCCACTATGCGCGTCCGACATGAACGGCGATACACGAATGTGCATCTCATGCGGCGCCAAGTTCGAGATCACCGAGCGCGGATACTGCCGCGGCTGCGAACGGGTGGTCACCCCGGACGATGATGGGACCTGCCCATTCTGTGCCAGCGAGTTGACCGGCCGAGTCTCCAGCAGCCGCCTCGTCGACGGGACCCGGGCCAGCCTCCCCCACCAACCTCCCCCGCTGGCTGCGGCCGCCACCCAGGCCACCGGGGCCGGCCCGATGGCACCCCCGGTACCCGTGCCTGCAGAGGTGGCTCAAGCCGCCCTGGCCGACACCCAGGCGCCGGTTGCCGCACCGCCAAAGAGATGGAACACACCGGCGGCGCGACCCACGCCGGCTGCAGCGCCGGGAACCAGGATCCCCGTGCTGCCGCAATTCCCGGTCACCGGCGAGCTGCGCCGGGCGTGTTTGGCAACGCCCATCAGGCGTGCCTCCGTGGCAGTCACCGGTCTCACCAGCCTTCTACTGATGGCCCTCTGGGCCATCTCTCACCTTCCCAGCTGGACCGACGGGCCGCCGCTGCTGGGCGATATGTTCATGATGGCTCGCGATTCGACGCAGCACTTCATGGCTCCGTGGATGTTTCCCGGAGCCGTGCTCGCCCTCTGGCTGATCTACCCAACCGGAGTGCGGCGCATGCTCCCCAAGGAGCCGAAGAAGGTACACCGAACGGAGCGCTACCGCATCTTCCGCGCCGAGATGGGCCGCAAGCTGGATGTGCCCGATCTGTACCTGCATGCAAGCCTTCGCCCGGCGGCGCTTGTGGGAGCACTCATCTGGGCCGCAGTCCTCGCGGCCAACTACATCGGCTGGAGATACGGCTGGCAGCAGTACTCCAGCGATCCGGAAATCACGCTTGCCATGGGCTTCTGGCTGTCCTCGGGAATCGCCCTGGCCGGCCTCACGGCCTCGCTGGCACTCCTCTTCTCACGCTCGAAGGTCGTTCGTGTCGACGAGGCCGGCATACTCCACTAACGATCGCGGTCCCCGGCCCTGCCAGACTGATCCCCGATCGCCCAACAAAGGGGTTCAGCATGGATCACACGGGATACAGCGCCATCGCCGCCGCCGGTCCGTTCTTTTTCCTCAGCGCCTGGATTTTGATGCTCTTCGCCGGCGTTGTTGGCGACGAGATCGGAATCGCCGCCTTTGGCTACGTCGACGCCATGAAGGTGACAATCGGACTCTGGCTCGTTGCCGCTCCACTCGTTGGCGCCTTCGCCGCCGGGGCGCAGAGAAGCAGCTAGCCGGCATCCTTCATCAGCGAAGACGGCCCGGCCCCGGCCGGCCGCCGGCCTCCGCGGGCACCTCGCGGCCCAACCCTGGCAGAATCGACGCCATGGACTACATCGCACTCCCGACTCCCAATACCAGCGGATCCATTTCGCTCGAGGAAACACTCGGCCGGCGCCGTTCCGTGCGCCAATTCGACGGCACGCCGCTCTCCTTGGAGCAGCTGGGGCAGATCCTGTGGGCGGCCCACGGGATCACCGATGCCGAAGGCCGGCGCACCGCACCTTCCGCCGGGGCCACCGACCCCCTCCTCGTGTTTGTTGCCACCCCGGAAGGCCTGTATCGCTACGACGCGGCCGGGCACCGGCTGGAAGTGCTGGCGAAGGAAGATCGTTTCGCCGGAATCGCCGAAGCGGCCCGGGACGACCGCATCGAGCCCGCCGGAGCAGTGATCGCCATCGTCGCCGACGAACGCCCCACCGTCGACCGCTACGGCGGACGCGGCAGCCGCTACGTGCTGCTGGAGGTAGGCCACGCCGCCCAGAACGTGCTGCTGCAGGTGGTGACCCTGGGCCTCGCCGCCTATCCGGTCGGTTCGTTCGATGATGCCGCCGTCGCCGCCCAGTTCTCCCTGGAGTCCGGGCAGGAGCCGCTGTACCTGATACCGGTGGGACACCCGGCCTAGAGAATCAGAGCAACCGCTCCGTAGCCGGATCGAAGAAGACCAGCGAGTCGGGAGCAACGGCCAGCTCGATCGACTCTCCCATCGCGGCGGACTCGTCGGCTTTGAGCCGTGCCCACAGCACCGAATCGAGGCCTTTCAGTTGCACCTCGATGAGATGCTCCAGCCCCAAGTTCTGAAATGCAGTGACCTTGCCGTGGAGACGGCCATTGGGCTCGCCGCCCTCCTTGAGCCTCTGCAGATGCTCGGCGCGAATGCCCACGGTGACCGGCTTGCCGAGCCAGGAGCGCAACGCCGGTGTTCTTTTGACGGCGGCTGCGTCCAGGTGGAGCCGATCGCTGCCGATGGCGAGTTCGATGCCTTCATCGGCCGGCGCCAATCCCCCGCGGACCAAATTCATCGGAGGACTGCCGACGAAACCGGCCACAAAGGTATTGGCGGGCCGCCGATAGACGGTGAGGGGGACATCCAGCTGCTCGATGCGGCCGTCCTCTCCCATCACGGCAATCCTGTCGCCCAGCGCCATCGCCTCGGTCTGGTCGTTGGTGACGTAGAGAATGGTGGTGCCCACATCGCGATGGAGGCGCTTCAGCTGAAGGCTTGCCGCCGAACGGCCCTGCGCATCGATGTTCCTTAGCGGCTCGTCCATGAGGAGCACGCTGGAATCGGCCACCAACGACCGGGCGGTGGCCACGGCTTGCTGCTGGCCCGCCGACAGCTGCGACGGGTACTTGGCCAAGAGATGCTCGATGTGCAGATAGCGGGCCTCCTTGGCGGCCCGCTTGCGACGGGGGCGCCGCTTCACCTTCCTCATCTGGAGCGGGAAGGTGATATTGCCCTCTGCGGTGCGATGGGAGTAGAGGGCGTAGTCCTGAAACACCATGGCCACCTTGCGGGACACGGGGCGGAGATCGACGACACTCTGACCATCGAAGAGGATGTCGCCGTCGGCGACGGTCTCCAGGCCGGCGGCCAAACGCAACAGAGTCGTCTTCCCACAGCCCGAAGGGCCGGCAATCGTCAAAAACTCGCCGTCGGGAATCGACAGGTCAAGCTCCTTGAAGACGGTGACATCGCCGTAGGACTTGGTCACGCCAACAAGATCAACGGATGCCATGTGGAAAAGCTAATCGCTTGCGCCGCCGAAGGCCAGCGCCACAAAGTGGAGGCAAGCCAGCCAATGTGGGCTAGCTTGATGACGCACGAGACGGAGGTTCTGGTGAAGACCTTTCGCTGCTTGGCAGCACTCATCACCCTGCTCATCGTGACCGCCGCATGCAGCCAGACGACGTCCGTGTTCGAACTGAACGTGGGTGACTGCTTCAAGGATCCCGGAGGCGGCAACATCGCCGAGGTCGAGGTCGTGTTCTGCGAAGACACTCACGATCTGGAGGTCTTCTTCATCGACGAGATCGAGCAGGTGGAGGAATACCCGGGCCGCAACTATCTCGCCGATTACTCCGAGAACATTTGCGACAACGCCCTGGCGACCTACACGCCACCAGCCGGATACTTGACGGCCGACATCACCTCCGCCTATCCGTCGCCGCAGCAGTGGCAGGACGGCGAACGCTCGGTGGTCTGCGTGGTGAGAATCGCCTCCGGCTAGATCACCAGGATTCAGGAGGCCAGGAACGACAGCCGCACTCGGCGAGTGCGGTTGTCCCGATTGGGGTCGACCAGCAAGATGGACTGCCAGGTGCCCAGCGTCATGCGGCCGTCGATGACGGGGATGATCACGGAAGGCGACACAAACGCGGGGATCAGGTGATCGGCCCCGTGACCGCGCGCCCCGTGACGATGGCGCCAGCGATCGTCGCGAGGGAACAACTCGTCGAGGTGCTCGACAAGATCCTCGTCGCTGGACGCCCCCGTCTCCATGATGGCCACGCCGGCGGTTGCGTGGGGAACGTAGACGGACAGCAGCCCATCACCCTTGCCGGCAACAAACTCCGCTGCCGCCGAGGTGATGTCCGCGGTGCAGGGGGCGCCGCCCGTCGGCACGGTGATTTCGGTAGTCAGCACAAAACCAGCCTAGGTGCCGGCCGCTACATGTTCTCGCCCATAAAGATGGACGATACCGAGTCGTCGGTGAAGATCGCCTTGAGGGCGTCGGAGAGGATGGGAGCGATCGAGAGCACCTTCAAGTTGGGCAGATCGATCGCCTCCTCCGGCACCGGGAGAGTGTTGGTGAGAACGACCTCTTCCAGCGGGGAGTTCTTGATGCGGTCGGCCGCAGGTGGCGACAGCACGCCGTGGGTGGCCATGGCCCGGACGCTCAACGCTCCCTTGTCACGCAGCAGCTCGGCTGCAGCCACGATGGTGCCACCGGTATCGATCATATCATCGACAATCACCGCGTTTTTGCCCTCAACGTCGCCAACTATCTGAAGCGCCGCCACCTGGTTGTGCACGTCGGCGCGACGGCGTTTGTGCACAAACGCCACGTCGGCGTCGAGAGCCCTGGCATATCGGGAGGCCAGCCGAACCCGCCCGGTGTCCGGCGACACGACAACCAGGGGCCCGTCGACCGATCCACTGAGGTACTCCTTGAAGATCGGCAGCGCGGTGAGGTGGTCAAAGGGTTTGGTGGTGAAACCCTGGATCTGCCCGGTGTGCAGATCCACCGCGACGATACGGTCGACTCCAGAGGCCAGGAACAGCTCACTCATGAGCCGCGCCGAGATGGGCTCCCGGGGAAGCGCCTTCTTGTCCTGGCGGGCGTACCCGAAAAAGGGCACCACGGCCGTGATGCGCTTCGCCGAGGCCCGCTGCAGCGCATCGATCATGATGAGCTGCTCCATGATGTGGAAGTTGATCGGGTGGCTGTGGCTCTGCAGCACAAAACAGTCCGCCCCGCGCACGCTCTCGGTGTAGCGGACGTATATCTCACCGTTGGCGAAAACGTCCCGCTCCACTCCGCCGAGGGAGATACCGAGAAGGCCGGCCACCTCATCGGCCAGCGCCGGGTTCGCCGACCCGGTGAACAACATCATGCGCTTCTTGCCCGCCAGCTCCATGGCCGCTACCCATCCTCCCTGGGCTTCCGCTTCTTCTGCTTTGCAGCGTAGCCCCGCATCTCCTTTTGCTGCGAACGCTCGACCGCTAACGATCCGGGAGTCACATCTTTGGTGATGGTCGACCCGGCGCCGGTGTAGGCATCGTCGCCGATCTCGACCGGGGCGACGAGCATGGTGTCGGACCCCAGGAACACCCGATCACCGATCAGCGTGTCGTGTTTCTCGAGCCCGTCGTAGTTGCAGGTGATCGACCCCGCTCCCACATTTGTGTCCTCTCCGATGGTGACGTCACCCATGTACGACAGGTGAGGCACCTTGCTGCGCGGGCCGATCCGCGCCTCCTTCGTCTCGACAAACGTGCCCACCTTCGATCCCGCCGCCATGACCGTCCCCGGCCGCAGACTGGCAAACGGGCCCACCTGGGCCCCTTCACCCACCTCGGCGCCGCGCAGCACCGCGTACCACACCCGGGCGTCCGTACCAATGGAACTGTCGACCACAAAGGCGTGTGGCCCCAGCCGGGCCCCTGCGGCAACCGTTGTGTCTCCGGAGATCTGAGTGTCGGCATAGATTTGTACACCGGCCTCCAGAGTGACCCCGGCGTCGATGTAGGTACGCTCCGGGTCCTGCATCCACACACCGGCCTGCATCCAGCGTCCGTTGATGCGGCGCCGCATCTGGGCTGCGGCCGCGGCAAGCTGGTCGTGCGAGTTGACCCCCAGCACCTCGGAGGGCCCGGCGGCGGCAACGGCCCGCACCGTGCCCGGAGCGGCTAGCGCCCCGATGACGTCGGTGAGGTAGTACTCGTTCTGCTTGTTGTCGCTCTCGATCTCGCGGAGCGCCTCGGCCAGCGCTCCCCCGTCGAACACGTAGGTGGAAACCGCCACCTCGGTGATGCGACGCTGTTCTTCGTCGGCGTCCTTCTCCTCGACGATGCCGACCACCCTGTCGCCGTAGCGGATCACCCGCCCGTAGCCGGTGGGATCGGGCACCACCGCGGTCAGCAAGGTTGCCGACACTCCTTCGCCGTGCTCGTCGAGCAGGGCCGACAGGCTGCCGGGCAGCAGCAGCGGCGAGTCGCCGGGAACGACGAGCACGCTGTCGCCCGAAACATCGCCCATGGCCTCGAGCGCCACCATGACGGCGTGCCCGGTGCCGAGCTGCTCCGGCTGGGTAACGATGGTGACTTCCTCGGGGAGGGCCTGCCGCACCGCCTCGGCGCCGTGCCCGACAACAACAACAATCTCGTCGGGATTCATGGCGCTCACGACGTCAACGGCCCAGGTGACCAGGGGCCGTCCCGCCACCTCGTGGAGCACCTTGGGGATGTCGGATTGCATTCGTGTGCCCTGGCCGGCCGCCAGGACGATGGCCCGTAGACTCATCTTCTCCTCTCGTGGACGTAGCTGGGGGGACAGGGCTCGAACCCGTACTTCGGGGACCAAAACCCCGCGTGCTGCCCGTTACACCACCCCCCATGGGGGTGGCCGCAGTTTATCCCGGCCTCGCCGACCGGCCCGCTTCGGTAGGCCGGCAGGCCCGGGTGCCGCGTACGCCTCGGACCGCTCCGGCGGCGTCCGCCGCCTCCGCTTCGGAGGCAAAAAGACCGAACAGGGCCGGCCCACTGCCGGAGAGCAGGGCCGGCACACCCCAGAGCCGGGCCACATCGGCGATCCAGTCGCCGAGAACGGGGAAAAGGTCGACGGCGGCGGCGGTGAGGTCGTTGCCCAAGGGAGCAAACTCTCGCAGCGAGCGCGGCAGATGGCGGCCGGAGACACGTGTGCCCTCGGGCCCGCCGAGTTCGTCCCAGCGCCGATAGACGTCTGCGGTCGGCACCTCAAACGGCGGGACTACAACGGCCAGAACGTAGTCGAGGTCGGCAGGCACCGGACTGAGACGCTCGCCGTACCCCTCCATCCAGGCCGTACCTCCGGCCAAGCAGAAGGGAACATCGGCACCGAGGTCCGACGCCGCAGCATCCCTGTCCGCGGCGGACACGCCGAACCGATCCGCGACAAGCGCCAGCACGGCGGCGGCGTCGGCGCTGCCGCCCCCGAGCCCCGCCGACACCGGTATGGCCTTCTCCAGTTCCAGCAGGACGGGTGACGGGCGCGAGCTGAGCGAACGCACCGCCTCCAGGGCGCGCCAGGCCAGATTGCTGCGGTCGCCGGGCGCCTCCAGCCCGCCGACGACAAAACGGTCCTCGCCGGCGTCGTCGAGCGAGACACGATCGGACCATTCGATCGACTGCGCCAGAGACCGCAGCGGGTGTTTGCCCGATCGGTCGGTCGGCCTCACCCGCAGGATCAGGTTCACCTTGGCGTAGGCATCAGCGTGCACGGCTCACCTCGGCAAGGGCAAGGTAGTCGCCGGGGGCCAATTGCTCGGCGCGCTGAGTGGGATCGATGCCGGCGGCGGGCAGCATGGGCTCGCCGACCAGATGCCGCAGCGACCTCCGCAGCATCTTGCGCCGCTGGCCGAACGCAGCGGCGGCCAACTCAATCGCCTCCTCGGCAAGCGGGTGGGCCGGACGCCGACGGATGACAACAACGGCCGACTCGACCTGGGGCGGCGGCAGAAACACCGAGGCGGCAACCCGGAAGGCGATCTGGACCGCCCCGTGCAGCTGGGCCACCACCGAAGGCAGGCCGTAAGCCTTCGACCCCGGTGCGGCGGCGATCCTCTCGGCGGCTTCCCGCTGCAACATGACGACAAACCGGTCGATCTGCGGGGCGTGGCGCAGCAGTCCCAGCAGCAGTGGGGTCCCCACGTTGTAGGGAAGGTTGGCCACAACCACCCAACCTTCGCCTTCGAGCACCGCGGGCAAATCGACCGCGGAGGCGTCGGCAAAACGCACCTCGACGTTCAGCCCCTCGAGAACGGCATCGAGAAGCGGGCGCAGCCGCTCGTCCACTTCGTAGGCCAGCACTCTGGCCCCCGCGGAGGCCAGGCCGCGGGTCAGTGTCCCGGCCCCGGCGCCCACCTCGAGCACCCTGGTCTCGTGATCCACAGCGGCCACCTCGACGATCTTGCGCACGATGTTGGGATCGACGAGGAAGTTCTGCCCCAGCGACTTGCGGGGCCGGATCCCATAGCGATCGAGCAGCTCCGCGGTGGCGGCCCGTCCTAGGGGCTCGCTAGCCGCCACGGAACACCCGGGCCGCGGTGGCGCTGGTCAGGCGCGCCGCCTCGGCGCTCTCGATGCCCCAGACCCGGGCCAGCGCCTCGCCGACCTTGACCACATTGGCCGGCTCGTTGGGAGCGCGGCGATCGGGGGGCGGTGTCAGGTAAGGGCTGTCGGTCTCGACCATGGTCCGGTCCTGTGGCGCCTCGGCGGCTGCAAGCCGCAGCGTATCGCCGGTGTCGAAGGTGATGGGGCCGGCAAAGGAGAAGGTGACCCCGAGGGCGGAAAAGCGTTTCGTCCAGCGGCGCCCGCCGGTCCAGCAGTGGAGCACGGTGCGGGGACCGATGCCAAGGCGCTCCACCTCGTCGTACAGCTCGGTGAAGGCGTCCCGGCAATGCACCACAAAGGGCTTGTCCAGCTCGGCGGCAAGAACGGCCTGCTGCCGAAAAGCTTGGATCTGATGCTCACGGGACGAGAGATTCCGATAGAAGTCGAGACCGCATTCGCCGACGGCGACGGCACTCTGCGCCAGATCGGCGATGCGATCACCCTCCTCGGGCCATCGTGAGGCATCATGCGGATGCAGGCCGGCGGCGCCAAAAACCACCCCGGGGAATTCGGCGGCGAGTTGCAGAGATTTCTCGGAACCGGCGGCGTCGGTACCCAGGCACACCATCCAGGCGACCCCGGCGTCCACCGCACGCGACACCAGCCGGCCCGGATCGGCATCACAGAGATGCAGGTGGCAATGGCTGTCGACCCAGGTGCTCACGCGGTGATACGGGGAAATAGCGGAGCTCCCTTCACCACCGGCACCCCGCCGGGGTACCGACCCCACTCCACCGCCTCGGGCAGACGCACGTCGGCGGGCGAGCCTTCCAGCCCGATGCGGGACCAGATGGTGGCGCAGGTCCGCGGCATGGCCGGGTCGGCCAGTACCGCGACCAGGCGCAGCACCTCGAGAGCGTCTCCCATAACGGCATCGACCTCGGGGCCGGGGTCGGACTTCCAGGGCTCGTTTGCCTCGAGGTGAGAGTTCGCCTCCCGGATCAAACGCCACGTCGCCTCGAGCGCCACCGACGGCGCCATCGAACGCCAGGCCTCGGCCGTCGCGGCGTACACATCGGCGGCGACCTGGGCTAGAGGCCCGTCTGCAGCCGGAGCCGGACCCACCCCGCCACACTTGGAGGCCACCACCGCGGCCACCCGGGCCAGCAGATTGCCCAGGTTGTTGGCCAGATCGGCGTTGTAGCGAGCCACCATGCCCTCGTAGGAGAACGGGGCATCGGGACCAAAAGGCTGGTCGCGCAGCAGGTGGTAGCGGAACCCGTCGACCCCAAAGTCGGCAACCATGTCCGCCGGCGCGATCTGATTGGCCCTGGTCTTCGACATCTTCTCGCCGCCCACCAGAAGAAACCCGTGAACGTAGATGTGGCGCGGCGGCTCCAGGCCCGCCGACAGCAGCATCGCCGGCCAGTAGACGCAGTGGAAGCGCAAGATGTCCTTGCCGATCAGGTGGGTGGCCCCGGCCCAGCGCTCGGCAAATTGGCCGTCGCCGGTCCCATACCCGGCTGCGGTCAGATAGTTGGTGAGGGCATCGAACCACACGTAGGTCACGTGGGCGGAGTCCCAGGGAATAGGCACGCCCCAGTCGATGGAGGTGCGGCTGATGGAGAAGTCCTTGAGTCCCTGCCGGATGAATCCGAGTGCCTCGTTGCGGCGCACATCCGGCTGCACGAAGTCCGGATGGCTCTCGTACCACTCGAGCAGGCGGTCCCCGTAGCGGCTCAACTTGAAGAAGTAGTTCTCCTCCTCCATGGAGATCACGGAACGGCCCAGGCGCTCCAACTCGGACACCTCGTCGGCGGTGACATAGGCCTCATCGGCCACCGAGTAGAAGCCTTCGTAGGTACCCAGTTCGATGTCGCCGTTGTCGTAGCAGGCCTGGAGCAGCTTCTGGACTGCGGTGTAGTGACGCGGCTCGGTGGTGCGGATGAAGTCATCGTTGCTGATATCGAGCAGCTGCCACGCCTCACGGAACCGAACGGCGAACCGATCGGCCTGCTCCTGGGCGGTGATCCCGTTCTCTTCGGCGGCACGCTGCACCTTGAGGCCGTGCTCGTCGGTGCCGGTCAGGAAAAAGGTCTTATCTCCCCTGAGGCGGCTCCAGCGGGCCACGGCGTCTGCGGTGATGGTGGTGTAGGCATGCCCAATGTGCGGTGCGTCGTTGACGTAGTAGATGGGCGTGGTGAAGTACTTCATGGCTGCTGCGAGTCTCACAGGGTAGCCCGGTGCAGCCGTGTCAATCCGGACCGGGAAGCAGCGCGATCACCTGGCAAGGCCTGTATGCTGGGAGTAGCAATCCCGAACGCGAGGTGCCGTCAGCTTCGCGGGACCATGCATCAACCTCTGGAGGTGCAACCGAGATGAAGACTGGGATCATCCGGAAGATCGATGACCTGGGCCGGATCGTCATTCCGGCCGAAATGCGCCACGTTCTCGGAGTGCGTGAGGGCGACCAGCTCGAGATCACCCTCGAGGGCGACCACATCGCCATCCGCCCCCGTATTCCCAAGGTCATCGCGCAGTTCAAGATCGACAAGAAGCGCCGGGTGAACCTTTCCGATGAGGTCGTCGTGCTCGATCCCGGCGACTATGTCATCGAGAAGCTCGGGCGCAAGCGCTAGGACCAAAAACCCCTATTCGGGGCCGGCCGGGGCCGGCCCCTGCCGCCGCTGTCTCGCCATCAGCACCTCGTAGAGGGCCCGGCGGCGAATACCCCTTTCCGCGGCAACGATACGGCATGCCTCCGACGGCGACGCCCCCGCGGAAACCAGCTCATCGACAAGATCGAGCGCGCTCCCCATGTCGGGAGGCGCCTCGGCGGCTCCCCCGATGACGAGGGTGACCTCGCCGCGGGCCGGTGACTCCGCCCAGTGGTCGGCGGCGCCGGCCAGTGTCCCCCGCCATACCTCCTCGTGAACCTTGGTCAGCTCGCGGCAGACCACACAAGGCCGGTCGGGACCCAGGGCATCGCGCAGATCGGCGAGATCACCGGCAAGGCGGCCCGGAGCACAGAAGAGGATCACCGTGCGCGCCTCGGCGGCCAGCTCCTCGATGCGGGCGGCGCGGCGCTCGCCGCGGCGGGGCAGGAATCCCTCAAAGACGAACCGGTCGGCGGGCAGGCCCGACACCGCCGCAGCCAGCGTCACCGCGCTGGGTCCCGGCACCCCGGTGACCGCGGCACCCACCGACGAGGCGATACGCACCGCGCTGAGACCGGGATCGGAGATGGCCGGCGTACCGGCGTCGGTGAGCAGCGCCACGGTGTCTCCCGCCTCGAGACGTGCCTTCAGCTCGCCGGCCCGATCGGCCTCGTTGCCAGCAAAATAGGAGTGCAACGGAGCCTTCACACCAAGATGTCGGAGGAGGATGTGCGCCCGCCGGGTGTCCTCGGCGTAAACAAGGTCGGCGGCGCCGAGCACCTCGGCGAGACGGGGGGCGGCATCGCCCAGATTGCCGATGGGCCCGGCGCAGAGGATCAGCGTTCCCGGCACACGGCGAGCATAGACGGGCCGCGATGGAGGATTCCGCCCCGACTGCTGGTACCCTCCCCCGGTCATGGCCAAAGCAAAACGCCGCAAGCTGCGCGCCCGCAGAAACAAGGCCAATCACGGCCGCCGCCCTAACGCCGGACGGGGCAACTAGGCCGTGTTCGTCCCCGTGTTCCCTGCAGAGGGTTTTGGCGCGCTCAAAAAGCCCGGACTCTTTACGGCGAGCAACGACCCGAAAGTAACGATGGCGCCGGCGGCCAGGCCGACGTAGACGCCGGCGGCGCGGCCTATTCCGATGTCCAGGCCGAGGTCCGCCAGTGTCAAACCGCTGGCTTCAAGGTCTCGCACCAGAGCCTGGAACTCTTCATCGAGATCCACCCCCACGAGCACCTTGACGAGGATCACGACGGTGCCGATGGCGGCCAGCAGGAATGCCAGCTGCTTGGCGGTGGTATCACGCACCCTGAGGTGGGGCAATTCGAACACTTTGGCCGCCACCACCAGTGCCCCCGCCAGAACCAAGATTGTGCCCAACATGGTCAGCGTGAAATCCCAGAAGTAGTAGTTCCGAACAAAGTTCGGGATGCCGGGGCCGAGTTCTCGGTGCCGGAACCACGGCAAAAAGAGAGCGGCCACCAGGACCAAGCCGCCGCCCAAGGCGAGAATCTGCCCCACCGATCTCCTGCTGCTCCGCATGGCCTCCAACCTTCAACTGCAGAATCACCAACATTCTGACAGGCCAGACCGCCGGGCACGACTGAGGGCCGCTGCGGCGGCCCTCAGAAGTATTGGTGCTGTGATCTCTAAGCCGGAGGAGGCGGAGGAGGAGGCGGAGCACCGCCGCCGCCAAACGACCTGAAGTCGTCGGCATCGGGGAGCCCGATACCGCGGCCCTTCATAGCCGTGAAGGTTCCGAACAAGGTGACGCCTGCACAGACAACGGCCACGAAGATACCCCACTTCCGTGATATCCCGTGCCAGCCAACAAGAAGCTGTATGACGATGAGCAATGTGCCGAGTGCAACCAGCATCAGGGCGAATTGCTCCGCTTTGATGGTCCCGATCTTGATGTCGGTGACGCCGAGGCTCTTGAGAGCCAGAATCACCACACCGGCGAGTGCTAGAACTAGCCCGATCCAGACCCAATTGTGGTCCCAGCCATTCGTGGAGTAGCCAATGTATCCGTATCCTTCGACGCTCCCTCCCTCGCCAAAGAAGGGAAAGAAGCTGCTCACGAATAGCGCAAGACCCCCGCCAAGCGCAATCTTGTCTCCATTGGAGAGCTTGCTGAAATCCATACTCTCTGATCTTCCTCTCGACGACGCAACCATTCTGGCATAGCATTCCCGGCGCTGCCGGGCATGCCAAACAAACCATTTGGCGAACGGGCAGAGCCTAGAAGCAGCCGAGTGTCTAAGTCGGGTCATCGTGTGGCGGCGGCGGCACGTACCCGGGCGGTGGGGCCGATCCGAAACACGCCAGAGCGCTCCCCGCCACGGCGATCACACCGGCGACCGCTCCCAGGTAGACGCCGATACCGCGGGCGCCCTCGGCGTACACCGCTCCACCGTAGGCCACGTCATGGCCGGCCACCAGCTGGATCAAGAGCAGGATCGTGCCCGCAGCGGTAAGGGCAAGCGGCGCCAGGCGCAGCCAGGGTGAGCGCACCTCGGGGTTGCGCACCACATCGACGACGGTCACCACCCCGAGGATGACGAGGACCGAGCCGATGATGGCGAGTCCAAAATCGAAGGCATTGCCACTGGTGGGGTCAAGACCCTCACCCTCGACGGTGAACCAGGTGAGAAAGAGGCTCACCACCAGCACCGCGCCGGCAGCCAGCGCCGCCGTCAGGCCGATCGATCGCCTCACTGCACACCTCCTCACCAGGTATACCGTCGCCGGCGCCCAGATGGTTACGCCGCTTCTTCCTCCACCTGGAGCGCCAGCACCTGCACGAAATACTCGCCCACGGCCCGATCACCAGCGGCGATGAAAAGCACCGACGACCCGCTCCGCTGCACAAAGGCGAAATCGGTGCCGAGGAAGGTGGTGCTCTGTGCGTCCCTGTCGACGGAACCCTGGCCGACGGCCATGGTGGCGTCGACCGATTCGACGAGGGCCGCCTCCAGCTCTTCGGCATCGGTGGGGCTGTCTCCCACAAAGAGGTAGGCGAAGGCGACGTCGGTTCCGTTCCACATCACACGGTAGGCGTCGCCGCCCCATCCGGCGGAAGCCACCACCGCCTCACCATTGCTGACGCCATCGAGCAGGTAGATACGCAGCGCCCACTCGCCGTAGATGCCCTCCTCATAGATCTCATAGCCGTCGACCGGCGTGGCGGCAAGCTGCACTTCCGCGGCCGGCTCCCGCCGGAAATAGCTCTCGGGGTGTATGACCTGCTCAACGGTGGTGGGCAGGTACTCGTAGGCCTGGTTGATGCCGGCAATGCCCTGGTCGGCAACCAGCCGTTCCACAAAACCGAATCCCGTCTCGTAGGGGAACATGAGGTCTTCGCTGAACCAATCGGGGAGGCTGTCCATGACCGAAGTGTCGTATTCCATCGCTTCGGTCACCACAGCCATCTGCTCACTGACCGGTAGTTCCTGCATATAGAGGATCTCGAAGTACGTTGCATCGCCCTCGACGAGTGACAACACCGCGGTTGCTTCGTGGTACCGCTCCTGGACGTACAACTCATCGAGAACCGATCCAAACCCGTAATGCTGATCGGTAAGGGCATGAATCAGTTCATGAACCACGATGATCTTTGAGAGTGGGGAGATCTCTTCGCCGCCCATGACGACGATCTCGCCGGTTTCGTCGTCGTAGAAGCCGGCCACCTGCTCGGCATAAAGATCCTCGATCGCCTGCGCCAGATCTACGTCGTCGGGCAGGATGCCGATCAGCCTGAAGAAGGCCTCATCGATGACAATCTCGCTCGGATCGATGTCCTCCTCGATCATCTCCCGAACCCGCTCGGACAGCTCGGCGGCGGAGAGCACGGCAACATCGATCGGTTCGAGAAACTCGAGTCCGCGCAGATCCTCGGTGATGGTCATGAGCTCCCGAACGGTGCCCTCGATGTCGCTGGGCGACGCCGTCGTCGGCAGGGGAGCTTCGGAGGTTGCCGTCTGGGCCACGGTGGTGGTGGAGGCGGCGTCGTCACCCTCCGGCACCGTCGTCGTGGTGTCTGCGGCAGAGTCGCCGCAGGCGACAAAAAGAAGGGCAGCCGCGATGAGGGCGGCAAGACGTTTCATCCGAGAAGACCTCCTTGGAGCGAACACAGAGTACCCGGGCCCCAGGCCTGGGACGCGGGTCTGTTCAACGCCGGCCCGAAGCCGTCCAGTAGGCGCCGATACGATGCACAAAGTCTTCGGGTATCTCGGCATACAGGCGGGCGCCCAAGTCGCGGCCTGCCGCCTGCCTCTCCCGGCGCTCCTCGGCAAGGATTGCCAACAGCAGGCGCCGTTCGCTTGCCTCCCCCACCGGCGCGGGCCCTGCGGAGACGATCTCCTCAAGACGGGCCAGATCGTGCTCGTCCCCGAGCATCTCGGCCAGCCCGTCAAACGAAGCGACCGTGGCGCTCATGACCGGTGGCCACAGCGGCACGAGCGTCTCCATCTGATAACTCAGGTACTTGACCCGCTTGCGCCACTCGTGAAACACGCCGGTCGACGACCGCCGGCAGGCGGCGGCATAGCCGGCGCAGCCGCGGCGATAGACCCGCTGCAGTCCCCCGGCTATGGAGGCGAAACAATCGGGTATGGCCGCCTCGGCATCCCAGCCGGCAAAACGCCGACGGCTGCATCGCAGTGTTGTGGCCACATCGGCCACAACCTGCGAATTGTCGGCGACGGCGGCGAAGGTCTCATCGCGGCGAGCAACGAGGCGGCGCCGCACGCTGGGAAAGGCGCCCGGGGCAAGCTGCCCGCGGTAACGCTCGACGATTCCATCGAGCAAGCGGACGAGTACGAAGCCGTCCCGGGCCGGGGCAAGGAGACGGGCGGTGTCGCGCAGCACCACGTTCTCCTGCCGGTAGGCGCGGTAGCCCACCGTGTCGCGCAGGAGGCGGATCATGGCTCGCACCCGTTTGAGCGCCTTACGCGCCTCGTGAACGCCTTCGTTGCGGTCGACCAGCGGGTCGCCCAAGACATCAACGGCATACCCGAGCCGTTCCACGCAGATGCGCTGCACCGCCCCGCCGATGTTTTCCATCGGTCCGATGCCGTGGCGACTCGGCGCCGGCAAAACCTCGTCGGAAGGATGAAATGGAAAGTGCAGGTGCATCATCTACCTCGCCGCCGGCTGCCTCCTGTTCGGCATCGAGTAGAGGGACGACCGGGGCACGCCTCCCCGCGACACGCCCCGGCCGTCTCTGGTCCTCAGGCTATCCGCCGATCATGCAGGTGGTAACCAAGGTCAGAAGCTCTGGGAAGGCGGAGATGTCGAACTCGGCGCCCGAGAGGGCCGAGGCCAGGAATGCCGGTAGCAGCGCGGCGCCCATCTCATCGGTGATGCCGGCGCCAATGCAGTCGGCGGTCTCCGCGGGGAGACCTTCGGCGGCCATGACATCGGCCATGAACTGGGCCGGGTCAGAGACGCAAGTGGCCACCACCTGCTGGAAACCTGCGGCCGCTTCCGGGTCGTCCAGCGGATTGAAGGTCTCTCCCGACAACTGGGCCGAAACGGTCATCCCGACAAAGTCCTCGCCAAGCGTCGTGGCCATACACTGGGCGTCGGCCTCCGGAAATCCGCCGTCCGCCAGCATTTCGCCCATAAAGGCGACGGCGTCCAAACACGAGAGGTAGACACCAGTGAAGGTGTCACGCTCATCGTCGGTCATGCCGGCCCCGGTCGTAGTGAGATCCATCAGGTCTTCAGCGTCCGGAGTGACTCCCAGCTCTGTGAGGCGGTCCATGCCGTACTCGTCCATAAGCCCGTCGACCATACACTGGGCATCGTCGGGATCCTGTAGCGGATTCTCGAGGCTCTCATCGGCGAGAATCGCCGTCACCAGATCATCAGCGAACTCGTCTTCGGCGTCGTCGCCACAGGCGACGGCCACGAGCATCACCGCCAGCACCAAATAGATGAGCCGTTTCATCATGTCCCTCCACTCCCCATAGTCAGCGAACGGTGGCTGAGAAGGCTACACGGATGGCAGGAAGCAGTATGCAGGGCGAAGCCCGGATCGGGCTGGGCCGGTGTCAGAGTTGGACTGATCCCTACGGCGCTGCACACTCCGCGTACAGACGATCTCGGATCT
This sequence comes from uncultured Acidimicrobiia bacterium, assembly GCA_964614095.1. GTDB lineage: Bacteria > Actinomycetota > Acidimicrobiia > Spongiisociales > UBA11373 > CAZWKX01. The sequence goes on from CAZTJO010000007.1 coordinate 67,404, forward strand.
CGACGAGCTCAGGATCGTCGGCCGGATCGTATGTGTAGTCCCGGGAAGCAAGGATCAGAGCTCTCGAAAGCATGTCCGACTCGAGTATTCCGTCCGCGTAGCACTCGGCGACATCCTCAGTTATCCCGTCTGCCACGAGCATCTGAACTCAGAAATCCCGGCCCACACAGCCCAACATGGCGTCGGCCAGCGTCTGCAGCTCTTCCTCGATCATCAGAGCCATGGCCCTGTCGGAGCCGACCACATCGTCCGGCGTAATACCAAGCTCGCTCAGCCGGGCGGCGCCGATCTCCTTCACAGACTCCTCGGCGGAGCACCGTGCCGTCGCCTCCACTGCAAAAGTACTGCTTGGATCGTCGTCCACCTGCAAGTCCGCGACGAACGCATCGATCACAGCCTGTTCCTCTTCGGTGAAGTCACCAGTGGCGTCGTCGCCACAGGCGACGGCCAGGAGCGTCACCGCCACCAGTAGGCAGAAGAGTCGCTTCAGCACGGAGCGTGACCTCCTGTGATCGGCGGACCGTGGCTCTGAACGCCACACAGAGGACAGAATGAAGTATGCAGATTGCAGAATGCAGAGTCCGGAGCTTCAAGTCCGGAGTTCTGAGTTCTGAATTCCGAATCGGTGAGGGCCTGAGGGGCGAAGTGCCAGAGGACTCCGATCGCTATCTTCAGTTGCATGAAGCTCACCGGCTACCGTCACGGCTACATCGAGGTCGACGGTGTGGTGGAGCGCCGCGACCTGATCATCATCGGCGAAGCCCTGCACCGGAACTGGCGGCGGCAGCAGGGCCACCTGCTGCACCTCGACGATCTGGAGCCCGTGCTCGCCGAACCTCCAGACGTCCTCGTGATCGGCACCGGATCCAGGGGGGTGATGAGATGCGAGCCGGAACTTGCCGCAGCCCTCGCCGAGCAGGGCATCACCGCCGAGATAATGCCCACCGCAAAGGCGATGGTGCGCTTCAACGAGCTGGTGGAACAGGGCGCAAACGTGGCTGCCGCGCTGCACTTGACGTGTTGAACAGAATGCAGAACGCAGAATGCATAGAACGGGCCGCGCTGTAGGCGGTCTGTCTACTGAGGGTATTGCTCCAGACAGCTCGTCATGAGGTCGACGAACTCCAGGCTTTCCATCGGGTCCGGCTCCTCCCCGGCGAGAGCGGATGGCACCAGGCTCGCCATGATCTCATCGCTCAGACCTGCTACCACGCACCCAATTAGCTCCTCGGACGCTCCCTGCTGCCTCGCCATCTCCTCGATCCCGGCGCGGTAATCGATACATGCGAGGAAAGCTGCGGTGACGTTGTCGAGGACCGCCGGGTCGGCGGTGGGATCGAATTCCTCGCCGGCAAGCTGAGCCAGAACGGCGCTCTCGCCCACCCAAGTGTCGATCGAATCCACAAAACAGCGGCCCTCATCCTCGGGGACGTCGGCAGGGACGAGGAAGCTGAGGAGAACCGCCCCGTCAACACAGAAGAAGAGCACGTCCACGGCGGTGGTCCGCTCCTCGGCGGTCATGCCGGCTCCCAGCACCGCCAGATCGCCGAGATTCGCCGCCTCTGGGGTGATCCCCAGCTCAGCAAGACGGGTGAGCCCAAACTTGCCAACCAGGCCCTCGGCGGTGCATTGAGCACCAGCGGCCGCCTGCACCCCGGCGTCCTCCGTAGCCATTGCCGCGGCCAAGGCGTCGGCGGCGGCCTGTTCCTCGGCCGTCAAGGCAGCCACCGTCGTCTCCGTACTGGTCGACAAAGTGGACTCGCCACCCCCGAACACCGAGTTCTCTCCTCCGCAGGCGGAGAGAACCAGCAGGAAAACCAATAGGACACAAAATCGGGTCATTTCGGATCATCCCCCAAAGCGCCACTTACCACGAGCGCAGAGTAGCCGTGGAACGAGCTGTTGGGGCAGGTGCGAGCGCAAAATTCAGAATTCAGAGCTGGCGGTAGGCATCTCGAGTGCTGAGTTCCTTCATTAATTCAACGGGTGCTGAATCTTGCCACTAGAATTCAACGCGAGATGAAAAAGGCAGGTCTCCCTTGAAAGCCATGATCCTCAAGGAGTTGCGTCAGCTGCGGCGGGACCGCCGCACCCTGGCCATGCTCATCGTGCTCCCGGTGCTGCTGCTCACCGTGTTCGGGTATGCCGCCCGTTTCGACATCGCCGAGATTCCCACTGCGGTGCTGGGCCCCGGCGCCGAACTGGTGGCCGGACAGCTCGAAGCACCCTTCGACGTGGTCCACATCGACACCACGGGCGATGCCGAAACGGCCCGGAATCTGCTGCGCGACAGCGAGGCGGTCATCGCCGTGGTGGCTGGGCCCTCCCCCACCATCTACATCGACGGCACTCAACTCTTCAGTGCCCAGTCGGCGCTGCGGCGTGCCGCCGCCCTGCCTGAGGGCGTCGAGGTCGAGATCCTGTTCAATCCGGAGCTGAGCACGGCTGCGGTTATGGTGCCCGCCCTCATCGGGCTGGTGCTGACTGCAATAGGCACCATCATCACCAGTCTGGGAGTGGTGCGAGAGCGCCAGGAAGGCACTCTGGAGCAGTTGGCGGTCATGCCGCTGCGGCCCAGCCACGTGATCATCGGCAAGGTGGCCCCCTACTTCCTCGTCGGAATCCTCGACCTGATCATCATCACCGCGGCCGGGCTGCTGCTGTTCGACGTGCCGTTCCGTGGGTCGGTGCCCATCCTTATCCTCGGCTCGCTGCTGTTTCTGCTGGTTGTGCTCGGCATGGGCGTCCTGATCTCTACGGTCTCCCGGGCCCAGGGCGAAGCCATCCAACTCGCCATGATGACCCTTCTGCCCCAGGTGCTGTTGTCGGGCATGATCTTCCCGCTCGAGGCAATGCCCTGGGGCATCCGCTGGATCGCCTACATCCTGCCGCTGACCTACTACGTGGTCATCGTGCGAGGGGTGTTCCTCAAGGCGACGCCGTTTGGCCCGCTCATGTGGCCGCTGCTCGCCCTGCTGCTGCTCGCCGTGGTCGTTCTCAGCCTGGCCATCATTCGTTTTCGGCGTGACCTGGCGCCGGCGGCCCCCAAGCAGGCTGCGCCCTCCGAACCGGCGAAGGCGGCGGCATGAACTGGGGAGTCGAGAACCTGCGCGTCACCTACGGGTCTACCGTCGCTCTCGACGGTGTCGACCTCGATATCCCGCCGGGTGAGGTGACCGCCGTGGTCGGTGGCGACGGCGCCGGCAAGAGCACACTGCTGCGGGTGCTGGCCGGCGTCCCCATCGCCTACAGCGGAGTGGTGCGCCGCCCCGATGCCACCCGTCTCGGCTACGTACCCACCACATCGGGATCGTTCCGCGACCTGACCGTCGCCGAGAACCTCCAGTTTGTGGCCCAGGCGCATCGGCTGACCGACGGGCCGGGCCGAGCCGAGCCGCTGCTCAAGCGCACCGGCCTGACACCGTTCGCCAATCGGCTGGCCGGCAATCTCTCCGGGGGCATGCGGCGCAAGCTGGGTGTGGTCATGGCCATGCTGCACCAGCCCGACTTGCTGGTGCTCGACGAGCCGACCACAGGCATCGACCCGGTGAGCCGGTCCGAGGTGTGGCGCCTACTGGCCTTGGCTGCGGCGCGGGGTGCCGCCGTCGTGGTCTCATCCGCCTACCTCGACGAGGCGGAACGGGCTGCCTCGGTGCTGGTGCTGCACCGGGGCCGCATGCTGGTGACGGGGCCGCCGGCCGAGGTGGTGGCGTCGATGCCGGGAGCGGTGGTGGAGACGGCCCGGCCGTCCGACCGGTCCCGGGCCTGGCGGCGCGGCCGGATCTGGCGAGAGTGGCGCCCGGAGGGAGCGGCCGATGCGGTGACACCCGACTTGGAGGACGTTGTCATCGTGGCCTCTCTTGCGGCAGGTGAACGATGAGTGTGGTGGCCGCCTCCAGCCTCACCAAACGTTTTGGTGATTTCACCGCCGTGGACCAGGTCGATCTGAGCGTCGGCGCCGGCGAGATCGTCGGCGTGCTCGGAGCCAACGGCGCCGGCAAGACCACTCTCATGCGCATGATCTTGGGCCTGCTGAGGCCGAGTGGCGGATCGGTGCTGCTGTTTGGCGAACCCCCGTCGCGCCGCACTCGCCTGCGTATCGGCTATGTGGCCCAGGGCCTGGGCTTGTACAAGGATCTCACCGCCGCCGAAAACCTCGCCTTTGCCGCGGCGGCGTTTGGAGTGCGGCCGCTGCCGGTGCCTGCGGGCGCCGAGTCGGGCCGGGTGGGCGAACTGCCCCTAGGGGTGCAGCGGCAGGTGGCCTTTGCCGCCGCTCTGCAGCACAAGCCCGAACTCCTTGTGCTCGACGAGCCCTCCTCCGGGGTGGCGCCGCTGGCGCGGGCGCATCTCTGGGACCAGATTCGCGAGCAGGCGGCCTCGGGCACCGCGGTGCTGGTCACCACCCACTACATGGACGAGGCCCGCCAGGCCGACCGGCTCGCGCTGATGGCGCGAGGCGGGGTGGTGGGCCGGGGCACCGAAGCCGACATAGTTGGAGACGCCCGCGCCGTGGTGATCGACACCGACGACTGGAGTGCTGCGTTTGCCGCCCTCGAGGCGGCGGGCCAGCCGGCCACACTGGCCGGGCGCCGCCTGCGTGTGCCCGGCGCCGACCCCGGCCAAATCGCCCGCATCCTGTCGGTGGCTGACGTCGGCGCGTCGACCACCGGAACCGCGGCCACCCTCGAAGAGGCCATGGTGCTAGCCGAGGAACCCGAGTGAAGAAGCAGATCCGCCGCGGACGCCGCCCCGGTGATCCCGAGGTGACTAAAGGGGCCATCCTCGACGCGGCCCGGGCCGCCTTCGCCGAAACCGGCTACGACGGGGCCACCATCCGCGCCATCGCCGCCCAAGCCGGAGTCGATCCCGCCCTCATCCACCACCACTTTGGCACCAAAGAGGAGCTGTTCGTCGCCGCGCATGAGCTGCCCATCTCGCCGGCGGGCATGATCGCCGCCATTGAACACGGTGAGGGCGGCCTGGGAAAACGGGTTGCCCGCATGTTCTTGACCGCCACGTTCACCCCGGGCGGTCCTTATGAAGCAATGGTTCGCTCGGCGATGACCCACGAAACCGCCCGGAGGATGATGCGCGATTTCATCGAACGCGGCGTACTCGATGCCCTGGCGCCGCGCCTGGGTGTGCCCGACGCCCGCCTGCGCATCATGCTGGTCGGCTCCCACCTGATGGGCCTGTTCATGTTGCGCCGGGTGTTCGAGGTGGAAACGCTGCAGGACGTCGACCTCGAGGACCTGGTGCAGATCGTGGCCCCAACGGTGGAGCGCTACCTGACCGCCGACCTAGGCGCGCCGAGCCGATAGGAGAGCACTAGGCGCAGCCGCGCTACGTCGGAGGCACCTGGACCGACAGGGACGGGTCGTTGGCGCTGTCGATCTCGTAGTGCATGGTGATCGGCACGTCCCCCATACCCTCCATGTCCAGCATGACCATTCCGACCTGCATGGCAACCGGCCAGCCGCCGGGATCGGCGATCCAGAACACCGCCTCGTTGATCTCTATGCCCGTGTCGATGCCACCGCCCATGAGAGCAGCGAGGGCACCGAGTTCCATGACGTCTGCCATCGATGTGAGATCGACGCGCTGGGCCGGAATCCCGTTCACCGTTTCGGAGTCTCCGGACATGGAAGCCCAGGGCACCTCACCAAAGCCCATCCAGAACATCGGGGTCGCCGGGCATATCCCGATTACCGACTGCACATCACTGTCGAGTCGGTTCGACTCCTCGAAACCCATGCCCTTGTCTATCCAGAGCGTCTCCGGGGTAGCCACCACGGTCATCTCCATCGATGTGCCGGCGGCGCTGATGGCGGCAACGCACTCGTATGCGGAGCCGACATAGGTGAAGTCGACGGTCATGACCATGCTGATCCCCATCATGTCGACGGTGGCGTCGAGCCCGCCTGCAAACGAGTCCAACGCGTCCGGCGGCGAGCCAGCTTGGGCGTCGAAGCCATCGCCCGCAGCGGTGGTCGTCGGCGATGACAGCGTTGTGGTCGTCACCACGGTCGTCGTTGGCGACGTCGTGCTCGTCGACTCGGTCGTGCTCGTCGACGTCGACCCGCCGAACACGCTGTCCCCACCACAGGCGGCGAGCAGAAGCAGG
>CAZTJO010000008.1:0-60551 GCA_964614095.1 uncultured Acidimicrobiia bacterium
AAACGCAACGACAGGCTCTACGGCCAAGACGGCGACGACAAGCTCTACGGCAACGCCGGCAACGACACGCTCCGCGGCAACGCCGGCAACGACATCTGCGACGGAGGCTCCGGCACCGACACCTGCAGCGGTGAGACCAGGGTGAGCTGCTGACCGGTCACCTCGGCTCAAAGCAGCCGATCGGCCGGGCCGTGCTCCAAAAATCAGTCCGCCACGGCCGTCCGACTGACCGATCTAGAGCTGGACGCCGCCGGCCGTGGACACGGGTAGAGCATCGAAGCTGTCAATTGGCCGTAGATCGACCGAATTCCACTCAACGACCGCACAACGCCGACCGATAGCGTCGGCATGGCTCGTCCGGGTTGGGGAAGCGCGCGTTCCGGCCGATCACAGCCAGGCAGCTCGCCGTGGCTCCCTCTGTTCGCCGGTTTCGCCGCCGCAGCCGCAGCCGCTCTCGCCGTGCTCCAGCCTCAACGCTGGGTGGTCGCCCTCGTCGCCGCTTGTGCCGCGGGGACCCTCTCCGCCGCCATCGCCTACACCTTCGAAGTCAGGCATAGCTACCGCCGGCTCATCGAGATGGCCGCACTCGAGAAGGGTGATGGACCGCCCCAGCCGCGCCGCAAGCACCGAGCCGCCGATCTCGGCACGGACAGCCTGCGCAACCTCGGCACCGAGACGCAGGCACGACTCGACCTCATCGGCACCGTCAGCCACGAGATGCGCACACCGCTCACCGCAGTGCTCGGCTACGTAAAGCTCCTGCGTGATGAGATCTTCGACCCCAAAGAGGTCGGCGCGATGCTCGAGGTCGTCGCCGAGCAGAGCGAGGACCTCATGGCCATCGTCGAAGACCTGCTGACCGCAGCCCAGGCCAGTGCCGGCAAGCTGGAGGTCAGTCCTCACGACATTGATCTCGGTGAAGAGACCCGCACCGTCGTCGCCGCCATGCAGCGGCGCACCGAGAGCCCAATGTGGCTGAATCTGCACCCGGCCCCGATCATCGCCGACGCCTCCCGGGTACGCCAGATCGTCCGCAATCTTCTGAGCAACGCCCTCACTCACGGCGGCCAGAACATCGGGGTCGAGATCGACGTCGATGGCGAGCAGGCCAAGGTCACCGTCTCGGACGACGGGAGCGGTTTGGGTGATAGGGATCCGGAAAGGGCGTTCAACGCCTTTGAGAGCGGCACCAATGGGAACCGCAAGCCGGGCTCGGTGGGCCTCGGCCTGGCCATCTCGCGCTACTTGGCCCGAGCCATGGGCGGCGACCTCATGTACAACCGAGTCGACAACACGACTCGATTCACTCTCACCCTCCCCACCGACTAGCCGTTGGCCCACCCCGGGTCAGACCACCGACAGCTCTATCCCTGGTAGCGGCGCGGCCGCGGTACGTTCACGGGCGGCTGAGATTCGGCCGGAAGGGACTGTCCATGACCGAAGCCACACTCAAGGTTCCCGAGATTCACTGTGGCCACTGCAAAATGTCGATCGAGAGTGCTTTGGCCCTCGTCGGCGGCGTCGATCACGCCAAGGTCGATGTCGGCACATCGACCGTCTCCGTTGCCTACGCACCCCCGGCCACCCTCAAAGACATCGTCGCCGCCATCGAGGCACAGGGCTACGAGGTCCCCGCCCCGGGCTGACCACAGTGAGTGATCGCACCCCCACCAACACGCTCACCCTCGACATCGAGGGAATGACGTGTGCCTCTTGCGCCCTTCGTATAGAGCGGGTTCTGTCCCGACAGCCCGGGGTTCGGTCGGCGGTGGTTAATTTTGCCGGCCGCCGGGCCCAAGTTGTCTTCAGCGGCGCCGCCGTCGACGCCCACACACTCCAGGAGGCGGTCTCCAGAATCGGATACTCGGCTCGCGAAGCCGACAAGATCGCACCCAACGTCGCCGAGCGCTACGCCGCCGAGACCCTAATCCAGCGCCGCAATACGCTGCTTGCCGGGCTCCTCACCCTGCCCGCATTCCTTCTCTCCATGTTCGGTAATGATTCCACTGCGGTGATTGCAGCCGTCTGGGCGCTCGTCACCCCGGTTGAGTTCATCTTCGGCTGGCAGTTCCACCGTGGCGCCGCGGTCAGGCTCAGGGGATTGACGGCCAACATGGACACTCTCATCTCCTTGGGAACCCTCACCGCCTACGGCTACTCCGTCTGGGCATTCTTTGCCGACCGGCCCGTCTTTTTTGAGACCGCCGCCTGGATCATCACCTTCATCCTGCTGGGCCGCTACCTGGAAGCACGGTCCAAAAGAAGAGCCTCACAGGCGGTCACCCGACTCCTCGAACTCGGGGCCGCCGAGGCAACCCTTCGACGTGACGGCTCCGAGATACGAATTCCTGCCGAAGAAATACGACCCGGCGACCTCATGGTGGTGCGGCCCGGAGAGAAGGCCCCCACCGACGGCACCATCATCGAAGGGTCGTCCACCTTCGACGAGAGCATGCTCACCGGGGAATCGGCTCCTGTTGAGAAAGGTGTCGGCGACACCGTATTTGGCGCCACGGTGAACCAGCACGGCCTCGTGGTGGTCGAGGCTACCCGCGTCGGCGCCGGCACCGCCCTGGCCCAGATCGTCCGCCTCGTCGAGGAAACCCAGGCCACCAAGGCCCCGGTCCAGCACCTGGCCGACCGCATCTCGGCGGTGTTTGTGCCCATCGTCATGCTGACGGCGGCCGCCACCTTCGGCGCCTGGATGCTGGTGTCGGCCGACGCCGCCGCCGCGGTACAAGCTGCGGTCGCGGTGCTCATCATCGCCTGCCCCTGCGCCCTGGGCTTGGCCACACCCACCGCCATCATGGTGGGCAGCGGCCGCGGCGCCGAACTCGGCGTCCTCTTCCGCAACGCCGATGTCTTCGAGCGCTCCCGTCTCATCGACACGGTCGCCTTCGACAAAACCGGCACACTCACTCGTGGCGCCATGACCCTCCACGCTCTTGTCGCCGAGGAGGACGAAGGAGGCGCCCTCAAGCTCGCCGCCAGTCTTGAGGCTGCCTCCACCCATCCGGTGGGCAAGGCCGTCGTCCTGGGCGCCGAAGAACGCGGCCTCGAGCTGAGCCCCGCCGGCAGCGTTCGGGCCCGGCCCGGGCTGGGCCTCACCGGAGAAGTAGACGGCATCGCCGTCACCATCGGCAGCGCGGCACTGATGGCCGACGAAGATCTCGAGATTCCCGAACACCACCGCAGCGCCGCCGCCGCTATGGAGGCCGAAGGCGCCGGTGCCTTCTTCACCGCCTGGGACGGACGGGTCCGGGCCACGCTTGCGGTCGCCGATACCGTGCACCCGGCGGCAGCATCCGCGGTCGCCGCCCTCCACGATGCAGGCATCGACGTGGTGATGATCACCGGTGACAAGCGCGGCACCGCCGAGAGGGTGGCCGCCCTCCTCGGCATCGATCACGTTGTCGCCGAGGTTCTTCCGGGAGAAAAAAGCGCCGAGATCGGCCGTCTTCAGGAACAAGGACGGAAGGTCGCCTTTGTTGGCGACGGCATCAACGACGCGCCCGCCCTCACCCAGGCCGACCTGGGTATAGCGGTGGGCACAGGAAGCGACATCGCCATCGAATCCGGAGACATCGTGCTTCTCTCCGGCGATCCCCGGCTCGTATCGACCGCCCTGGCCCTGGCCGCGGCCGCCTTTCGCACCATCCGCCAGAACCTCTTTTGGGCCTTCGCCTACAACACGGCGGCGATCCCCCTGGCTGCCGCCGGCCTTCTCAATCCGATGATCGCCGCCGCCGCCATGGCCACATCGAGCGTCTCCGTGGTCACCAACTCACTGAGATTGCGGCGCTTCCGCGCCCATGATCCCGGCGGCCCGCAGCGCTCATCTGCCGGCCGTTAATCCGTCCTCACACGCACATCCTGACAAGCATGAGGGCACCAACAAACGCCATGGCAACGCCTATCGAGCGTCGTACCGTGACATCCGGCATCAGCCGCACCGTCCATGCCGCGATTGGTGCTGCCAGCAGTGCGCCCACAACCAGCGGAGCAGCCAGGTGCCACTCCGGCCACCCGTTGAGCGGCACATAGACCACCAAGCCCGCCAGCGACACCAGGCCCTCAGCAAAACAGCTGATCCCGACTGCGCTGCGCCCGGGAACACCGACGAGGATCTGACCACCGGTGACGATCGGTCCGTACCCGCCGCCCGACAGCCCTTTGTTGAAAGCGCCAAGCGCGCCAATCCCAAGCACCTGAGCCCATCCAAAACGTCGGGACAGACGGCCCCCAACCACAACCAGGAACCCAACGGCGAGAACCATGATCGCGATGTAGGTCTCCACAGAGCGCTCCGTCAGGTTCACCGCCACCGTCACCGCCACCACCGACCCCACCGCCCCGCACCCAGCCAGCATCAGCATGATCTTGTGATCACGCGTGTGCCGGCCCAGGTTCACATTCCCCAGCCCATGATGAAGACCACCGGCCCACAGACCGGAGAACATCTCGGAAAAAAGGATGGCCGGAATGACCTCGAGAGCATCAAGGCCCAGGAGCAACAGCACCGGGACCAAGACCGTTCCCGATCCCATGCCCAGCGACGAATCGACCAACTCAACGACAAACGAGGCAGCCGCCAGCACGGCCACAGCACCCGCGCCCCCCGACAGATAGTCGGCGGCCGCCCCACTCTCGTCGAAGGCGAAGGTGATGACCACAAGCGCGGCGGCGACAGCAACCAAGAACAGGGTGGCTGCGATTCGCACGCTGCGGTACACCCGCCACTGCTGCGTCATTCCGATGACCCACGCCGTGCCAGGACGATGAAGCGTCTTCTCCTCGGCGCCGGTCTCCGGCACGATTCCTCTCCTTCCGATCGTCCACCGGCACCCTTCGCTGCCCCAGCTGAGGCGGAGCCGCTCTCAACGCTAGCCACCCACCACGCCCGCCCGGCACAACACGGTACCCTGCCGGTCCTCAGTGATCATGCGCCTTTCCCCGCCGATTCCACCCGACCAGGATCGCCTTACCTGGCGCCCTGCTGCCACGGACGACGCCGTCCGCCTCGCCGAACTGGTTGCCGCGGTGCACAAAGTCGAGAATCTCGAGGATGTGCCCGGACCCTCCGGGTTCCGTCATCTAGTGTCCGTATCCATACCCGATTCGTCGCGTGACACCCTGATCGCCGTCGACGAGTCCGGGCAGGCGATGGCCATGGTCTTCACCTGGCCTCAGGCCGCCGGCAACGCCGGCCGGGCCTTCGTATGGCTCGAGGCACACCCATCGCGGCGCGATCTGGAATCGTTTCTGCTTCTGTGGGCTGAGGCCCGCAGCGCCGAATTCTTCGCCGAGAGACAGGTCTCGAAAGCGCACCTTCGGTGCCCGGTCGAGGATCATCGCCGGCGCCTGCGCAACCTATTGGCGAAAGAGGGCTTTCGCCATACCCGTGATTTTGTCGAGATGCGCCACTCCCTCGGCCTTGTCCCTCCTGCCCCATCGATCCCCGAGGGAACCGCGATTGAGCCCTGGTCCGAAGACCTCGACGAGCAGGCCCGGCTTGCCTGCAACGCTGCCTTCGAACTGCACTGGGATTCGATGCCGCTCGATCCGGCCGAGTGGCGTGCCCGCCTCAGCGCAGCTCCCTTCTTCCGTCCCGATCTCAGCTTCCTGGCAGTGCGGGGCGGCCGGGTCCTGGCCCTGACTATGTCATCAGTCGATCCGGAGCGCGCCGAGCGCCAGGGCAACAGTGAGGTGTGGATCGATCGTCTCGCCACCGTCCCCGACTGGCACCGCAAAGGTCTGGGATCGGCGGTCTTGGCCAAGACCATCCAGGCTGCTGCCGACGGCCATCACCAGCGAGCCGCGCTTTCGGTCGACACCGAGAGCAACACGAATGCCACAGATCTCTATTTGCGGCTCGGATTTGTGGCTGAAAGAACCAGCGCCGTCTACATCAAGGACGTGTAGCCGGCGCGCCCAGGCCGCCGTCCATCTGCAGAGGCGATCTCCTCGCGAATCATCTCCACGGCCACGGGCACAGCCCCGGCGACTTCTCCACTGATATCGGCGCCGGTGCCGAAGTCCGTCCCTTCGATGCCGTACACCAAAATGTGGGCCGGCAGCTTTCCCAGCGCCCGCGCCATTTCAATCGCGGTGTCGACACCGAGCGAATGAGTCGATGCCACATGAACCTCTGCAGGAAGGGGATCAGCAGCAACGTCGAAACGGTGCACGGTTCCGGCCGGCGCTCCGGACACCATGGCATCAACAATGATCGCCCCGTCGGCGGCGGCCCAGGCCTCCATCAGTGTGCCCGGATCGGCACCGATCAGGGTCACGAACTCGGCTTGCTCCGGAGCCAGCCGCTGCAACTCGTTGAGAACAGCGTGACCGACCCGGTCGTCCCCCCCGTCTGGATTGCCCGTCCCCACGATCACCCACTCAACCACGATCGATCTCGAGCTTGAGGAAGTGGGTGGCACACGAGATGCACGGGTCGTAGTTGCGGATCGACTGCTCCAGGCGCCACTGCAGCTCCTCGTCGGGCAGATCGAGGTTGTCCTCGAGCACAACTCTCAGGTCCTCCTCGATGCTCAGCTGGTTTTGCGCGGTGGGGGGAGCGATCTGGGCATCGGTGATCCAGCCCTCGTCGTCGACCCGGTACCGGTGATACAGCATGCCTCGCGGAGCCTCGGTGGCACCGTGCCCTTCACCGGCCTTCACTTCAAGGGCCACCGCAGGCTGCGCCGGCTCCTCATACGCGTCGATGATGCGCAGCGCCTCCTCAACGGCGTACATGGTCTCCACCGACCGCACGACGATGCTCTGGAACGGGTTCCCGCAAACCTCACCGAGTCCTGCGCTGGCCGCAGCCTGCCGGCACGCCGGAGTCAGCTTGCCGAAGTTGAGGTTGTAGCGGGCCAGCGGGCCCACGTGATAGGCACCACGCTCCCTCACCTTCGACTGAAGGGCGTTGGACCGCTCGACATGAATCTCCTCAAAGATGCCGTTGAACTCAGAAACATCGGCCTCGATGCCTCGGGACGAGACAATGCGCCCTTCATTCAGCGGGTATTCGTCCGGGTGGCTGATCGAGACGAATTCGAAATCTTGCTCGATGGCGGGGAAGGGAAGTCCGCCAGTAAATTCCACTGCCCACTTCGCCGCCTCCAGCGCCCACTCCAGATTGGGAACGAGTGACTCGAGCTCCTTCTTGGTGGGAACCCGGTAGAAGCCGCCCACCTGCACGTTGATGGGATGGATTTCCCTTCCTCCCAACAGGATCATCACGTCGTTGCCGGCCTTCTTGAGCCGGAGCGCCCGCTCGACCGCCTCGCGGTGATCGGCCGCCATATGGATGGCACTTTGATACCCGAGGAAATCCGGCAAATGCAGCATGAAGACATGGAGCACGTGGCTCTCGATCCACTCTCCGCAGTAGAGCAGGCGCCGCAGCTCACGCAGCTGCCCCTCCACCTTGGCGCCAAAGATCGACTCCATAGCGTGAGCCGAAGACATCTGGTACGCCACCGGACAAATGCCGCAGATACGTGCCGTGATGTCGGGAGCATCGCTGAAACGCCGGCCCCGCAAAAAAGCCTCGTAGAAGCGTGGCGGCTCGAAGATGCCGAACTCGACGATCTCCACCTTGCCGTCACGAACCTCCACCTTCATGTTTCCTTCGCCCTCAACACGGGCGAGGTAGTCCACGGAGATGCGGCGCGGCTCAGTCTCGGGCGTAGACATCACTTGCCTCCCGGAATGGCTCGGCATACCCGTTGAAGCTCCGCAGGGCGTTCACCAGGGTGCGATCGTCCACGCCCAAAGAAACCCACCACTCGGCCAAGGAGAGCACGTTTGGCGACTCCATCGGGCCGAAACAGCCGTAGCAGCCGCGGTCGTATGCCGGGCAGAGGGCATTGCAGCCCGCCTGGGTAACCGGACCCAGGCACGGAATGCCTTGGGCCACCATCACGCAGGGGATTCCGCGCCGTTTGCACTCCACACATACGCTGTATGAGGGAATGTTGGGCCGCCGCCCGTGGATGAAGGCATTCACCAACTCCAGCAGCTGTGTCTTGGCGATGGGGCAGCCCCGCAGCTCGAAGTCGACCGCCACATGGTCGGCCACCGGTGTCGAGCGCTGCAGCGTCGAGATGTACTCGGGGTTGGCGTACACATAGCGGGTGAACTCCTCGACATCGGCCCAATTGCGCAGCGCCTGGATGCCTCCGGCCGTGGCACAGGCCCCGATGGTGACCAAAAATTCCGATTGTTCACGTATCACCCGGATAGCCTCGAGGTCGTGTGGAGTGGTGATCGATCCCTCGATGAGCGTCAGCTGATAGGGGCCTTCGATGATCTCTCGAGAGGCCTCGGGGAAGTTGGCGATCTGGATCACTCCAGCCACCGCCAGCAGTTCATCTTCACAGTCGAGCAGGCTGAGTTGACAGCCATCGCAGGATGCGAATTTGAACACACCGAGTTTGGGCCGGCCCATCACACCTCCCTGATGTCGAGCAGACGATCGATGACGTCGTAGCCGAACACGGGACCCTCCCGGCACACGAAGTGCGAACCGAATTGGCAATGACCACAGACCCCGATGCCGCATTTCATGTTCCGCTCCATCGAGACGAATACCCGGCTTGAGGGCATACCCCTCTTCATCAGCTCGGCGGCGGTAAACCGCATCATGATCTCCGGTCCGCAAACAAAGGCCACAGCCTGTTCGTAGTCGACGTTGGCCAGCGGTATCAAGGTCGTCACCACACCGACCCGCCCTCGCCAGCTCGTCGGAGCCGAGTCGACGGTCACCTCAACATCCAGGTCGAAACGTCCCCGCCAATCCTGAATCTCCTCGATGAAGGGAAGGTCGTGAGGCGACCGGGTTCCGATGAGAATGGCCACCTGCTCGTAACGATCCCGATTGGCGAGGATCTCACGAATGGCCGGCCGCAGCGGCGCCACTCCAATACCGCCGGCCACGACAACCACATCTCTGCCCACCGAGTATCCAAGAGGCCAAGGAGTGCCAAAAGGCCCCCTCACTCCAACCAGATCGCCCGGCCGCAGGCCAGACAGCGCCTCGGTGACCTTTCCCACACGCCGGATCGTGTGCACCAACCGCTCCGGTTCGCCGGGGTCCCCGCTGATCGAGATGGCCGACTCCCCGGTGCCGAACGGATAGAGCATGTTGAACTGGCCGGGTCGAAACGAATAGCCGTCCGGTGCCTCGAGCACGACGGTGAACGTGTCGTGAGTCTCCTCCCATCGGTCGACCACCTGGCACCACCGCGGCGCCATGAACGGGATGACGGGGGCGTCAGGGCCGGTCAACATAGAGATCCAAGAGCTGAAGCTGGGTGGCCTCGAGGCGCCCGGCGAGCACCACCGCTATCCGCGACATCACATGGAACCCGAGCATGGGGTCTTGGGCGGCACACTCCCGCAGCGACTTGCCGTCGAGTTCTATCACCTCGGTCGCAGTCAGGGCTCTGGCATCAAAAAGCCACCGGTAGGGCTCAAACATCCAAGACCATCCCAGAAGGTCGCCTTTGCCGACCGTCTGCAGTACCCGTGCCCCATGACCCGGAGAGTGAACTTCGATGGCGATGGTGCCGCGACAGATCAAGTAGCACCTATTCGCCGTGCCGCCGGCCCTGAAGATGACCTCATCCGGCGCGAAACTCGTCAACTCCCGTGCACACCCACTGACCCGATGCACCTGCTCCGTTTCCATGCCGGCAACAAAAGGATGCGCCGCGAGAAGCTCTTCTATGTCAGGCATCCGTCTCCTCCTTAGCCCTGAGCAAAGCCACCTCGGCGGTGATATCGATCCCAACCGGGCACCAGGTGATACACCGTCCACAACCCACACAGCCCGACGTCCCATACTGGTCGTGCCACCAAGCCAGCTTGTGGGTAATCCACTGCCGGTAGCGGCCCGCCGTGCTGGAGCGAAGGGGGCCGCCGTGTATAAACGAGAACTCGAAGTTGAAGCAGGAATCCCAGCGCCGTACACGTTCGGCCGAAAATCCGGTGAGATCGGTGCGGTCCTCGACGTTCGAGCAAAAACACGTGGGACAGACAAGAGTGCAATTGGCGCAGGCCAGGCAGCGCTTCGCTACCTCCTCCCAATGTGGGCTGCTCAGATTCCGCTCCAGCAGTTCCTTCACATCCGCCGTGTCGATGGCGCGGCCCATGTGTCCGGCGGCCTCCGACAGCAGCCCGTCGGCTTCGGCAACGTCGCTCTTCGCCGCTCCCGGCGCTCTCAGCACCTTCAAAAGCTCGGCTCCCGCCTCCGACCCGGCCTGAGCCACGAATACGTGCCGCCCCTCATTGGCAATCTCCGTGAGAGCAATGTCGAAGCCCGATTCGGCCGCGGGCCCGGTGCCCATGGACTGGCAGAAGCACGTGCCTCCTGGCTCCACACAGTTGGCCACGATGAAGAGGGAGCCTTCGCGCCGCGGCCCGTAGACACCGTCGGGCTGCCCATTGAGAAAGACACGATCCTGAATCCCCACCGCAGCAAGTTCACAGGGCCGTACTCCAAAAAAGGCGTAGCGCGGCGGCTCCTCGAGGCGTGTGGTCTCAATCCCCTCGCTGCTGCGGGTGCCGGCCCACACCACGGCCTCCGGCGGGTGGAGGAAGACCTTGGGCGAGGTGGGCCCCACCACGTAGCCGAAGAGGCGACCGTCTTCGTTGTTCTTCAGCCGGTACCTGCCCGCGTCCTGCTCATCGCTGTATCCGACGGGCAGGTCGGATGTGCTGCCAAGCTCCCCGAACACGACGGCCGAACCACTGAGAGTCGGTCCCGTCACCCGATAACCGCGCTCGCCGAGCAGGACAATCAACGCATCGAGGTGTGCCCTGTCGAGCAGTAGGTGCTTCTGCGGCATAGATCCCTTTGATGGTCAACAAACTCTTATGGCTGGGCGAGGGGCCAACGACCACGGTAGCCGGGCAGAAAGGCTTGGCGGAGGCGTGACACCCGGCCGCCGCATCATCAAGCCACCTACTCCGAGCATCCTGTGGGGCGGAGGCATACGATCCCGGCCGGCCACTAGCCTGGCCATATGGACCCGATCCTCCGTCTCGACCGGCCGATTCTTCGTCACCCCAGGGCGGTTCTCGCCTGGGAGGGCTGGAACGACGCCTGTGACGCCGCTTCGGGGGCCGCCGCCTTCATCCTCGGCCAGTATGAATCGGAGCCCTTTGCCGTCCTCGAGCCCGAGGAATTCTACGACTTCCAGTCGTCACGACCGAAGATCGAGATCGCCGACGGCAAGAACCGTCGCATCAACTGGCCGGCAACACGCTTCTATGCCATCGAGATACCCGACGAGGAACGGGATCTCGTCGTCGTTGTTGGAGAGGAGCCCAATCTCCGCTGGAAGACCTATGCCCGGCTTGTCGCCCAGGTCCTCACGGAGACAGACGTCGAGCAGGCGTTGACTCTGGGTGCCTTCCTCGCCCAAGTGGCTCATACCGTCCCCGTGCCGCTCATTGGTGTCGCCACCGACCCGAGTCTTGTCGCCGAGTACCAGCTCGCCACCTCCGACTACGAGGGCCCCACCGGCATCGCCGGTGTCATGCTTGAAGCCTTCCGTGAGATAGGCATGCCCGCCTTGAGCATCTGGGCCGCGGTTCCCCACTATCTGGCGGCCAACCCCAACCCGAAGGCCATGCTGGCGCTGCTCGACCGGATGGCGGCGACTTTCGGCATCACCATCGACGCCACCGAACTGACTCGCGTCGCTGAGGAGTTCCAGAGCCGCGTCAACGAGGCCATGGCCGAGAACGAGTCCTTCGTGTCCTACGTCCGGCGGCTCGAGGCGGAAGGCTCAGAGGCACCACCCGGAGTCATCGATCCGGGCCACAGCGATCAACTGATCACGGAAATCGAACAGTTCCTGCGCAACCGTGACGGCTAGAACGGGTCGACGGGCGACCCTCCCCTTCCTGCACCGGCTGCGAACCGAGCCGCTCCGGCCGCCGCCGCCTCCATGACATGTCTGCCGTGCCGGTCTTCGATGGCCAGCCCGTCCTCGAGTGACCTGCCCAGGCCCTCGTAGACGGCGAGACGATCCGAACGCACCGTTTCACCCGGGAACCCGGCGATCGCCTCCGCCAGCTCGAGAGCTGCCTCAAGCTCGGACCCCACAGGTACCAGCCTGTCGATCAGCCCGATACGGTATGCCTCCTCAGCGTGGACCGGCCTCCCGGTGAGAATCATGTCGAGCGACCGGCCCAGGCCGATAAGTCGTGGCAGACGCTGCGTGCCGCCGTCGAGCATGGGGATTCCAAAACGCCGCTCGAAATACCCGAAGACGGCGTCTTCCCCGGCGACCCTCAGATCGCACCACAGAGCCATCTCGAGCCCGCCGGCCACCGCATAGCCGGCCACCGCGGCAATCGTCGGTTTCGAGACGATGCGCCTGGTAAAACCAAATGAACCCTCAGGTCGGTTCACCAGATCGAACGTTTTGAGGTCCGCCCCGGCGGAGAAGGTACCGCCAGCGCCGGTGAGCACCCCTACCACGGCGTCCTCGTCATCATCAAAATCGAGCCAAGCGCGATGCAGAGCCTCAGCGGTGGGCAGATCGACTGCATTGCGCGCTTCCGGGCGGTCGATGGTAACGACGGCCACCTTCCCCCTCACCTCATAGCTCACGGCCATCCTGACCTCCTGCTCAACCTTCCAGACTACGACGGGGCCGCACAAAACCAATGGACCCGCCGCCCCCAGAAACAGCCAGCGAACCGACCCTTTACACTCTCCAGCGCTGAACGGTCGGGAAAGGCGGCAGATGACCCTCGACGGGTTCCTGCGGTGGCTGCATCTCTTCCCCGCCGCCATCTGGGTTGGCGGATTGCTGACGCTTGTGCTCGTGATCCCGATGGCGCGCCGTTCCGGCTCCACAGGGCGCGAGATACGCGCCATGAGTCGCGCTTACGGCCGGGCTGCCTGGCCGGCCATCATCCTCACTATCGGCAGCGGCATTGCCATCGTCGTGCGAAAAGACCTCGATTGGCTCGGCGACAAGAAGCTGATCATAAAGACGGCTCTCTCGATCGTCGCCGTCGTCCTGATCGCTTGGCACCAGGCCAGATCCCCCTCTAACGCGCGAGTCACCAAAGGGACAATCCGTCTACTGCTCCTTCTGGTCGGCATCACCCTGTTCAGCGTCGCCGTGCTCCTCTAGGAGCGGGCCAGCACAGGCCCATCCCAGACCAGACCAAGTGCGGCACCTGTGCCCACAGCCGCGCCTGCCGGAGATCAAGCGCTTCCTCTCAGACAGGACGGACGGCATACGATCAGGCTCGGCGTAATCGGCACCGAATGCCGTGGAGAAACACCTCGTGACTACCAGACCGCCGTGGTACGACCGGGCGGCGCTACTTCTTCCGCTTGTGACGATTGGCGCGCAAGCGTTTGCGGTACTTGTGCTTGCTCATCTTTTTGCGCCGCTTCTTGACCAGCGAACCCATGAAACCTCGTGATGGCGGGGTCACATAGGTTCGCGGCTCCGCCCCGCTACCGCAAACCCTGTTGCGCCCGCACCGGTCTCCGCGGCACCCGGAGCGTGATTCTGTGTCGGGGCCCCTGGTACGCTCCGCGCTCGTGGTCCCCATCGGCCTCGAAGGCGAGGTCATCGTCGTCACCGGAGCCAGCCGCGGCATCGGAGAGGCCATCGCCCGGGCCTGCGCCCGGGCCGGAGCTGCCGTTGTCCTCGCCTCCCGAAAGCAGGCCGATCTCGACGCCGTCGCCGACTCCATCATCGCCGGAGGCGGCCAAGCTCTGGCCACCGCCTGTCATGTCGGCCACCCTGAGGACGTCGAGGCCCTTTTTGCTCGCGCCGTCAAGAAGTTCGGGACGGTTACCGGTCTGGTGAACAACGCCGCCACCAACCCCTACCTAGGCCCCGCCCTTGGCGCCACCGACGCTGCCTTCGACAAGACTTTTGAGGTCAATGTGAAGAGCTGCCTCTACACCACACGCGGTCTGGCGGGTCAGACCCAAGAAGGCTCGGTGGTGAACATCGCCTCCTACGCCGGCATGCAAGCGGCGCCGCTTTTGGGCATCTATGCAATGACGAAGGCGGCGGTCATCTCGCTCACCCAGACACTCGCCGTCGAGTTGGGGCCCGGAATCAGAGTCAACGCCATCGCCCCCGGCCTCGTCGACACGCGGTTCTCCGCGGCTCTGCTTGCCGATGAAGAGATCACCGCACGGATTCTCGGTTCGGCGCCGGCAGGCCGGCCCGCTACCCCCGATGAGATCACCGGATCCGCCGTCTTCCTGCTCTCCGACGCTTCCGCTTACATCACCGGGCACACCCTTGTTGTCGATGGCGGCCGGACCGTCACCTGAACACGATCTGTTCCGGCCACGTAACATCAACGGCGATGCCAACCGTCGACCTGAGCCACACCATCGAGCACGGCATGGTGACCTACCCGGGCCTGCCCGGTCCCATCATCTCTGATTTCCTCAGTCGTGAAGACTCGCGGGAGCACTACGCCGAAGGGACCGAGTTCCATGTGGGCCGCATCAACATGGTCGCCAACACCGGCACCTACCTCGACACTCCGGCGCACCGCTATGCGGACGGCGTTGGTCTTGCCGACCTCGCCCTCGACGATGTCACCAACCTGTCCGGGATCATGGTCAAAGCCGAGGGACCGGCCATCGGACCTGGTGACGTCTTCGGCCGCGATCTCACCGGGAAGGCGATTCTCTTCCACACCGGCTGGGACCGCCACTGGGGCAACAAGAAGTACGGGAGCGCCGGCCACCCCCATCTCACCGCAGGCTGCGCCGAAGCCCTTGTCGACGCCGGCGCCACCCTCGTCGGCATCGACTCGGTCAATATCGACGACACCCGCACCGGGGACCGCCCGGTGCACTCGACGCTGCTGGCCGCCGGAGTACTCATCGTCGAACACCTGACCGCCCTCGGCCAGATACCCGACGCCGATTTTCGTTTCTTCGCCGTGCCGGTGAAGGTGCGTGGCCTGGGCACGTTCCCCGTTCGGGCCTTCGCCACCTGGTAGAGCACACGAGCTGCTACTCGGGCCGGTTCGTTCGCCACCCGATCGGCGAACTCTCGCAGCCCGGCGATGCCGCCCCGCCGGATGGCGGCGAGCCATCGGCCGCCGCACCCCAGGGGACTCTCGTTGCCCTTGCCTTCCAGCCGACAGTCGGATGAGCGGTGCGCCTCAGATTCGCATGTGCGTTTGTCCTTCTCGCCGCGGCGACAGCACCAGCTTGCAGCTCCGCTACTCCGGCCGGCGTAGGCGAGCTAGACCCGGCATTCGATTCGTCGACCGCTTCCGCCACCAGCCTCACCACCTCAACAACACTGTCACCTACAACAACAACCTGGCTCGACTTGTTCGGAAGTGACGATTCGGAGGATCCGGCAGCCGCCTAGTTCGGGCCACACTCGATACTTCGACAAGACTGGAGCCATGGCCGACATCACCGAGACCTTTCGCACCGGCCGAAAGGATCCCGCAGTGGCCGTGCTCGAGGGATTCCACGCCCTCAAACACGCAATACGGTTCGGCGCCGAGATCACCGATGCCGTCACATCTGACCGCGATGGGGTCCTGGCACTGGCAGCAGAGCTGGCGCCCGACATCACCAAGAACCTCAAACGGATTCTGAGTGCCGTTCCCGCCCCGGTCTATGCCCAATTGTTTCCTTCACCCCCCGCCACCGGTGTGGTGGCGCTGGCTCGGCGACCCACTGCCGATCTTGCCGACATCCTTGCTGCCGCCGGGCCGATCGTCTTTCTCGAGAGTCCCAATCATCTCGGCAACATCGGCGCCGTGATCCGCGTCGCCGCGGCCGCAGGGGCCGCCGGCGTCCTGACCACGGGAGATCGTGATCCCTGGCACCCGGCCGCCCTGCGCGGCAGCGCCGGACTTCACTTTGCTCTCCCCGTGTGCCGGATCCCGGTCCTCCCCGACACGGTCCGGCCCATAGTGGCGCTCGATCCCAACGGCACACCTATCTCAGAGGTTGCACTCCCCGAACACGCCCTACTCGCGTTCGGCGGAGAACGCCACGGGCTGAACACCAATACTCTCGGCCAGGCCCAGCTTCGGGTGCGGCTGCCGATGCAGCCCGGCGTCTCCAGCCTCAACCTGGCCACCGCCGTCGCCGTTGTGCTCTATGCCGGGTCTGCCTAGACACGTCAAGCCTCGTCAGCCCGACACGACGCGGCCGCGACGGGCAGAATGGGGTCGCCGAGCGAGTCAAGGGAACACAGACAATGGCTGAACATCTCATCGGGACCGTAACCCACTACTTCGGCAAGCCACAGGTTGCCGCTCTGACCATCACCAACGGCGAACTCAACGTTGGTGACACCATTCACATCGTCGGTCACACCTCCGACTTCACCCAGCCGGTGAAGTCCATGCAGGTGGAGCACGACACTGTGGACCTGGCCAAGGTCGGCGATCAGATCGGCATCAAGGTGAAGGAGCGAGCCCGAATCCACGACAAGGTGTACCGGGTCCTGCCCGAGTAGCAATGCCGAAGTGCGTGAGGCCTGCGGGTCGTTTTTGTGCTGCCCGCATGCAGCACTTCCCCTTTGCGGCCGAGCCAAAGCGCCCTATCGCTCGCGGCACGTTCTGAGGCCTCTATGCTTCCGCCCCAATGTCGGCGCTCCGTGCTCCGGCAGATCTAAAACAGCTTGACCTTGTCATGCGCATACCCGTATAGTTATTCATCTCATGTCTCACCCCGTCGCAGTACTCGGCGCCTCCGGCTACGCCGGAGGCGAATTGGTGCGGTTGCTCGACCAGCATCCGCAGCTCGAGGCCGTCTACCTGGGCGCCCACACCCACGCCGGCGAGCGGCTTGCCGATATGCACCCACATCTGAGCCACGGCAACCGTGTTCTCGGCTCCAACAATGCTGATGACGTGCCTCAGGTGACGGCGGCCTTCCTCGCCCTTCCTCATGGAGCCTCAGCCGCGGCCGCATCCACACTGGCCAAGAGGGGCATTCACGTTCTAGATCTGGGCAGCGATTTCCGCCTCGATACGCCTGAGCGGTACAAATTCGCTTACGGCACCCCCCACCCTTTGCCCGACGAACTGCCTGCCTGGGTCTACGGGCTACCCGAGCTGTTTGCTGCCGACATCCCCGGAGCGCGGCAGGTCGCCGTTCCCGGCTGCTATCCCACAGGCGCTCTCCTGGCTCTTACCCCCCTGCTTGCTGCCGGTCTCGTAGCCGACGACGGAATCGTCGTCGATGCCGCCTCAGGAGTCTCAGGCGCAGGCAGGACTCTCCGCGAAGACCTGCTCTTTGGAGCCATCGCCGAGGGGGTACGCGCCTACGCGGTTGCCGCCCACCGCCATCGGCCCGAGATGGAGATGGCCCTCGAAAGAGTACTCGGGCGGGAGTTCCGGCTCACCTTCACTCCCCATCTCGTCCCCATACAGAGGGGGATTCTCACCACCGTCACCGCTCGGCTCACCATCGAAGCCGACCGGCAGGCGCTGCTCCATACCCTCGAGGAGGCCTACCGAGATGCCCCGTTCGTCGAGATCATCGATGAGCCGCCGCAGACCCGGTGGGTAACCGGATCCAATCGGGCGATGGTGACCGCGTTTGTCGACAACCATGCCGGCAGCGCCATCGTTCTATCGGCGATCGACAACCTGGTCAAAGGCGCAGCCGGCCAGGCTGTGCAATGCGCCAACCTCATGCTCGGCCTCGAGGAAACGGCCGGCCTCCCCATCGCCGGACTCCTGCCATGAGCGTCACCGCCGCCGTCGGGTTTCGAGCCGCCGCCGTGGCCGCCGGCATCAAGCGGGATGGCCTCGATCTGGCCCTGGTTGCAGCGAGCACCCCGGCCACGGCTGCCGGCCTCTTTACCATCTCCCCTACTGCGGCGCCGCCGGTCCAGCTGAGCCGGCTTCACCTGGCCGACGGCTCTCTCCAGGCCGTGATTCTCAACTCGGGCTGTGCCAATGCCGCCACCGGCGAGGCCGGCCTCGATGCGGCCCGCTCCACCGCAGTCGCGGTGGCCAAGAGCCTCGGCTGCCTGCCCGACGAGGTGGCCGTGTGCTCGACCGGCGAGATCGGGCGCCAGCTGCCGATCACAAAGGTGACCGCCGCCATCCCCAGGCTTGTCGCCGAACTCGGCGGCGGGGCCGACCGCGGCACCGGGGCGGCACGCGCCATTCTCACCACCGACACCAGCGCCAAGGAGGCCGTAGCCGAAGCCGACGGGTTCACCGTCGGTGGTATGGCCAAAGGCGCCGGCATGCTGCGCCCCGACATGGCCACAATGCTCGCCGTCATCACCACCGACGCTCTGGTACCCCGTGATCGTCTCCAGAGGGCGCTGGGAGCCGCCGCCAGCGTCACTTTCAATTCCCTGAACATCGATGGCTGCCCATCGACAAACGACTCGGTACTACTGCTCGCATCCGGTGATTCACGGGTTGAACCTGATGACGCGCGTCTCATCTCGGTGCTCACCGAGGTGTGCAGTTCGCTCGCCTCTCAGATGGCCGCCGACGCCGAAGGTGCCACACGGGTTGTGACCATCAGGATCTCCGGCGCCGAGAATGAATCCTCCGCCCGCGCCTTGGGCCGCGCCGCCGCCGACAGCGCGCTGGTGCGCTGCTCATTCCACGGAGGCGACGCCAATTGGGGCCGCCTGATTGCAGCCCTCGGGGTTGCCGGTATCCCCTTCGATCCCAACGCCACCAGGATCGCGTACAACGGAGTAGATGTGGCCCGCGGTGGGGTTGCCGTCCCCTACGACGAGGAAGCGCTGGCCGCCGATTTGCGGGAGGGTGATTTCACCGTCACCATCGATGTCGGCGCCGGCCTCGGCCACGCCCAGGTTCTGACCGTCGATCTCGGTCCTGAATACGTTCGATTCAATTCCATGAGGTCCTGATGCCCACCGGACACACCGCACCCAATCCGATGAAGCCCCGCATCGCCTCCACCATGGGCAAGGCGAAGATCCTCATGGAGGCCATGCCGTTCATCAAGATGTTCCACGGCACGACGGTGGTCATAAAGTACGGCGGGTCGGCCATGGTCGACGAGGGACTGCGTCACTCCTTCGCCGGCGACGTGACCCTGCTCTCGCTGGTTGGTATCCGTCCCGTCGTGGTGCACGGCGGCGGTCCTCAGATATCCGAGGCCATGAGAAAAGCCGGCATCAAGCCCCAGTTTGTCGACGGGCTGCGCGTCAGCAACGAAGAAACCATCAAGATCGTGCAAACGGTGTTGGCCGGTGACGTGAACCCCGACATCGTCCGGCTGCTGATCGGTCATGATGCTCGCGCCGCCGGGCTCACCGGCATCGACGGTCGCCTGTTCACCGCCGAACCCAGGGACCCGGCCCTCGGCTTCGTCGGCAAGGTCGCCGAGGTCGACCCGGAGATCATCTTCGGAATGTTTGATCACGGGCTGGTCCCCATCATCGCTCCCCTCGCCCGGGGCCGGGACGGCCGCGTCTACAACCTCAACGCCGACACCGCGGCCGGCAAGCTGGCCACCGCGCTCGGGGCCACAAAGCTCGTGTACCTCACCGACGTCGAAGGCATTTACCGCGATTTGAACGACCCGACCAGCCTCATCCAGCGCTTGACTCTCTCGGAGCTGCGCGAGTTTGTCGCCTCCGGAAGTGCCAATGCCGGCATGCTTCCCAAGCTGCAGTCGTGTATCGCCGCCCTCGAGTCGGGCGTTTCCCGAGCCCACATCCTCGACGGCCAGATACAGCACTCTCTTCTGCTGGAGATCTTCACTCTCGAAGGCATCGGCACGATGGTCTACCAGGACGGCGCCCAGACCTGATCGCCGCAGAATCGAATCTGCCAACTTCTGAGCCGTTCGCATCCTCAATCGCCACCCGGCGAAAGACGCTCCCAGAGCGTCACCCTCGACCGAACCGACAATCCCGGGAACACTCAGTAGATGCAGTTTGGAGCGATAACGAGCGCCAACAACAGGGAGTGTGTTCTCACTCGATCCGGTGCCGCACGGGCTGCCGCGAATTGCTTCATCCCGTTGGTTCCTTCCTAGTGCATCCAGGGCGTGAAGCAGAAGCCCACCAGCAGCCCTTCGGGGGTCTGCATACGGGCCACGGTCTGGCCCCATGGCTCTTCACGGGCCTCATGCAGCATCGAATAACCGGCCGATTCCAGCTCGGCCACCGCCTCGGCAACCAGCTCCGCCGATGCCATCTCGAACTCGATGCCGCCATGAGGAACCGGGACATCTTCCGGCCATAGAGATGTTCCGAAACACGACTGCGCCGTCCCGCTGAGCGGCCAGAGCCCGAAATGTTTGACCCCCTCGATGGCGTCCGTCGAGGGGTACTCGTCGCCCTCCAGCGGCAAGCCCAAGACATCGCGATAGAAG
The DNA here is from genome assembly GCA_964614095.1 of uncultured Acidimicrobiia bacterium. Classification (GTDB taxonomy): domain Bacteria; phylum Actinomycetota; class Acidimicrobiia; order Spongiisociales; family UBA11373; genus CAZWKX01. Next base: position 20,369 of record CAZTJO010000008.1, read on the forward strand.
CGTGTTGAGCCCTCGGTGTCATCCACAATCGGGCCGAAGCCGGCTACAAACTGGATGTCCACGTTCACCTCCATACATCGTCGGGAAGAAACCCTATCGGCCGCCTAAGACATGCCTCGGCACGGCCCGCCGCACAGCCGCATACGCTCCTCCTCCACCCGAGAAGTCTGCTCCACAACTGCCGACAAAGGCGCGCCAAATGACCGGCCCCATCGCCGACAAGCCGCCCCGCTGGACGGTGTTCGACACACCGATCCTGCACAGCGCCTTGCGCTGGATCTCGCTTGCCGGCCTCCGCCTGGCCGGTTGGCACAGCCGCATCGACCTTCCTTCGGACCCCAAGTACGTGCTGATCGTGGCCCCGCACACCTCGTACTGGGACCTCCCCATACTCCTCGCTACTGCCCTCGAGCTCCAGGTGCGGGGACACTGGCTGGGGAAACACACGTTGTTTCGCGGCCCGTTCCGGCCGCTGTTCCGCTGGCTGGGCGGCATTCCCGTCGACCCAGCAGAGAGGGGCCGGGGCCAGGTCGCCGCCGTCGTGCCACTGGTGCTCTGGTCTATCAACTACGGGACCAAGACGGTAGCCACCGGCGACTGTTTTGTTCCCTCCGGAGACATGAACGCCGACTTCAAGCGCATCCGATCCTTCTGCGCCAATGTGAGAGGCCGCCACCCCCACCGGTTTTCCCTCCCACAGCCGGAGTCAGACGCGGACTAGTCACACCAGGGACGCTGCTAAGGGAACCCCCCAATCCTGCCGATCTCTCTTCTGGCTACATCTGACATTGGAGGCAGGCAATGCTCGCGGCCCTCTCCATGCGCCGGGTACTCACCTGGTTCATCCTCGGCTTCAATACTCTGGCCACCTATTGGTTCATGAACTCGCTCAGCAAGGCTGGCGCCACCTGCAACGGATTGGCTGGCTCTCAGCTTCAGACCTGTGAGACCACCACCGCCATGAGCCTGGCGCTGAGCGTCGGGTTCTTGGTCTTCTTCTTGGTGGTCGGCAATCTCGGCCTAGGCGCACTTTGGCTCGTTACCGCCAAGAACAGTTATCGAACGTGCCCAATCTGTATGGCTCGAGTCGACCCGGCCCTCATCATCTGCCACCGATGCGGATGCAACGTGCATACATCATCTCGCTCCAGGACACCACCACTGATCCAGAAGCTGCGCCTCTCCAGCTAGCCGGTGCCGTAGGTGCCGGTCTGCAATCGATCAGACGTATGGCTCTGCTACCACCAGCCGGGAGACAGATCGGCCTGTCGTCACCATTGTCAGTACAGACCCACCGGCCCGCGGGCCGACATGCCGAACGCCCTCAACCGTCTTCTACTCGGACCCGAACAGACCCGAGTAGGTGGCCTCACCAATGAGGCTTCCGTCGGCTTCAGCGGCATCGATCGCCGCCAGGATGTCGGCGGCCGGCGTGCCTCCGGGCAGATCAATAGTGCCCGTCAACGCATACAGAGTGAAGACATACGTATGCACCGCAGGCGGACAAGGGCCGTCGTAGCCGATCGTCCTGAAAGCAGCTCCGCCCGGTCCCAGTTCACCGGGCTCCACAGACGCGGCAAAGTCGTTCTCAGCCTGAAGGGTCCCATCCGCCAGTGCCGGGTCACCCGGAACGTCCTCGGCAAACCCGGTTGAGTCCGGAGGGACGTTCCACGCCACCCAATGGACAAAGTCCTGCGCATCGGGGTCAACCAGAACCAGCGCAAGCGATGTAGTGCCTGCCGGCACTCCGCTCCAGGCCAGCTCGGGCGACACGTTGTCGACAACGCAGGTGTAGCGCGGCGGAATGCCGCCGCCATCGTCGAATGCCGTGCTGGTCAGGACAAAAGGCCCCGCAACGGTGATATCCGGCTCTTCCGCCGTCGTCGGCGCTTCAGTGGTGCCCGGCTCAGCCGATGTCGTGTCCGACGCAGTCGTCTCCGGTACCTGGGTGATCGATGACGAGCCACCACATCCGGCAACCATCACCATCAGAACCGCAAACCCCACAGCCACGGCTTTGGCGCGCAAAATCCGCATGGTCTACCTCCCCTCTGCGGTCTCTACCGGAGGATGGCAAATGTGTGTGTAGAGCGGCCAGAGGCAAACGGCCTCACGTGGTCATCCCAGGCGGCGACGTGAACGCAGCACCACGGGCCGCCCCGACCGGCGTCCACATCGCTTGTGCCGGAGAAGTGCCCGCAGAACCGACAGAGAGGGGAGGGCCACTCAGCCCAACCGCTCGAGTGGAAACGGGAACCTTCTTCAGCAGAAGGGGCGCGCCCCCTCCGTCCGCCTCGCTCTACGCGTCGAGCCCGGCACCTAGGGTGAGCCACTGCTGTACGACCTCCCTCACCCGGCCAACCCAAAAGCAGACGCGCCCCGTGGGCAACATCGAACCGACCGTTGATTCGACCTAACCTGATTGGTCTTCCCCAACACGGGCTACAGCCTTGCGCCTCCCCTCAACGAGTTGCGAGGCACCCACCCGTCGGGGCTTTTCTGTCCCGGATGGGGCCTCGTGCGGGCGACAAGATGTGCCTTGAAGGAGGCGTCGTGCCCGACAAACCGCCACTCGTTCACCACATCTACCCATACCTGTGTTGTCACCTGCAGCATGTCGCGGGCTCCTGTCCCATGGGGCAATGTGACGAGGAGCCGTGTAACGGCCCGGACTGCTGGTGGTACGACAAGCGCGAGGAGCCTCCGGGCCAGAAAGGCCACGTAGCGTCGAAGTGGATCGAAGTGCGCCGGTACGGGACAGCGTCCCCACGCCCTGACCGCACTGATAGCACTCAACAGACCGCCGCGAAGCGGTGTTTTGTGCTGGGTGCCGAACCAGCAGCACCCCCCGAATAGGCACGGGGCTTCGGCCCACCCCCTTTGCCGGGCAATGCTCCACCTAGGAAAGACGCCAGAAGCCACTCCTGATGAGATCACTCTCCCCTGCGCCGGTGCCACGACAGGCTGTCATGCGCAGGGCTTCACGGTGGGGCCCTATCAGAGAAGGCCCCGGGTCCCGAGGGGCATCAGGCCGAGTCCGCCCGATACCTGCCGCCGGCGGGCGGCCGGTGTGGCAGGCGGCATAGCTCGTGCTCACTGATCGGATGTCTGGGCAGTCTGTCCGACCGGCTGAGGATGGTCACTGAGCTTGCCCATGGGCGAAACCCAAGTACTTGGGAGTGTGCTCCCGATAGGACCGATAGGCGTCACCGTAGCGGGCCAGGCAATAACGCTCTTCGGCGTCGTTCAGCCCGGGCATACACGCCGAGAGCACCACCACCAGCACCAGGAATACCCACGAAGCCGCCGCAATACCCACCCCGAAAAGCGCCACCGAACTCCACAGGGTCATCGGATGCCGCGAGTAGCGGTATATGCCCACGGTGAACGGCCGCCCCAGCGGAGTCCGAGCGATGTTCACCATGGCAACGCTGAACAGCACATAACCCACCAGGGCGATGGACCCACCGAGGTAGAACCAGACGCTGCCCAGCCGCAGCGGGAGTCCGATTGAGTAGACCGAGGCAGCCACCAGCGCCACCATCATCACATTCGAGAGACCGCGCTCTGCTTTTGTGTCGTCCGTCTCCTTGCCGGAGCCCATCTTTTTCATCATGTCACGAGGATCGAGCGCCAACATCAGCAGCGGATGCAGCCAGAAGTAGGCCACAAACAACCACGCGTTCCACACCCCGATCTCAAACACGGGAATCGCCGACATCGCACACTTCCTCCCCTAACCCCGGTCTCTCTCTTCAACAGTCCTCCCACCATCGACCGGTGCCCGATGACCCCAAGTTCACCCCACCGGCACCGCCCAGGTCTCGTGGCGCTCGTGGCCCCCACTATTCCACCCTCCACCGCAAGGCTACAAGCAGGAGCCGGGCCGAGTGTGACCGCCCACGACCGGCATTCTCCGCTCTGCAAAAGCCCCCCAAACATGAACGCCACACCGGCAAATCTCCGTAGAGATCCCGAAAGCCATATGACATCATGCTCGCTTGGGCCAGTGTCGCAAGATGTTATATGCGGATCGGCCACGGCACGACCCGATGGGAGAGGTCAGGAGTCCGGATAGCCCCAATGCTCGCCGGCTAGCTCCGTTCAACGGTCTCAAAGTTCTCGGTTCTTCTGCTGTGCGTACAGCTTCTGGACCCTTTGCTCCCCGAAGAACACAGAGATGGCATGGCCCACGATGCCGAAGCCCCAGCCGATGATGACCCAGTAAGCCCAATCGAGGCCCAGGAAACTGCTCGCACCTTCGGAACGAAGATCGATGACGACCAGCATCGCGTTCACGAGCACGTAGGTCATCAGGTGGTAGTAGAAATCGCGTACGTCCTTGACGTGCTTCCTTGCCCACTCCAGGGCCGGGTCGTCTTGTGTCACTGAACCCTCCGTGAGATTGCCTCTACTCGACACTACGCGAGGGAGCGTAGGCATTTGTGGGCCGTGGCTTGGGATGCTGCCTTGGATGTCGAGAGCGTGGGACCGACCGTCGGGCGGTCACGGCACCGACCACGAGGTTCACATTCGCCAACGGGAAAGCACCCCCGGGATGCATGATCAGCCGGTCCAGCTCCAGCGCCCCATAGGTCGTCGGAACATCGAGACGGCCGAGGTTCGTGACGGCGGCTCCCACAAATACCCGATCGAGCGACTCCATCTTGTCGCGTTTGAGAATCGCCAGCACGACCTCATTCGGCCGGCTGAAACCGCCCTAGGGGAGGAACGTCCACTGACAACGCCTGATGACATCGCTCTCCCCTGGGCAGCCGCTGAATAAGTACACCCCTTTGGGGACTAGGGATCCTCGGGGCACCGCCAGGAGTCGAGATTCATGATGGAGATCCAGCCGATCTAGAAAGCTTCCATCTGCCGGATGCCACTCTGGGTGAGGTGGTACAGGCCAGGCCGCGCCTGCTCGAACGTCTCCTTGAGCACATCCCAATGCTGCTTGATCAGGTCTTCCTGCTTGCCCAGATCTAGGTTCTGGCTGGTAGCCACGACCACGGCGGTCATGCGGTGGCGCTTGAGCATCGCCTTCTCCCGTGGGCGATAACGAATCCTTTTGTCGCGAATCAAGATGCACCAACCGCAACGGCCAACGTAATCGAGCCACTCCTCGTCAAGAGCGTCTGGCGGCAGCGGCCAATCTGGGTGTCCGACATGAATGAAACGCGGATCCTTGGACGCCAGGGATGCCCCCAAGCCGGTCAGATTCGCATCAACAAAGACCCGGAACCCTTCGGGGCAATCCACCTAGGCGGCTTCCCGCAGAAAGTGCTCAAACACGACAGCCTCCCGTACGTTGGCTGTGGTGATGCCGAATGGCTTGAAGGCACGAATGACCGAACGCTCCGGCTCGCCTGCTGCAACGAGCTCAGCAAGAGCCTCGGTTCGAACGCCCTTGATACTCGGCAGGCCAAACGACCTACGCGGATCGAGAACTATCTCCGACTTGGCATGGCCGATCGGATACCAGCGGTCGAAAGGCCGGATGTTCGACGGGTCGAACTCGACATGAGTCACGAACTGCTCGACAACCGGCGAAAGCGCCAATTGGTAGCCCTCCTGGAGACCACGGACCACCAGGTAGAGGTTGGACTCAAGCCCCTGCTCCTCCTGCAGACGCCACAGAAGACGCCAACCATCTCTTGACAACGGGCGGCCCTCCGCCAACGGGTAGCGGGTGCCGATCTCGTCTCGCAGCGCTTCGAGAAGAGGGCGGAGACGAGCGATAGGCAAACTGCGAACTCGGTACTCCTTGAGAAACCCAGCTTCGACGAACTCGCCCCAGGTGACCTCTGTAGAACCTGTGGCAGCCGGACGGATCAATGGCCCAGTGAACTCACCGTGCTTCCAGTCACCATCCAGCCACCGCCGCAGGGTCTTGTCGGGTAGCCCCAGCAATCGAGCAGCTTCGTTGACGCCGTAGACAACCTCGTCCAAGATCGATGCCATAGATGCCACTCCGGAACCTCTCAATCGATTGACGAATCGTACCGTTCGACCGCGACACGGCCCGTGAACAGTGCTACCTGGAGGCAGCCGGAGCCAACGCGGCTGATAGGTCCAGTTCCCATGTTGACCTCAAGGACCCGTGACGTCTCCGCGCCCCGGGCCAGCGCTACCTCATCAGACGAGCACACCCTCGGTATCAATGTCCGGTTCCAACACTTCGCCGCCCTCGGCACTCAACACCTCTCCCAAGGCGGCCGCCACCGGCGCCCGGCGCTCTTTGGTGACAAACGCCATTGCTGAAGGACCAGCGCCGCTCCACGCCGCATGAAGCGCTCCGGCATTTCGCGCCACTTCGATGAGCCGCCCCGTCAGAGGCGACAGGTTCGCCCGCCTGGCTTCGTGCAGCTCGTCGCCGGCCGCCGCCGCCAGCAGCGACGCATCACCTGTCCGTAATCCCTCGATTAGAAAGGCAAGACGGGCTGCAGTCCGCACCGCCACACCGGTACGTATGGGGCCACCCACCGATAGGCGGGCCTTCGCCGTCGACAGACGGGTTGCCGGCACCCCCAGGAGCACGCTGATGGAGGAATGCACCTCGAGCCGATGAACCATCGGTCCCGGCCCCACCGCAATCGCCCCTCCAAAAACCGCGGCACCCACGTTGTCGGGGTGACCCTCGACATGGGCGGCGATTCTGAAGATCTCGGCTCTGTCTTGGTCTTCCCCCGCCGCAGCACGGGCCGCGGCAACAAGCGAAACAATGAGTGCTGCGCTCGAACCGAGCCCGTGCGCCACCGGAATATCACTGTCGATTGCCACTGCAAGCGGCCCTAGCCCCGTCGACGCAGCCTCCACCGCACGCCGCACCAGAAGGTTCGTGCCCTCATCGGCACCTGCCGAATCGACACTCCACTCATCGGCAGGAGTCACCGTCACCCGGCAGCGGATTCCCAGCGCAAGCGCCACCACATCAAAACCCGGTCCCAGGTTGGCCGACGATGCCGGAGCCGATGCCATGGTCATGGCCGATTCTCCACCTCGATGAATATCCGGGTGGCCTCGGGCACCAGGGTGCGGATCTCCTGCTCCATCCGGTTCACTATGCCCTCCACTTCCCGGCCGCTCAAACCGGTCTCCACCGTGATGTCCATGTTCACGAGAATCTCATCGGGACCCAAATGCATGGTGAGCAGCCGCTCCACCGTCTCCACCTCTCCCACCGACAGCGCCGTAGCTCGGATCGCCGACCGAATCTGCCGTGACGCCGCCTCGCCCACCAGGAGCCCCTTTGTCTCTACCGCAAGGATCCACGCAGTTGCCGCCAGAAGAACTCCAATCACCATGGATGCCGCACCATCCCAGCGACCATTACCGGTCCACTCGGCAAGGGCCAGACCACCGGCGGCGACGCTCAAGCCCAAAACCGCGACCGAATCCTCAAAAAGCACCACCAGAAGTGCGGGATCCTTCGACTCCCGCACCGTGCGCCAGATCGCACGCCGCCCGCGCCGACGATTGAACTCCCGCAGCGCCGGCCGGAAAGCAACAAAGATCTCAAAAAAGGCGGCGATGCCCAGCACGATCAGGCTGAAAATGAAACCCTCCTCGTGATGGCTCGGGTGCCGAATCCGATCGAGGCCCTCCAGGAAGGCGACCACCCCGCCGCCAACAAACAGGAACACCGCCACCATGAAGGACCAGAAGTAGACCTCCTTGCCGCGCCCGAATGGGTATCTGGCGCTGGCGCGAAACCTGCTGACGGTGGTCCCTCTCAACAAGAAGAGCTGATTCCCAGAATCCGCCACCGAGTGGAACCCCTCGGCCAGCATGGCGCTGCTGCCGCTGATAGCGGCCGCGACAAACTTGATCACGGCAATGATGCAGTTGGCCAGCAGCGCCAACAGCACCAGTACACGAGATTCGCTCGACGACATGGCGCTGCGAGTCTACGTCTCGAGGGCCCTGGTCAGGAAAGAGCTCATCCGCCGGTGCCACTGTGGCGGGACCCGCCACTCGGTGTGGGAACCGGGGAAGAAGGTGATCTCCTTCGGGAGCCCAAAGGCGTCGTACAGCGCAAACGCCGCAGCACGAGAGAAGACCTCGTCCTCGTCGCCGTTCACCATCAGAACCGGCCGCGGCGAAATACCGGCCGCGTGCTCGACGGGGTCCATTTCCAGCAGCGCTCCAGACATCTCCGGCGGGAGCGCCTTCTCTGCGACGGCCACACGCGTGGAACCGCCAATGACAAAAACCCCCGCCACCAACCGCTCCTCCGTCGCCATAAACGGAACCCCATACACAACGCCCATGGAGAAGCCGAGATACCCGAGAGGACGCCCTTTGCCAAACCGGCTCTCCACAGCATCACACAGAAGACCGAGATCCGCCATATTCTGCTGCACCAGGCCCGGCTCCCACACCTCGTGGGCTGCCGGCTCCCCGGCCACAGCGGCACGATCGCCGTGCCGCGGAGCATCGGCTGCCACCACGGTTATGCCTTGGGGAGCCCATGCCAGGCCCACTCCCCTGATCTCCTGAACCTTTCGATCGGCAGAAGCTCCGTGACCGGCCACAATCACCGGCCCCGGTCCTGGTCTGGACGACAGCCACACGTCCGCCATCACCTCGTCGCCCTCGCTGCCGGTGAAACACCAGGTCTCACGCCGCACCCCATGCACCACCTCTGCCGCCACCACCTTCGGCCCTGCTTCGTTTCCGCCGGGTGAATCAGTACCGCTCACAGTCCGAGCCTCCGTATCCCGTCGTCACGCACTGTTCCGCCGAGTGTCACAACGTCTTTGCTCCAGGTCAGTTCGATTCGACACGGGGCGCCGATCTCGTCGCCCTGCTCAACGACCATCCGTCCTTCCGACCGGTCTTCGGCGTGCACCATCACCGCGGCCAAGGCTACGGCTGCGCTGCCGGTGGCCGGGTCCTCCGGCACCCCGAGGCCGGGAGCAAAGAACCGCGCTTTGACTCGGTCGTCATTGCGCGCAAACACGTAGGTGCCGCTCCAGGCTGCGGCGGAAAGACGATCCATGTCGGCCTCGGCACCGCTCACCGCCTCCGCCGACGACACCTCCGCGACCAGATATCTGAATGGCAGGTCCACCCACCAGGCCCGGACCGCCTGCACCCCAGCCACGGCCGCCTCCTCCAAGGGTGCCGGCACCACCGGCGCCGTCAACGGCACGTCGACCCAGGCCTCGTCCTCGTCCGTTCGATACTCGACGAAACCAATGCCGCAGGCGATGCGTCCCGATGGGGCGCCCAGGCGCCCCATCATCCAGGCGGCTCCCACCAGCGGATGTCCGGCAAAAGGGATCTCCGCCCCCGGTGTGAAGATCCGGATCAGGGCGCAAGTGTCGTCTCGCTGCAGAAATATCGTCTCCGAATACGTAAGACGTGTTGCCACGGCCTGCATGGCATCTGAGTCGAGATCACCGGCATCGACAACAATACCGAGGTGGTTGCCGCCCTCCTCACCGCGGGCAAATACCCTCAGCACTCGACACTCAAGCACGCTTTCGACGATAGCCTCCCGTAGAGAGAAAGGTCATCGGGACTTCATGCTCTAGCTGAGCAGCGGTCGGCCGATCAACCTTTCGATGAAGCCCGGGCCAGAGGAGCCAGCATGAGCTACGACCCGTCCGCCCCCGACCTCCCTCCCCCTCCGCCGCCGCCGCCCCCTGCAGCCTCACGGGGACGTCGTTCCCCCTCGTGGCTTCCCTGGGCTGTCGGTATCGGTGTCTCCGCAGTGATCGTCGCCGTGGTCGCCGTTGTCGCCCTCAGCGGCGGCGACGACCGCTCCGCGGACAGCACCAACGTCACCGGCACCACGGATTCGGTCACCACCACTACGGCGCCACCCGTCGAAACCACACTTGCGCTGAGCCATCCGCCGGGCGGCGGCAGCTGGACCGTGCTCGTCTACCTCCTCGCCGACAACAACCTCGAAGACGCCGGCCTCACCGACATACGCGAGATGGCCGGCGTCTCCGCCGACGCCGACCTCACCTTTGTTGTCCTAATCGACCGGGCCGAGGGCTGGACCGACGAATCGCTCGGCGACCTCGGTGAATTCACCACCACCAAACGTATCGAAGTGCAGCCGGGCGGATTCCTCGAAGAGGAGGACCTCGGCGAGCTCAACCTGGGTGAACCCTCGGTGCTTGCCGATTTCATCGCCGACGGCATCGCCGGCCATCCCGCCGACCACTACGGCCTCATCCTGTGGAACCACGGCGCCATCTCCGGCGTTGGGGCCGACGAGTCGCACTCCGACGGCCTCACCCCTACGGAGATAGCCGATGGCCTCCGGGATGGCCTGAGCCGGGCCGGGGTGGATCGGCTCGATTTCATCGGCTTCGATGCCTGCCTCATGGCGGCCTATGAAGTGGCCACAACCGTCAGCCCGTATGCCTGGTACATGATCGCTTCCGAAGAGACGGAGCCAAACGAAGGCTGGGACTACAGCGCCTTCGATCATCTGGCCGCCCAACCGAACGCCGACGTCGTCGCACTTGGTGCAGAGATCGTGCGCCGATTTGTCGCCACCAGCGGCGAATACGACCCGCGGGTCACCCTTTCGATGGTCAATCTCACCCGCGTCCCCGACCTAGAGGCGAGCATCGCCAATCTCAATCTTGTTGCCGTGCCATCCATCAACGACTACGCCCAAGTCATCGGCCGGCAGCGCGGCCGCTCGATATCGTTCGGCTCCAGCCCGAACCCCGCCGAGGACTTCTACATGGTCGATCTGGGCCAGCTGCTCGACTACATCGCCCACGATGAGTCGGCGCCATCAGAGCTGGCCGGCGCCGCAACCAACACGCTTGCCGTCCTCAACGAGGTTGTAGTCGAGAACTACACCGGCGCGGCCACCAAGGGCGCCAGCGGTATGGCCATCCACTTCCCCCCGTACCCGGAGTACTACTACTCCACCTGGTATGAGAGCCTCGGAGTGACCATCTGGCCCGAGTTGCTCGATGCGTACTACAGCGCCGGCGCCGCCATCCCGACTGAGGACCAGCCTTCCTTCGCGCCGGTGGGCAATGTGGCCGATTACTACTTCGATTACGCCGGGCTCAATGTCGAAGCTCAATTCAACGATACCGCTCTGGAGAACATCGTCGAATCGATTCTCTACTCTGGTTCCGTCGGGCCCGATGGAACCGTCACCTTTTTCGGGGCCGACCAAGGCTGGGTCGACGGCAACTGGGCCTATGCCACCAACGACCTCAGCGTGCTCATCCTCGATGACGGCGAAGACCAGGCAATCGCCTTTCAGAGCATCACCTTCAACGAGGACATCACCTTCATGACCCTCGATGTCCCGCTCGCCTACCAAGCGCCGGACGGAGGCGACCTCGTGGATATCGTGCTCTCGCTCACCTACGACGTAACCACCGACATCTTCACCGAGGGCTTCTACAGCTACGACGAGTTCGGCACGATCGGCGAGTTTGAGACCGACCCGTACGGGCTCATCTACCCCTATGTGCTGGAGTGGCGGCCCGATGGAACCTACGAGTGGGTCTTCACCACCGACATCGGACTCTGGGCAGACCTGCCCTATCTCATGTACAACTTCGACTACGAGTACTTCGCCCCGGGCACGAGCTTGTACGCCGAACTGATCGTGTTCGACTACGGGGGCAACTCGGACTACGCCGCCGTTGAAGCCGTTATTCCGGCCCCCAGCTCCGGTGATTTGTCCGCCTGCGTCAACTCCTACTGGGGTTTCAGCGTCGATCTTCCGTCTGACTGGTACGTCTGGGTTCCCGACGACCCGAGCTACGCCTGCGCCTACTCCAACCCACAGCCGTTCACCGGCTTCACCGACGAGGAAGCCTTCGAAGAGGCTCAGCTGACCATCGAGGTCTACACCTCCGAGGAACTGGACGACACCATCATCGGGTTCTACGAGGAATACGGCACGATCGTCCCAGGAGACGGCGCCACTCTCGTCTACACCCCCTTTGGTGAGTTCGGCGCTTACGGCTGGCTCATACCCTTGTACCCGGGTGATGCCAACTCTCCGGTGCTCGTCATAGCGGGCTGGGGTGTTCTCAACGACGCCATCGCCGACTTCGTCGACAACATCGTGCTGACGATCCAACTGCCCTAGCCGATTGGCACCTGGCTCCCGAAACCGGCGGGGATCATGCCTTTTGAAGCCCTCCGGCGCAGGGGTACCATCGCAGCCGAGATGCGGGCGTAGTTCAATGGCAGAACACGAGCTTCCCAAGCTTGAAATGAGGGTTCGATTCCCTTCGCCCGCTCCGGTTCCGGCCATCGGCTTGCGACCGACCACAACATCATGAGTCGACTGGGCAGATCACTCATCTGGCTGTGTGGGTTGGGTGTTGTCTTCTGGGCCGTCGGTCTTCTTGTTGCCAGAATCTTCGAGCACGGCGCCACCTCCGAGTCCGATGAGTTCCGCGTTGCCGCCTTCTGGGGACGCCGCAGCTACAAGAACCACTCCCCTTCGTTCTGCTCCGGCGTCGCCGTGGCTGCTCTCGGCGGTGTGGACCTCGACCTGCGCCGGGCTCATCTTCATCCCGGCGGGGCCGAATTAGCCTTGAGGGTCTACGGCGGCGCCATACAAGTCCAAGTGCCCAGCACATGGCGCGTCGAACTCCACAAGGACCTTCGGGGCGGCCACATCGAACTCCAGCTCCCCAGCGATCTCCCCGAAGACGCCCCGGTGCTCGACATCGACGCCCTGATCGTGGCCGGCGGCCTCGAGATCCGGTCCGGCGACTGAACGCTGTCGCCGGGAACTGCGCCTCACCATTGCACCTGCCCTGCTCGCACCAAGGCGTGAGCAAAACCCGGTACATAACACCCTTTCGGGCCCATTCCGCAGGCCGCTAGGAACGCGGCCGCCCGCCTTCCAAAGATACCGCAACGCCGGTTTCAGAGCCTTCCGCAGGGCGTCAATACCGCCGCCGAGCCTGGTTTTGGCGAGAATCCCTACGAGACACGTAAGAATCCGTCAAAAGGCCGATAAAAAGTGACTAGTCAGTATGTGCCACGCGAGGTGGTCATTCTCCCAAGAGCTGTCAAGTTGTGGTGCCCATACGCCGATGTCTATGTCGAGAGACCCTCACAACGGAAAAGGTAGGCGCGATGGGTGACCCCGGACCCCGCTCGACTGCTCTCCTTGTGCTAACAGGCATTCTGATTGGATGCCTTTGCATAATGGCCTCGCCGACGCAGGTCGATCCAGTCCCTTCGGGCATCGATCCAACTTCCGGTATCCACATCGACGGTGTGCTCGTGGCCGACGATGGCAGCCTGATCCTTGCCGGTACGGCTGCATCCGGATGGACGGTGTTTTCAGAAGAGACCGGAGTGACCTCCCCCGCCGGCGGCCGTTGGACGGCACCCATACCGGCCGGCGAGACCCCTACGGTGACCCTCACCGTGATCGGCCCATCAGGGACGGGCACTGAGGTCGTCATCGACTTGCAGGGCGAGGTTGAGTATGTCGCTTCCCGCAGCTGATACCCCGACGGTCGTCATCTATGGTGACGACCGGAAAGGTACGGGGACCGAGGTCGTCATCGACCTACGCGGGTCCTAGGGACCCGTGCGGTAGCCAGGATATGGCCCTAACCACTACTGGCTTCCTGTCCCGCACCGGCCATAATGCTGGTGCGGGACAGGAGAACCGCCATGGAGAAAACCCTCCATATCGACATCCGTATCGACGAGGACGACACCCACACTCTGGCTTTTGCCGAATTGGAGCTGCTCGGCGAGCATTTCGAGGCAACCGGAAGAGCGCACCGGAACCCCGCGGATCGGCCCATTCCCGCTGTTGGTGAAGAGTTGGCCCTCGCCAGGGCCCTCCAGGGACTTGCTCTCCTCGTCAAACAAGCCTCTCAGGCCAAGATCGACCAGTTCCTCGAAACCTGACAGGCCCTCCATGGCGCTCGAGCGCAGTGGGCTCCGGCGCCTCTAGTGTATCTTTCCCCAGAATCCGCCACCGTCAGTGGCCGGACAAGCTACTTAAGGTATCTGGCTCAATGCCGATAAATAGGACGAGTGATCCTGGGCTCGCTCGGTCCCACTCCACCAGGACAGGAGGCACCCCCCTTCCTCCGACTCCTCCTGCAGAGCGGCCCCCGGGACATCAGCAGCCCCCTCCACGGCACCGGAGGGGGCTGCACCTTTGCGGGGCACCGACACTGGGCCAGAACAGCGCACGCAGAACACTCAAGACCACCCTTCTGCCTCCGATACCGCGCCTATGCGGAAGATGGTGCCGATACTCCTCCTGGTGCTCGCTGCCTGTGGTGGGCCGCCCGCGGCTTCGCCCTCTCCCGTCTTTGTTGAGCCCGACGAGGCTGCGGTCACCCTGCCCGGCCCCCCGCCGCCGTCCCCAGATGATGAGCTGCAGAGCCTCGACGATCTTGTCGAAGTCATCCAGCAGGCGTTCGATCTCTGCCCGTCCAGTTACCTCTTCAAGTCCAGTGCCACCGTCGCTGCCAACACCGGAGAGTGGACCGTCGATGTCGAGGGTGAGGCCAGCGGCACCGACCTCGCCTTTCGAGCTTCCTGGCCTGGCAGCCTCCAAGGCGCCATCTGGCTTGATGATTCCGTCTGGACGCAGATCTCCGGCCGGTGGGTGAGACACCCACCCGGATCCATGCCGGAACTGAGAGCGCCTGCCCCCGTCACCTATGCCCAAGCCCTGCAGGAAGCCATGCTCCTGCTCACCTATCTAGAGGGCTCCATCGAGCGCATTGATCCGGCCCGGACCGACTCCCAGAATGCAGTTCATTACCAAGTGGAGATCCCCAACCTTCAGGACATGCCCATAGGCGGATCTCGCTCGATCGATCTCTGGTTCGACAACGGCGTACTGATCAAACTCAGCCATGAGACCGAGCCGCCCTCCGGCTGGGCCGGCTCGGCGGTCGTCTCGCTGTCTTGGGAGATGTCTGAGATCGATTCGTCGATCGAGGTCCTGCCCCCCGACCCCAGCGAGGTGATCATCTCAGCCGCCTACGCTGATGAGCACGCCCTCACCGCACTCAGCGACACGCTCTTTCTGCTGGCGGCCATCTGCCCCGACGGTGGAGACTGTGTCGTCACCTCGGCGCAGATCCAGGTCATGGAGCCGGTGTTTGCCTACACCAATGACTTCACCGCCATCGAACCGGGCATCGTCGGTTTCGATACCGAAGGCGCCTCTTTGTTCGTCGTCACCCAGAGCCACAGTGGCGATTGGCTGTGTCGGCAGCTGGACCGCAGCACTGGTGAGACTCTCACTGCCCGCGGCCGCAACCTCGAGCAGGTCGACACACGGCCTGAATGTGAAGCACGAGCCGGCTGACCCCCCGCATCAGCTCCCGATCACGCTCCAGTGTTAACTCTGCCGCCAGCCTTGGGGCCCCGGACCGGTGCCCCCTGGCGGCGTCTTCGACGGGAACTACTCAAGCGTCACAATCACACTCCGATACCGCACCTATGAGGAGAATCCTGCCACTTATGGCATTGCTTCTGGCCGCCTGTAGTGAAGGCGGCATCGCCTCATGGGAGGCCCTCACCACGATCGAACCCACCGCGGCCATCCCAGCGCCGGCGCCAACCACCACACTTCCGGCGCCCGAACTCGGCATCGAGAGCCTCGACGAGCTGTATGTGTTCATCGGACTCGGCGACCCGCCGACCGCCTACCACTTCTCCACCAATATCGAATATCCCCCTGATTCCGGCTACGACACAATCGATCTTGAGGGCGACATCGGCGGCGACGATTTCCACTACGTGAGCTGGGCGCCTTGGGGCTCCACCGAGTATCTGTATGTGGACGGCACGCTCTTCCTGAATTGGGATGGGGTTTGGGCCGTCCCTGATGACCAAGAGCCGCCGTCGGACGCCATCAGCTACTTCTTCGCCCGAAGCGTTGTCCTCACCAGCATCAACGAGACCGGTTCGCTGGAACCCATCGAGCCGATCGAGACGAACGGACGCCCCACCGCCGGCTATCGAGTGACCGTTTCTGAAATAGCCAATTCGGCACCAATCGGAGGCTCCCGCACCGTCGACCTATGGGTCACCGAGGACGGAGTCCTGGTGCGATTCGTCCTCGACACGGTGCCACCGTCCGGCGTCGAATACCTGGATACGAATCACGCCGAGTGGCAGATGACCAACCTTGGGGAACCCGCAGAAATCAATCCGCCGGACACCGACACCGTCATCGTCGGCGGCTAGAACGCCCTCGTCGAAAGGGCTGGGTAGTCTGGGTCTTCTTCAGATCCTTGGCGGCAGAGCCTGCTACTGCGAGCTTGGCTGCGCCCAGAGTCTTCCGAGAGCGGGAATCCCTGGGCAGTGCACCTCGACGTACTCGGCCATAGGCTCCCGTGCCCCGGTCTCAACTCCGGGGAAGCGGAACGACTCCCCCTCCAATGAAAACCGCTCGATGAGGCCCGACTCGAAAGCATTAGCCGGCACCTCCCGGTTATGGGCAACAACCTGCACGTCTGCCTGAATCTCCGGCGGTGCCTCCTGGGCCGCGGCGGCAAAAAACTCGGCGGCGAAACGAAGGACCCTCAACACCTCGACGTCGTCCATGTCTTTGTATAGCAGGGTGCCATCCACATCGGCCAGCAGCTCGCAAAAAGGATCACTTGCGACAACCACGATCGAAGTCGTCGATGAGAGCACCACATCATCGGCACGAACGATCGTCGTCGGCGGTGGCGGTGTTGTAGTCAGAGCCGGCCAGGCCACGGAAGTGCCCCCGCTGCACCCAGCCAGCAGCAACCCGCAGCCGAGCACGAGATACCTCACCCTCGCCTATTCGGCTTTGGCTCCGCAAGTCTTGAGCAGCGGGCGAACGGCGCCGACTCAAAACCGCCCCACTTGACGACTCCACACGCGGTCAGGTCGATTCCGCACGACCGATTCCCGAGCAGACCTGTTGACTACACCGGTTCGTCGGAGGTGTAGTTGCGGAAACGGGTGAACTCGGCGGCGAAGTTCATCATGATCTGCCCTGTGGCCCCCGAGCGGTGTTTGGCTATGTTCACCTCGGCGATGCCGCGCTGATCGCCGCCGGGGTTGTAGTACTCGTCGCGGTAGATGAACATCACCACATCGGCGTCCTGCTCAATGGCCCCCGATTCCCTCAGATCTCCGAGCCGGGGCCGCTTGTTTTCGCGCTGCTCCAGGGCACGGTTGAGCTGGGAAACTGCGATAACCGGCACACGGAGCTCACGGGCCAGGTTCTTGAGCGACAGGCTGATGTCGGCGATCTCCTGCTGACGATTCTCATTACGGCTGCTGCTCCGCATCAGCTGCAGATAATCCACCACCACCAGATCGAGACCCCGCTTCCGGGCCAGGCGGCGACACTTTGCCCGTATGGCCGTCACGGTGAGATCGGGCGAGTCATCGACATAAAACGGCAACTGGTAGAGACGGGCCGCCTCTCGGGCCAGACGCTGCCAGAGCTCTTGGCCGAATTGGCCAGAGCGCAGCTTGTGCGAGTCGATCCCTGCCATGGCCGACAGCAGCCGCAGCACGACTTCCTCCCGGCTCATTTCAAGCGTGAACAGCGCCACAGGATGATCGCGGTCGGCGATGTTCTGAGCGATATTGAGAGCAAGAGCGGTCTTACCCATCGACGGCCGGGCCGCAATGACCACAAGGTTCGCTTTGTGGAGGCCGGCCAGCTTGCCGTCCAGGTCGCGAAACCCCGTGGGCAGGCCGGTGATCTCATCGCCCTTGGTACCCAGCTCTTCAATGCGCTCAAGGGTCTCCTGCAGCATGGGACCTACCACAGCCAGCCCATCGCCCACCTTCTCCTCCGACACCCGGAACACTTCCTGCTCCGCCGCATCGAGCACATCGTCAATGGTGCGTTCGGTCTGCATGGCGATGGAGACAACCATCGAGCCGGCCCGAAGCAGCCGCCGGCGTGCCGCGGTCTCGTCAACAATGTCCGCGTAGTAGTCCACATTTGATGCCGCCGGCACCGTCTCCAGGAGACCGGTGAGGTAGCCCACACCCCCGATGCGGTCGAGCTGCTTGTTGCGCCTCAAGGCATCGGACACGGTGACGGCATCAATGGCCTGGTTGCTGTTGAAGAGCCCGATGATGGCCTCAAAGATGATCTGATGAGCCGGCTTGTAGAAGTCCTCGGGCTGGAGCTTCTCGAGGGCAATGTTGGCCGCATCGGGTGACAACATCACCGCTCCAAGCACTGAAGCTTCCGCCTCCAGGTTGTGGGGCGGAACCCTGGCTCCATCGGCCCGTGGTTGCTCAAGTTGTGTCGTCATCGGCTCAAGCTGGGATCACTTCCAGGGTCAGCTGGCATTCCACATCAACGAACGGCCGCACACGAATCTCGTAGGAGCCAAGCTCCTTGATGGGTGTGCGGAGATCGATGTGGCTGTGGTCGATATCTACCCCCGTGAATCTCTTGATGGCCTCAGCGATGTCTCGCTGACCGATAGAGCCGAACAGCTTGCCCTCATCGGCCGACCGCGCCGCCACCACGACCTTCTGCCCGTCCAGGGCCGCCGACACCGCCTCTGCCTCTTCTCTCGCCTTGCGCTCGGCCTCTTCTCGAACACGCCGGATCTGTTCCGCGTCCTTGAGCGAACCCGCCGTCGCCTTCATGGCCAGCTTCTTGGGAACGAGGTAGTTGCGGCCGTAGCCATCGGCCACTTCAACCACGTCGCCCTTGCGGCCCAGTCCGTCCACGTCTTCAACAAGGATGAGCTTCATCGGTTCGTGTAGGGCAGAAGTGCCAACTCGCGCGCGTTCTTGATGGCCCGAGCCACCGCACGCTGGTGCTGTACACAGTTTCCGGTGACCCGTGACGAGCGGATCTTCGACCGGTCTGAAACATACCTGCGGAGCACCGCCACGTCCTTGTAGTCGACGTAGTCGATCTTCTCTACGCAGAAGTAGCAGACCTTCTTCTTTATACGCCTACCCGGCCGCTCCTCGCGGCGGCGGCGGGGTGTGCGCTTTCTCGGCGTCATGTTGTTTGGTGTCCTCCTGTAATGGGGAAGTGTCTAGAAGGGCGCCTCGTCGGGCCCATATTCCTCACGGGCAACCGGCGCCGCTGCCATCGGCGGCGGACTCTGCGAAAAAGCATCAGAACGCGGCGATTTTGTCACCACCGCGGTTGCCCACCGCAGCGACGGGCCTATCTCGTCGACGGATACCTCGACAACGGAGCGCTTCTCGCCCTCGGCCGTTTCCCACGAGCGCTGCTCCAGACGGCCGGTGATGATCACCCGCATGCCCTTCTGCAGCGATTCGGCGGCATTCTCAGCGGCGTCCCTCCAAAGGGTTCCGGCAAAAAAGCTCGTATCTTCCTGCCACTCGCCGTCGCGCTGATAGCGCCGATTCACGGCGAAGCGGATTCGAGCCATCGCCACTCCGGATGCGGTGAACCGGAGTTCCGGGTCGTCCACAAGATTGCCGATGAGCATCACATGATTCGCTGCCATCGCTCTCTTCCTCGACTCTTCGTTCTCTTCAGCATTCTGACCTTCCGGTGCGACAAGAATGCCTTGCCTACTCCCGTCGGATGAACTTGTGCCTCACGACGTTGTCCGACAGCAACAGCGCTCGATCAAGAGGACCGATGGCTTCAGTGTCGCCCTCAAACGTCACCACGGCGTAGTAGCCCTCGTGGAGATGCATGATCTCGTAGGCAAAACGACGTTTGCCCCAGAAATCGGTGTTCTTGACCTCGGCGCCGCGATCAGATAGCGCCTTCTCGATATTCGAGATCTCCGATCGCACCTCGGTCTCGGCAAGCTCAGGCCGAAAGATCGTCATCAACTCGTATGTGCGCAAGGTGCGCTCCACCTCCTTCGGACTCCCGCGTCTCGCGAGAGGCCCCCGTAGGGGCAGGTTGGGGAAGGGACGCAGTGTACCCCCTCCATGGCAGGTCGCGGAAGTGCAGTCTCTCCCGGTGACCAAGAGCGCGCCCGGCGTGTTCGCCCGGCATCTCAATCGGGCAGTGGCACTCCCAGTAACAGATCTTCCACCCCGCCGAACCCCCCGGCCGGCACCTCGAGTGCGTACCGATACAGCCCGGCGGCGCGGTAGATCGAACATGGATCCCCCGCACACGGCTCCATATGCACCAGGTCGACAAGTCCGCCAGCCGCGTCGAAGAAGGCCACGTCGAGCGGAATCAGGGTGTTCTTCATCCAAAACGACGTATCGGTGTCCGTGGCGTACACGAACAACATGCCGTCCAGGTCTCCAAGATCTTCGACACCCATCAGCCCTTGGCTGCGCTCGCCGGCGTCATCGGCCACAGCCACATTCCACGCCTGGCCTCCGACGATGACCTCTGCCTCGTCGAAACCCTGCAGCACGCCACCGCCCGGCTTCCCCCCACAGCCGGCCACAAGCAGCACAACACCAATCAGGCGCCGGACGATCCCATCTCCTCCAGCAGAGCCCGGCCCGCATCGGCCGGCATCTCGTAGGTCTCCTCCGGCGAGGGGAACGACCCGTTTTCGACATCGGCAAAGAACGCGCTGAGGGCCTTCACCGCGTCATCGTGAAGCGATGCATAGCTGCGCACAAAACGTGGGAGATCTTCGTCGTTGAGGCCGAGCACATCGTGGAATACAAGCACCTGCCCATCCGTCTTGGCCCCGGCGCCGATGCCGATGGTCGGCACCGACACCCGTCGTGTAATGAGATCCGCCACCATGCCGGGAACTCCCTCCAGCACGATGCAGAAGACGCCTGCATCTTCGAGCGCCAGCGCATCTTCGATCAGCTTCTTCGCCGCCACCACCTCCCGGCCCTGTACCCGGTATCCGCCCATCGTGTGCACCGACTGAGGCGTCAGGCCCAGGTGTCCCATCACCGGAATCTCGGCCCCAAGCACCGCCTCGATCACCGGCACCCTCTTCTGCCCTCCTTCAATCTTCACGGCCTCGACACCACCCTCCTGCACAAAACGCCCCGCGTTGCGCACGGTCTCCGCCGGGGAGATGTGAAAGCTGAGCCAAGGCATGTCGCCGACAACAAGCGCCCGAGCCCCGATCGCCGACACCGCAGCACCGTGATGGACCATTTCGTCGAGGGTCACCTGGAGAGTCGTCTTGCGGCCGAGCACAACATTCGCCACCGAATCGCCCACCAGGATGACGTCCGCCCCCGCCTTGTCGGCAATTCGGGCCGACGGAGCGTCGTAGGCCGTGACCATCTTTATGCGGGATACACCTTTGGCGGCCCGTATGTCCGGGACGGTGATCTTCTCGGCCATCTCCTGCTCCTCTCTCTCCGCCCGATGGGTCGGAGGAACACGGCGCTCGATCAGCTGCCTCGCCTTCTTCGAGCTCGGCCGCCGCCACGCGGTAGGCCGTCTCATCGGCCCTGGGATTGTAGAGACCCATACAGTCACATCTCTCGGCGACGTGTCTCATCGCGCTAGCGTCGAAGCCTGGAGCATCAAGCCGATGACCCGCAAGAACACCACCATGAGCCCCGACGGCATCGAGGCCTTCCTCGAGGCGGGGCGCGTCGCCCATGTGGCAACGCTGGCCGACGACGGCTGGCCGCATCTTGTTCCCATGTGGTACGTCGTCGACAAAGGCCTAGTTGTCTTCCGTTCCTTCACCAAATCGCAGAAGATCGTGAACCTGCGCCGGCGGCCTCGTCTCACTGTTCTTGTCGAGAAAGGCGCCACATACGACGAGCTCCAGGGCGTGATGATCAAGGGGACCGCCCATCTGGAAGATGACCCGGGCCGAGTGCTGGAGCTATACGGGGCCATGGCGGCCAAATACGCCATGGTCGGGGGCGAGCCCCTCCGGCTAGGCCCTGAGGCCCTGGAGGCGACCTTCGGGCGCCACGCGGCCAAGAACACCGCAGTCACCGTTTTGCCCGAGCGCGTCATCTCGTGGGACCACACCAAACTCGATGGGGGGTACTGAGACCCCGCCTTCTTGCAGATCGGCGCCGGGCGGGGCAGGCTGGACGTGCACAGCCGGAGAGGTATCCCTGTCCACCGAGGAGAACAACACGCAGAACACTCGAGCGCCGCGGCCCGCAGCCTTCGAAATCTTCAAGTCATGGCTGCGGCGTGTCGCCCTTGTGTCAATCGCGGTAAACGCCCTACTGGGCGTCTGGGCCGTCGCCGGTTCACTCGACGACGTTGCGATCAACATCTTTGTCACCTCGTTGCTGGTGACCGGCTCGGGGGTTGTCGCCTTGATCTGTGGAATAGCCATCCCTGAGAGCCGTCTCGGGCCCATACCAGCCTTCGGGATCTTCAGTTCGCTTGTCGGCTTCGCCCTGATCATCACCGCAGTGTGGACCAACTTCTCGTCGCTGGCCGTGGGCCGGCTAGGCGGCACCTTCATCACGGTGGCGGTGACTGTGGCTTATGCGGCAATCATGTCCGGCGTGCACCTCGAGGGCCGGCTGCTCCCGATCGCCTATACACTCGCGGTCGCGGCCGCCGGCTTCACCATCGCCGTCATCTGGGGTTTCGAGCCCGGCGACACGTGGCGCCTGTTCCTGGCCGTATGTGTACTTCTGGGGGCAATCACTCTGGCCGTTCCCATCACGACACGTCTTCGTCCCCGACACGAGCACCCTCCACCCGTGCTCCACTGCCCCTACTGCGGCGGCACCGTGGACAACACCGACAGGTACATTCGCTGTGACCAGTGTGGCCGCCGCTTCCGGGTTGTCTCCCCCTGACCATCACCCCAACCGTGCTCTGATCCAGGTGATGTCCTCTGCCTGCGCCTCGGCGCCACCCGGCGTCTCGACCACCAGCGGCGCCTCTGCCTCACGAAACACATGCACCAGAAGTTCTTCGGGTATCTCCCCCCGGCCCAGATTGGCGTGACGATCCCGACGGCTATCAAACGGGTCTCGTGAGTCGTTGGCATGAACCAGATCGACTCGGCCGGTCCCGGCGCGCAGCCGCTCCACAACGGTGTCCAGATGCTCGCCGGCCGCCCAGGCGTGACAAGTATCGATGCACACACCCACGTTGAATCCGCCGATCACCTCCCACAGCGGACCGTAACTGTCGATCTCGCGCACCACCGCATTGCCTCCGCCCGCAGTGTTCTCAATGAGAACCGGAACGCTCAGGTCCACCGAATCGAGCGCCTTGCGCCAGCGTTCCCAGCCCACGTCGGCCGCTTCTCCGTCACCCACATGGCCACCGTGCACGATCACTCCGAGAGCGCCCACAGCGTGCGCTGCGGCGATCGTGTCCCCAAGGATCTTGCGGCTCGGGATGCGCACCCGGTTGTTCGGAGACCCAACATTGATCAGATAGGGAGCATGGGCGTAGAGACCAATGCCGGAGACCCTCAGAACATCGGCGTCGGAGCGAGCCAACGGCTTCTTCCACGATTGCGGGTTGGAGAGGAACACCTGGACGACATCGGCGCCCCGTACCGCCGCCTCCTCTATTGGGCACTCGGGGGGAACGTGGGCACCAACAAGCATTGCCGCGCAGGCTACCCCTCGATCCTGCTCTTGGCCCAGCCCGCCATATGCCCCTCCAGGACCACCGCCACCTTGTGCGCCGGCCTGTCCCAATCTTCCGCAAGCAGATGCAGCCAAGGCGGCTCGGTAATTGCAGCCCGAGGGTTCTCCGGCAATCTTGCCTCGTCTTTCAGCCGCAATGAGAGAACCGGCACACTGCCGCCGTCATCCACGTGAATCCCCGACCTCACGTTTGCTATCTCGTCCCAGCCCAGGCGCAGCGGCTCCTCCCTCCTGCCCCCTATGTGCAGAACAACCCCGTCGGCGCCAACTTCGAGGAATCGCCGCGGCTTCACGATATTCCACACGCCCCAGAGCCAAGCGCCCAGCCCACCGGCCATAAGAGCGCTTCCCCAGGCCAGATCGCGGCGCCGCTGCGCCGCGCCCCAAGGGGTGTACACCTTCTCGATGGAAGTGACCGTCTCGCCGCCATCGATCACCACCTGCACTTCGCGGTCACTCGTCTCCGGTACCGGGTAGAGGCGATGGGTGAAGATCATGTCGATGCCCAGCATCAGCAGGGGCATCGCCACAAGCGACAAGGCCAACACGAGCAGTAGAGACCGTGACACCCGATCGGTCACGACGACACCCCCAGGTCTTCCGGAAGCATCAGGGCACGGTAGAGAATCCCCCGCTCGCCGACCAGCCGTCCCACCATGCCGCTGCTGCGATCGACAAGCACAACCACCTGCACCACCTCGATGCCCGCGGCCACAACGGCATCCACGGCCTCCAGGAGAGCCTCACCCGTAGTCGTCGTGTCCTCGACGATCGCCGCTCGATCGCCGGGACGTACGGGCCCAACCAGTCGATCTCCGGTGCCGTGGTCCTTGGATTCCTTCCGCACCGAGAACGCCTTGAGCGGGCGGCCCTCCGACGCGGCAACCACCGCTACTGCAACCGCGATTGGGTCGGCCCCAATCGTCATGCCCCCCAGCGCCGTCACACCGGCATCCAGAGCATCCAGGACGGCTCGCGCCACCAGCAAACCACCCGGGCCGTCAAACGTCGTCTGTCGGGCATCGAGATACCAGTCACTGACAGCTCCGGAACGCAGCCGGTATTCACCGCCGCGGCGCAGCGAGTTGCTCGTCAAGTGCGCTGCCAGATCGTGCACGCCCACCACTGTATCCCGTCTCCGCTTAATCCCCTCAAGCGGCGCCAAACCACGCCGATGAGGTAGTGTCGTCATCGGACGGCATACCCTTTCCTCCCTTCGAGCGGCCGCCACCGGCGGCCGCTCACCGTTATGGAAAGTTCAGGCCAGGCCGTGACCGGAATCTCGGCGCCGATCGAAGCCGAGAATGACCAGGCCGAGGTAAATGAGCAGCGCTGCCGTCCACAGCAGCCGCTGCACATCGAGCCCGGTGTAGGGAAGCTCATCATCGGAGACGTAGCCGACATCTGCGTCCAGGAACGCTTGCCCTGCACCGAGCGTGACGATGATCGCCTCAGCCGTCGTCGGCTCCAGCTCCTCATCGGCGTCGGTCACCGCCATCCGAGAGAGGCCGGGCGGAACGCCGGTGAAGAGATACTCGCCGTTCACTCCCGACACCTGCGATGGGAACTGAACGTCGTCGACGCTGTCGAGCACGCCGTCGGATCCGCTCCACACGAGGGACACCGTCACTCCAGGCAGCGGTTCCTCCTCAAAGTCGATCTCGCCATCCCCATCGAGGTCGTACCAGACCGTATCCCCGATGGAGCCGGTGCCCCGATAGGCAAAATCGAGATCGCCAATGGTGGTGTCGGCCGGCAGCATCACTGTGGTTTCGCCATCCTCGGTGCCGTCGGGATCGAGCGTGAGCGCAAAACCTGCCGGCACCGACCTGGCATCCACTGCAATCGTGTATTCGGCCCCCGGAACCTCGGTGAACTCATAGGATCCGTCGGCCGCCGTCGTGGTGCTATCGATCGTCGCCCCGAGATCATCCAGAAGATCGACCACGATCCCCAGGAACCTCGGCTCTCCGGCATCCAGCAGGTCGTCCCCGTCCACATCGAAGAAGATCGTTCCGGAGAGTTCACCCTTCGGCGGCCGGTAGCCGACGTCTTCGCTGGCCACCGTCTCTCCCGGATCCACCGTCACCGTTTGACTGGCGTTGGCCGTCGTCAACACGTACCCGGCCGGGACCGTTCCCGCCACCACCTGGGCCGTCACCGAGCCGGCGCCAACGGAGGTGGTCCAGTCCCCGGCGCCGTTGGATGTCACCGTGCCGGTGACACCATTCCCGTCGGTCACGCTCACCGACACATTCGGCAGGTCCGGCTCGCCCGGATCCTGCACCCCATCCTCGTCCGTATCGACGAAGAGGTGCCCGGTCAGCGTGCCGGGGACATCAGTGAATGTCACCGTGGCGTCGTCGGAGTCGGTCGTGGAGTTGGTCTCATCGTCCTCCACCGTCGCCGTCACCGTGTTGACGTGATCAGCGCCACCAAAGTCACCCGAGATCACCGCGTCGAAGGAACAGGAGAACGTGCCCAACGCCGGGATCGCCGGGTCCGCACCCGGACACGTGTTGTTGGAAACCAAAACGTTGCCCACATCCAGCAGATCACCAAACAAATCATCAGCCAGCACCGTCAACGTCCCCGCCTCCGCCGAATCGTTATCGACATCAACCGAGAACGTCACCGTCCCACCCGTCTCCGGCACCGAAGCAACCGACGCATCCTTCGTCACCGTGATCGAAGGCAGCGCGTCGACGGGAGTGTCCACCGAGGCCGAGTTGTTGCCTCCGTTCGGATCGGGAGTCGACGCCGACACGACCGCATTGTTGGTGATGGTCCCGTCTACGCCGGCATTGATCGCGACGACTATGTCCACCGCCGTAGATCCTGGGGCAAGGTCCGCCAGCGAGCAGGCGATGGTCCCTACCGGACCCTCCACGCACAACGGATCGGAGGCAACATCGTCAAAAGTGACCCCGGCGGGGAGTGTGTCGACGATGACCGGACCGTCGGCCACATCAGGCCCGTTGTTGGTGACCGTCAGTGTGTAAGTGAGAGTTTCGCCCGGGTGCATGGTCACCGCGGTGTCGTCGTCCTTGGCCAGCGAGAGGTCGGCCTGGGGATCGGCAGGATCACTCACATTGGCCAGCACCGGATCGTATTGATCGCTGTCGGCCGTTGCCGAGTTGGCAAACTCGGTGACCCCCACCACAATCGGCGCGTCCACGGTCACGCTGAAATTGACCGTCATTATCTCTCCCGACGCCAACGTCAACCCAGAGATGATGTTCGGCGGATCGTTCACCACTACCGGTGTCCCGTCGACATCACCGCTGATGCTCCCAGGCACGTACGTGGTACCGGCCGGGATCGCATCAACGAGAGACACGCCGGTCTGCGAGGCGTCGTCGCCGTTGAAAACTCTGATGCGGTAATCGATGGTCTCGCCGGATCCGACCGGCGACGAGTCGGGAATCGAGGTCTTGTCGATCTGCAGCGGCGGCACATCTAGCTCGATCACATTCATCGCCGACGAAGGCCCGTAAGCGCTCGACATGGAGGCGTGGTTCCCCACCGTGCGCACACCGAGGGCCACCGGATCATCAACGTCGATGGAGAACGTCACGATCCGGGTAGCCCCTGCGGCAATGGTGTCGATATCCAGGCCCCCGTCAGGAGAATCGGAATCAAGCGGATTTGGAGTGAAGGGAGCAACGTCGTCGGCGACCGGGACCCCGTCCAGCGTTGTCGAATCGGCTACATACGACGTGTACGACGGAGTCTCGTCAAAGACCAGAACGGCGCCAACGTCGATGATGCCGTTGTTCTCCATGGTGATGGAGTAGGTGATGGTGTCGCCCGGATCGGCTTCACCATCGAGATCAACGTCGTTGGAGACCACCGATGTCTTTGCCATGTTGATGGAAGGGAACGGGAGGATCGTGGTGCCCATGTCGAGGGCAGGCGTGCCCGCGGCATAGCCGGCCCGCTGGCCCCAGGCCGCGATGAGCCGCGTCCCGTCCGTGGTGTAGATACGCGATCCGGTCATGTCATGATCTCCGCCGGACTGGTTCGCATCTGCACTCGGGAGATAGCAAACGCCCTGGCCGTCGTCGTACACCGTCGTCGAGGCGTAGGCGACCACATCGCAATGGAAGTCGTACTGGTCTCCGAACGGGTCGACACCGGCGCCGGTGGTCGGATCACCGTCGAGGTCGATGTAGATCCTGGTATCGGCAAAGGTCGCCACCCACACCGGGCTGTAGTTCTTGCTCCCGTCGGCCGAGCCGGGAGCGTAGGGAAGAATGGTGGAAGGTGTGGCTGCGTTCTCCGGGACCAGGGTGAAACCCCAGTCGTAGGACGCACTCGACGAGCCTGTGGTGCTCGCCTGGAAGCCGTAGACCAACTCCCCTCCGCCGGTGCTGAAGAGCGCTCCCTGGTTCTGCGGCATCAGGTAGGACGCCTGGCCTCGACCGCTGACGGGGATATCCGTCGTCCCTCCGCCGGCAGTCGTCGCCGTGACGGTGATCGGATCGGTCGACGGGTTGAAGAGGAACACTCTGGTGTCGTCCGTCTCAGCGCTGCTGCGAGCACCCACCGGGCTCACGATCTCGTCCGACCAGATCGAGGTGGGGTACAGCTCGAAAAAGCGGCTCTCGTAGTTGGCCGCGACATCGCCGGTGGTCACATAGGCCGAAATAGGCCGGTCCGACGTCACCTGGGCGCCGAGGTCCACCCCTCCGTCGATGACGTAGGTCTGACCCAGGTTGAGGGTCGTTGAGGTCTCAAAAGACCCGTCGGCATCGGCGTCGATCTGCACCTGAGTGTTGAATTCGGTGCCCACCAGCACAACGCCCACGTACTCGAAGACCTGGTTGAAGTCGACGTCCTCGCCGACGGGCAGGTCGAACTGTATGCCCGACTTGTCCACATCGAGCACCTGCACCGCTCCGGCCAGCAGCTCGCCGGGACTATCGGCGTAAACCGCCTGCGTGACCGCAATGGGCGCGGTGGAGACGATACGGTCGCGGCCGTCGTAGTAGTTCCCGGCGCCCCGTCCGGGCTGATCGACGGGCACATTGCTCGACTGGGTCCACACATCGCCCACATCCATGACCATGGTCAGCGTTGAGCCCTGGACCGGATTGATCGGATCGACCTCATACCCGTCCTCGAAGTGGTCGTAGTAAACGGTGTTGGCGTCCGCGCCCGAGGTAATCGAGATGGTCGAATGCACCGGGCCGGTGCAGGAACCGCCGGCCGAGAGGATGGAACGCAGGATGTCGATCAGCTCCTGCGCCTCAAACGGGGTGAAGTACGTTTGGCTGATCGAAGGCGTGGCCTCGGCGACATCCTGTGTGCCCGGGAGTACCCCGCCGATCACGACCGCGACCACCAACAGCGAAACGAGAAGAAGCGCCCAGGGCGGAGCAGCCTTGCCGGTAGAACTCATGATGACCCTCACACCTCAGGTGCCACCGGCAGCCGAAGACAAGTGCAACAAAGGCGATCCGTCCGGTGGCCCATAAGAGGATCGGCATACGCTCCAAAACGCTTAAACCAAAGCAAGGTGAAAATAACCTCATCCAACCCGCTTGGTTCGGTAGGCCTCGGGTCGCCGATTAGCGCCCGAAACGCCTCTCGCGCTGAGTGAAATCGCGCAGCGCCCGCAGAAAATCAACCCTGCGGAAAGCCGGCCAGTAAACGTCGACAAACGAGTACTCCGCGTACGCCGCCTGCCAAAGCAGAAACCCGGATAGCCGCGATTCTCCGCTGGTACGGATGACAAGATCGGGATCGGGAAGATCGGCGGTGTAGAGATGAGCGGCAAGCGTCCCCGCATCGATGTGACCGGCTATCTCTTCCCTGTCGACCCCGTCCGCCACCAGTTTGCCCACCAGATCCCGCACCGCATCGACGATCTCCTGCCGACCTCCGTAAGCAACCGCGATGGTCAAGCGGCGGTTCCCCTCCGACGACCGCTCCGCCATACGCTCTGCCGCTTCGCGAAGGCGGTCTGGCAGAAGCTCCGTGCTTCCGATCACACCAACACGCAGATCGTGCGCCCCGGAAACCTGCGGAAGCCGATCAAAAAGATCGGCGAGCACATCGAAGTACGGCTCGAGCTCATCGAGCGGTCGGGAAAGATTCTCCTTGGACAGCAGCCAGCAGGTGACCGCAGGAACTTCGACCTGCCGGCACCAATCAAGGAACTCCACCACCTTTTCCATGCCGGCCCGATAGGACGAGGCATAGTCGGGCAAACGGGTCTGACGGGCAAACCGTCGATGCCCATCGTGGATCACCCCTATGTGCCGCGGGAGCAGCGCCGGGTCGAGGGCCCGCAGCAGGCGCTCTTCGTAGATGCGGTACAGGGGCCGGCGCAGGGCATCGGCCAAGCTCATCAAGATCCCTCGTTGCTGAGAGCCGATCATACGACGGCTCGCCGGCATCGGCTCTCACCACCCCTTCGCCCCGGGGTCTGCATCGGCCCCGGCATCATCAAGGTTCACCACCAGCCGGAGTTCGATCCACAACAACGCCGCCTCTATCCACGGCACCCTGCCTAGCCTGCGGCGATCATGCAAATTCTCGTCGCCGGCGCCTCCGGCTACGTCGGGAGCCGGCTCGTGCCCCGACTGCTGAGCGCGGGTCACGAGGTTCGCGCCCTCACTCGTCGCGCCTCATCGCTCGATCGGCAGCCCTGGTTGAACCGCATACAGGTGGCGGTTGGGGACGTACTAGATCGGACCGCCCTCGGCGCTGCGGTCAAGGCCTGCGATGCCGCCTACTACCTGGTGCACCAGATGGACGCCGGCTCATCCTTTTCCGACCTGGATCGAGCCGGCGCCGCCAACTTTGCCGAAGTATCCGCCGCGGCGCGACTGCGCCGCATCGTCTACCTCGGAGGTCTTGGACCACACCATGACCAACTGTCGCCGCACCTCAAGAGCCGGCACGAAGTAGGACAGGAGCTTGCTGCGGGGCCGGTACCGGTCACCGAGCTGCGCGCCGGCATGATCATCGGCTCCGGCTCTCTCTCCTTCGAGATGCTGCGTCACCTGACCGAGGTCCTTCCCATCATGACCACCCCCCGCTGGGTACGGACCCGCTGCCAGCCGATTGCCATCGGCGACGTGCTCGATCTGCTGGTGGCCGTCGTTGCGGACATGTCTGCCGACAGCCGCATTGTGGAGATCGGCGGACCCAAGGCTCTTACCTACCAGGAGATGATGCTCACCTACGCGCGTATCGCGGGACTGCGCCGCCTCATCATCCCCCTTCCCCTTCTCACCCCCCGCCTCTCGTCGATGTGGGTTGGTCTCGTCACCCCACTGCCTGCTCGCGTCGCCCGGCCCCTGGTCGAGACCCTGCGCTACGAGATGCTGGCTCGAAACAACGAGGCCGCCCGGCTTCTCACCCGCGAGCCGGTGTCCTTCGAAACCGCCGTTCGTCGTGCGCTCGGCCTTGCCGCGGGACTGCCGGCACCGGCCGACGCCGATGCCACCGCGGCACCCGGCGACCCTGCCTGGAGCGGGGGCAAGACCTACGTCGACCGACGGGTTGTCCCCACCGAGGCCTCAGCCAACCATGTCTTCTGGGCACTCAGCCGAATCGGTGGAGAGGTCGGCTATTACGGCCTCAACTGGGCCTGGCGCCTGCGAGGACTCATCGACCGGCTTCTTGGCGGACGAGGACTACGTCGAGGCCGCCGCCACCCGGAACAGCTTCGCTCCGGAGACGCCATCGACTTCTGGCGAGTCGACCACATCGCCACAGACCGCACCCTCCGCCTACGTGGTGAGATGAAACTGCCCGGTGAAGCGTGGCTGCAGTGGGAAATCGAACCCAGAGATGGAGGATCCGACCTGGTGCAGACCGCCACCTTCCGCCCGCGCGGGCTGGCCGGCAGGCTCTACTGGTGGCTCATGACACCCTTCCACCGGCATATCTTTCCCCGTATGGCGTGTCGTATGGCCGCTGCGGCCGAAGAAAGAGAGTACCTGTGTTCCTAGCCAGCAGCACCATGCTGCGTGTGCCCGGGGCCGCCAACACACTCCTAGTCGCGGCCCTAACCATCCTTGCCGCCGTGTTCCTGCTCTGGCTGATCAGCCTGGCACTGAGCAACGCTTCGATCGTCGACATCTTCTGGGGACCCGGCTTTGTGCTGACCGCCTGGGCGGTCTTCATCTGGACCGCCCTCGCCGACGTTCCCACGGGCGCCGCCGGTCGACGCCTTCTGCTGGTGGCTCTCACCACGATCTGGGGTCTCCGCCTCGGCATCTACCTGGCCTGGCGCAACCTGGGCAAGGGCGAGGATTACCGCTACGTGGCAATGCGCCAGCGCTCGCCGCAGCGTTTCTGGATCATCAGTCTCTTCAAGGTATTCCTGCTCCAGGGGGCCCTCATGTGGGTGGTCTCGCTTCCGGTACAGGTGGGACAGCTGCCGCCGCAGCCGGCCGGCATAGGAGTACTCGCCGTCGTCGGCTGTCTCATTTGGGCCGCCGGGCTGTGTTGCGAGACCATCGGTGATCTCCAGTTGGCCCGTTTCAAGGCCGATGCCACCAACCGGGGCCGGGTGATGGACCGCGGCCTGTGGCGCTACACCCGGCACCCCAACTACTTCGGAGATTTCCTCGTCTGGTGGGGCCTCTACCTGGTAGCCCTCGAAGGCGCCGGAACCTGGTGGACATTTGTCGGGCCCCTCGTCATGTCGGTGCTCCTGGTAAGGGTCAGCGGTGTCGCCATGCTCGAGAAGACCATCACGTCACGCCGCCCCGGCTACGCCGAGTACATGCAGCGCACCAGCGCGTTCTTTCCTTGGCCACCCCGGCAACCCTGAACCGTCCGCGACCACAGCCGCCGGCAGCTGCCATGAGGTGTTCCGCGTCCTTGTCGCCGGCGCCGGATGCGTGCATCGGGCCACAGTGACCCACGCCATCGCCCCTGCGCCGCTTGGCGTCTCTCGGCCCATCACTAACATCGGCCATCATCCCCTTTTCTCGTCAGAGGAGACAATGCCGCCCGACTTCCTCGGTATCGGCGCCCAAAAGGCCGGCACAACGTGGCTTCACGTCCACTTGAGCCGGCACCCGGACATCTGGCTCCCTCCTGAAAAAGAGCTCCACTACTTCGACGAGAAAGTCGATTGGCGCTGCACCACAATCCCGCGGCTCCTCTTCAGTGACCGCCTGCCCTTTGTCCGGTGGCGGCGACACGTTCGTAGAGGGCTGAGTCGGTCGCGAAGAGGCCAGCATCAGACCGGTCTGCTCCGCTGGCAACTCCGGTACCTGTTCCGCCGACCCACCCCCAATTGGTACAGGTCACTGTTCGAAAACGCCGGCGGCAGAGTGAGCGGCGAGTTCACCCCGGTCTATGCCGGCATCGACCCGGACCACATCGACCGAGCCGCCGAGGTCATCCCGGACGCCAAGATCATCTTCATCATGCGCAATCCCATCGAACGGGCCTGGTCGGCCGCCGTCATGCGCTCCTCGCGGGCCGGGAACACCGACCTCCGCCAGCATTACCACTCCTCCTTTGCCCTGAACCATTCGATAGGCAACACCAACTACCAGCGGACCTTGGAGAATTGGGGCCGCTTCTACCCGGCGGAGCGCATCTTCGTCGGCTTCCTGGAGGACATCGCCCGCGAGCCGCTGCAACTCCTCAACCGCATCCTCAGATTCCTCGGTATCGACAAGCCTTTCGATGCCGCCGTCCTGGGTGTGGTCCATGCGGGCCCCGCCACCACCCTGCCCCTC
The DNA here is from genome assembly GCA_964614095.1 of uncultured Acidimicrobiia bacterium. Lineage (GTDB taxonomy): Bacteria > Actinomycetota > Acidimicrobiia > Spongiisociales > UBA11373 > CAZWKX01. The sequence continues at coordinate 53,572 of CAZTJO010000008.1, forward strand.
TGGGCGGCCCGACATCTAGCCGACCAGTACTCCAATCTGATTGACCACCTTGATGAACGATTCGGCGGCTACGCATCGTTCTGGAAGTACTGCGCCGAGAGCCTCACCAACACCGAAGGTGACGACGAGATTCCTTATCCGTTCTGGCAGACACCTCTCTGGGACAAGTGGCTGCGCGCCGGTGGGCGGCCTCCCGACGGAGTCCAGGGTGGGGTGCTGGCGTCAATCGGCCCTCCCGGAAGCACCCTCTAGGCCGGCGACGGCGGACTCGCGTGGGGTCGTCCTTGCCGGGATCAGTTCGATCCGCCGGCCCGGCGTCAAGACTCGGGTCCCGAACTGCCGGGTTCCGGCAATCCCCTCTTTTCCGCCCAGGACCGCAGCCTCTCGTAGGCCTCCTCCTCCGAGTACGGACCGTGATCTATCCGGTACTCCAGGAGCATCTCCATCGCCTCGCCCACCAGAGGCCCGGGCCCGATTCCGAGGTGGGCCATGACAGCATGCCCGTCGATGGGAGCCCGAAGGCGGTCCAGCTCCTCCCTCTCGCGAAGGTCGGCAATACGGTCCTCGAGTTCGTCGATCCGCCGCATGATCACCCTCTCCCGCTTGCTACTGCGGGTGGTGACGTCCGCCCGCACCAGGCGGTTGAGGCGATCGAGTTGCTCGCCGGCATCGCGCACGTAGCGGCGCACCGCCCGGTCGGTCCAACCCATCTTGAAGGTGTGCGGGCGCATGTGCAGATAAACGAGCTGTGACACCTGTTCGACATCGCTCTTTGAGTACCTCAGCGCTCGCAGGCGGGCTCGGGCCATACGCGCACCCACCACCTCGTGATGATGGAAGCTCACTCCGGCCGGCCCGAAGTCCCGGGTGTCCGGCTTGCCCACATCGTGAAACAGCGCAGCCAGACGAACGATACGGTCCGGTGGGCACCGGGCCACCACGGCAAAGGTGTGGCTGAGGACATCCTTGTGCCGGTGCAGGGGGTCGTGCGCATCGGCCAGCCGCGACAACTCGGGAATGAACTGATCAGCAAGCCGGCTGTCCACAAGGGCCTTCAGCGCCACCTCCACGTTCTTGCCCACGATCAACTTGTCGAGTTCGCCCCGAATACGTTCCGCACTGACGATGGACAGCCGCTCCCCCATCGACATCACTGCATCCAGAGCCGCCGGATCGGCGGTGAAACCCAAGGTCGAAATGAAACGAAACAGGCGCAGCATTCGCAACGGGTCGTCCCCAAAGGCGATCACCGGATCGAGGGGGGTGCGCAGCACGCCGGCACCGAGATCGATGAGCCCACCATGGGGATCCAAAATCTCCGGTTTCGGCAACAGGCGCAGTGCGGTGGCATTCACGGTGAAGTCGCGGCGAGACAGATCGGTCTCAATATCGCCGGAGAATTCCACTTGCGGTTTGCGGCTGTGTTCCCGGTAGACATCACTGCGGAAAGTTGTTATCTCAACGGTTGTGTCCGCCAGCACAACACCAACGGTGCCGAATTCCTCTCCCAACGGGTAGATCTCGCCGATCCCGGTCAATATCTCCCGCACTTCATCAGGATGGGCATCGGTGGCGAAGTCGTACTCGACGGATTCCTGCCTCCTGTCCAGAAGGGCGTCCCGTACGCTGCCCCCGACGAGGTACAGCTCTCGATCGGAGGCGGCAAAACACTCCGCCAACTGCATCGGCACACCATCACCATGCAGCAATGACTTCAGACGGGCAGGGATCATGCCGCCATCGTAGAAGAGGAAGGCCCGGGTTTAGGTAGGAATGAGGCCCAGTTGCTGCGCCCGCAGCTTGAGATCGGCCGGCTTGGTTGCGCTCCTCATTGCCTCGGAGAACGTGATCGATCCCTCCTCGAAGAGCGCCAGCACCGACTGGTCGAACGTCTGCATTCCGTAGTAGGCACCCTCAGTGATGATGTCGAGGATCTCGTGAGTCAGCGCCGGGTCGGCGATACGTTCCGCGGCACGCTCCGTATTGATGAACACTTCCACGGCCGGCACCCGGCCCGATCCATCGGCCTTGGCAATCAGCCGCTGACTGATGATGCCTCGCAGCGACCCCGACAGCAGCAACCGGATCTGCCGCTGCAGTTCGGAGGGGAAAAAGTCAAGGATACGATTGATGGTCTCCGCAGCGTCGAGAGTATGGAGGGTGGACAGCACCAGGTGGCCCGTCTCCGCCGCCTTGAGGGCCGCGTCGATGGTCTCCATGTCTCGCATCTCCCCGATGAGGATCACATCGGGGTCTTGGCGCAACACTCGCCGCAGCGCCTCGCCGAAACCGTCGGTGTCGGACCCCACTTCCCTCTGGCTGATCATCGATAGCCGGTCGTCGTGAACCACCTCAATCGGGTCTTCGACGGTGATGATGTTCATCCGCTGCAGTTTGTTGATGGAGTGCACCATCGCCGCCAGAGTTGTGGTCTTGCCCGATCCGGTGGGTCCGGTGACGAGGATCAGCCCCCGTGGCTCATCGATGAGCCGGCCCAACACCGCAGGAAGACCCAAGTCCTCAAACGTCTCACCCGGCGAGCGCAGCGAACGGATGGCAATGCTGATGTGGCCGCGCTGGCGGTAGGCATTGACCCTGAACCGGCCGAGGTTGTCCCCGCCGTAGGCGAAGTCGGCTTCGCCATGCTCCTTGAACTCCACCTCAAGCCGATCCGGGATCAGCTCCTTCAGATAGCCCTCAACGTCCAATTCCTCGAGAACGGGCAGCTGAGCTGCGTTGAGGATTCCATCAATACGAATGACAGGAGAACGTCCAGCCTTCAGGTGGACATCGGATGCGCCGGAGCTGACGGCCCCGGACAGCAACTCTTCGATCGACGGCAGATCGCGTGTCACGGTTGAGGTGTCTATCGGCTGCTCTCCAGCGGTGCTTGATCCTCAAACCGTCTCCCAGAACTGCCCCACCTGCGCCGCGGCCACCTCGAGCATGTGGAACGCCCGGGCTGGAGATGTCTCACTATCCAGATCGGGAAATTCCCCGGCAACTCCCCGCAGCGTCGCCGCCACCGAATCCGAAATGGCCTCCATGCTGTATCCGCCCTCCAGGAAGAAGATGAGATGCCCCAGGGCAATCTCAGAAAGCCTGCCGGCCATGCGTCCATAGTCCTGCGCCTGAAGCCGTATGTGCGCCAGCGGATCGTCGGCGTGCCCGTCGTATCCGGCACTGACCAGCACCCAACTTGGATTCATCGACCTCAACACCGGCATGACTACACGCATCCATGCTTCCTCGTAGGCATCTCCCGCCGTACCCGCCGGAAAAGGAAGGTTGATATTGAACCCCAAGCCGGCCCCGCTGCCGTCCTCGTCTATCCAGCCTGTACCCGGGTAGAAGGGGAACTCGTGCATCGACAGATAGAGCACGTCGCCCCGCTTGTAGAACATCTCCTGTGTCGAGTTCCCGTGATGCACATCCCAGTCGACGATGGCCACCTTTTCCCCCCGGCGGGTCAAATGCTCCGCGGCGACGGCGATATTGTTGAACAGGCAGAAACCCATCGCCTGATCCGAGGTGGCATGGTGCCCGGGAGGACGCACGGCGAGAAAGGCGGCATCGGCCGCCCCGGCGGTCAGATCGTCGACGGCTGCCAGCCCAGCCCCTGCAGAGCGCAGAGCGGCCTCCCAGGACCCCGGTGACGCGACCGTGTCGGGATCGAGCGATCCTCCGCCGGCGGCACAGAACTTGTGAATTCGGGCTATGTACTCGGGCCGGTGGATGGTTTGCAGGCTTTCCAGTGATGCCTCAGGCGCGGCTCGCTCGACGAGATCAATCCCGGAAGACCGCGCCCCCTCTACCGCAGCATCCAGACGCTCCGGTTGCTCCGGATGCCAGAGCCCGGTGTCGTGCTGGTAGCACGCTTCATGGGTGTACAGAGCAACACGCACGCACACACTCTCGCGCATTGCCGGGCGACTATCACCTCGGGGGCCGACTAGCAGGAGCCGAACCAGGGTCCGATAGCATGCTCAAGCACGGTGAGCAGATGAGACTTCGCATCGACGGGACGTGGCCAGGGCCTATTCGCCTCCGCAAAGGCTGGGCGCGTGCATTTTCGCGCCCCTGGAATCGGTCCGTTCCTATGGCCCATCTGAGGATGGAACGCGGCAGCAACAGCTTCATCGACGAGTGCAGCCGTGTCCTCTGCAGATTGGCCGGTGTGGACGGCGTGCTCTCCCCTCCGCTTCCCCCCTCGGCCCAGTCGGCATGGCGCGATGTCGGATTCGACATCTACGCCAATCTTGATCTCATGCGGCTCGAGCTGGGCCATCCCGCCCCACCCGACCACTTGGTCGCGGCCGGTGATCTCTCTGATCTTGCCGAAGCTCTCCGCATCGACAGCGCCGCCTTCGAAGCCTTCTGGCGCTTCGACCGGACCGCCATGCTCGAAGCACTCAACTCGACCTACCGTTCCACCATGCACGTCGTGCGCAGGCCCGGTGGCGGCTTGGCCGGCTTTGCCATAACCGGTCTCGGCGCCACCATCTCCTACCTGCAGCGGGTCGCCGTCGATCCAAGGTGGCAAGGTCGCGGCATAGGGCGTTCGCTGGTGAGAACCTCGGCACGTTGGGCTGAGCGCCAGGGGGCCCAAGCCATCGTCCTCAATACCCCCATGGGTAATCGCACGTCCACCAGCCTCTACGAGTCGGAGGGCTTCCACCTCCTCGACGAAGGCCTCGCCGTTCTCCACAGATCGTCTTGACCCGACGGCGAGCAGACCACGACCTGTCCCGGTAGGGTCGACCCAACTGACAGGCGAGGAGAAGATGATCCGCATCGTCGCCGATTCGTCGTGCGATCTGCCCGACGATCTCATCGAGCAGCACCGCATTGAAGTGGTCCCCCTCACCATCCGTTTTGGGGAAAAGGAATTCCTCGACCGCGAGGGCCTGAGCACCCCTGATTTTTGGCACATGCTGACGACCGGAGACGTTCTGCCTGAGACCGCGGCTCCGTCCATCGGCCGCTTCCACGAGGTATACACCCGCCTCTCCTCCGAGGGCGCCGACGGCATCGTCGTCATCTGCATCTCGTCCGCCTTGAGCGCCACCATACAGGCCGCAGAGGCCGCCGTGCAGCAGTTCACCTCGGGCGTCCCGGTGCAGGTGATCGACAGCCGTCTCGTGTCCACAGCCCTCGGATTGGTCGCAATGGAGGCGGCAGAACGTGCCGCCGAGGGCGCTTCGCTGCGTGAGGTTGTGGCCACCGCGCAGCAGGCCTCGGCCTCCAGCAACATCCTCGCCGCTCTTGACACTCTCGAATACCTGAAACGTGGAGGCCGCATCGGAGGCGCCGCGGCTTGGCTGGGTGAGATGCTCAGTGTGAAACCGCTGATCACGATTGCCGATGGAGCCGTCGCCCCGGCGCGAAGAGTCCGGACTCGGGCCAAGGCCTTGGCCGCCATCGCCAACCACATCGTCGAACTCGGCGATCGTATACGCCGACTAGCCATCGTTCATTCAATGGCACCCGATATTGACTACTTCCTGGACTCTCTGGCCAGCGTCTACTCAGGCGAATATGTCGTGGCTTTGCTCGGTCCCGTCGTCGGCACCCATACCGGCCCCGGGGTCGTGGCCGCCGCTTACAGACTCGACTGAGCCGGATCGGTCGCCGAGTCATTACCGTTCTTACCGTGAGCGACCGAGCACACACGGATGCCGATCTTGTCGCGAGATATCTCGCCGGCGAGGTGGCCGCCTTCGATGAACTGATGCGCTTTCATGAAGGCCGCGTCTTTGCCGTCTGCCTCCGCATGCTGAGAGATCGGGAAGCCGCTCTCGACGCCACCCAAGAGACGTTTATCACGGTGTTTCGCAAGGTGGACCGTTTTGCCGGCCGTTCCGCCTTCTCCACGTGGCTCTATCGAGTCGCGGTAAATACCTGCCACGACACGCTGAGGCGCCTGCACCGAACACGCGCCGAGGCGCTGCCCGAAAACGCCGATCCCGCTGACCCCGGCGCCCTCGACGAGTTCGATTCCGCCGACTTGCGACCCACCATCGCGTCTGCCCTCACCGAGCTTCCCGCCGAATTCCGATCGGCTGTAGTCCTCTGCGACGCAGAAGGTCTCTCTCTCCAGACCGCCGCCGAAATACTCGAAATTCCAATAGGCACCGTCAAGTCCCGGCTGTTTCGAGGCAGGCGCCTGCTCGCCGACGCCCTCGGGAACCTGCGGCTCCCTCCTAACCCTCCTAATGATGAAGAAGATGCCCAGCTACGACCCTGACCTGATAGCCGCCTTGGCCGAGGGCTCCCTCGACCCGGAGATGGCCGCCGCCGCCGAGCGCCGCATTGCCTCGAATCCCTCCGCCGCGGCGGAGCTTGCCGCACAGAGGGCCGCGCTAGCTGCCTGGCGCGACGCTGAGCCTGCCCTGCTGACCGCGGCCGAAAGCTTGCGGCTGCGCGACTCCGTGGCCGCCGCGCTCCATCTCGACTCCGAATCCGCCGTCCTCTCAATCAGACGCAGAAGGACTCCGTGGACCACAATTGCCGTAGCCGCCGCCACCGTTGTTGCTGCTGCCGTTCTACTGCCACTCGCCTTGTTCTCCTCCGACGACGCACGGAACCTCGACAGCCTGGCCGGCGAAACGGCCGACTACTCGTCCGTCTCCGTCCGCGAGGAGGCAGAAGACGGTGGCGATCTTCTCGGGGCGATGGTCCCTGCAGCCGATGAGACGGCGCCACAGGAATCTGGATTGTCGGCCGACCCCGCCACCACCACCGAAGGCTGGGCCGACGCCGAGAACTCCAGATTGTGGTCCGATCTCGCTGCCCGTCTCTACGCAGATCCGGTGGTTCTATTCGCCAAAGCCGACCCCGACCTTGACACATGCCGGCCCGAGGCCGTCGCCCTCCTCGGTGAATTCTCGGTCTCTTCGGCCGAGATTTTGACGGCCTCCGGAATGGTCATCGTGTGGTTTACATCGGTCGACGACACCGAGATAGACAGTCTCATCATC
>CAZTJO010000009.1:0-14012 GCA_964614095.1 uncultured Acidimicrobiia bacterium
CTTCATTGCCCTCCCTCGGGCCGCAGCATAGAAGGTGGCGCCGCCGTCTCCACCCATGGCCGAAGGCGTGCAGAGCCAATGCCGGCCCGGGGCCTGATGCCGTGCGCTACCCGACGCGCAATGCGTCGCGAATCATCGAAACCACCGTGCCCACAGCCACCGAGTTGCACACCCCGGGAATGATGACGTCGGCAAAGCGCTTCGAGGGCTCCACGAACTGCAGATACATGGGCCGCACCGTGGCCAGATACTGATCGTGCACCGCCTCGAAGGACCGTCCCCGCTCCTCGAGATCCCGCTCCAGACGGCGGAGGATGCGCAGGTCGGCATCGGCGTCCACATAGATCTTGAGATGAATCAGCTCCCTCAGCTCCGGTTCTGCCAAGACCAGGATCCCCTCCACAATGATCACCGGTTTCGGCGCCACCAGCACCGTCTCCTCTGCCCGATTGTGCACGGTGAAGTCGTACACGGGACGCTGCACCGGACGCCCGGCCCGCAGCTCACCGATGTGGCGAACCAGTAGATCTGTCTCGAGGGAATCGGGATGGTCGTAGTTGACCCGGGCCCGCTTCTCCAGAGGAAGATCACTGTGGCGGTAGTAGGCGTCGTGCTGTATCAGCTCCACCGACTCGGCCCCGATGGCTTCCACGATCAAGAGGGCGATGGTCGTCTTCCCCGAGCCCGAGCCCCCGCCCAGCCCGATTACGAGTGGACCGCGGGCAGGCCACTCGACGGGACGCACAAACGTGGGGACTTCGGCCATGACCACGGACGCTAGTCGTGCCAAGCGGCACGTCGCCGCCTGGTCCCATCTCAACGTCGCGACGCCGCCGGGCTGCTCCGACTAGAGACGGCCTTGCGCCGCCTGCCACAGCAGGACGACGCCTCCAGCCACCAGGGCGGCACCACCGAGCACCAGCAGGCCCCGCCGCCACGATTGGCTGAGCCTGCCGCTCCCTCGGGCGGCCGCCCAGGCGAACACCACCTTGCTGCCCACCAGCATCGTGTAGAAGCCGGCGAGAAAGGCAGCTCCAAGCACCGGGTTGCGCCGCCACGCCGCCACCAGGAGAGGGCCTCCCGCCGCCATCCAGAAGACCCACGGGTGCGGGCTGAGCGCGTTGACCAGGGCACCCCGCCAGACATCCTGTGCTCCGGAAGCCGAGACGGCTGGGCCCGGCTCCGCCCCCGCCCGCCAGATCGTGTGGATCCCGAGCGCGCCCACCAGCACGCCGCCGGCCATGGCCAGCCCTCTGACCGCCGCCTCGGGCACGGTGCCGGCCACAATGACGCCAAGCGTCACGATGGGAGCGTCGGTGATGAGAGGGGCAAGAGCCACCCGAAGACCGGCGCCGAAGCCTCGCTCGATACTCGAGGTGAACACGAGGGTGAGCAGCGGTCCCGGGGTGAGCCCGGCCCCAAGGCCGATGGAGAGGCCGGCGGCGAGCTCCGTCACGTGTGTCGCTTCCCGGCGGTGCGGGACAGAGAATGCAGCATGCAGTATGCAGAATGCGGGGGGCGGAATACAGAATGCGGAATACAGAATGCAGAGGGCGAGATGCAGATTCGGGGATCAGTGCTATCTCGATTCTGAACTCTGATCTCTGGGCTCTTCATGACTCCCGCCCTTCACTTCAGAGAACGCGCGCCACCGCCTCCCCTATCTCCGTCGGGTAGGTCACCACGGTGACTCCGGCGGCCTCCAGAGCCTCCTTCTTGGCCGCGGCGGTGCCGCTGGAGCCACTAACTATGGCTCCAGCGTGGCCCATCTTCTTTCCGGCAGGGGCGGTGAATCCGGCGATGTAGGCGATCACCGGCTTGGTGACGCTCGATTCCACATAGGCGGCGGCCTCCTCCTCGGCCTCCCCGCCGATCTCTCCGATGAGCACCATCGTTGTGGTCTCCGGGTCGGCCTGGAAGCGCTCGAGGACATCGACAAACGAAGTCCCCGGCACCGGATCGCCACCGATGCCCAGGCAGGTCGACTGTCCGATTCCCCGCGAGGTGAGCTCGTGCATCGCCTGATAGGTGAGGGTGCCAGAGCGCGACACCACCCCCACCGGGCCCGGCATGGTGATCTCGTGGGGCATGATGCCGACGTTTGCCTGGCCCGGCGAGATTATGCCGGGGCAGTTGGGCCCGACGAGCACAGTCTCACTCGTCTGCTGCAGGTAATTGAAGACGCGTGCCTCGTCGTGGGCGGGGATGCCTTCGGTGATACAAACGATGAGATCGATGCCGTCGGCTGCTCCCGCTTCGAGAAGCGCATCGGCGGCAAAACGAGCCGGCACGAAGGTCATGGCCGTGTTGGCGCCCGTGGCCTCAACCGCCTCAAACACGGTGTCGAAGACCGGCACACCGTCCACGCCGTCGCCGCCCTTCCCCGGTGTCACTCCGGCCACGAGGTTTGTCCCGTAGGCCCGATTTCGTAAGGCATGGAACGATCCCTCACGGCCGGTGAGGCCCTGAACCAGCAGCCGGGTCTGCCGATCGACAAGAATCGCCATCAGGAGCCCCCTGCCAGCTCAACAGCCCGGCGCGCCGCATCGAGCATGGTCGGTACCACCTCCACCCGATCCGAGAGCACTCCGGCAAGTACGGCGCGTCCCCCAACAGCATTGGTGCCGTCGAGCCGAATCACCATCGGCCACGGCGGCTCCTTCCCGCCCAGCGCCGCAACGATTCCTTCGGCCACCAGATCGCAACGGGTGATGCCGCCGAAGATGTTGATGAGCACAGCACGCACCGTCTCATCGTGTGCAAGCACTTCGACGGCATGAGAGATAGTCTCCGCTCCGGCTCCACCTCCCACGTCGAGGAAGTTGGCCGGTGCGCCCCCCACAAACGACACCACATCGAGCGTCGACATGACGAGGCCGGCTCCGTTGCCGATGACACCCACGGAACCGTCGAGCCTGATGAAGCTGAGGCCGTGTTCCCTAGCGGCCTGCTCAATCGGCTCCTCAGAAAATGCCTGCCGCAGCGCGCGGAACTGAGGGTGGCGAAAGAACGCGCTTTCGTCGAGGGTGACCTTGGCGTCGAGAGCCTGCACCGCACCGCCCTCGGCCAAGACGAGCGGGTTCACCTCGATGAGGTCGGCGTCGAGACCGACATAGGCGTGGTACAGCCGAAGCAGGACGGCCGCCACCTTCCCGGTGGCCGATCGATCGAGGCCGGCACGGTAGACGAGCTCATTCGCCTGCCACGAGGCCAGACCTGCCACCGGATCGATGTACATCCTCGCCACCGCCCCCGGGGTGTCGGCGGCGACGGCTTCGATGTCGACACCCCCTCGCGCGCTCACCATGGCCAGGTGCCGCCGTGCTCCGCGGTCGAGAGTGAACGAGGCGTAGTACTCGTCCTTGATCGATATGGCGCGCTCCACCAGCACGGCCTGCACGGCATGCCCTCCAATTTCCATACCGAGGATCTCGGCGGCCTCCGCTTCGGCCTGGGCCGGGCGTTTGGCTCGCCTGATGCCGCCCGCCTTGCCCCGGCCCCCGGCCTGGACCTGTGCCTTCACCACTACGAGACCACCGAGCTCGGAGGCGGCGTGCCGTGCCTCGGCGGGGGTGCGGGCCAGCTTGCTCTCCGGAACAGGGACTCCCAGGCCGCCCAGCAGCATCTTGCCCTGGTACTCGAAGAGATCCACCGGACTCCTTCCTAGCCGGGCACGTTCTCCTCGACCCACGCCACGATGTCACCCAATGATGTGCCCGGCGTGAAGATCTCGGCCATACCCCGCTTCTTCAGAGCTTCGGCGTCGTCCCGCGGAATGACTCCCCCGCCGAACAGGACGATGTCGGTGGCCTCACTCTTTTCGAGTGCATCGATGACCCGCACAAAAAGCGTCATGTGGGCCCCCGAGAGCAGCGAGAGCCCAATTCCGGCGACATCCTCCTGAAGGGCTGTTTCCACGATCTGCTCGGGGGTCTGGAACAGGCCCGAATATACGACCTCGCAGCCGGCATCTCGCAACGCCCGGGCGATGACCTTGACCCCCCGATCGTGCCCGTCCAGACCCGGCTTGGCTATGAGAATGCGGCGCGGCATGACGAGCGGAGGTTAGTGGCGAGCAGGAGGGCTTCGCCCAGTGGGAAGAGTCCAGGATTCAGAATCGGTAGTGCGCGCTCCCTCGACTCTGGACTCTGAACTCTGAATTCTCTCTCGGCGCCTGCAGGCGCCGAGAGCTACTCCTTCTCCAGCGGTGCCCAGGCCAGCAGCAGCCGCCTGCGCCCCTGCTCATCAAACTCCACGATGGCTTCGGCCCGCTCCCCAGCTCCACTGACCGAGATCACCCGACCTCCTCCCCATTGCCGATGCCGAACCCGATCGCCCGCGGCAAGCTCATCTCCGCCCAGTGTGGGCCGCGGAGAGACCCCCTCGAGTTCGGCGCGGCGCCGACGCCCGGGGGCCGCCTCCAGCAGGGCATCCGGGATCTCGCTCAGAAAACGGCTCGGGCTGTTGTAGTTCGCCACCCCCCACAGGTTGCGGGTCGTGGCCAGGCTCAGAAACAGCCGCTGCTGCGCCCTGGTGATGCCGACGTAGGCAAGACGTCGCTCCTCCTCGAGCTCTTCCGGGTCGCCAAGCGAGCGCACGTGGGGAAACACACCTTCTTCCATGCCGGCGACAAAAACCACCGGAAACTCGAGTCCCTTGGCGTTGTGCAGCGTCATGAGGGTGATGACCGCCGATGCCTCGTCGAGAGAATCGATATCCGACACCAGAATCATCGACTCGAGGAACAACTCCAGGCGCCTCATCCCATCGAGGTCCTCCCAGATTTCGTCGATGGTGCCGCCCAGAGGCCCGGACTCCTCAAACTCGGAGGCCACCGACAGCAGCTCCCGCAGGTTCTCAACGCGGCTCAGCGCTTCCATCGTGCCCTCTGCTTCCAGCTTCGCTACATAGCCGGTGCTGTCGAGGACTGCCTGCAGCGCGGCGCGTGGCCCCCCGCCGGCCGCTTCTCGCAGCTGTTCCATGACGGCGAGGAACTCCTTGATCTGACGCTGAGCCCGGCCGGAGATCCTGTCCACGTCGGAGGCCCTCTCGAGCGTCCCATAAAACGTGGCTCCGGCGTTCTCAGCAGCTCTGTCCAGGTACGCCACCGTGGTAGCCCCAATGCCACGCTTGGGCACGTTCACCACCCGCTTCACCGCCACCGTGTCGTCGGGATTGACAATCGCTCGCAGGTAGGCGAGCACGTCCTTGACCTCTCGCCGTTCGTAGAACTTGGGGCCGCCGATCACCTGATAGGGCACGCCGTAGCGCACCAAGACCTCTTCGAGCACTCGGCTCTGGGCGTGGGTCCGATAGAAGACGGCAACATCGGAGGCGCTGAAGCCGGCCGCCTTCAGCTCATCGAGCTGCTCAGCGATGAAAGCGGCCTCGTCGTGCTCGTCCTCGGCGTGATACACGGTGACCGGTTCGCCGGTGCCCAGATCGGTCCAAAGGTGTTTCGGCTTGCGGCCCGTGTTGTTGGATATGACGGCGTTGGCGGCATCAAGGATCGTCTGAGTGGAGCGGTAGTTGCGGTCGAGCAGCACCACCCGGGCATCGGGGTAATCCCGCTCGAACTCGAGGATGTTGCGAATATCGGCACCGCGGAAGGCGTAGATGCTCTGATCGGAGTCGCCCACAACACACACATTGCGGTGCTCCGCCCCCAGAAGCTGCACCAGCCGATACTGGGCGTGGTTCGTGTCCTGGTACTCATCGACGAGCAGATAGCGGAAACGATCCTGATAGTGCGCCAGCACATCGGGAAACACGCCGAGCAGCTCAACCGTCACCATAAGGAGATCGTCAAAGTCCATGGCCGAGGCCTCCAGCAGCCGCTGCTGGTAGAGGCGGTAGACCTCGGCAACCCGCTCGTGATAGGGGCCTCCACCCTGCGCAGCGAAGGACTCGAAGTCGACTAGCTCATTCTTCGCCGTGCTGATGGCGGCACGAATGTTCCGTGGGGGAAAACGTTTCGGGTCGAGGTCCAGATCACGCACACATAGCTCAACGAGGCGCCTGGCATCGATGTCGTCGTAGATGGAGAACGTGGAGCGGTAGCCGAGCAGGGGCGCATCCCGGCGGAGCATCCGCACACAAGCGCTGTGGAACGTCGAAACCCACATCCCCTGCACCACACCGCCGATGAGCTGGGCCACCCGCTGTTTCATCTCATCTGCCGCCCGATTGGTGAACGTGATGGCGAGGATCGAGAACGGGGACACTCCCAGGTCACGGACCAGGTAGGCGATCCGATAGGTCAGCACCCGGGTCTTGCCGGATCCGGCGCCGGCCACGATCAGCACCGGGCCCTCAGTGGCGGCAACAGCCTCGCGCTGGGGCGGATTCAGATCGGCGAACAGCTCGGATTCGGGCACCGCGGCGATGAGTATACGAGCAGCCTCGGAGGTGAATCTCGTTGGTGTGATTCTGTGCCGGCGGCGCCGGCGCCGATCACATAGCCGAGAGCGAGGCGGAGACCTCTTCGGAGATGGCCTGCTGGAAGCGCCTGGCGCCATCGACGACGGTGGCGATGGCGGGGAGAATGGTTCTCATGGTTCGCGGCACCCGGTCGTCGAACTTGCTGGATCCTTGAGTCGCCAGCACAAGAACGCCCAGTACCTTGCCCCGGGCCTGGAGATGAGTGACGTGCACCGAGCCCCACTGGTCGAAGGGCACGGAATCGTCGACTTCGGCACCCTTGTCGGCAGAACGATATTCTTGCAGGTCGTCGGCGGAAAGCGACGCTCCGGCGATCTCGCCGAGATGCCGGGCCACAACGCCCCGGAACCCTTCGAGCGCGGCCGGAGCCAACGACCTGGTCATACGAACGGCGATGAAACGCTCCGACAGCATGCCGATGGCGCCGACATCAAATGCAACCAGCCGCCGGACCGCCATCAGAGTCTCCTCGAGAGACTCCCGCAAGTCGAGCGACCGGGCCCCGATCGTCATGATCTCGTTGACGATCGTGGCCTCAAACAGCTGCCTGTCGAGAACCTGACACACCCGGGAGAGCACATCGTCCGGAAGATCATCGGCTGTCGCCGACGAACCGCTGCTCAGTTCGGCAAGGGCGCGGCTGGCGGCGACTGCGTGGATCCGCTCAAGGAGCCCGGACCCCATCTCGTCCTTGGTGACAAAGCCGTCGGCCCCCGACTTCTCCGCCCAGAAGCGGTCCTCGGCGCCGCCGAAGGCGGTGAGCACGAGCACCGGGATGCGGGAGAGCACCGGGTCCTCCTTGATGAGGCGGCATACCACCCATCCGGTCACCCGCGGCATACGAAGATCCAGCAGCACCAGGTCGGGCCGCTCGGCGAGGAGCAGCGAAATGGCCTCGGCGCCGTCTTCCGCGACTATGACCTCGTGGTTCGCCGATTCGAGCAGCCGGCCCAGAGCCTGACGAACGACGGGGCTGTCGTCGGCGACAAGCACCTTCATGCCGGACTCCTCTCTACCGACCGATCGGCGACAAGTTCGCTAAGTGCGGCTGCAAGCGCGCCCTTGCGCACATCGTCCTTATCGAAATAGGCATCGGCACCAGCTTCGATGACCTTAGATTGATCCTCGGCCGTGGCGAGACCGGAAAGAACGACCACGGGGGCGCTAACCCCCAATTCGCGGATCTTGCGGACCAGCGTCGCACCGTCCATCGTCGGCAGCACGTAGTCGACGACGATGGCATCGAAAGATTGCTCAGCGATGGCGCTGAGAGCCTCAGTCGGGCTCCCGGCCAGGTCGACTTCAAAGCCGGCCGAGCCCAGCGCGCCACCAACCACCTGCCGTGCCCCCCGCGAGTCGTCGACAACGAGCACCCGAGGCCTTGGACCAGCTTGATCGGGAACGCCTCGCGCACGCTCGGCCAGACGATTCGGATCGACGACGACCACCACGTCCCCGCCACCGAGCAGAACGGCGCCGGTGAGGTGGGGAATACCGTCGAGGATGGGGCCCAGCTCTCGGGCCGCCACCTGGCGGCGACCGATCTCGGTGGTGACCAGGAATCCGACCGGGCCCACAGTGCTGGAGACGACAAGCACTCTCGACGGAGGCTCCGACTCCACCAGGCCCACGGTCTCAGCAAACGAGATCGCCGGAATCTTGGCTCCCCGCCATGTCATCTCGGCCCGCTGCGCAGTGGTCACGAGATCCACGGATTCGAGAGGAAGCTGATCGAGCACGGCGATCTCCGGGATGCCCCAGGTCTGGCCGGCTGCAGTGATGAGCACGACGTCCTGGAGCGCTCTCGATGTCGGCACGGTGAGAATCACCCTCGTGCCGGCTCCGGGCTCGGTCTCGAGCCGCAGGCTGCCTCGAAGCGCTTCCACCGCCTCGGCGACGGTCGCCAGGCCGTTGCCGTCGCCCACCAGCTCGCCGGGCACGGCGGTGGAGAAATTGGGGGCAAAAAGCAGTGATCGCAGCGCCTCCACATCAGTCTCGCTGCGCGGCGGCAACAGGCCACGCTGAATGGCGCTGCGCTGCACCGAGTCCCAGTCGATGCCCCGGCCATCGTCTTCGATGATCACGGTGAGCTTGTTGTCCTCCACCGAGGCGTGCATGGCGAGTGTTGCGGTGGGCGCCTTGCCGGCAGCGACACGGACGTCCGCTTTCTCGACACCGTGATCGACGGCGTTGACGAGCAGGTGACGAAGCGGATCGGAGAGCCGTTCCAGAACCTGACGATCAATGGCGAGTTCGTCGCCCACCAGCTCGAAGCGGATGTCCTTGCCCGCCTTGCGAGCGAGGTAACGCACGAGCTGGTGAAAAGTGTTGGTGATCTCGCTCAGCGGCGTTGCCGCCAATTGAATCGCCTGCCCTTGCAGGTTGTGTATCACCTTGTCGGCGGCCGCAACGGACGCGGCGAGCTGACCCACGTGCTCCCTCATCTGATCGGGATCGTCGAGTGACCTGGTGATGTCGGCTACCAGATTGCCGAGGGCCTCGGCATCGACACGCAGCGAACACACCTCGTTGATGAGCTGAAAGAGGCTGGCGGCGTTGACACGCACGTTCTCCCCAAAAGCGAAGGTGTCGATGACGCCGAGGAGGCCGCCCAGGTCCGACCCATCGGGAGCCCTCCACCCAATATCGCCTGCCGCCGGCCCACCTGCGGGCAGCCGAGATCCACCATCTTCGTCATCGTCGAAGGCATCCTCGGAACGCAGTTCCCTGCGGACCAGGCGAACAGCATCGGCCAAACCGGCCGTCCCAGTCTCGGGATCGGCGTACGCGGCGGCCGGAAGCTCGGCGGCCAGCTTCTCCAGACCGCGAGCCAGGCCTCGAGTCACCGCGATCTCGTCGTCATCGATGCTGCGCCAGATGTCCTCGAGAAGCTTGCCGGCATCGGACACCGCAGTGAAATCCATCATCCGGGCCGTGCCCTTGATGGTGTGGCCCTCCCGAAACAGGTCGTGCGCCAGCGAGCGATTGGCATTGCCTGAGGCAAAAGCGCGGGCGCCTTCGACAAGCTTCTCAGCCCGTTCGACAACCTCCGACTGAAATAGCTCGCGCAGTTCAGTTAGCTCGTATGAGGGCACGACTCACCCCGTGACTCAAGCTGGTCAGGGTGGATATCGACGGCACAACGGCACCCCTTGAGGAGGTAGAAAACCCGTGTTCCTCAAACGTGGCACCGCGCCGAATCCATCGGCTCCACAACAGAGCACCGGCAAGCACACCAGGAGAGGGTGACGATGAACCTCCCGATGGTCCTGGACCACCCGGCTTTTCCCTTCATCAACCGCACGAAGGCTAATGCGGGCGTGTCACAACCTTGAGGTGTCCGAGAGGCTTGTGGAGGCCTAGAGAGCCCGGTTGCGCCCCGTTGCGACGTCTACAAAGCGAGTTGCGCTTCGACTGCCTGAACCGCTTCGGCGAGTGCCGGCGTACCGATCTCCGGATCACCTTCGACGGCCGGCATGATCTCGCAGCTGAGCCGCTCCAGGCTCTCGGCAAGGCCGGGCGTCACGGTGAGCACACCTTCGTCGATTCCCCGCCAGGTGGACTCGAGGAGCTTGCCGGCATCGGAGAGGGCGATAAAGCCCATGATGCGGGCCGTGCCCTTGATGGTGTGGCCCTCCCGAAACAGGTCGTTGGCCAGCTCACCACCGGCGTTTCCGGCGACGAAGGCACGGGCGCCTTCTATCAATCGGTCGGCGCGCTCGGCGATCTCCATCTGGAAGATCTCACGCAGTTCGGCGTCATCCGCGAAGGTCATGTTCATTACACCTCCCGGCGTATGCCGGTCAGGGGGATTATCGGAGGCGTGCTGTTCCCGCTTGAGACTGTCATCTACTCCCACTCAATTGTGGCAGGTGGCTTCGAGGATATGTCGTATGCCACTCGATTGATACCCGGCACTTCGTTGATGATCCGCGAGGAGATTCGTTCGAGAACCTCGTCGGGGATCCGGGCCCAATCGGCCGTCATGGCGTCCTCGCTGGTCACGGCACGCAGAATGATTGGGTAGGCATAGGTGCGCTCGTCCCCCTGTACTCCCACCGAGCGAATGGCGGGAAGCACGGCAAATGCCTGCCAGATCTCCCGATAGAGATTGGCTCGGCGCAGCTCCTCCATGAAGATGGCATCGGCCGCCCGCAGCATCTCCAGCCGCTCCCGAGTGATCTCGCCGATGATGCGCACCGCCAGCCCCGGCCCCGGGAAGGGATGTCGCCACACCAGCTCCTCGGGCAAGCCCAGCTCTTCCCCCACCGCCCGGACCTCATCTTTGAAGAGATCCCGCAACGGTTCCACCAGATCAAGGTCCATGTCCTCGGGCAGCCCGCCCACGTTGTGATGGCTCTTGATGCGGGCGGCGTCCCGAGTCCCCGATTCGATCACATCGGGATACAGCGTGCCCTGCACTAGAAAACGCGCCCCCGCCGGGCCGGCAGCCTCCTCAAAGACCCGGATGAACGTCTCACCGATGATGTTGCGCTTGATCTCGGGATCGGTTACCCCATCAAGGGCCCCCAGGAAACGATCGGCGGCCTCGACGTGCACCAGATCGATCGGGAAATTGGCGCGGAACACCTCCTCCACCTGCTCCGCCTCGCCGGCGCGCAGCAGGCCGTGGTCGACAAACACGCAGGTGAGCTGATCCCCTATCGCCCGGTGCACCAGTGCCGCCGCCACCGCCGAATCAACACCTCCGGAGAGGCCGGCGATCACCTTCCCGTCGCCCACCTGCTCTCGGATGCCCGCTACCGCCAGATCGATGATCGATTCCTGGGTCCAGTCGGGCCGAGCCCCGCATGCCTCGTAGAGGAACCGCTGGAGTACTTCCTGGCCGTGGTCGGTATGCACGACCTCGGGATGGAATTGCACCCCATAGAGCCTGTCTTCAGCCCGCTCCATCGCCGCCACCGGTGAGGCCGCCGTCGAGGCCGTCACGGTGAACCCGTCGGGGGCCGCGGTGACGGCGTCGTTGTGGCTCATCCACACCGTCTGTCGCCTCGGGAGGCCGGCGAACAGCGGCGAGGCCGCCGCCACCTCAAGCACGGTCTTGCCGAACTCCGACGAATCCCGGCGTTCCACCTTGCCGCCCAGGGCGTAGGCGATGGACTGGTGGCCGTAGCAAATGCCCAGCACCGGGACTCCCAACTCGAGGATCGCCGGATCGAGCACGTAGGCATCCTCGGCGTACACAGAGGCCGGTCCACCGGACAGGATTATGCCCACGGGCTCCATGTCGCCGATCTCGGCGGCACTCAGGCCTCTGGAGACGATCTCGGAGAAGACCTTGGCCTCACGAACCTTGCGGGCGATGAGCTGGGCGTATTGGGCTCCAAAATCGATCACCAATACCCGATCGAAGGCGGGCATCACCCCATGCCGATCCGCTGCGAACGTTGCAGGGCCTTGCCCTCCGTCTGCAGAGCCGGGGCCACCATTACTTCTGCCTTCTGGAACTCTTTGAGGTCGGCGTAGCCCGTCGTCGCCATAGACACCCGGAGTGCTCCGAAGAGGGCACGCCTCCCGTCGTTCTCGTGCGCCGGACCCATGATGATCTCCTCGAGCGTGCCCAATGTGCCGACCTCGACTCGCGCTCCGCGGGGAAGTGTGGGATGGAAGGTGGCCATGCCCCAGTGACAACCCTTGCCGGGCGCCTCGGCGGCAGAGGCGATCGGTGAGCCCAGCATGACCGCATCGGCCCCACAGGCGATGGCCTTGGCCACGTCGCCGCCGGTGCTCATTCCTCCATCGGCGATGACGTGCACGTACCGGCCGGTCTCATCGAGGTAGCGGATACGGGCCCCCGCGGCGTCGGCGATGGCGGTGGCCTGGGGCACACCCACCCCGAGAACGGCCCGGGTGGTACAGGCTGCGCCCGGTCCTACGCCCACCAGCACGCCCACCGCCCCGGTCCTCATCAGGTGCAGCGCGGTGGAGTACGAGGCGCAGCCGCCGACGATTACGGGAAGGGCAAACTCGGCGATGAACTGCTTGAGGTTGAGGGGCTCGGAGCGTGTCGACACGTGTTCGGCAGACACCACGGTGCCCTGGATGGCGAGGATGTCGAGACCGGCAGCGACGGTACGGCCGGCGTACTCCTCGACACGTTGCGGGGTGAGGCTGGCGGCGGTGACGATGCCGGCCGCCTTCATCTCGGTGATTCTTTTCCCGATGAGGTCAGGCTCGATCGGCTTCGTGTAGATCTCCTGCATACGCCGGGTTGCGTCCGCCGGCGCCAGTGATGCGATCTCCTCGAAGCAGGGCTCGGGATCCTCGTAGCGGGTCCACAAGCCCTCCAGGTTCAGCACGGCCAGGCCGCCGAGCTTGCCGACGGCAATGGCCGTAGCCGGGCTCACCGCCGAATCCATGGCCGCGGCCATGAGCGGCAGCTCAAAGGTGTAGGCATCGATCTCCCAGCGCAGATCGATGTCGTCGGGA
The DNA here is from genome assembly GCA_964614095.1 of uncultured Acidimicrobiia bacterium. Taxonomy (GTDB): domain Bacteria; phylum Actinomycetota; class Acidimicrobiia; order Spongiisociales; family UBA11373; genus CAZWKX01. The sequence continues at coordinate 12,892 of CAZTJO010000009.1, forward strand.
TCACGAGTCCTGCGGCTGGGAACGATGGCGATGTCATCAAAGCCCCAGGCGCGACGCCCCGACTTTCCGATGCCGATGTCGATGTCCACGCCGCCTCCCTCGGTGCCAGCTTGGCGGCAGGGTACCAGCGCGAGCGATCACGCTCTGCGATGGGCAAGCCCCCTTCCCGAGGACACGGCTGCCATCGGACCGTCGCCAACGGACCCGGCGCGAACACCGGCAAGGGGACGGGCAGTTGGGGTACGGAACACTCCGATCCAATTGGGCTGAGCACGACTGGCAATAAGGGGAGCCATGGCAACGCTCTACTGCCCTAGGTGCGCTGAGCCTGTGAGCCGTGATGCCCAAGTCTGCCTGTCAAGCGCGGCACCAGTAGGCGCCCTGCAGCCCGCCGCAGAGAGGCCGCTAACTGCCCCTCGACCAGCCCAAAACCTCTGTTTGATATGCGGCCAGCCCGTGCTCGACGGAAGCCGAATCTGTGTCTCCTGCTCTGCTCCTGGTGCCCTGCGGATTGCCGCAGAGAAACCGCGGGTCATCCCCGATACCACCGCGCAGCGTCTCCTGGCGGCCTTGACGGCGATGCTCGTCCTCGCCGCGATCGTCGGCATCGCAGTGCTGGCGATCACCCAGGACCGGAGCACCAGAGAACCCGCGTCCGGCGCCATCTCTGAAACTGCTGCGACAACCGAAACCACCATCGGGAACCCTCGGGCTACCAGGTGGACTCGAATCGCCCATGACGAGATTGTCTTCGGGGACAGCGACCGGCAGGAGATGCATTCCGTGGTTGCTGGCGCCTCGGGTCTGGTGGCCGTCGGCAGTGACTCGGCGAGTGGCGATGAAGACGCCGCAGTATGGACCTCACCCGACGGGATCACCTGGGCCCGGGTTCCGCAGGACGCTACGGTCTTCGGCGGGATTCACAACCAATTGATGCTGGCGGCGACCCTGTGAGGCCCAGGTCTGGTTGCCGTCGGGTACACCTCGGCGGGCGGAGATGAGGATGCCGTGGTGTGGACCTCAGCCGATGGGCCCACCTGGACCCGGATCTTCCACAGCGAGCCGACCTTCGGCGGTGACGGCAATCAATCGATGCTGGCGGTGACCCAGGGGGGACCGGG
>CAZTJO010000009.1:14112-58362 GCA_964614095.1 uncultured Acidimicrobiia bacterium
CCTTCGGCGGTGACGGCAATCAATCGATGCTGGCGGTGACCCAGGGGGGACCGGGTTTGGTGGCCGTCGGCTATGACTCTTCGGGTGGCAACAAGGACGCTGCCGTGTGGACTTCATCCGACGGCGCTACCTGGGCCCTAGTCCCGAGTGATGAGCACGGCTTCGCCGGACCCGGTCATCAGGAGTTGTTGGAACTGGCTGCCACCGACGACGGACTTCTTGCCACCGGATACGAGCAGGTGGGCAGGGATCGAGAGACAGCCGTGTGCACCTCACCCGATGGGATCAGTTGGGAGCGGAGTATTCGCGGGCTGGAGGCTTTCGGCGGTGACGGCCATCAGTTGATACTTGCAGTGACTGCAGGCGATTCAGGTCTGGTCGCCGTCGGATCCTCCGATGGAGATGCCGCGGTGTAAACGTCGCCGGACGGATTCTCCTGGGACCGAGTTCCCGCTGATGAAACCGTCTTCGGAGGCAGCTCGGCCCAGGAGATGCGCGGTGTGGCTGCGGCTGGCCCGGCCCTGGTGGTCGTCGGATTCGACCGGGGAGACGCCGCGGTGTGGGTGTTCTATCCCGAGCAGACCTGAATCCTCGGCAGGCCGCTACCCCTTCAGCCCGACCCGCTTGCGTACCGACAGCTGGAACCCTTCGGCCCGGGTACGGGCATCGAGGGCGCCCCTCTGCATGAGCCGGTCCACCTCGGAATCGGAAAGGGCGCTGAAGGCCCTGCGCACCGGGGCCAATCCGGTGATGATGGCCTCGGCGACGACCTCCTTGAACTTGGCGTAGCCGGAGTCGCCGTACGTCTTCTCGATCTCGCTGATCGGGGTGTTGGTGAACAGTGAAAAGATCTCGACGAGGTTGGAGATGCCCGGCTTCTCCTCCCAGTCGTAGCGCACGTTCTTGCCGGAATCGGTGACGGAGCGTTTCACCCGATCGCGAATCACATCAGGCTCGTCGAGCACGAGGATGCGGCTGGAGGCGTCGGGATCCGACTTGGACATCTTCTGTGTCGGGTCCTGCAGCGACATGATCCGAGCACCCGTTTTGGGGATGATCGGCTCCGGAAGAGGGAACTCTTCCCCAAAACGGTGATTGAAGCGCCCCGCCAGATCCCGTGTCAGCTCCAAATGCTGCTTCTGGTCCTCGCCGACGGGTACCGCCTCAGCTCGGTAAAGCAGGATGTCGGCGGCCATAAGCACCGGATACGAGTACAGGCCCAGGTTCGACCCGGCCTTGTCGGCTTTCTCCTTGAACTGGGTCATACGATCGAGCTGACCGGTGGAGGCGATTGTGCTCAGGATCCAGGCCAACTCCGTGTGTTGAGGAACCTGGCTCTGAAAGTAGAAGAGCGATCGGTCGGGATCGATCCCCATGGCCAGGAGAACCTTGACCGCAGTGTGCCGATCGGTGTAGAAGTCCGCCGGATCCTGAGGCACGGTGATGGCATGCAGATCAACGACGCAGTACACGCAGTCGTAGTCGTCGTCCTGGAGGGCCACCCAGTTGCGGAGCGCGCCCAGGTAGTTGCCTATGTGGATGTTCCCCGTGGGTTGGATCCCCGAGAAGAGCGTCTTTTTTGCCACTGTCTCCTCCAAAAACGAGACGCCGGTGCTGTGGCCACCGGCGTTGAAGTTCTGGTCGCGGCGGGGCCTCACTTGTCGTGAGACCACCACCACCAGCACGTGCTCATGCGGCGAGCGTAGCAGCGCTCTCGGCACCCGGCGCCATCAACTCCACAACGAGCAGGATATGGGCACGGAGTGCATCTAGCCTTCCCGGGTGGCCCCGGCCGAGCAAACCGGGACCGAAGATCTGAGAGGAGCCGCGACCGTGCCCATGCCCACCGACCTCGAGATCGCCCGAGCCGCCGAACCCAGGCCCATTGAGGACGTTGCCACGCAGATGGGCGTGCCTATTGCAGACGTCAGGCATTGGGGCCGTGACGTGGCCAAGGTCTCCCTGTCGGCAGTGGAGCGGATGGGGCCTCCCCGCGCCCGATATGTGCTCGTCACCGCGGCAACCCCGACCCCTCTAGGAGAGGGCAAGACGACCGTTGCCGTCGGCCTCAGCCAGGCTTTTGCCCACATCGGTAAGAGTGCGGTGGTAACCCTCCGGCAGCCCTCGCTGGGCCCCACATTTGGTATCAAAGGAGGCGCCGCCGGGGGCGGGTACTCGCAGGTGATCCCCATGGAGCAGCTCAACCTGCACCTGACCGGCGACTTCCATGCCGTCACCTCGGCCGCCAACCTCATGGCGGCACTCATCGACAGCCACCTCTACCACGGCAATCCGCTGTCCATCAGGCTCCACGAAGTCTCCTGGCGCCGAGTCCTCGACGTCAACGACCGTGCCCTGCGGGAGGTCGTCGTCGGTCTGGGAAGCGCCGCCGACGGCGTGCCCCGGCAGACCGCCTTCGACATCACCGCCGCCTCCGAAGTCATGGCGATCCTGGCCCTGGCTTCCAGCGTGCGCGATCTGCGGGAGCGTCTGGGACGCGCCGTGGTCGCCTACGACCGCCATCGCCAGCCGGTCACCGCAGATGATGTCGGCGGAGCCGGAGCGATGGCGGTGCTGCTCAAGGACGCCCTCGATCCCAATCTCCTGCAAACGCTGGAGGGAGTGCCGGCCCTAGTGCACGCCGGGCCCTTCGCCAACATCGCCCACGGCAGCTCGTCGCTGGTCGCTGACTACGTGGGCATCCGCGGCAGCGATTACCTGGTGACCGAAGCCGGTTTTGGATCCGACATCGGGGCGGAGAAGTTCTTCAACATCAAATGCCGCGCCTCGGGCCTCGAACCCGACGCCGCCGTCGTGGTCACCACGGTACGCGGGCTCAAGGCCCAATCGGGCAAACATCACGTGAGGGCCGGACGCCTGTTGCCGGAGGACCTTTTTGGCGAGGACACCGACGAGGTGGTGGCCGGAGCCGAGAATCTGCGCCATCACATAGGCATCGTGCGCCGGTTCGGCGTGCAACCGGTGGTGGCCATCAACCATTTCCCCACCGACCACGCCTCCGAGCTCGCCGCTCTCGAAGGCGTCTGCGACGACATGGGAATCCGTTACGCCATTTGCGACCCCTTTACCGGAGGCGGCGCCGGCGTCGCCGACCTGGCCCGCAAGGTGGAGGACGCCTGCAACGAGGGCTCCGAGTTCCGGCTCCTCTACCCGGATGAGGCCTCGCTGAAGGAGAAGATCGAGTCCATCGCCACCGAGGTGTACGGCGCTGATGGTGTCTCCTACGACCTCGCCGCCGAGCGCAATCTGGCCCGGTTCGAGGAACTGGGATGGGGCAGTCTGCCCATCTGCATGGCCAAAACCCACCTATCTATCAGCCACGATCCGTCCAGCTACGGGGCGCCGCGCAGCTGGACCCTGCCCATTCGCGACGTGCGTGCCGCGGTCGGCGCCGGGTTTGTGCTTCCCCTCTGCGGCGATATACGCACCATGCCCGGCCTAGGCTCCCAACCCGCGGCCGTCTCCATCGACATCGACAAAGATGGCAACGTCGTCGGTCTCGACTGATCAGCCGCGCACTATTAGCTCGCGGAAGCGGTGAGAGGCGCCGGTGTCGCCGAGCGTGCCCACGACCAGAAACAACTCGGCCATCGTGGGCATCTCGATGACGTCGTCCAGAAGCTGCACCCACCCGCCCGACCCCAGGTAGCTGAGGGTGAATCTGTCGCCGTTTCGGACGATCTCGAATGTGATCGATGTCGCCCCCGTCTCTTCCCGAGCCACCGGATCGACACTCTCACCCGAAAGCGCCAGATCGACGAGGATCTCGTTCTCCTCGGGCCCTCCCCGGAAACGAGTGATACGAATCCAGGTTGTCGGATCTTGCGAAGATCGGATCCCGAGCCCTGCATATTCCCATCCGGCGCCGGCAGTGAACTCGAGAGAGACGCGAGCGGTGAAGTCACCCTCAATCGGGAACAGCACAAGCGGCGCGTTGTTGCGGTCACCCCACTGGTCGGCACCGGCCCCGGCGAGAATCTCCAGCTCGTTTCCGTGCAGCTCATAGGCGCTGTCCGGCGAAGCCCCCCCGAACCAGGTGATACCGGGGTGGAGGGCACCGGCGTCGCCGGGATCGACCAGGAGTACCTCTCCGGGCGGCAGCGGCTCGGTGGCCGTCGTCGCCGGCATCGTCGTGGTCGTCGTTGTGACCGGTGCAGGGGCGGTGGTCGTCGTTCCAGGCGGCTCAAACCCGACGCAGGCGGCGAGCAGAACGGATCCACACATCATCGTCGCCATCGACCGTCTCACCGTCGCCTCCACCGGAGAACGCCGCCGGCAGTCTATGGCGGCCGCAAGGAATCCTGCCCCGACACGGGACCGCCGCAGCGATCTAGCATCCGCGTCGATGTTTGTCGGAACCCTCACCAACATCGCTGCCGTGATCGCCGGAACCAGCATCGGCGCCGTAGCCGGGCCCCGTTTCCCCGAGCGGCTGCGCCAGACCGTCATGGCAACGCTCGGCTTGCTGACTGCGGCCTTGGGCATCAGGGAGACGATTCCCACCGACGAGATCGTGCTGGTGCTGGGAGCCGTTCTCCTCGGAGCCGTCATCGGCGAGCTGCTGCGCATCGAAGACGGGCTCCATCGCCTCGGTGACGCACTCCAGCGCCGTTTTGCCGGCACCGAGATCGACATCGACGTCGATGCGCCGGAGACGGCCCGGCCCACCGCACACCGAGCGCGCTTCAGCGAAGGTTTTGTCATCGCCACGCTCGTTTTTTGCATCGGCCCCCTCACCGTGGTCGGCTCCATCTACGACGGTCTCGGCGACCCGGAGCTGCTGTTGCTCAAGTCCGGGCTCGATGGTTTCGCCTCCATCGCCTTCGCCTCGGTCTATGGCTGGGGGGTGGGCATGGCTGCGATGTCTGTCGGGGTCATCCAGGGAGGTATCGCGCTGGGCGGCCGGGCCCTCGAGACCGTGCTCACCGACCCCATGCTCGATGCGCTCGGCGCCGCCGGCGGCATCCTGCTGCTGGGCATTTCACTGCGCCTGCTCAACCTCAAGCAGATCAGGGTGGCCAATCTGCTGCCGGGAGTGGCACTTGCCCCGCTATTCGTGTGGCTCTGGGGCGGCTGAGCGGCCATGCCCGGTGCGCCGGGCAGACCCATCCCCACTAGGTTGACGTTGTGACGGAAGGCGGTGGAACGTGGTGAGGCTGTCGACCTTATTGGCTATGCCTCTTTGAAGCGGTATCGGTGTTGAGAGTTCGGGTCAACGGCGCCGTACAATCGCCCCGGGGCCCGTAGCTCAGCTGGTCAGAGCAGCGGACTCATAATCCGTAGGTCGCAGGTTCGAGTCCTGCCGGGCCCACAGAGAAGGCTGCTCACCGCAGATGATCATCTAGTCTCGGCAAGGTGCGCATCGACGACATCATCGCCACAAGCCAAACGCCGATTTTCTCGTTTGAGTTCTTCCCGCCAAAAAGCGAGGAGGGAGAGCGCACCCTCCGACAGGCGCTCAACGACCTCGTCCCGCTCGAACCCTCTTTCGTCTCGATCACCTACGGTGCGGGTGGCTCGACACGAAGCAAAACGGTCGAACTCACCCGCTGGATGAAGCAGGATCTCCGGCTCGAGGCGATGTCGCACCTGACCTGCACAGGCGCGACGGTGGACGACCTACGGACGATCCTTGACGAGATCGCCGCCGCCGGAATCGACAACGTGCTCGCCCTACGAGGCGATCCGCCTCGCGGCACAAGCGAGTGGAAACCGGCGGTTGGGAGCTTGCGCCACTCGACCGACCTGATAGCACTGATACGGGACCACTACAACTTTTGCATCGGAGCGGCCTGTTTCCCGGAGGTGCACCCAGACTCGCCTGATCTGGAGCACGATCTCTACTACCTGCGCATGAAGCAGGAGGCGGGCGCGGACTTCTTCATCACACAGCTCTTCTTCGACAACCGCACCTACTTTGATTTTGTCGCCGCAGCTCGTAGGGCGGGGATCGAGCGGCCGATCATCCCAGGCATCATCCCGATCACCAACAGCTCGCAGATCAAGCGGATCGCGGAACTGGGCGACATCAAGCTGCCCGGACCACTCGTCGACCAACTTGAAGATCGGGCCGACGACCCAGATGCGGTGAGCCACTTCGGAATCGCCCACGCGACGCTCCAGTGCGCTGATCTGCTGGCGGGCGGTGCGCCCGGTATCCACTTCTACACGCTCAACCGCTCGATGGCCACCCGCGCCATCACATCAGCGCTGCGGCTGCTGCGCCCCAGAGACGGGTAGGGACCTTCTCGCCGTCGCCCATCTGATCCGCAAAATACCCCCCACGTCGAGGATCATCTGATCTCTGGTTCCTCGGCAGAGCTCGAAGATCTGTGGCTTGCAGTCAGGCCGTTTGACCCTGACAACCTCGCTGGTCCCCTGTGATCCCTTGACGCCAAGATCAGGAGTGCCCTTGGCGCCGGCGGCGAGCCGGCGCTCAGTACTCAAGGTGACCGAAGCGCCCGAGAAACACCCTTTCCTGCATCGTCGCGGGCGCCTTTCTCGACTCAAGAAACACCGTGGCTACGCCACACAAGAAGCTTTCTCAGCTGTATTTGACACCAGAACGAATCCCTCGCCCTGAAAGCGCTTCCAGCAACTGAGAGCGTTCAGACCCGGTCCGTTGCGTTGACAGACAAGGAAGATCGGCAATAGAGTGGTAGCGCTCTCACAATTGCAGATCATTTGGGGGTGTGTGTTGGCACCGACGCTGGACGAGTTGGCGGCTCTGAGCGGAGTCTCGCGTGCCACCGTTTCGCGCGTGATCAACGGAGGGCCAGTCGCCGAAGCCACCCGTCGCCGCGTAATCGCCGTTCTGGAGCAAACCAACTACCGTCCAAACGTCGCCGCTCGTGTGCTGGCGTCGGGACGCTCGGGCATCGTTGGGGTGGTGTTCCACCTCGAGCCCCGACTGCTCTTCCGTGATCCCTATTTCTCGCTGCTGCTCCACGGTGTGGCGGAGGTCCTAGCGCAGGAGACCGCCGGGATGATGCTGTGGCTCGGCAACCGCACCAAACAGGAGACCCTCGACCGTATCCTCGGTTTGAGACTCCTCGACGGCGTGATCGTCACCGCCGATCACCTCGAAGACCCGTTGGTGGACGGTTTGATGGCCTCCGATTTCCCCACGGTCCTGGTGGGACATCGGCGCGAAGATCTCACCGCCAACTACGTCGACGTCGACAACATCCAAGCTGCGGACGTTGTCACCACACACCTCATCAACCTCGGCCGCCGCCGTATCGGCCACATCACCGGAACACGATCAACCGTGACGGCCGAGGACAGGCTCACCGGATACTTGCGGGCGATGAAGCGTGCCGGCCTGACCGACGAGGATCTGATCGCAGACGGCGATTTCAACCGTGAATCCGGCCGCGAATGCGCCGAAGTGCTGGTCGATCGGGAGGTCGATGCCATCTTCTGCGCCAACGACGCCACCGCGGTCGGTGCCTATGACGCAATCCGAGCTGCAGGGCGCCGTATACCCGACGACATCGCCGTTGCTGGATTCGACGATCTGGACCTTGCGCTCGATCTCGATCCGCCTCTGACCACCACGCGTCAGTACATCGAGAGGCAGGGAGAAGAAGCAGCCCGGATGCTGTGCCAGATCCTGGCAGACCCGGAGGGGAGTCCCCGGCGCTCGCTCCTCCCGACGGAATTGGTCATAAGGCAATCGACGACAGGGGGTGCGCTAGGAAGCTGATATCCCTATCGCCGAACCTGACTGCGCTCCGCGGGGCTCATACAACCGCAGCGTGTTCAGGGAAGGAAGGAAAGAGAAGAAGGAGGAAAGATGAAAAAAAGATCGGTGAGCATCGTGCTCGCTCTGTTCTTGGTGCTGGCCCTATTCGCGGCTGCATGCACCGACGATGACGCAACAGAGGAGACCACGACCACCGCGGCTCCGGCGCCTGGTGAGACCACGACCACCGCGGCTCCGCCAACAACAATTGCTGAACCAGTTGGTGAGTACCCCCGCGACGAAACGCTGTACACCAGCGGGACGCAGTGGGGCCCGCCTGGGAGCTGGAACCCGCTGGTTACCTGGGGATACGCGACGGGCACGGTGAACTTCGTCTACGAGACGTTGTTCATCTACGACCCATTCACTGATGAGTACATCCCCTGGCTGGCGGAGAGTGGTGAATGGAGCAGCCCAACCCAGTACGACCTGACACTGCGCCAAGGCATTACGTGGACGGACGGCGAGGATTTCAACGCCGACGACGTCGTGTTCACGTTCGAATTGGGGCAGAGGTATCCGTCGGTGCAGTGGGCACCGATGTGGGATTGGCTGTCCAGCGTCGAGGCGGTGGATGACTACCACGTGACGTTCACGTTCGATGACCCGCTCTACCAGGAGTGGGGCAACTTCCTCTACAGCCGTCCCATGGTGGCAGAACACCTCTGGGCCGACCTGTCCGAGGATGAGGTCGTGAACGGGGTCAATGAGAACCCGATTGGCACGGGTCCCTACATGTACGAGACGTACGACCAGGACCGTATGGTCTGGGTCAAGAACGAGAACTGGTGGGGCATTGATGCCCTAGGTCTCGATCCGGCGCCGAAGTACATCGTGGACATCGTGAACGGCAGCAACAACATCGCCCTGGGCCTGGTGCTTCAGGGCGGCCTCGACCTGAGCAACAACTTCCTGCCCGGAGTTGCGACTCTGGTCTCGGGTGGATACGGCGTTGTGACGTACTTCCCGGAAGCTCCGTTCATGATCTCGGCCAATACCGCGTGGCTGGTGACCAACAACATCAAGCCGCCGATGGACGACCCTGCGTTCCGCAAGGCACTGGCGACAGCAATCGACGTCGACACGATCGTGTCGGTTGTGTACGGCAACATCGTTGCCAAGGCCAATCCGACCGGTCTGCTGGCAGTCTGGGATCAATACGTTGACCAGGCGCTCGTGGACCAGCTTGGGTTCAGCTACAGCACCGAGGATGCCATCGCCATGCTGGCTGCGGCCGGGTACGTCGACGTCGATGGTGACGGGTACGTCGATAACCTCGACGGATCCCCGATCGCGTTGGAACTCATCGTTCCTAATGGATGGACGGATTGGATGGAATCCATCCGGGTCATCTCTGACGGAGCGAAGGCTGCCGGCATCAATATCGAGCCGGCGTTCCCCGACTACGGCGCCCGCACTGAGGTGCTGCAGGACGGAACGTTCGACCTCGCCATCGCCAACGATGCGCAGCTGTCCAACACGCCGTGGACCTACTACGACTGGATCTTCCAGGATCCGATCCAAGACCAGATGACCAACGGAAACTTCGGCCGGTACGAGAACCAGGCAGCCTTCGACCTGGTTGTCGACCTCGACAAGACACCGACCGACGACACGGCAGCGATGGCAGCGATCATCTCCGATCTCCAGGAGATCTTCCTGACCGACCTGCCGATCATCCCGCTCTGGTACAACGGACTGTGGGCGCAGTACAGCGACGCAGTCTGGGTTGGCTGGCCGGGATCCGGTGCCGATCAGAACCACTACCTGCCCGCTACGTGGCGTGGGTACTGGAATATGACCGGCATCCTGATGCTCTGCGACCTCGAGCTGAGGCCCGCCGAGTAACGGCAATATACTGACGGGCCGTCCCTGTCGGGAGGGACGGCCCGTCACCGCCGTACCGTACACACCGCAGAAAGGAGAGCAAAGAACGTGAGACGATACTTCGGCAGGAAACTGCTGACGTATGGCCTGACTTTCTTCCTCGCGGTGACCATCGACTGGCTGATTCCCCGGTTTATGCCGGGCAATCCCGTGTCTTCGATGGTGGCCCGAGCCCAGGTACGTCCCGAAATTGCCGAGCGGCTCGTCGACTACTACAACCAGCTCTACGGGTTCAACGAGTCGATCATCACCCAGTACTTCAACTTCTGGAAATCACTGTTCCAGGGCGATCTCGGCACCAGCATCTTCGTGTTCGGCCAGCCGGTCACCAACGTCATCATGGACGCGCTGCCGTACACCCTGGGCCTTCTACTGCCGGCCATCCTCTTGAGCTGGGTCGCCGGCAACAAGTTTGGGGCGTTTGCCGCCCGCAGCAAGTACCTGGACAACACCCTCCTGCCGGTTGGATATGTTTTGACCGCCACTCCCTATATGTGGCTCGGCATCATCCTGGGCTGGTCCCTCGGTCTCAAGTTCGGATGGTTCCCCATCTCGGGTGCTTACAGCTTTTCGCTGCGCCCGGCGCTGAGCTGGAAGTTCATCACCGACGCGCTACTCCACTGGTTCCTGCCCTTCTTTTCACTGTTCCTGGTGATGTTTGGCGGCTGGGCCATCGGCATGCGCAACATGATCATCTATGAGCTAGAAGCCGACTACTCGCATTACCTCGAGGCGCTGGGGGCGCCACGCAAACTCATCCGCAAATACGCCTTCCGCAACGCGGTGCTGCCGCAGCTCACCGGGCTCGCCCTCCAGCTGGGCGTGATCGTCGCCGGCGCCCTCGTCACCGAGATTGTTTTCGGCTACCCGGGACTCGGCCTGCTTGTGCTCAATTCGATCCAGAATCAGGACTACTTCCTGCTTCAGGGGATTTTCCTCTTCATCATCGCCGGCGTGCTTATCGCCAACTTCCTGATCGACGTCGCATACGTGCTCGTTGATCCCAGGACACGTATTGGCATGACGGGGGGGACCGCATGAGCCGTTCCAAGACATCCCGGGAGCCCATCTCCGACGCCGCGCTTCCCGTCGGCATCGCGGACGCCGAGCGCGGCGCCGCCGAAGCCGCCATCCTGGTGAAGCCGACCGTCGGGAAGAAGAAGAGCGAGATCCTCTACTTCGCCCTGCACAATCCGAAGCTCCTAGTCGGCGGCAGCGTCGTCCTCCTCTTCCTCATTCTCACCTTTGTCGGCCCGCTGCTCACTCACTACGGCCCGTTTGAATACGGGGCAGGACCGACCAACGGGCCACCTTCCGCCCGGAATTGGTTCGGGACCACCACCTTCGGCCAGGACGTGTTCGCCCAGTTTGTCGGTGGCCTTGGGTCGACGTTTGCCGTCGCTATCGTGGGCGGCGGCCTGGCCACGCTCATCGGCATGATCGTCGGCTTCACCGCCGGCTACCGCGGCGGCCTCGTCGACGAGATCCTCAACATGCTGACCAACATCGTCCTGGTCATCCCGACGCTGGCCGTGCTGCTGATCATCGCCGCCTACCTAGAGGTTCGCGGAATCCTTTGGGAGGCTCTCTTCATTGGGTTCACCTCCTGGCCGTGGGCGGCACGCGCCATCAGGGCACAGACCTTTTCTCTGCGCAACCGCGATTTTGTCGACTTGGCCCGCCTCAGCGGCGTGAGGTCCCACAAGATCATCTTCACCGAGATCGCCCCCAACATGAGCTCTTACCTGTTCATGACCTTCATCCTCATGTTTGGCGGAGCCATCCTCATCGCTGCCACCCTCGACTTCATCGGCCTTGGGCCGACTAACACCGCGTCGCTGGGCCTGATGATGAACACCGCCGTGTTGTGGAGTGCCATGCATCTCGGCTATTGGTGGTGGTTTGTCCCGCCGGGAGCGGCAATCACGCTGATTGTGGGCGGGCTCTACATCATGAACGTCGGATTGGACGAGGTGTTCAATCCCAAGCTGAGGGAGTTCTAGTGGGCCTGCGAGTCGAAAACCTGCGGGTCTACTACCAGACTTTGCGGGGCGACGTGAAGGCGCTGGACGGTGCCACCTTCGACCTCGAGGACGGCGAGATCATGGGGCTGGCCGGCGAGTCTGGGTGCGGCAAGACCACCCTGGGCAACAGCCTTATCCGGCTGGGCACCCGCATGAAGTACATCGAGGGCGGCGTCGAGCTCGACGGCGTAGAACTCCCCATCTGGGACCACGACAAGATGGACAGATTCCGCTATAGAGAAGTGTCCATGATTCCGCAGTACGCAATGAGCGCACTGAATCCGATCCGCAAGATCGGCAAGATGACGGCAGAGCTGCTTGCCTCACGCGGTGTGGCCTACCGCGATGTCCTCCCCTCATTGAGAGATCGGCTGGATTTGGTCGAGTTGAGCACGGACGTGCTGAAGATGTACCCCATCGAGTTGTCCGGAGGCATGAAACAGCGGGTGGTGATGGTGCTCTCAACGCTGCTGGACCCGTCGCTGCTGATCGCCGACGAAATCACGTCTGCCCTCGACGTCTCAACCCAGCGGGCCGTGTCGGAGATGCTGGTCGAATTCCGCGAGCGCGAGTACGTCAAAAGCCTGATCTTCATCACCCACGATGTCTCCATCCTCTATCAGATCGCCGACAGCATCATGGTGATGTACGCCGGCAAGCTGGTAGAAAAAGCGCCCACCGACACCATCATCCAGGAGCCCAGACACCCCTACACGAAGATGTTGATCTCCTCACTTCCCCAGATCGGCGTCAAGTACACCGAGAAGAAACTCGAGGGCATCCCGGGCCAACCCCCGCTGCTGCTGGAGCCTCCCACCGGATGCCGATTCCGCGATCGGTGCCCGGTTGCCTTCGACAAATGCCAAGAAGAGCCACCATTTGTCGAGATAGCCAGCAATCACTCTTCGGCCTGCTGGCGGACGATGGAGGATCATGCTCAAGCTTGATGGGATCTCCAAGACCTATCGGATCGGCACCTTCGGCGGCAAGGAGCTTCGGGCCGTCAACAACATCTCGTTCGACATAGCCCCGGGCGAGGTGGTGTCGCTCATCGGCGAAAGCGGCAGCGGCAAAAGCACGATCGGCAAGATGATCCTGAGGCTGATTTCGGTGACATCGGGTTCCATTCTGTTCGAGGAGGTCGACATCGCAACCCTGTCGCGTCGCCAACTCAGGGATTACTACCGCCGAGTGCAGGGGGTGTTCCAGGACCCCTTCAGCTCGTACAACCCGATCTTCAAGGCCGATCGTGTGTTCAGCATCATCAAGCGGGTGTACTTCCGCCACGTTCCGGACGATGAGTGGGATGCGAAGCTGCGGTCTTCGCTGGAAGCGGTGGGGCTCAACCCGCCCGAGGTGCTCGACAAGTACCCCCACCAGCTGAGCGGAGGCCAGCTGCAGCGGCTCCTCATCGCACGGGCACTGCTGCTGGACATCGAGGTTCTCGTCGCCGACGAGATCATCTCGATGCTGGATGCCTCCACCCGGATCGACGTCCTCAATCTGTTGGCCGAGCTCAAGACACGCGGCCTGGCCATCCTCTTCATCACCCACGACCTGTCGCTCGGCCACTACATCAGTGAAAAGGCGGTAATTCTGTACAGGGGGGCTATCGCCGAGATGGGTACAACCGATCGGGTCTTCAACAACCCGCACCACCCCTACACACAGATGCTCATGCGATCGGTCCCCCATCTCGACTCAAGGTGGGAGGGCAAGGAGGCAGTGGCGGAAGGACCCGAGGAGGGCCTTCTGGTGCCGGGCTGCCCCTACTTCGCCCGGTGCCCCGTTTCTCAGCGATCACAGGCCTGCAAAAGTGCAATCCCCGAGCTGCTGGAAACCGAACCCGGCCACTTTGTCGCCTGCCGCCGCTACGCAGACATCCTCTCTGAGCCCACCCCGCCGGCGTAGGGGGCCCTCCACAATCAGCGCTGCGCCCGGTGATCCGGCGCGGCGAGCGACAGACCGTGTCCTCCCACCGACAGGAATCAATGAGTCGAGTCCCGGGAGATCCTCCTAGCGAGCCTTCCGGGAAACCCACTTCCACCCCGAAGCGACGATCTCCTCAAGATCCGTCCTCTGCGGTTCCCAGTGCAGCACCGAACCGGCCTTAGCGGATCCGGCGACAAGAACCGCGGGATCCCCTTCGCGCCGCGGTGAATCCTGTGTCTCCAGCGGCCTGCCGGTGACGTTCTCGACCGCGACGATCACCTCCCGCACGCTGCTGCCAATCGGGACGGAGACTGGGGACGAACCTCTCTTCCCCTACGGGTTCGGCCTCAGTACATCCGAGATAACATGCCGCGCCGGCCCTCCTTGACCTGGGCCGGTGCCGAACCGAGACCCGTGAGCACATGCCCAGGCACAGGCACACCATGATCAGGCCCTGCAACGACGACGACTTCGAGACGATCTTCGCCGTCATCAACTCGGCCGCCGAGGCGTATCGCGGCGTCATCCCTCAGGATCGCTGGACAGAGCCTTATATGCCCCGTGAAGAGCTGCGGCAGCAGCTCAACGAGGGAGTCGCCTTCTACGGCTTCGAGGAGGATGACGAGCTGCTCGGAGTCATGGGAATCCAGCCCCTCGGCGACGTGACCCTCATTCGGCACGCCTATGTGTGCACCGCCCACCAGCGACGCGGCATCGGCGGCGTACTGCTCTCATACCTCCGATCGCTCACCGACCGGCCGCTGCTCGTTGGAACCTGGGAAGACGCCGGCTGGGCCATCCGTTTCTACCAGCGCCACGGTTTCCGTCTCGTCACCGCCAAAGAGAAGGACCGGCTGCTGCGGCGGTACTGGAGCATCCCGGAGCGGCAAACTGAGACATCAGTCGTGCTGGCCGATGACGCCTGGCGCAGGAAGGCAGGGGCATGACGGCGGGATTCACACCATCGACAAGCCGGCCTCTGCGAGTTGGGGTGCTGCTGCCACAGTTCGAAAGGGCCGTCGGCTGGCCGGAGTTCCGCGCCATCTGCCGCCTGGCCGAAGACATCGGTTTCGACTCCGTTTGGGTCAACGACCACCTGCTCTATCGAAACGCCGGCGGGTCCACGAGCGTGCCGTGGGAAGCCCATCGGCGGCACACCGGAGGAGACCGCCGCGGTGCTGCGGGAATCCGCCGCAGCCGGCATCGTTCATGTGCAGCTGGCCCTCACCCCCGTCACCGCCGAGTCGGTGGAGCGCTGTGGCGAGGTGCTTGCCCACCTCGACCAAGGCTAGATGGCGCGATGAGAGCAAGCCCGGCTCAGGGCGCCGTGCTCGACTGCGGACCTTCCCAGCCGGAGAGGCGAGCGGCCAGCCACCACAGGGCCCGGCCCTTCAGCCGGCAGTTGAACGGGTGCGAATGGGCACACTCGTCGGCGGGCAGGCCGGCGCAGTCTCCGGGGTTGTCGCTGCACCAGCCCGGGCACCATGGGCAACTGTCGTCGGTGTCCGGGTACCAGACTCCTGCCGGGTCGTAGCTCTCGATGTCGGCAAAGTCGAACAGCACCTTGTTGTTGTCGGCAACGTAGGAACGGATGAGTTCGTTGTTGTGAGCCAGCACTTCGCCGCCGCCGTCGGTGTGGCCGGTCATGTAGACGAACCGCACCTTGGGGTACTCAGCCTCGAGTCGGCTCATCATGTCCAGGTAGCTCTCCACCGCCGCCTCGTCCCACGACAGCTCGCCACACCACGACCACATGAAGGCATTGGCCTCGGGCACATCGGCCAGTAGGTCCCTGGTCATCTCCATGAAGGCATCCGGGTCCCACGACCAGGAATCGTCGAAGGCCATTCTCAGACTGAGCGGCTCGGTGGGGGCCGGGGCGAACCGCCACTCCCTCTGGAAGGCATAGAGCCCTCCGGCCTGCCGACCCAAGTCGTCGGCGCCCGCCCACAACTGAGTCCCATGCGAGGTGGACCCGTACGCCCATACCACGGTGCGCTTCGCCTCCTCCAGCCACTCATCAGGGATCGGCCTCAGGTCGATGGAAGTGTGATCCACAACGATTGCTGCTCCTGCCGTACCTGAACCAGGACTCGTCGTGGTGGTAGTGGAGGACGAGGTGGACAACGACTCGGTCGGCTCGCTCACCGTCGAGGACGTAGCCGAGCCCACAGTGGTCGTGATCGACGTGCCGGCGGTGCCGCCGCAAGCGGCAAACATCAGCGCCACCACACCGAGTGCAATCAGGCGTCTCATGCCGCCAGGTTACGGACGAGGGCCGCGGACGCGGCGCATCCGCGACACCCACCGCCGACACCTCCCGGAAACCCGTCAGCAGGTCACTCACCTCCACTGTCGTCGCCCCCCGGCAGGGTCCCCCCGGGAACTCCTCAATTGGCGCTTGTCACTCGACTGTCTGAGACAAGGTGCGCCACTGCATTAAGCCCGGATGGGCTTGCCGCCGGCTCCCCGGCCTCGGGCCCGGGCCCCGTTGAACGGCAGGCCCCGGCGACGGTGCGCTCAGCCCCCGCCTAAATGGACGATGTAGGCGTCGTGAACTGAGAGCCCGAAGTCGAGGTACTCCCACCCGTCGCTTTCCTGGTGATAGAGGACGAGCACGTAGCCCCGCGAGGTCGTCGGGTCGTTGGCGTGGATAAGGAAGTGCCCGTCATCCACGTCCACCGAGTAAATCCCGTCGATGGTGGTACCGGTGCTTCGGGCCACCTCCTCCGGCAGGTCGCCCCCCCGGTAGGCCCATAGGGTAATGACACCAGTTCCGGCGTCGAGGCTGGTCCAGTAGACAATGCCATCCTCGACGACAAACCGCCACGCGCCATCGACATACTGGTCAGTCTGAGTGATGGTAAAATCCCCGAGGATCTCGGCAATCGTTCCCGTGCCGGGCTCGATCCGCCACAGAATGATGCGGTCCTCCTCCTTCTCAAGTGAGTAGAGGCGTTCCCCGTCGGTTTGCATCCCCCAGGGAACCTGCGCATCCGGAATCTCGGTCCCGTAGTTGTTGCCGCTTCCATCCCAGCCGAGCACCAGAGCGAAATACTCACCACCCGTATACCCGCCGGTGAATACGTCGTACTCCGATTGAGTGCGGTAATACGCCGTGTCGCCGACCACCGCGAAGGACCTCGGCGCCACGTCGTCGAAGATCGCCAAAGCGCCGCGCGACCCTCCGGTCCCGGTGTCGATCTCGGTGATGTCGAGCGTCCCGCTCTCCCATTTGCGGAGCCGGAAGACCCGGTCGCCCGACTTGTGCAGCGAGACCGAGCTGGATGCGTATTCGGGCGAGGAGTATGAGCTGATCTCGATCGCCCGCCCTGCGGCGGGCACCACCAGGATGACGGCGCCGGTTTCAGTGTGGATGGTGAGATTCTCCACGTGCGCGTCGGACGACCCGGTGCCCACCGCGAGAAAGAGACCGACCTCGCCAGGCTGGAGCCCTTCTGATGCCTCGGCGCCCTCGGCCTGGTTCCCCTCCTGCTCCAGCACCTGCTCCTGCTGCGTCCCCAATGGACCGTAGACCGGAACGTTCCCATCGCAAGAGACCCCGGCCACCGCCACTGTCAGCAAGACGGCCAACACGGCGACGGGACCACCCCGTGACCGACGGCACCGTGACCATCGGCGCCGGACCGCCATCAATACACGTGCAGGCTCCGACACCGCTCTCATTGCCACCTCAAAGATCCGAGTTGCCCCAAGTCAAACAGATTCGTCTGATCGGTGAATACCGCCCTGCCGGCACTTCCTCACCTGAAATAGCCAAGCAGGTCGCGTACCACCGCTGCCGTCGCCCCCCACAGGGTGCCCTCGGGGAACTCGTAGAACCAGAGTTGGTGCCCGTGCCACTCCTCCACCCTCCAGGCGTCTTCGTCGAGGAGCTCCTCGATGTTTGGTTCGACGACGGCATCGACCTCGTCCGGCTGCAGGATCAGCTGGGCAGGCCGCTCGACCCGAGCCACCACGGGGACCACCAGCATCTCGGCCGGACGGGTCCTCACCGGATTGAGGCCGCCCAGAACCTCCACCCGCTCCGGCGGAATACCGATCTCCTCCCATGCCTCCCGGATTGCAGTCTCCACCGGGTCCTCGTCGGTCGAGTCGATGGTGCCTCCGGGGAACACGACGTCGCCGGCATGGGTGCGCATGTCGTCCGGACGGCGGGTGAGGATGAGCCGAAGCCGATTCTCGGCCTGGTAGAGAGGCACCAGCACCGCGGCCCGGGCTCCCTCTCGGCCGGCCACCGGAGGCAAACCGGCCAGATCTCCCCAGTTCGGGCTCATCCGCTCATGGTACGGGGATAGGCTGTCGTCATGCCAAGGCAGCTCACCTCCAGGGCGCGTCTAACACCACGGCTGCTGCTGCACCCCTTCCGTCGCCGTGACCTGGAACCGCTCGTGGCCGCGGTGCACGAATCGCTGGGCGATCTGAGCCGATGGCTGCCTTGGGCACACGCTCGCTACGGCCGCAGCGACGCCCTCAACTTCATTCGCGCCAGTGCCGCCGCCTGGGCCGAAGGCCGGGCCTACGACTTCGCCATCCGCTCCCACGACGATGGCCAGACCCACCTGGGCAACATCTCGGTATGGCATACCTCCCGCCGCGAGCAGGCTGGAGAGGTGGGCTATTGGGTGCGCAGCGACCGCACCGGGCAGGGTATCGCCACCGAGGCGGCAGCCCGGGTGCTGCAGACCGCGTTCGAGGAGCTGCGCCTGCATCGAGTCATCCTGCGAGTTGCGGTAGGTAACCGCGCCAGCGAACGCATCGCCGAGAAGCTGGGATTCGTCCAGGAAGGCATGTTGCGCAAAGAAGTGCTGATCGCCGGAGAATGGGTCGATCACTCCCTCTGGGCGCTGCTCGACGAGGAGTACCGGGTCGGCAAGATGAGATACAAGGCGGCGGGTTGGCTCGGGAGCGAGTAGGAGGCGCAGGGCGCAGACTTCAGATTCCAGATCTGCAGATCACGTTGAGCTGCTGCGAGGAGAGTCCAGCGCAGACCGCCCGGATTCACGCAATCCGTGCAGCGCCCGCTTCACCTCCCGGGTCTTCGCCATTAGTGAAGCGGCCACATCCGAAGACAGATGGCCCAGATCGCCGGCAAGTCCAATCTGGTGTTCCGCCTCCCTCGCCGAACCGGCGGCGATGGAAACAAACCGCACCAGCTCCCGCTCAAAATCCCGCCCGGCACCCTCAGCCAGATTCGAGGCTACCGATACTGCAGCCCGACGCAGCTGTACTCGCAGTCCACACCTCTCTGAATGCGGAAACGAAGTAGCTGCCCTGTAGAGATCCAGCACCAGGGAGTGAGCCTTTCGCCCCACAAAGAGATTCCTGTAGTCGATCACATACGCGCCATACGCTGTGGAAGCACGAGAGTCAAGCCCCGGAACTCGCTCGTCCCCCAATGGATTCCATACCGCTTGGCAAATTCTGAATCCTCCGGACAACGCGAGAGGGGCGACCCCATGGGGTCGCCCCTCTCGCAATCGTTCTTCCAGGCCTGGGGCCTAGAAATCCATCCCTCCGCCGCCGCCGGGCGGCATCATCGGGGCCTTCTCCTCCTCGGGCTGCTCGGCAACGAGCGCCTCGGTGGTGATGAGAAGAGCGGCGATCGAAGCAGCGTTCTGCAGCGTGCTGCGCGTGACCTTGGCCGGATCGGTGATCCCGGCCTTCACCAGGTCCTCGTACTCACCCTTCTGGGCATTGAAGCCGCTGGGGCCCTCGAGCTCACGCACTCGCTCCACAACGACGCCACCCTCAAAGCCGGCGTTGGCGGCGATCTGGCGCATGGGCTCTTCGAGCGCCTTGCGCACGATCAGCCGACCGGTCTTCTCGTCAGCACTGCCGCCCCGCATCTTGTCGAGGTCGCGTTGCGCGCGCAACAAAGCCACGCCGCCACCGGGCACGATGCCCTCTTCGACAGCGGCCCGAGTTGCCTGAATGGCGTCCTCGATGCGATGCTTGCGCTCCTTGAGCTCCACCTCGGTGGCGGCGCCCACCTTGATGACGGCAACGCCGCCGGAGAGCTTGGCGAGCCGCTCGCTGAGCTTCTCGCGATCCCAGTCCGAGTCGGAGTTCTCGATCTCGCGCCGGATCTGCTTGATCCGAGCCTCCACGTCCTTGTGACTTCCGCCACCCTCGACGACGGTGGTGTCGTCCTTGGTGACGACGATCTTGCGCGCCTTGCCGAGCATGTCGACGGTGACGTTCTCCAGCTTCAATCCCACTTCCTCACTGATGACGGTGGCGCCTGAGAGGATGGCGATGTCCTGGAGCATGGCCTTGCGGCGCTCCCCAAAACCGGGGGCCTTGACGGCCACCGAGGGGAAGGTGCCGCGGATCTTGTTGACGATCAGGGTGGCCAATGCCTCTCCCTCGACGTCCTCGGCAATGACGACGAGTCCCTTGCCGGCCTGCATCACCTTCTCGAGGAGGGGCAGCAGGTCGTGCACGGCGCTGATCTTCTGAGTGGCAACGAGGATGTAGGGCTCCTCGAGCACCGTTTCCTGGCGGTCGGGATCGGTGATGAAGTACGGCGAGATGAAGCCCTTGTCAAACTGCATACCCTCCGTAAATGTCACGTCGACCCCAAAGGTCTGGCTGTCCTCGACGGTGATGACACCCTCGTTGCCGACCTTGGCCATAGCCTCGGCGACCTTCTCACCCACTACCTCGTCGGCGGCCGAGTTGGCGGCCACGTAGGCGATGCCTTCCTTGTCGCTGGCATCGATGGGCTCAGCGGTCTCGCCGATGAAATCGACGACCCGCTCCACGGCCTCTTCGATGCCCCGCTTCAGCTCCATGGGGTTGGCACCGGCGGCAACGTTGCGCAGGCCCTCATGCACCATGGCCTGAGCCAGCACGGTGGCGGTGGTGGTGCCGTCACCGGCAACGTCGTTGGTCTTGGTGGCAACTTCCTTGGCGAGCTGCGCGCCCATGTTCTCCCACGGGTCGTCGAGCTCGATCTCCTTGGCGATGGTGACGCCGTCGTTGGTGATGGTGGGTGCACCCCACTTCTTCTCGAGGACCACGTTGCGTCCCTTGGGGCCGAGCGTGACTTTGACCACATTGGCCAGCTTGTCGACGCCGCCCTCGAGCCCGCGCCTCGCTTCCTCGTTGAATCTCAATTCCTTGGCTGCCATTGAGTAAGTTCCTCCTCGGGCCTCAGCGGACTACAGCGAGCAGATCACGTGAGGACAAGATCAGGTATTCCTCGCCCTCGTGCTTGACCTCGGTGCCGCCGTATTTCGAGTAGACGACCATGTCTCCCACCGCAACATCGATGGGAACCCGTTCTCCGTCCTGAAAGTCGCCGGGGCCAACGGCGAGAACCTCGCCCAGCTGTGGCTTCTCTTTGGCGGTATCTGGAATGACGATGCCGCTCGGAGTCCGAGCTTCGTCCTCCTCCTTGGCCTTGACGACCACACGGTCGCCCAAAGGCTGCAATTTCATCGAGTCTCCCTCCTTGGGTTAGCACTCGTCGCTTGTGGCTGCCAAGATTAGCACTCCTGTGTTCTGAGTGCTAGACAAATAAGCCGGATGTTAGTGCGCTCGTATCAGATCTGATGCGTGGTCTTGTGTGTGGATCGGGCTCACCCTGAACGCTTGATCTGTCGGGCTCTTCACCTCGCTACGGCGCCCTATGATGCGCCGACATGACCCACGCAGCCACAAGCGGGCCCGTAGGGCTGTTTGCCGGCCTTCTCACTCTCGACGTTCACCACCTACTACCCGAGTACCCCCTGGTCAACACAAAAGGCTGGGCGGACCACACGGAACTGTATGCAGGCGGCCCCGCGGCCAATGCCGCGGTCACCTTTGCCCACCTGGGCGGCGTGGCTCGCCTCTACACGGTGGCAGGCAGGAGCTGGCTAGCCGACACCATCCGCGACGATCTGGGCCGCCACGGCGTGGAGCTCATAGATCTATCGCCCGACAGGACTGAACCGCCACCGGTCTCCTCGATCCTCAGCACCGGATACGATCGCACCGTGATCACCTCCCCTGCCCCCGCCGGAACCGATCGCCTGCCCGATGGTCTTCCCGAATCCGCCAACATCCTGCTGGTGGATGGTCACTTTCCCCATCTGGCCATGTCGGCTGCCACCGAGGCCCGGAGTCACGGCATCACCGTCGTGCTCGATGGCGGCAGTTGGAAGCCCGTGTTACCCGAACTGCTGCCCCTCGTCGATGTGGCGGTGTGCTCCGCCGACTTCCACCCCCCGGGCACAACAACTCTCGACGAGGCCATCGAAGCGCTGGCGCACAGCGGCATCCGCCGCTGTGCAGTCACCCGCGGCGAAAAGGCCGTCGTATTTCGAGACGAGAGAGGCAGCGGCGAGATTGAGGTACCTGAGGTACAGGTGGCAGACACGCTCGGCGCCGGCGACGTGTTCCACGGCGCCTTCTGCTTCGCTCTCGCCGGCGGGGCCCCATTCGCCGAGGCCCTGCGGCTGGCGGCGGAGACCGCCTCGTTGTCCTGCCAGCGGTTCGGGACCCGTGCCTGGATGGAGAACTCGGAGTAGCCGCCCCAGGAATCAGCCGAGGTACATCGAAGAGTCGATGTCGGCGTCGGGGGCGGTGCGCTCGCCACGTTCATAGCGGAAGGAAGCAGCGGCGGCGATCATCGCTCCGTTGTCCGTGCACATCGCCGGCGACGGCAGAAACAGGGTGACTCCACGACGCTTTGCCTCAGCCTGGAGCCTCTCCCGCAGCCGGCGATTGGCCAAAACGCCGCCCCCGCCGGCCACGGCAGGCGCCCCCACGGCCTCCACGGCATTGAAGGTCTTCGCCACCAGCACATCGACGATGGCCTCCTGCACAGAGGCACAAAGGTCGGGCATCGGCGGCAGCGAGCCCTCGTGGTGGGCACGACGCACAAACGTCGTGACCGCCGTCTTCAGGCCGGAGAACGAAAAATCGTAGGGTCGGTCGGCGAGGGCCCTGGGGAAGGACACCACCTTGGGATCCCCGCCTTCGGATTCACGATCGATGGCGGGCCCGCCGGGGAACCCGAGCCCGAGGAAGCGGGCCAGCTTGTCGAAGGCCTCGCCGGCAGCGTCATCGATGGTGGAGCCGAGCGTCTCGTAGTCGCCCCAATCCCGCATGTGGACGATCTGGCTGTGGCCCCCCGAGGCGAGAATCACGACTGCCGGCGGCCCGTAGTCGGCATACTCCAGCCGAGGGGCAAACAGATGCCCTTCCATGTGATCGACCCCAAGAAACGTTTTACCCAGTGCCCAGGCCAAAGTTTTCCCGTAGGCGAAGCCCACCATGAGCGCCCCGGCCAGGCCCGGGCCTCGGGTGGCAGCGACGGCATCGAGGTCCACCGGGTGCACTCCCGCGTCGCGCAGGGCTCGGTGGGTGAGACTGCGGATGGCCTCGACGTGGGCCCGGGCCGCTACTTCTGGAACCACCCCGCCGAAGCGGGCATGCACGTCGACTTGTGAGGCGAGCACGCTCGAGAGCACCTCCCGGCCCCGCACCACAGCAGCCGCAGTCTCATCACACGATGTCTCCAGCCCAAGGATGAGGGGAGATTCACTCACGCGACCCTCCCCCGTATCTCATCGAGACGTGCCCTGTACTCGGCCGAGTCGGCATCGACGGCCCACATGATGAGGGCGTCCTCGTCCCGGTAGTAGTTTCGGCGCAGCCCCACCGGCTCGAAGCCGAACTCCTCATAAATGCGACGCGCCGCTTCGTTCGACACCCGAACCTCGAGGGTGAGATTGGCGGCTCCGCCGTCGAGAGCGGCCCGAATGAGCCGAAGCATAAGCCGCTTGCCTAGGCCCTGCCTCCGCATCGACGGAGCCACCGCCAGAGTGACGATGTGGGCATCCTCCTCGACACGAAGCAGGCCCGCGTAGCCGACCACAAAACCGGCGTGCTCGGCGACCAGGTAGATGCGATCAGAGCGCGCCACCTCCTCGGTGAAGACCGTGATCGGCCAAGGCTGAGGAAACACTTCGGCCTCAAGGCCGGCCACGGCGGCCACATCGCCGTCTTCCATGGAGCGGATGCTCGTCGTCACGGCGACCACGGCCCCTCCGTCCTGAAATCGGCCCAGTTGATACACACATCGGGCTCCCGCAGGTATTCGGGGCGAACCTCGTCGGGATGCGGAAAGCTGTCCCGCTCCGCGAGGCCGCGTGCAATCTCGATCAGCGCCGAAGCGCCCGGGTAGCGGGGCTGCCCGGTGCGCAGGCCGTGCAGACCCTGCAGCGTTCCCGCGGGCAAAACGGGCCAGTCTCCAACGACCAACTTGTCGCTCCCGTCCGACTCGAGAGAACCACGCAGCCCCTCCGGAGTCAGCAGCTCGACCCCCCCGTCCCTCATGACGCCACCGGGAACCGCCTGATAGGGCGCCGCCGCCACCTCACCTCTTCGAGCGTCGACGATCGACCAGATGCGCCGGTGTGTCGTTGCCGCGTGTAGCGCCACCGCATCAAGCGATGAGACCGGAGCCAACCTGGCCCCAATCGCTCCGGCCAGAGCCTGCGCGGTGGCCACCCCCACCCTGATGCCACCAAAAAGCCCCGGGCCCACATCCACGGCGACCACATCGATGTCCTGAGTCCTCCACCCAGCCTGGGCAAGGCAGAAGTCGAGAGCAGGCACGAGAAATCCCACGTGACCACGCCGATCTACCCGGCGCGCAGAGGCCACGATCTCCCCGCCGTCTCCGAGCGCCACCGAAGACGCCGCCGTGGCGGTTTCGATGGCGGCGATCCTCATTCCAGCTCCTCGAGGGGACGGCCGACCCACGAGCCTCGAGGCAACAGCTGCACGGTCCGGGCCTCGTCATCCTCCACCGAGATGTTCACCAGAAGGTGGTCCTCGGGAAACGACTGCTCGGCCGCGTTGCCCCACTCGACCACCAGCACACTCTCGTCGGCATCGGAGAGAAGATCGAGATCCTCCAGCTCGGCAAAAGAGCCGATGCGGTACAGATCGGCATGGACCAGATCAATCAGGCCCCGGTAGCGGCGCACGAGCACAAATGATGGGCTGATCACACGATCGTCTACTCCAAGGCCTTCGGCGATGCCGGAGGCGAACACGGTCTTGCCTGCTCCAAGCGGCCCGGCAAGCAGCACCACATCGCCGGCGTGCAGCATGCTGGCAAGGCGCCGCGCCAACGCTCGGGTGTCGGCCGCCTCGGGGCAACAAACCTCCAGCTTCACTGGAATAGCTCCAACTGCTCGGTGGCCGGGTCGGCCACGGCCACCGCCTCATCCAAAGCGCCCCTCACCAGCGCAAAATCTGCTCTGATCTGCTCCATCGAGCGCTCACCGCCGCGCAGCACCGCAGCAGGGTGGAATGTGGGGATGAGGTAACGATTCCACCAGGGATACACCTGTCCCCGCAGCCGGGTGATGCCGACGTCACGCTTCAGGAGAAGCTGAGTGGCGAAATTACCCAGCGTGACGACGACGGCAGGGTCGATGAGGGAGAGTTGCTGGCGCAAGTAATCCTTGCAGGCATCGATCTCACCGGCCTGCGGATCGCGGTTGTTGGGCGGCCGGCACTTGAGAACGTTGCCGATGTACACGTCCCCCCTGCCGAGGCCGATCTCGCCGAGCAACCGATCCAGAAGTCTGCCGGCGGCACCAACAAATGGCTCGCCCAGGCGGTCCTCGTGATAGCCGGGCGCCTCCCCGACAAACATGACGTCGGCACACGGATTGCCGGCGCCGAACACCACCTGCGTGCGTGATTCGGCAAGGGCACACCGGGTGCACGACGAGGCAACCCGAGCCAGCTCCTCGAGCTGGGATACCGCCTCGTCGTTCATTTGCCTTCCTCCATCGCCGGGACCCCCGCGACGGGCTCGGCGGCGCGTACGCCCGCCTCGATGGCCCGCGCCACCACCAGAAACGCCATCTCCCCAACGGCGTCGAGATCACCGTCGCCGGCTCCACAGGACACCGCAAAAACGGCATCGCCATCATATCGAGTGTGTCCGGGGCGGAGACAGACGGCCAAGGCATCCTGACCTCGTACACATACCCTCGTCAGTGCCGAGCGATCGAACCGCGCATCCGTGGCCACCACAACAAGCGTCGTGTTCTCCAGATGCCGTGTCCCGGCTCCTGCAGCCGTCGTCCCTCCGGTGAGTGGCTCTCCCTCGAGGGTGAACACGTCGCCGATGGCATTGACCACGGCAATGGCGCCTACGGTGACGTCACCCTCCCGCAGCGCCGCCGAACCCAAGCCACCCTTGCGCCGATGCTCTAGCCCCCTCCATCCGGCCACGGTGGCGCCGGTTCCTGCACCCACGTTCCCCATCATCACCGGGTCGGCGGAAGCAGCCAGGAAGGCTGCGACGCCGGCAGCGGCACCGGGCCGCGCCCCCGGATCCCCGATCCCGAGATCGAACAGGACCGCCGCCGGCACGATGGGAACAACACCAAAAGGAGTCGGATGGCCCCGGCCCAGCTTCTCTAGCTCAACCATCACCCCATCCACCGCGGCCAGGCCGAAGGCACTCCCCCCACAGAGTGTTATGGCCTGGATCGTCTCCACCTTCATTCCCGGCTGCAGCAGCGCCACCTCCCGGGTGCCGGGGGCGGCTCCCCTGATCTCTACGGCGGCGGAGTTTGGCTCAGGAAAGGTGACCACGGTGACACCGGTAAGCGCCGCACCATCAGTCCAGTGGCCCACCTGAACCCCGGGAACGTTGGTGATGGTCATTGCACGTAGCGGCGCGGCAGGCGGGGCCCAAAACCACAGGTGATCTCGTAGTTGATGGTTTCCAGACGCCGGGCCCACTCGTCGGCGGATATCTCCTCGTCACCCTGGTGCCCCAGCAAAACCACCTCGTCGCCCACCTCCACCGGGTCATCCCCCATGTCGAGAACGATCTGATCCATCGTCACCGTCCCGGCCAGCGGGTAGCGGCGGCCTCTCACCAGAACCTCGCCACCCGTCTCTCCAAGACGGCGGTTGAACCCGTCGGCGTAGCCGATGGGCACCGTGGCCACCGTGGCTTCGGCCGCGAGCGCCCGGCGCCTGCCGTAGGAGGGCCGGGATCCGGCCGGAAGCCGGCGCAGATGACTGACCTGTGACACCACACGCATCGCCGGGCGCAGATCGATCTCGGGAGCAAACCCGGGGCCGGGCCGCAATCCGTAGATGCCGATGCCGGTGCGCACCATGTCCAGACGCGATGCCGGATGGCCCAGAGCGCCGCCGGTGTTGGCGGCATGAACCATTGCCGGCTCAATGCCGGCCACCGCGAGCCTCTCCAGAAAGCCGTCCAGCAAATCCAGCTGCCCGGTGGTGAAATCGGCGTCCTCCTCGGAAACGGCAAGATGGGTCCACACCCCCTCCAGGCGCAAACCGGCGCCGACAACATCCCGGGCCAGCGCGAATGCGGTCTCTTCATCGGCCCCGACACGATGCATGCCGGTGTCGAACTTCACGTGAACGGGCAGGCCATCTGGAGCCACCGCAGTCAGCGCGTCGAGGAAATCAGGGTGATACACCGTGGAAGTCAGATTCCAGCGCACCGCCTCGGCCGCGTCGGCCGGCGGCGGTTCCGACAGCAGGAGAATCGGCGCGTCGATGCCCGCCTCCCGCAGCCCGGCTCCTTCGGAGACGAGCGCTACCGCCAGCCAGGAGGCGCCGCCGTCCAGCGCCGCTTCGGCCGAGGGCACGTCGCCGTGGCCGTATCCGTCGGCCTTCACCACCGCGCAGACGAGTGAGGGATCGACGGCGGAGACGATGGCGGCAACGTTGTGGCGGATCGCCCCGAGATCGATCTCCACCCACGCCGGTCTCACCACGCCCACCCCCCCACGTGGTCGACAAGCCGGCCGGCCGTCACCGAGGTGACCCGGGCCAGATCCGCCGCGGCAACACCATGACGGAAGGCGGCCGACCGCGCCGCCGTTTCCGGGTCCAGGCCCCGCGCCACCAGGGCGGTGATCATTCCGGTGAGAACGTCGCCGGTGCCCAGCGTCGCCAGCTCCGGGCCGCCGGACGCCACCACCCAGCGCTCCCGGCCGGCAACGATGGTTGGGTTGCCTTTGAGCAGCACCACGGCGCCGGTCTCCCCGGCAAGCCGTCCCGCGGCGCCGTAGCCGGCCTCGCCGCCGCTGAGGTGCCGAAACTCCCCGGGATGAGGAGTGATGACGGTGGGATGAGAGCGGGCCGCCAGAGCGGCGACGGTGGCAGCGGTGATGCCGTCGGCGTCCAGCACAAGAGGCCGATCCCAGCCGGCGAGAAGAGCAGCCACAAAACTTTCGACACCGGGCCCGAGGCCCGGACCAAGCGCCAAAACGTCAAAACGTTCACCCGCTTCGAGCACGGCGGCGGCATCGCCGGTGGCAAAACGATCACCGGAACCGATGCCGACCGTGGTCAGCGACTGATCGGCCGCGGCCAGCTGCGGCTGCAATCCCTCGGGACAGGCAAGCCGCACATACCCGGCGCCAAAAGAGAGCGCTCCGCCTGCGGCGAGAGCGGCGGCGCCACCAATGCCGCCGGAGCCTCCCACCACCAACACCGTCCCTGCCGACCACTTGTGGGCGTTTCGTTTCCGGCGCGGCGCCGGAGCGTCCTCCTCTTCGCAGAGCAGCAACTCCGCATCTCCGCCGTCGAGGCCGATGTCGATGATCTCGATCTTGCCGCTTCGATCCGGCCCCTCCCCGATCACGTGACCCACCTTGAGTGCGTGGAAGGTGACGGTCCGCTCGGCGGAGAAGGCAGCACCAGAGACGCTTCCGTCGGCGCCGTTGAGGCCGCTGGGCAAATCGACGGCCAGCACCGGTGCCGGGTGTTTGGTCCAGGCCGGCAGCGAATCGGCCAGCTCGCCGCGGAAACCGGCCCCGAACAGACCGTCGATGAGGAGGTCACAGGGCTCTGGATCGCCAAGAGAGCGCATCGGCACGCCCTGTGCCACGGCGGCCCGGGCGGCCCGCCCCGCCGGTGAATCGGCCTTGGGTTCGGCAAACGCCCTGATCTCGACGCCCACGCCGCGCCGCTTCAGGTAGCGGGCGGCAACGTAGGCGTCACCACCGTTGTTGCCGGGGCCGGTGAGAGCGAGCACACGCCTGCCGTAGCGGGCGCCCATTTGCACCGCAGCCAGGGCCACGCCGAGCCCGGCTCGCTCCATGAGGGTGTCGACGGGGACGCTGCCGGCCGCGTCCAAGCGCGCCGATTCCTCGGGAGTGATGATCGGCTTCATTGTTGGTGTCCTGCGGGCACGCCACGATGGTACCGGCGCTCTCGTGGGTTAGCCTTGCCGCCGATGCAGCACCTCATCAATGTGGTCCGTGGGTTCCTTATGGGCTCGGCCGACATCGTTCCCGGAGTATCCGGGGGTACGGTGGCCCTGGTGCTCGGCATCTACGAGCGCCTCGTGCACAACATCCGCACCGCGGCCGGCGGCCTGGCCTTGCTGCTACGCGGGCGCCTCGGCGAGGCGCGCCGACGCTTCGGCAAGGTTGAGTGGCCGTTCTTGGTGCTTCTCGTCATCGGCATCGGCATTGCCCTGCTCAGCCTGGCCGCTCTGATCGAGAATCTCCTGGAGAAAGAGCCCCAAGCCACCGCGGCAGCCTTTTTTGGCCTCGTTGCCGGATCCATCACCATCGCCTGGCGCCTGGTGCACCGCTGGGACCCGGGACGATTGGCCGTGCTGGCGGCGATGGCGGCGGCTGCCTTTGTCCTCCTGGGTCTGCGTTCCGATAAGATCGCCGAACCCGTGCTGTGGATGTTTTTTGGCGCCGGCGTGGTGGCCATCGTGGCCATGATCCTGCCCGGGATCTCCGGTTCGTTCATCCTGCTCATGATCGGGATGTACGAGGCGGTGCTCGCCGCGGTCAACAACAGAGATCTGGCCATTCTGGCGGTGTTCATCGCCGGCGCCGTCATCGGCCTGGCCGCCTTCTCCACCCTGCTAGATCGCCTACTGCGTAATCATCACGACACCATGATGGCGGCGCTCATCGGGCTCATGACCGGCTCACTGCGGGTGCTATGGCCCTGGCCCGACGGCACCGACACCGCCCGTTTGGCTCGCCCCGAAGACTGGGTAGTGCCGCTGCTCACGGCGATCGTGGGGCTGCTGGTCGTTCTCCTCATCGGGTGGGCGGGAAAGAGAGTCCAGAACTCAGAATCCAGAATTCGGAATCCAGATCGTGCGGAGGCGACTCGAGACTCCGACATTTGAACTCTGCATTCTGCATTCTCTCTCACTCGCCGACTGCCACCGCCATCACCAGTGCCGCCTCATCCGTGTGTGTCACCGTCACCAGCACTTCGGTGACACCGAGCTCCTCGGCCCGATGTTTCGCGGTGCCCCGCAGCACCACCCGAGGCTGCCCGCCGCCGGTTATCTCGACATCCTTCCACCTGATGCTTCGCCACCCGCGGCCCAAACTCTTCATCACCGCTTCCTTCCCGGCAAAACGGGCGGCAAGCCGACGTTCCGGCCGTGGAAAACCAAAGGCGTACTCCCGCTCGTGCTCGGTGAAGCAGCGCTCCGGGAACTGCTCGTAGCAGGAGAGCAGCTTCTGCACCCGGCCGATCTCGGCGAGGTCGACGCCCAACCCGAGAATCCGCATACGCTCTCCTACTCCACCGTGACGCTCTTGGCCAGGTTCCGGGGCTGATCAATGTCGTGTCCCCGGGCCGCCGCCACGTGATACGCAAGCAGCTGAAGCGGCACGATCGAAAGCACCGGGCTGAGCAGGTCGGGCACACGGGGCACCCGCAGTACCTGATCGGCGTGTTTCGCCGCCTCCTCGTCGTCCTCATAGGCCACGGCAAGCGTGAAGGCGTGGCGGGCCTTCACTTCCTGCAGCGCCGACACGGTCTTGTCGTAGAGGTCGCCCTGGGTGAGAACAATCACCACCGGTGTGCCGTCGGTGACCAGCGCCAGCGTGCCGTGCTTCAGCTCGCCCGCCGGCATCGCCTCCGAGTGCACGTAGGAGATCTCCTTCATCTTCAGCGACCCCTCCATGGCCACGGCGTAGTCGAGGCCGCGGCCGATGAAATAGACGTCCTCATGCTCGGCGAACCGATCGGCCACGGCACGCACGGCCTCATCGGTCTCCAGTGCCTCTGCCACCTTCCCCGGCAGCAGCCGCAGCTGGAAGGCCAGCCGATCGGCGTGCTCTTCGTCGATGTTTCCCCGCTCGACGCCAAAAGCAAGTGCCATGAGGTACTCCCCGACAAGCATGGCCAGGTACGCCTTGGTCGAGGCGACCGCGATCTCGGGCCCGGCGCGCACGTAGAGCACATCGTCGGCCTCACGGCTGAGCGTCGAGCCGACGGCATTGGTGAGGGCAAAAACCCGGGAGCCGTGCTCGGCGGCGAGCTGCGCCGCGGCCAGCGTGTCGGCCGTCTCTCCCGATTGACTGATGGCAACGGTGAGCGACCGGGGCGTGATGAGCGGATCTCGGTACCGCAGCTCATGTGCATAGGCCACCTCAACGGGAACCCGTAGCAGGCGCTCGAAGACCTCCTTGCCCACAAGGCCGGCATGAAAGGCGGTACCACACGCAGTGATCCAGATCTTCTCGAGCGATCCGGCCAGCCGAGGCACATCAACACTGTCGAGAGACACGGAACCGCCGTCGAGAAGCCGCCCGCTCAGCGTCTCGGCGATCACCTGGGGCTGCTCGAAGATCTCCTTGATCATGAAGTGGGGAAAACCGCCCCGCTCCGCCTGCTCGGCATCCCAGGTGATCTCCAGGAGATCCCGCTCGATGGGCTCACCATCAAGGGTGGTGATCTTCACTTCCGCGGAGGTGACATCGACAATTTCCCCGTTGTCGATGATCACGATGTCGCGGGTGTGGTGCAGGATGGCCGGTATGTCAGATGCCAGGAACATCTCGCCGTCGCCGTATCCGATCACCAGTGGGCTAATCATGCGCACAGCGACGATGCGGCCCGGCTCTCTGCTTGAGGTCACCACCAGGGCGTAGGCGCCCTTGGCCCGCTTCACCGCCCGCCGGCTCGCTTCCAGCAGATCGCCGTCGTACTCCTCGGCGATCAGATGCGCCAACACCTCGGTGTCGGTGTCGGAGGCGAACACGGCTCCCCCTTTGGCCAGCTCGGCACGCAGGTCCAGAAAGTTCTCGATGATGCCGTTGTGAACCACGGCAATCTCGCCGCTGGGATCCGTGTGCGGGTGGGCATTACGATCGCTCGGCTCACCGTGGGTGGCCCAGCGGGTGTGGCCGATGCCCACGTTCCCCGGGACCGGATCACCTGCAAGCAGCTCGTCGAGACGAGCAAGTTTGCCCTCGACCTTGCGCACGATGAGCCCGCCGTCGTGGTACACGGCGATGCCGGCGGAGTCGTATCCGCGGTACTCCAGGCGGCGCAGACCGTCGATGAGGATGGGGGCGGCCGAGCGAGGTCCGACGTAACCCACGATTCCGCACACGAGCGCGTCTCCCTTCGCTGGGGAGACCGGGAACCGCGAGCAGGATCACTGGGGACCCCGCCTCACATCAGTTCGGGCTCTACCTCCGAGGTCGCCCTCGGGCTCTGACCCGAACCGTCACGACCGTGAGCGGCCGAGAGGGCATCCGCCGACTGCTCGATACTCCCTCTTCCTCGTCACCTCAGTGAGGACAGGCGCTTCGACGTCGGTCTCCGGTCTCGTCCTTAGTTGTATCGGCGGCCTGCGGCCGGCTGGCGACACATTAGCCCGGTTCGGACATATCGCTGCCGAGCTCTCGCCGCACCACAAGGACAAGTTCGTCTGCGATGGCGGCGGCTTGGGGCGCCGTCGACGCTTCGACCATCACTCGCACCAACGGCTCCGTGCCCGATGGGCGCACGAGCACCCGGCCGTTGCCGCCGAGGCGCTTCTCTACCATCTCCACCGCCTTCCACACGGCTTCGGCATCGGGCAGCCGCTCCTTGACGCGCACCTGCACGTTGCGCAACACCTGTGGGTACTCGGTCATGACTCGGCGCAGCTCGCGCAGCGGGCTACCTTCGACGGCCACAACCTCGAGAAGCCGCATGGCCGTGAGCAAGCCGTCACCGGTTGGCTCACCCGCAAAAATGACGTGGCCGCTCTGCTCGCCACCAAGCACCGCCCCGGTACGCTGCATCATCTTGAGCACATGCCGGTCACCCACCGGCGTTTCCTCCACCTTGACGCCCATTCCCTTCATGGCCAGCCGGAAGCCGTGGTTCGACATCACAGTCGCCACGACAACGTTGCCGGGGAGAGCATCCTGCTGCCGCAGCCGCTTGGCCAGGATCGCCATGATGACGTCACCGTTGGCCGGCACGCCTTCCTCGTCGATCGCAACGACCCGGTCGGCATCGCCATCGAAGGCGAGCCCGATGCGTCCCC
This sequence comes from uncultured Acidimicrobiia bacterium, assembly GCA_964614095.1. Lineage (GTDB taxonomy): Bacteria > Actinomycetota > Acidimicrobiia > Spongiisociales > UBA11373 > CAZWKX01. Next base: position 47,069 of record CAZTJO010000009.1, read on the forward strand.
TGACCTTTTTGCCCAGGAATGATGGATTGGTGGCTCCACAGCCCTCATTGATGTTCATACCGCTCGGCTCGGTGGCAAAGGTGGTGACATCGGCGCCGATACGCTCGAAGAGTCGCGGAGCAGCCACAAACGAGGCACCATTGGCACAATCGAGCACCACCGAAATGCCGTTCAAGGACAGCCGCGCCGTCTTGGCCAGGTGCTCGACGTATTTGTCCAGCGCATCGGGCATGCCGAGGTTCATGCCGACCCGCTCGCCTTCGACCGGCACTGAAGGCGGGCCATGCCGATAACGAGCCTCGATGGCCGCCTCACGCTCCAAATCCAGCTTGCTGCCATCCTCGGCAAAAAACTTGATGCCGTTGTCGGATGCCGGATTGTGGCTTGCGCTCACCATGACGCCGTAGCGCGCCTTTGTCGCCCGCGTGAGATACGAGACGGCACCGACGGGCACAATGCCGAGGTCGACGGTGTCCAGGCCGGCGGCGTGGAAACCCGCCTGCACCGCCGCCGAGAGCATCTGGCCGGAGCGTCGGGTGTCACGCCCCACCAGCACCGTGCCGGTGCGTCCGTCACCGGCGGCGCGAGCCAGGCCCATGACAAGCTCCGGGGTGAGTTCGACGTTGGCGCGGCCCCGCACGCCGTCGGTGCCGAACAGGGAGCTGTCGTTCATGTCGCCCCTTCGACCGGAACCACCCCGGGCATCTAGCGCTTGGTGTACTGGGGAGCCCGGCGTGCCTTGCGCAGACCGTACTTCTTGCGTTCGACCACCCGTGCGTCACGGCTGAGCATGCCCGCCTTCTTCAAAGACTGCCGCAGTTCCGGGTTCACCGCGACGAGGGCACGGGCGATGCCGAGACGAAGAGCATCGGTCTGGCCGGTGAGACCCCCACCCTCGAGCGTGGCCTTGATGTCGAACCGGTCTTCCATGCCGACCGACCTGATCGGCTCGAGCACCCGTAGCCGCTGCGCCATGCTGGGGAAATAGACCTCCAGCGAGCGGCCGTTCAACGACATCTCACCGCTGCCGTCGTACATGCGCACCCGCGCCACGGAGGACTTGCGGCGGCCGACTGTCTGAACGAGGGGCTTCGGCATCAAGTGACCTTTCGTATGTCGATTTCCAAGGGCCGGGGCGCCTGGGCAGAATGGGGATGAACGGGTCCGGCGTAGACCTTCAGCTTCCTGAGCATGCGGCGACCCAGGCGGTTCTTGGGCAACATGCCCCGTACAGCCTGCTCCAAGATGCGCTCCGGATGCCTCGCCAGCACTTCGGCAAACGTCTTGGTGATGAGGCCACCCGGATGGCCGGAGTGACGGAAGTAGCGCTTGTCCTCCGCCTTGTTGCCCGTCACCGCCACCTTCTCGGCGTTGACGATGACGACGTAGTCGCCGGTATCCATATGGGGAGCAAAGATGGGTTTGTGCTTGCCGCGCAGCACCCTGGCCACCTCACTGGCCAGCCGTCCCAACGGCAGATCGGTGGCATCCGCCACCCACCACGAACGCTCGATGTCGGCGGGCCGAGGCGTGAACGTCTTCTGAGATCTCATCGATTCCTCTGCAAAGTGGACCGTGATGGGCACGGGAAAGCGCCCCGCAGCGGGGGCGACGGGGCATGGTATCCGACCCCCGGCGCCATCGCAATTCCCTCCCCACAACATGTAGCGTCCACCGATAGGCAAAGAACCGCCATGGTGGAGATGAAATCATGAGACTTGCCTGGGCTCGCTACCTCGACGAGATACGTATTCACGGTGACGGGCTGCTCGCGGCCGCCGGCGACATGGGAGCGCCGGTTCCATCATGCCCGGGATGGCAGGTGCGTAATGTGGTAGCCCACACCGCAGTGGTCCACCGCCACAAGGAACGCATCGTCCGTGAACGGCTCCAAATGCAGCCGGAGAAGGCAACGGCTCCGGACGACGATGATGCCGTGGTCGGCTGGTACGCGGAAGGGCTCGAAATGCTCATCAACACCCTCGCCGCTACCGACCCTTCAATCCGGGTCTACAGCTGGTACCCCCCCGACCAGAGCACCGGATTCTGGTACCGGCGGATGGCGCATGAGACTGCGGTGCACCGCACCGACGTCGAGCTGGCCCACGGTGCGCCTTCCCCGCTGCCACCCGATCTGGCCGCCGACGGAATCGACGAGGTACTGGGCCCGATTTTCTGCGGCCAGGAGCCCGCCGGCTTCCGAGAGGACGGCCGCACCGTCCGGCTCATCATGCCCGACGCCGGGGCAGAACTACACCTGCTTCTCGGCACGGGTGAACGGGAACCCGGATGGGTCCTGGCCGACGGCGCTGCCGACGAGCCCGTCGCCAGCATCAGCGCGCCCGCGTCGGACCTTGATCTCTGGGCGTGGGGCCGGCAACCTGCGGATGTGCTGAAGATCGAAGGGGATATGTCGGTGGTGCAATGGATCCGTGAGGTGGTGAAACAGGGGACGTAGAAAAGGGAGAGTCCAGAGCTCAGACCGCGCCATACCGACTCTGAACTCTCTCAATACTCAACGCTCCACAGCGCTAGCCCGCTTGGCGGCGCCGCGCCGCGGGCGGCATTCCTGTCCCGAGCGTCGATGATCGCCGGCACCTCCTCCGCTCCCAGCCGGCCCCGTCCTACCTCAACACACAACGCAACCAGGGACCGCACCATCTGGTGGCAGAAGGCGGCGGCATTCACCTCGAAGACCACGGCGCCGTTTTCTCTCCACCATGCTGCAGTGTTGACCATCCGAATGGTCGTCTTGCCCTCGGCCGCCCGGCACAGTGAGGCGAAATCGTGCTCACCGATGAAGTGGGCCGCGGCCTGGTTCATGGCGTCCACATCCAGGGGCCCGGGAACGTGCCATGCCCTCCAGCGCCGGGCCGGATCGGGCACCCCGGCGTCGTCCACAAAATATCGGTAGGTTCGCGATCGGGCCGCAAAGCGAGCGCTGAAGTCGTCAGCAGCTTCCGTAGCCGCGGTCACCACCACCTCGGGCGCCAGCCGCTTGTTGACCGCACGCTGCACTCGGGCCGGGTCGATGGCAACCTCCACGGAGAACGACACCACTTGGCCCCGAGCGTGCACCCCGGCATCGGTGCGCCCGGCAACCACCGTGGAAACCTCCTGCTGCAAAACTGCGGCAAGCACCTCCTCCAGCTCCCCCTGCACGGTTCTCACCCCCGGGTTGGCCGCGTAGCCGCGGAAGGCGGAACCGTCGTAGGCGAGATCGATGCGGTAGGTAGGCATCAGAGATGAAACAGGTACATGACCACCAGCCAGGCCGCCCAGCCGCCGGCCGCGGCGACGATCGCCTTCTTCGGTTCCAGCTCGAGGGCGACCCGGGCGACCATCCACAGACAGGCCACCAGCCACGCCGACAGGATGAGATTGGCCGTGGATGGGGAGAACACGAAGCTGAGCGGAATGGCCAGCAGCAGCGGGGGAAAGCCGAGGCTGGCAGCACCCACAACGCCGGGGAAAGAGCCGAAGCCGTGGAGAAGGTGGCGGCCGATCACGTAGACGAGCCCGGAGAGGACGATCCACCCGAACACGCCGCCGAGAGTGAAAAGCAGTGCCGGGATGATGTCGGTCCTGCGAAAGACGGCGACCAGAGCCTGCAAGAGGTACACGCCGACCACAATCATGAACCCGTCGGCGGGGCCGTCCGGCATCAGCACCATACGCACGTAGGCGTCGCGCCGCAGCAGGGCGCCGCGCAGGATGGCCCGCATCATGTCGTCACCATGGCCGGGCCAGCATAGGTCGGGACCACATAACGCCCGCCATCAAGGATGGCGGCGGGTCCGGTTCTTCTCGTCTCTCCAGTCGATCCATTCCGCCAGCTCCGAAATGCCGAACCGGGGCCCCTGAACGGGCAGGGTGAGCTGCTCGGCACCGGCGGCAAAAAGAGCGTCGCCGAAAGCGATGTCCCGGTTCTGCTCTCGCGGCACCCCGACTGCACGTTCGATCTCCGCCGGGTCACGGCCTACCTTCACACACCAGTCGTCGAGTACCCGATTCAGGCGGCGGAATTCATCGGGGCTCCCAAAGCCGTGCCAGATGTCGGCGTGTTCGGCGGTGATGCGAAGCGTCACCTTCTCCCCGCTGCCGCCGATCAGGATGGGCATCTCACGCAGCGGGGGCGGATTCAGCCGATGCAGACGATCTTTGATCCGGGGAAGGGCCGCATCCAGGTCCCGCAGCCGGCTGCCTGCACTCCCGAAGTCATATCCATATTCGTCGTAGTCACGCCGAAACCAACCCGATCCGATGCCGAGAATCACCCGTCCCCCGGAAATGTGATCGACGGAGCGGGCCATGTCGGCCAGCAGGTTGGGATTGCGGTACGAGTTGCAGGTCACCAGCGGGCCGAGCTCCACCCTCGTGGTCACCTCGGCAAAGGAGGCCAGCATCGTCCAGCATTCGAAGTGTTTGCCGTCACGCTCACCGAACAAGGGGAAAAAGTGATCCCAGTTGTAGACAATGTCGAAACCGATCTCCTCGGCCTCCATCGCTGCTTCACGGATGACTCCGTATTCGCAGTGCTCCGGATGTATCTGCACGCCAATCCGGATGGGGCGGGGCATGGGCTCCTCGGTGAAGTCGCTGGGGAAGGGTAGATGAGTTCAGAGTTCAGAATTCAGAGTCGGCATAACGCGGTCTGAATTCTGAATTCCGAACTCTCGGCCCTCCCTGCTTCTACCCCTCCTCCACCCTTGTCCGCAGACGCTCCACGAACTGCTCCCGTGAGACGGGCAGCGCAAAGAGCACGATGATGTCGCCACCACTCAGTCTGGTGTTGCCGTCGGGCACCATGGTCTCGCCCTCCCGACGCACCGAGACGATGGTGCAGCCGCGGGGTATCGGAATCTCCTTGACGGCACGGCCGTCGGCCACCGAACCGGCGGGAATCTCCACATCGAAAAAGCGCGCCTCGGGCTCCCGTCCCACCCGATCGTGCTCGCCGGTCCACTCGTCAACGTCGAGGCGAGCCTCCAGCTGCTCGCGGGCGGCCCGGCGGCTGAAGATGGTGAGTACGTCACCGGCTTCGAGAACGGTGTGCCCGTGGGGCACCCTGATCTCGGCGCCTCGGCGTACCGACACGATGGTGCAGCCCTGGGGGATGGGAATCTCTCGCACCCGCCGACCGTCGGCCACCGAGCCGGGAGGAATCTCGATATCACTGAACGAGGCATCGGGGTGGGTACGGGCGCGGAGCCGTTCCCGGTCCATCTCATGGTGCACCTCCTGGCCGAGGGCACGGTGATAGGCGCCGACCGCGTCCTCACGCCGGAAAACACCTACAAGCCGCCGCGGGTCATTCTCGGCGACAACCGGGATGATCCCCACACCCAGCGACGCCATCCGCTCCAGCGCCTCGGACACCGCGCTGCTGGGGACCAGGGTGGTGGGCCGTGGCGTCATCGCTTCAGCGGCGGTCACCAGATCCGAAGGCCCGCCGGTGCGCACGATGTCGGTAGTCGTGATCACGCCGACCAGCTTCCGCGACTCCAACACCGGCATGCTGCGGTGCCGCTGGCGATCCAGAAGGCCCTGTACCTGTGCCGTTGTCATCTCGGGCGACACGCTGGCATCGACCACCGAAGCCACGTCGCCGACGTGCACGGTGTCGAGCAAATCGATCTCACTATGCCGCCGCAGTCGAATGCCACGACGGGCCAATGACATGATGTAGACGCTGTCCCGGTGCACTCGATCACCCGCAAAGGTGGCGAGCGAGGCGGCAAGCATGAGCGGGAGCACAAGTCCGTAGTCACCGGTTATCTCGAATACGATCAGGATCGAGGTGAGCGGCGCCCGGGCCACAGCGGAAAACATGGCCGCCATTCCGACGATGGCAAAGGCCCCCGGCTCCAGCTGCGAGCTGCCCCACACCGGTGCGATCAGATCGGCAAACCCGGCCCCGAGAGCGGCTCCGATAAAGAGACTCGGCATAAAAACGCCGCCATATCCCCCCACTCCAAGAGTCAGAGAAGTGGCGACGATCTTGTATCCCACCAGGGCGAGCACGGACCACCAGACGATGTCGGTTGTGCTGATGAGATCGAGAAAGCCGGCCACCACTTCCTGGCCGGTACCAAGGATATCGGGCTCCACCATTCCGATTCCGGCAATGGCCAGCCCAAACACGATAGGGCGAAGCCACCGGGGACCCCGGTAGCGCACCGCCTCGGCGGTGGCCAGCGCGCGCAGGAAGATCCAGCCGACCAGAACGGCAAGTGCGCCCAGGGCCGCGTACAGCAGTAGTTCGCTGGGATGGTTGACCTGATGCGGATAGGCACTGAGGATGCGCTCCTCCCCGACAATGCTGCTGGTGGTCACGGCCGCGGTGACCGAGGCAACAACAACCGCGTTCAGGTGACGAATGGCGAAATTGCCGAGGATCACCTCGATGGCGAACAGCATGCCGGCGATGGGCGCGTTGAACGAGGCCGCTATGGCGGCCCCGGCGCCGGCGGCCACCAAGCTGCGAACCCGGTCCTCCCCGAGCCCGGTGTGCCGGGCCAGCGAAGACCCGATGGTGCCGCCGATCTGTGCGATGGGGCCCTCACGTCCCACCGACCCGCCCAAGCCGACGGTGAGGGAACCCACCACGAGCTTGAGCGGAGCGCCCCGAGTCGGCATGTAGCCGGAACGGATGCCGACGGCGGCCATGACTTCGGGAACGCCGTCGGCATTCACCTCGGGATACCGGCGGCCCATCGCCCAGGCTGCGGAAAGCCCCAACGGCAGGGCGACGAGCACAACCAGCTTGGTGCCCCCGATATCGACACCGAGCACCTCGATGGTGCCGATGCGATCACTCAGCCACTCGACCAGCCATTTGACACCCTCGATGCCGCCGATGAGTGCAGCTGCGGCAAGGCCGACGGTGACTCCAACAGCTACGGCCAGCCCCAGGAAGGCAGCAGTGCCGCGCGGCCGGAGCGCGGAGCGCAGGGCAGACCAGACACGATTCATCATTACAGAGCGACGATACCGCGGCCGGGCCCATGCCTATCGCACCGGCAGGAAAGGGCGGTGGCGCTCATGGCCCGGTGAGCAGCATGCGGACCATGGGGCCGGCGCTAGACCAGCTCGATGACGGCCATCTCGGCACCGTCGCCGCGGCGAGGCCCCAGCCGCACGATGCGGGTGTAGCCCCCAGGACGATTGGCATAGCGAGGGGCCACATCGTCGAAGAGTTTGGTGACAACCTCGGTGTCCTCAATCTCGGCGAGGATCTGGCGACGATCGTGGAGAGAACCGGCGCGGGCCTTGGTGATGAGCTTCTCGGCGAATGGCCGCAACAGTTTTGCTCTCGACACCGTGGTGGTGATGCGCTCCTCCGAGAAGAGCTCCTGGGCGAGATTGCGGAGCATGGCCTTCTGGTGAGCAGAACTCCCACCGAGCCGTGGACCCTTTTTGGGGCGCGGCATCAGTCGGAAGCTTCCTCGTCTCGAGTCGAGCGCAGGGAGAGACCCAGCTCGTCGAGCTTCGCGGTGACCTCTTCCAGGCTCTTCTGGCCGAAGTTGGTGATGTTGAGCAGATCCTCTTCCGTCTTCAGCACAAGCTCGCCCACGGTCTGAATCTGAGCCCGGCGGAGGCAGTTGCGGGGCCGCTCCGACAGATCGAGCGCCTCGATGGGAAGCTCCAGATCCGGCGATGCGGATTCGGCGGAGACGACGTCACCGAGCTCCAGCCCAATACCCTCGCCGACATCGGCAAAAAGGCCCAATAGCTCGCCCAAGGTCTTGCCCGCCGAGGACACAGCCTCACGAGGAGTTACCGAACCGTCGGTCTCGACATCGATGACCAGCTTGTCGAAGTTGGTCATCTGCCCCACCTGGGTGCTCTCGACCGTGTAGGAAACCTTGCGCACCGGTGAAAAGACCGAATCGATCGGAATGCTGCCGATGGCGTCACCCCTTGCGTTCCGCTCCGATGATCGATATCCAACGCCGCGCTCGGCCATCATCTCGATCTCGAGCCGGCCTGAAGCAGCCAATGTGGCGAGGTGGAGATCGCCATTGACCACTTCGACTCCGGCAGGCACTTTGAGGTCGGCCGCGGTGGCCTCGCCTTTTCCCTTGGCCGACAGATATAGCGTCTGTGGCTCTTCGGCTTCGATGCGGAGCACAACCTGCTTCAGGTTGAGTATCAGATCGACAACATCCTCCACGATGCCTTCAATGGTGGAAAACTCGTGCTGCACCCCCTCGATCCGCACCACGGTGATGGCAGCTCCCGGGATTCGCGACAAGAGTGTGCGCCGCAGGGTATTGCCGAGGGTGTAGCCGAATCCGGGCTCGAGAGGCTCAACGACAAAACGCGAGCGATTCTCGACGGTCTGCTCTTCTTCTATCTGTGGACGCTGGACGATGAGCACGTGGGCCCCCTACTTCGAGTACAGCTCAACGATGAGCTGCTCCTGGACCTGGGTGTCGATTTGGGCTCGGTTGGGAAGATCGCGGATGACGATCTTGCGAGCATCGCCATTCACTTCTATCCACTCCGGCCTGGGTCGGTCCCGCGATGTGTCGAGAGCGTGCTGGACCACAAGCAGCTCCAGGCTTCGCTCACGGAGCCGAACCTCGTCGTCCCGCCGCACTCGGTACGACGGCACGTTGATCTTGCGGCCGTTGATGACAAAATGGCCGTGGGACACCAATTGACGGGCCTGCGCCCGTGAACCGGCAAAACCGGCCCGGAAGACTACGTTATCCAGGCGGCTCTCGAGGATACGCAAGAGGTTTTCGCCGGTGATGCCGCGCTGGCGAGCGGCCTCCTTGTAATAATTGCGGAATTGGCGTTCGAGGATTCCATAGATGCGGCGAGTCTTCTGCTTCTCCCGCAGCTGCACGAGGTACTGGCTCTCGCGGATACGGCCGCGGCCGTGCTCGCCCGGCGGGTACGGCTTGCGCTCGACGGCACATTTGCTGCTTTCGCAGCGGGCACCCTTGAGAAACAGCTTCGTGCGCTCCCTGCGACAGAGCTTGCAGATGGGTCCGGTGTAGCGTGCCACGGCTCTAGCTCCCCCGCCGCTTCTTCTGTCGCACACCGTTGTGCGGTATCGGGGTGACGTCGCGAATGCCGGTGACCTCCATGCCCATGGTTTGCAGGGTCCGGATGGCGGTGTCCCGGCCCGAGCCGGAACCCCTCACGATGACATCGATCTTTCGCATCCCCCACTCCCCGGCCCGCCGGGCCGCCTGTTCGGCCGCCACCTGGGCTGCGTACGGAGTGGATTTGCGGGATCCCTTGAACCCCACCGTCCCCCCGGAGGTCCACACAAGCGTGTTGCCTTCGAGGTCGGTGATGTTGATGATGGTGTTGTTGAAGCTGGCGGTTATATGGGCCTGGCCGTGGAGCACATTTCTGCGCTCTCGCCGCCGCGTCTGCCTCTTCTCTGCCAAGGAAACCTCCGCGCCCCTCAGTGCTTCCGTGCCTTCTTCTTGCCGGCGATTGCCTGGCGAGGACCCTTGCGGGTGCGAGCGTTCGTGTGTGTGCGTTGGCCACGTACAGGAAGTCCGCGGCGGTGCCGCACTCCCTGGTAGGAGCCGATCTCGACCTTGCGCTTGATGTTCTGAGTCACCTCACGCCTGAGATCACCCTCGACTCGGAAGTTGGCATCTATGTACTGACGTATCTTGACGATCTCGTCGTCGGTGAGATCCCGTATTTTTGTGCTGCGATCGATCTTGAGCGCATCACAGGTCTCACGAGCCAGGCTGCTACCCACACCAAAGATGTAGGTGAGGCCCACCTCGAGCCGTTTATCCCTCGGCAGATCGACTCCTGAAATACGTGCCATCTACGTCATCCCTGTCGCTGCTTGTGGCGAGGATTGGCACAGATGATCCAGACGCGGCCGTGACGCCGGATGACCCGGCATTTCTCGCACATCTTCTTCACCGACGGCCTTACTTTCATGAGATCTCTGCAAGTCGGCGTCATCGAGCACAACCGTCGTGTACCGGGAGCTCGACGACGGTCGACCGACCGTGCCACGTCGCCATCACTTACCTGCGAACACACGAAACGGACCCCGAAGGGCCGGACGGCAAGAGTACCGGACGCACCGTGGTAGGACAAATCATCAAAGTTGCCCGCCGGAGCGCTCTCGAGGCGCCTCCGAGGGTGCTGCAGGCCACACGGAGGCCGGACCACATAACAGAGCCCAGAGCTCAGAGTTCAGCAACAAATACCCAGAATTCAGAGTCCAGAGTCCGCCGTCTGCATTCTGCATTCTTGACTACGGAACCGTCAGCACCTGCGGCCCATCGGCCATGATGGCGATGGTGTGCTCAAAATGCGCCGAGAGTGATCCGTCCGCGGTGACCACCGACCAGCCGTCCTTCAGTACGCGGGTGGCGCCCTCGCCGATGTTGAGCATGGGCTCGATGCATATGGCCATGCCCTCTTTCAGCTTGAGGCCGGTCCCGGGATCCCCATAGTTCAGAACCTGCGGCTCTTCGTGCATCTGGCGACCGATGCCGTGACCGGTGTACTCCCTCACCACGCCATACCCGCCTTCATGGGCCACCGACTCGACGGCATGCCCAATGTCCCCCAGCCGGCGCCCCGGCCTGGACTGTTCCACACCGGCCCACATGGCTCGCTCGGTGGCCTCCAACAGCGCTTGCGCCTCTTCGCTGATCTTGCCGATCCCGAAGCTGATGGCCGCATCGCCGTGCCAGCCCTCAAAGATCGTCCCCACGTCGAGGGCGAGAATGTCGCCTTCCCGAAGTACCCGCCGGTCGGGGATGCCGTGCACGATGACGTTGTTGGGGGACAGGCAGATGGTCGCCGGATAGCCGTGATAGTTGAGGAAAGATGGCAGGCAGCCCCGCTTCTCGATTATCTCGGCCGCCAGCTTGTCGAGATCGATGAGCCTGGTTCCGGGAGACGCCGCTTCCCGCACCTTGGTGTGGACTTCGGCCACCACCCGGCCCGCGACTCGCATCTTGGCGAAGTCCTCCGAGCTCTTGATAGTGATCATGCCTCGGCCAGAGTTCGGGCCACACGGGCGAAGATCTCCTCGATCGTGCCCATGCCGTCGACCGAACGGATAATGCCCCTCTCCTCGTAGTAGGTGATCAGCGGTTCGGTGAGCTCGCGGTAGACCCGGAGCCGATTACGCACCGTCTCCTCAGTGTCGTCGCTCCTTCCCTCCAGCTGCCCCCGTTTGATGATTCGCTGCACAACCTCTTCCTCTTCTACCTCGAGGTTCACGACCATCTCGAGAGGACGACCGGCGAGCACCGAGTCGAGTGCTTCCGCCTGCGGAGTGGTCCGCG
>CAZTJO010000010.1:0-19251 GCA_964614095.1 uncultured Acidimicrobiia bacterium
CGGCGACGTGGGCGCTACTGGGATCGAACCAGTGACCTCTGCCGTGTGAAGGCAGCGCTCTCCCGCTGAGCTAAGCGCCCGAGGGCACCCGAGTGTAGCAATGGGCTGCCTAGGCTCCAGGCGTGCGCAGAGCACAGTTTGAGAGGGTTGTCGACGAGGCCCTGGAGGGCCTCCCGGGGTGGGTTGTCGACGCCGTGGAGAACCTCCACGTTGTGGTCGAAGACTGGCCCACAGCGGACCAAGACCCGCAAAACGACGGAATCCTCGGCATCTACGAGGGGGTCTCACTCCTGGACCGCGGCGTCGATTACTCCGGGTTCCTTCCCGACCGCATCGTCATTTTCATGAGACCGCACCTGGAACTCGGCCTCTCCCGCAACGAGCTGCGCCGGGAGATCCGCAAGACGGTGCTTCACGAGGTGGCCCACCACCTGGGCATCGACGACGAGCGGCTCGCCGAACTCGGCTGGGACTGATTCAAGGGACCGCCCCAACCGACCGATGTCCTCCCCCATGGCAGAGGAACACGTCCAGGATCCGTACCGGTCCTGCGAGGAGCACTGCAACCACGACCTCGGCCGTGGAGCGCTCATCAGCGAGCTGCTCACCGGCGACGGCCCTTATCCACCCGCCTACCTCATCGCCAGCCTGACCCCGCCGCGTGACCAGCTCTTCGACAACGACCTGGAGTCTCTGGCGGAAGAGGCCACAGTCTGACCGCCGGTCAGCGCCTCAGCACACCTTCGATGAACCCTCCGACCCGTGCCAAAGCGCGTCGCGCCTGGGTGTGGAAAGGCACCGACGCCTGGAACACGTGGCCGGCCCCCGACCACTCCTCGAACTGAACGTCGACACCGGCCTGCTCTGCCTTCTCGGCCAGACCGCGGGCGTCGTCGAAAAGCATCTCCTCGGAGCCCACCTGTATCAGCAGCGGCGGCAGGCCGGAGAGATCGGCGTACCGCGGCGAAGCCAGCGGGTGGCGAACATCGGCGCCGGCCAGATACAGATCTGCACAGAAGCGCAGGCCGGGAAGATCGAGCACAACGTCGCGTTCGGCCCGCTCCGTCACCGACTCCCCTCTCATGGTCAGGTCGGTCCATGGAGACAGCAAGAACGCTCCTGCCGGCAGCGGCACACGCAGGTCCCGAAGAAAGGTGAGCACCGATACCGCCAACCCGCCGCCGGCAGAATCTCCCCCGATCACCGTCCGCGCCGGGTCGGCGCCCTCACTGAGCAGCCAGCGGTAGGCGGCAACCGCATCGTCGACCGCGGCGGGGAAAGGGTGCTCCGGACCCAGGCGGTAATCCAGAGCGAGAACCCGGCAGGCACCCGCACGTGACAGCCGAGAAGTCAGATTGCGGCGTTCCTGCGCCGACCCGTATAGATAGCCGCCTCCATGTAAGAACAGGATGGTCCCCGTCGCCTCCAGCTTTGGCGCCACCACCCATTCTCCGGCAACACCAACAGCCTCGACACGTTCAAAAGAGGAGCCCCGGAGAGGTGGAGGACGCCACGTCTTCTGCCGCAGCCTGCGCTGCTCGGGGAAAGGCAGCTCGTGGCTGGGAGTGCGACGCGCCCGGTACCAGAGATAGGCACGAGTGGCGAGGCGGCTCATGTCGAGCCAGGCTAGCGATCAGGGAAACGCTGGCACGAAGTGGGACACGGTTACCGAGTCGGTCCCTCCGGGACCCACTTCGACGGGGATCTCGAACCGCACCTCGTCGATGAGGCAGAGCGACTCGGCCTCGGTGGTGCAGTAGTAGATGGTGACGTCACCAACCACGGTGCCTTCGCCGGGGGCGAGGGTGACCGGCACCTCAATCGGGAACTCAGGGGCAACAAGCGAGACCTCGGCGCCGGCGCCGAAGTCGGCGACACCCTCGGAGCGCCACCGCATGGAGAAGGGAGCCAGATCGTTCACCTTATGTCCGGGAGGAAACTCGATCTCAACCAGGATCGTGGCCTCGCCCGCGGCCAGCTGCACCGTTTCGGCCGTCACCACGGTGCCGTTGTAGTCGTCGTCCGCGGCAACAAACCGCTCCACTCCGTACAACACGAGTGTGGAGGTTTCGCCGGTGGCGAGAGCGATCACCCGCACCGCGTGGTTGTTGGTGTCGGCGACGTAGAGCTTGCCGTTGGCGGCATCAAGGCCCCCAGGCTCGTAGAAGAGGGCGTCGGCACCGTCGCGCCATCCGGCCTCGCCGCCGAGGAAGGTCTCCGTCGCCCCGCTGTCTGGGTCGATGCGCTTGATCTTGTTGTTGTAGGTGTCGGCGACGTAGACATAACCTCCGTCGACCACAACGCCCAGCGGATGCTGGAAGCGGGCTTCGGTGCCCAGCCCGTCAGCATCACCAAAGGCAAAGAGACCATTGCCGCTGCCGGCCAGAAGCCCGACGTCGCCCCCGATATCGAGGTAACGAATGGTGCTCGACTCGGAATCGGCGAAGAACAGCCGCTCGCCGAGCAGAGCAAGGCCCGACGGCTGCGCCAGCTGCGCCGTTCCGGCGTCGCCGTTCACCACCCCCTCCAAGCCGCTGCCGGCCGCGGGGAGGGCAAGATCCGCATCGAGCTGGAGGGCCCAGACCTGGTGCGACCCGGCCATGGCAACGTAGAGAGTGTCGCCGTCGAGGAGCAGATCCCACGGCGAGTTCAGCTCCACGTCCTCCAGGGTGCCCGCCGACGGCGGGTACGACCGCGCCTGCTCGCCGGTGCCGGCCAATGTGGTGACCAGGCCGGATTCCAGGTCGACCTTCCGCACCGCGTGATTACCCAGATCGGCGACATACAGCAGGGTCCCATCGGCAGAGAGTGCCATGCCTTGGGGCTGATCGAACCCGGCTTCGGCAAGCCCGCCGTCGCCGAATCCCCGGTTTCCGCTGCCTATCACCTGTGTCACCTCTCCCGACTCCAGGTCGGCGACCACGATGCGATGGTGGTTGGTGTCGGCGACAAACAGCCGCCCTCCTGCGGCGTCGGCGAGAACCTTGCCCGGGAAGGAGAGGACCGAGTCGGCAAGGGGCTCAAGATTCAGATCCAGCGGTGACCGATCGATGAGGCCAAGCTGATCGAACTCCTCGATGAGGCTGTCGATGACCGGCTTGACCACGTCGTAGACGCCCTCCCCGCTGTGCCCGCCGACGATGTTGCCGGCAGGGTCGACCAGCATGATGGTGGGCCACGCCCTCGCCCCCCAGGCGTTCCACACCTGGAAGTCGCTGTCGTTGACCACGGGGTGCTCGATGCCGTAGCGGAGCACCACCTGCCGAATGTTCTCGGTGGATCCTTCGTTGTCGAACTTCGCCGAGTGCACCCCGATGACCACCAGCTCGTCGGCGTACTCCTCTTCGAGGCGCATCAGGTCGGGAATGATGTGAATGCAGTTGATGCAGCCGTACGTCCAGAAATCGAGCAGCACCACCTTGCCCCGCAGCTCGGCAAACGAGAGCGGCCGGTCGACGTTGATCCAGTCGAGACCGTCGGGGAATTCGGGGGCGGCGCTCGCCCCCGGGCTGGTACTGCCGCTGATGATGCCTTCGGTGGTGCTCACAATGTCCTCGGTGCTGCCGGCGCCGCCCTCGCCGCTGCACGCGGCAACGAGCAGGACAAAGGCGGTGAAAGCAAGGATTCGTCTCACGGTGGTTACAACCATCACCACAGTGAAAACGTTCCCTAGAGGTACATCGATTCGATCTCGGCGGAGAAGTGGCGGGCGACAATATCCCGGCGCACCTTGAGCGTGCCGGTGATCTCGCCGTGCTCGATGGTGAGGTCACGAGGCAGGATGGTGAACTTCTTGATCTGCTCGGAACGAGCCACCAGCGTGTTCACTTCGTCGACGGTGCGCTCGATCTCGGAGAAGACCTCGGCGCATTCGTGAGGAGGCTCGGTGATACCCCGCTCTGCGGCAAAGTCGGCAACGGCCTCAGCATCGAGAGCGATCAGCGCGGTCAGGTACTTGCGGCGATCGCCGATGACCACAACCTCCGACACCAGGGGATTCTGCTTGATGCCGCCTTCCAGGACCTTGGGAGCCACATTGTGGCCTCCGGCGGTGATGATGATGTCCTTTTTGCGTCCGGTGACCGACAGGAAACCGTCGTCGCCAAGTTCGCCGAGATCCCCCGAGTGCAGCCAGCCGTCCACGAGGGCACTCTCGGTGGCCTCAGGATCCTTGTAGTACCCGGCAAAGACGTTGCCGCCGCGCAGCAGAATCTCACCGTCGGCGGCTATCTTCACCTCGGCTTCTGGATACGGAGGACCCACCTTGCCAAAGCGAGCGTTGCCGGGGCGGCTGAAAGTAGTGGGGCCGCTGCCCTCCGATTGGCCGTAGACCTCGAGGATCTGCAGTCCAAACCCGGAAAAGAACTTGAGCACCGCGGCGTCAATCGGAGCCGCCGCCACCAGCGTGATCTGGGCCTCATCCAGTCCCAGCGCCGCCCTCACCTTGGAGAGCACCAAATGGTCGGCCAGCGCCCACTGCGCCTTCAGCCGGCCCGTCGGCTTCTTCCCGTAGTTGCGCAAGGTGATCACCTGTCGGCCCACCCCCGTGGCCCAGGCGGCGAGCCGGGCCTTCAGCGGGCTCGCCTCGGCGAGTATGCCCTTGACCCCGGCCTCGAACTTCTCCCATACCCGGGGCACGGCAAAAAAGATGGTGGGGCGCACCTCCTTGAGATTGTCGGGAAGGGCCGGGATCGACTCGGCGAACCACACCGAGTAGCCAAAGGTGATGGCTCCGTGGATGGTGAACATCTGCTCGGCGATGTGGCTGAGCGGTAGGTAGGAGACCAGCCGATCGTCGGGACCGAGATCAAAGATGACTCCGGCACGGTCGGCGGTCCAGGTGAGATTGTTGTGGGTGAGCATCACCCCCTTGGGAGCACCGGTGGTGCCGGAGGTGTAGATGAGAGTGGCCACATCGTCGGGCTCCAGCGACTCGATCCGACGGGTGAACTCCGCGTCGGCAACCCCGTCGCCGCCGGCGAGGAACTCCTCCCAGGTGAGGATTCCCAGATCATCGACGGCCTCATTCCCCCGCATGGTCACGATGTAGCGAAGGTGGGGAAGGTCGTCTCGAACCGAAAGCACCTTGTCGAGCTGTTCACGATTCTCGACCAGGATCAGCGGGACCTCGGAGTGACCGGCGATGTAGAGGATCTCGTGAGGCGAGCTGGTTGCATAGATGCCGATGGGCGCACCGCCGACGGCCATACACGCCAGATCGAGGATGACCCACTCCGGACGATTGAAGCCCAGAATGGCCACATGGCTCTCCGGCTCGAGGCCTAATCCGATGAGCGCCTTTCCCGCCTGCACCATACGGTCTGCGTACCCGCTCCACGACACCGTCTGGTAGCGCCCGTCCACTTTCTCCGCATAGGCGGGACTGGATGTGTAGAGCTCGGCGTTGCGCAAGAGCCGAGAAGGAATCGTGTCGGCAGCCACAGGACCTCCCCCGTCAAGTCTGGGGCATCGTAGCCCGGCGACCGCGGGTCAGTCCCACCGCAAAGGAGAGAAATACGGCCCGCGCCGCAGCACCGTCAATCGGAGATGTCGGTGGCCTCGTCCCAGATGAAGAGCGGCATGCCGACGTACAGATAGTCGGCTATGTATGTTGAGTCCCAAACCGTCAACCGCACACAACCGTGCGAAGCCGGATAGGGAGGCACCTCGTCGTAGCCATGCAGGGCGTAGAGGTCGGTGAACCCCCACGGATTGTGGATACACCAGCCGTAGAGCGCATCACAGCTCCACCCCCGGAAGAAGCTGTAGAGCCGGAACTCACCCCTGGGTGTTCTGCCGTAGGCGTAGGTGCTTGTGCGCACGCTGTAGTACGAGTACTCGCCGCCTGTTGACGTCGGGAAGGTCTGCAACACCTCGTTGCCTCTCACCAGGTAGATGAGCTGGTTTCCGATGTCGACTTCCAGCCGGTCCGGCTGATCGGGCCGATCCGGCACCGGGGGCAGCTCGAACTGTGACATGTAGTGGGAGTCCACGCTGTTCCACACGAACTCGGGATCCAGGCCCATGGCGTAGTGGAAGGCGAGCACGGCATAAGCGGTCTCCGCGCCGTATTCACCGTTGATCTCACTGCGGAACAGGCCCAGGTTGGCCAGCTCGGTTTGCAGCATGCGCACTTCAGCCCCGGAATCACCCTCGCTCAGGGCGCCGATGCCCCGAACCACCACCGGCTCCTCGCCGTCTCCCTCCAGATCACCGAAGTTGCCGGCAACAGGCACCATCCCGGTGGCGCCGAAGGTCATGAGCGTGCTCCACCCTCCTTCGCCCAGGTCGTGGTAGATGACGAAACGGGCCGACCACGAGTAGTAGACGGCGAGCGTGTCCGACCCGTCGCCGTCCCAGTCGCCCGCCACGGGGACACCCGTGCCCACCTTCAGAGTGCCATCGGGTGTAGGCACACCTTCCAGAATCCCGCGCCTCACCGCGGCGACCTCATCGATGCCATCGCCATCAAAGTCGCCCATCACCAGCCGCTGCGCTTCGTCGGGCACAGAGGGTGGGACCGGCGCATCTCGGGTGAATCCGGGCACCCTGCCCACGCTGTCTTGCGAGTAGAGATGACCGCCGACGGCCACGTAGACACTGTCGATCCCGTCACCATCGAGGTCACCCGCCACCGGCAGCCCATTCCCCAGCAGGCGATAGATCTCATCCTCCTGTCCGGTATCGAAACGCAAGCGGACTCTGCCGTCGCTGCGCCGGTACAGGGCCGCGGTGTCGAAACCGTCGCCATCCCAATCCCCCATCAGCGGCACCTCGCTCGAACTGCCGAAACGGAAGGAGGTGATCTCACCCTCGGCGCTGCGCAGGTACCACATGCCGGTGGACGGGTCGTAGGCGCCAAGGGAATGCTCTCCGCCGGCGATTCCGGCCTGGGCTCGAGGAGCATCGGCCCCCACCAGAGAGACCGCCATGAGGAACAGGGACAACAACCCTGCCGCAGACCTCTTTGCCAATGGATTCATGCTCTCGAATCCCCCTCTGGAGAGAGCACCCTAGCTTCGGCGGCACGCGTGTTCCAGGGCTTTCTGGCCCGCCGCTGCGGAGCACCGCAGCATCCCACCCACCTATCAGCGTGCCGGTCGACGCCCCGGCAAGGAGCTCCGCCGACGGATTCCGGATGCATCCTGCGCGACAAAGGTGTTGAATGACGGATGTCGACCCGTGGAGGGGTCGATTGAAGGGTGAGGAGGGACAGGCCACTCTGGTGCCGTCCCCGGACCTGGACCGGCGCGATACCGCACCCATCCAGGGCCGGCAAAACTCGCCGAGGAAGGCAGGCGCAACGCGCTTGATGAAGCGCCACGCAGGTCGGCCCGGCGCAGCAGGATTCTCTCATCGCCTCCGCCGGCGCCTCGTACTGCAGCTGAGGCAGCCGAGGAAACGCCTTGCGGCCCCTCCGCGGGCGGCCTCTAGGCGAGGTCTCCCGGTCGCAGCGGCAACCCTTCGAGCGCGTTCAGGGTGGCGGCGACACGATCCAGATCAAGAGCGCCCGTCTCCGAGGCAGATACCGCGAAGCGATCCCTGCCTCGGCGCACCAGAAACGCCTGGCCCTGTGCCCCGGCAAAAGCATCACCATCGATGTAGAGCCGAGGCTTCACCAAAAACGGAGATCCCCTCTCCGGACAGAAGGTGGTGCAGTTGCCGCAGTCGTTGCAGAGCTCGGCCAGGCAGTAGTACTGCCATTTCTCCTCGAGGCCGAGACCATCCGGAGTGGCCACGTGGAGCATGGCGTTGTTGGGGCACACGGTGACACACAGGTTGCAGGAGACGCAGTCCCACATGGCCAGATCACGATCGACCATCCGCAGGGGCTTGGCGGTGGACTCAAAATCGTATCGTCCGTCGCCGGCGGCCAGCTCGGCGGCGTAGGCGGCCGCGGCATCACGGTGGCCGGCGGCAACGGCCTCGCCATGCCGGTACCGAACCCAGGCGGGCACATCGGAGCAGCCGGCGCCCTCCATTGACTGGGTCACCGCCTTCAGCATGCCGGTCAGATTCCCGTAGCCGCCCGGTTTCAACAGGTTCGAGCACACCGTGACCGGGGTCAGCCCGAGGCCGACGGCAACGGCGACGTTGCCCCGATCGATACCTGCCGAGAACGACACCGGGATGGTGCCTCCCCCGGGCCCGAGGCGGAGCCGGCCGGGCAGAGCGCCGCCCAGCTTGTCCAGAAGCGTCACCGCTAGCACATGCAGCGGCGCCCCCGAAAGGTACATCTCGGTCCCGGGCAAACGATCCTTGTGATTGCCCACAACCAACGTGTTGGTGAGCTTGATGCCGAAGCTGCGCTGCCGCGAGGCGGCGAAGCCGTCCAGGCTGTCGATCAGGGCAACGGCCTGGTCGAAGCCAAGGTCGGCGGCAAACGCCTCCGGATCCAGCCTGAGATCTTGATACCCCAGCCGGCGACGGAGAATCTCGTCCACCTCCTCATGGCCCAGCAGCGTCGGGTTCAGTTTCACCACCACGTCGAGGTTGTACGTCTCCATCAGATGGCGGGCGATGGCCTCGATCTCCTGCGGCGGGCATCCGTGGAACGTCGACACGGTGACGCTGCCGACCAGCCTCGAAATGATGTCCACATCGGCAGTGAACGGCGCCGGCACCAGCGTCCGCATCTCGTCGATCAGCGCCGACGCGTCCAGCAGGCCTTCGATGAACCGGGCAACGGCGCCCGAACGAATACCGTCGAGGTCGTAGCCCACCGACATGTCGAAAACGTGCGGGCCGGGGGCACCGAGGACCGACCGCAGCGGTGGCCATTCCTTGAGCACGGCAAGCATGACCCATGCCTTGACGTACTCCTCGAGGGATTGGGCCAGCTTCAGCTCCTGGCTCCACTCCACGTTGAACCCGATGGTCTCCATGTCGATACAGGGGCGCGCGATATCCAGTTCGTCGAGGATCTGCACCGTCTTCAGCTCGAAAGCACGGGCTCCGGCCAGCCATGCCAGCACGATATTGCCGGCCAGTTGGGTATGGGGGCCGGCGGCAGGCCCCAGCGGCGTGGCGGCCACGGCGGATCCCAGACGAACCGAGAGGTCGGGTTTGTCGTCGATGCGGAAGAACCGGCCGCTCGGCATGTCGAAGATGCGGCCTCGGCTCTCCCACTCCTCGGCCACACGGCCGAGGAGCACGTTCAGCGGGTAGGGGTTCAGGGCAGGAACCGGCGCCGGCACCGCGGCCTCACAATCTGGCGAACAGGCGGCGGGCCTGCTCCGCGGCCCGCGCCTTCACCTCGTCCGGGTCGACCCGGGTAGGCCGGCCTTCGTCCAGAACGATGTCTCCCCCGATCTCGATGCGCCGCGGCCGCACCCCGGGTGTAAAGGCAAGGTGCCACGGATCCATGGGCTCATACGACCACGTCACCCGGTCCTCTCGGGTTTCGGGCATCAGGGCGCGCCCCGCCTCGAGCCAGCTCCACGCCGTCTCCGGGGTGGCGGTGACGTCGACGGATCGGTGCATGGCGTAGGCCAGACGGAATTCTTCGAGCATGGCGGAGCCGTGCCCGTCCGAGCCGAGAGCCACCCGATTGGGGAAACGGAAGGGACGGGCGTAGCCAACGGCGTTGTTGAGGTTGGAGCGGGGGTTGTGCACGATGGTGCCGGGCAGGGTCTCCTGAAGGTGTACACAGTGCGCCAGCACCCAGTCGTCACCAGCCAGGGGACTCAGCCGGGCGGGCGCACCGGCGTCGATCTCCCCCTCGGCAACGTGGATGTGCACTCCTACCCCCAGCTCGGCGGCCAGCCCGGCCGCCGCCTCCAGGGTCTCGTCCTGGCAGGTGAAGGCGGCATGCACCCCCACCAGGCCCCGGCCCCCGGCTGCGATGAAACGACGGTTCTCCTCGAGACCCAACACGGCGGCTTCATGCCCGTGCCGATCGGTAATCCCGTAGGCGCAGCACACTCGCACCCCGACTTCGGCACAGGCGCCGGCGATGACGTCCAGCGACCCCTCGATGGCGTTGGGTGACTCGTGGTGATCGATGATGCCGGTGGTGCCCTGCTCCAGCGCCTGCAGGGCGCCGAGCTGGGCCGACCAGCGGATCATCTCGAGATCGAGCGCGGCATCGAGCCGCCACCACACCTGCTCAAGGATCTCGGGGAAACTTCCCGGCGCCTCCGGTGGCGCCGGCATGCCCCGGGCCACCGTCGAGTAGAGGTGGTGATGGGCATTCACCAGACCCGGGGTGATGCGGGTCTCACTCATGTCAACTCCCTTGGCCCAGCAGACCGACGGCGGCGTTGAACTCCTCGATCAGCTCATCGATACGCGGAGCCAGCCCTTGTACGGCCTCCCAGTAGCCGGGGTCGTTCCACTGCGCCTCTAGCTCGGCCAGCTCCTTCGCCTGCTGCTCGACCCAGGTGAAGTACTTCAAGTTGTGGATTCGTTTCCTGTCGTAGTAGCCCAGCTCGGCCATGTTGTCGGTGACGGCACCCAGCAGCCAGCGCTCGTGAGCCACCGCAGCAGTCACCTCGGTCACGGAGCCTTGCTCCTGGCGCAGCTCGGCGATCCGGCTCTGGTACATCTCGGCAGAGTCGGTGAGAACGGTCACGACAACGTCGCCGGGCCCCAGCTCGTAATAGCGAGCCAGCTTCACCGACGAGACCAGATTGGAGATGCTCGAGATGCCGAGCAACGGAAGTGCCGCGACGACCTCGGCGTCGACGCCGGCCGATTCCAGGTACCCGGCCCCGGCCTCCTCGTTGAACAGCCGCAGCAACGCCATGGGAGCGCTGTCGTCGATGGCCATCACCATGTCGGTGTTGCGCACGTTGTGAATCCACGGAACGTGTTTGTCCCCGATGCCCTCGATACGATGCGCCCCGAAGCCGCCCAGCAGCAGCGTGGGGCACTGCAGCGCCTCGGAGGCGGCCACCTTCACCGCTGGATAGCGCTGTTTCAGCCAGTCACCGCAGGCGATTGTGCCCGCCGATCCGGTGCTCGAAACGAATCCGGCAAACCGGTCGCCGGGAGCCGACACCGCGGCCAGCACCTCGGCGACGGCAGGGCCGGTGACGGTGTAGTGCCACAGGTAATTCCCGAACTCGTCGAACTGATTGAAGATGACTACGTCCTCGCCCGAGCTGCGCAGCTCCCAGCACTTGTCGAAAATCTCCTTCACATTGCTTTCCGAGCCCGGCGTCATGATGACTTCTCCGGCCACCTGCTCCAGCCACTCGAAACGCTCCCGGCTCATGCCCTCGGGAAGGATGGCCACCGAATCACAGGCGAGCAGGTGAGCGTCGAAGGCGCCGCCGCGGCAGTAGTTGCCCGTCGAGGGCCACACCGCTTTCTGTGTGGTGGGATCAAACTGCCCGGTCACCAAACGCGGCACCAGGCAGCCAAAGGCGGCCCCCACCTTGTGGGCTCCGGTGGGAAACCACTTGCCCACCAACCCGACGATCTTCGCCTCCACCCCGGTGAGCTGCGGCGGGAACTCGATGTAGTCGACCGGGCCGAAGCCGCCGCCGTGGGCAATCGGCTCGTTGTGCCAAGTAATGCGCCACAGATTGAGCGGATCGAGGTCCCACAGCCCTACTTGACGCAGGCGCTCCACGATGCCGGAGGGAACGGCGGAGTGATCCACCATCTGGGCAAACGTGGGGATGGTGATGCCCTGCTCCCGCGCCCTGGATACGGTGCGTTTCAGGACATCGCGGTGCACGGTGAGATCGATCATGGTCCTTCCTTCTCTGCCAGGGCTCGCTCCAGATCGTCGAGGGTTGCTGAGATGAGAATCGGCGCCGCGCCCATACGCTCGGCGGCCCGGCGAGCGGCAGCCACGTTCTTGAGGCCGTTTCCGGTGTTGAGCACCACCACCTCGTCGTCATTTCCGACGAGCCCTTGCTCCACGGCGACGATCAGGCCGGCGTACGCCGCCGCCGCCGCCGGCTCGCCGAATACGCCCGACGCCCGGGCCAGGGCGGGGATGGCGTCCAGGATCTCCTCGTCGTCGACGGTCACAAAAGCGCCTCCGGTCTCGGTCACCGCCGCCATGGCCTTGAGCCGGTCACGAGGCAGTCCGGAGGCAATGCCGTCGGCGATGGTCTCCGCAGGGGCGGGCGGCTTGGTCAATACGTCTTCGCCCCGCTCCCAGGCTTGCGCTAGGTAGCTGCTGCCCGCC
This sequence comes from uncultured Acidimicrobiia bacterium, assembly GCA_964614095.1. Taxonomy (GTDB): domain Bacteria; phylum Actinomycetota; class Acidimicrobiia; order Spongiisociales; family UBA11373; genus CAZWKX01. The sequence goes on from CAZTJO010000010.1 coordinate 12,146, forward strand.
GCCTGTACCCCTAAGAGGCGGGGCACACGCTCTATCCAGCCCATGGCGAGGAGATCCCTGAACCCCTTGTGCAGCCCGCCGATGATGCAGCCGTCGCCGACGCCGACAAACACCGCATCGGGGACCGTCCATCCCAGCTGCTCGCTCAGCTCGTAGGCGGCGGTCTTTTTGCCTTCGCTCATGTATGGGTTCATGCCGGTGTTGCGGTTGTACCAGCCGTGGGCGGCGGCGGCCTGCAGGCACAACTCGAAAGCATCGTCGTAGCTGCCGTCGACTGAGAACACCGTCGACCCGTAGACCAGCAATTGTGCCACCTTGGCCGGAGGCGCCGAGGCCGGCACGAAGATGACGTTGGGCCGGCCGGTGCTGGCACAGATGCCGCTCAGGGCTGCGGCGGCATTGCCCGTGCTCGCGGTGGTGATGATCCTGTAGCCGCGTTCTTCAGCCTTGACCACAGCCATGGCGCTCGCCCGATCTTTGAGCGAGGCGGTGGGTTGGCGCCCCTCGTCCTTCACCCAAACCCGAGCCAGCCCCAGCTCGCCGGCGATACGAGGGGCGTCGTAGAGCGGGGTATCACCCACCAGCAGCGGAGGAACCGTGGCATCGGCCCGCACCGGCAGCAGAGGCCGAAAACGCCACATGCCTCGCTCCGGCGAAGCGGCCACCGACTCCCGGGTGGCGGCGACGCGCTCGTAGTCGTAAACGATGTCGACCACTCCGTTGGCGGGTCCGTGCTTCGGGCAAACGTATTCGATCTCGTCCGGGCCGTACTCGGTCCCGCAGATCAGGCAGCGCAGGTGCAGCACGTGCTCCATCAGCGCACGATCCTGGTGCCGGTCTTCCCGTCTATCGCCTGCTCCAGGCTCTCGGCATTGGTGATGATCACCTCGCCGCCGCCGCTCTCGAGATACTCGATGCAGGCTCTGACTTTCGGGGCCATGCTGCCGGCAGCAAAATGCCCGCCTTCAAGCAAGTATTGCTCCGCCTCGGCCATGGTGAGCTGGTCCACCCAGCGCTGCTCGGGTTTGCCCCAGTCGAGCGCCACCTTTTCCACGCCGGTGGTGATGACAAGCAGGTCGGCGCCGATCTCGGAGGCGAGGAGGGCCGAGGCCGGGTCCTTATCGATCACCGCCTCCACCCCATGCAGATTGCCCTCGGCATCGCACACCACGGGCACGCCCCCTCCGCCGACGGCAATAACCACAAACCCGGCGTCCATGAGCATCTTCACCGCCGCCACCTCGATGATGCGCACCGGAGCCGGTGAGGGCACCACACGCCGCCAGCCCCGCCCTGCGTCCTCGACAACGTGCCATCCCTCGCCACGCCGGACCCCGGCCATCTCCTCATCCATAAACGATCCAATCGGTTTGGCCGGGCGCACCCAGGCCGGGTCGTCGGGATGCACCTCCACCTGGGTAACCACCGTGGTCACCTCGGTGTGATCGCCGAGGCGGCGGAGATCGTTGACCAGATTCTGCTGTAGGGCGTAGCCGATGGCGCCCTGGGTATCGGCACCACACACGTCGAGGGGAATCTCGTGAAGCTCGTGGCGGGCCAGCTCGGAGCGACGCAGGATGAAGCCGACCTGGGGGCCGTTCCCGTGGGTCACTGCAAGCTCCCACCCTGCGACTACGAGGTTGGCGAGGTGATCGGTGGTCTCCGACATGGCCCGGTACTGGTCCTTGACGGTGGCGTGGAGCCGGTCCCGAATGAGGGCATTGCCCCCAATGGCAATGACTGCTCTCTTGTCGCCCACTTGGTCACCTCCGGCCTGAGGGGCGCACCGGCGGCTACATGGTCAGCGCCATGACCGCCTTCTGAACGTGGAGGCGGTTCTCCGCCTCGTCGTAGACAACACTCTGCGGGCCGTCGATGACGGCGTCCGCCACCTCGATGTTGCGGTCCGCGGGCAGACAGTGCATGTAGATGGCGTCATCCTGCGCCAGCGCCATTCGCCGCTCGTCGCAGATCCAATCCTCGTACGCGGTGCCCGCGTCTGCAGAGGTCACCAGGCTGCCCCAAGACTTCGGGTACACCACATCGGCTCCCTCGAACCCGGCATCAAAATCCTCCGCTACCTCCAACGATCCGCCCGACTCCCGGGCGTTGGCCTCGGCCTGCTCCAGGGCCTCGGGGGTGAGCCGGAACTCGGGAGGCCGGGTGAGGCGCACATTCATGCCGTAGCGGGTCAGCAGGAGGATGAGGCTCTGCGGCACGCTCAGCGGCTTCTGATAGGAGGTCGCATAGGCATACGACACGTTGACGGTGACGCCGCGTGGATCACCCTTCTTCTCGATGATGGTGAGCAGATCGGCCAGCACCTGGAAGGGGTGGTACAGCTCACACTGCATGTTGAGCACCGGAACCGGTGAGGCCTCGGCCACCTCACGCATGTACCGGTTGCCCAGGCCCCAATCCACCTGGCGGATGGCGATGCCGTCGTTGTAGCGCCCCAGGATCTGGCCTATCTCCTTGGCGGTGTCGCCGTGGGCGATCTGGGTGGTGCGAGATTCGATGAATTGGGCGTGTCCGCCCAGCTGGGCCATGCCCGCCTCGAAGGAGACCCGGGTGCGGGTGCTCGAGAAGAAAAAGAGCATGGCGAGCACCTTGTCACGCAGCAGAGCGTGGGGCTCGCCGCGGGCGCGCCGCCCCTTGAGGTCGGCGGCCAGCTCCAGCACCGCGTCTATCTCCTGCTTGGTCCACTCCTGGGTGGTAATGAGGTCACGTCCACGAAGCGTCTCCACGGCTCTCCCCTCCATCTATTCGACCGCGCCCATAATGAGCGCCAGCAGCGCCATGCGCATGACAACACCGTTGAAGGCCTCCTCCCAGTATCGGGCGTAGGGGGTGTCATCGACATCAGAGGACAGCTCGTCCATCCGGGGCAGAGAGTGCAGGACTATGGCGCCCTTCTTGGCCTGCTTCTGCAGCAGGTCCTTGGTGACTTTGTAGTTGTCCGGGGTCAGCCCTTTTTCGCCACCGGCCTCCTCGCGGCTCTTGGTGTAGTCGGCCTGCACCACCGGCTCCATGTAGACGACATCGGCTTCGGCGATCGCCTCGGCGACGTGATCGACCTCACGAAAGGCCAGCCCGCGCGAGGTCAGCTCGGCCCTGGACTCATCGGTGAGCGACATCTCCTCGGGCGAGATGAACACGGCCGCCGCATCAAACTCGCTGAGCGCATATCCCAGCGAGTGCATGGTGCGCATGCGCATGTCGCCGATGCAGACGAAAGTGAGGCCCTCCACCCTCCCCACCTCGCGGAGCACGGTGTAGAGATCGGTGAGCACCTGGGTGGGATGTTCACCCCAGCCGTCGCCGGCGTTGATGACCGGGATGTCCGCCCAGCGTGCCGCCTCCGCCGGTGCACCCTGCAGAAAGTGGCGCATGACGATGGCGTCGCCGTAGTGCTCCAGCATCTTGACCGTGTCCTTGATCGACTCCTGGTAGAAGTCCCCGGCCCGGGTCATCTTGGGATCGGCGAAACCGACCACACGGCCGCCGAGACGGTGCATGGCCGCCTCATGGGCCAGGCGAGTACGCGTCGACGGTTGGTAGAAGGCGGTGACCAGCGTCTTGGCGGCGAGCATGTCGGCGTTCTCATGGGTGCGGGCAATGGGCTCGAGGCGATCACACACCGCAAAGATGTGCTCATATTCGGCGCGCTCCATCTCCTTGAGAGACAGGATGTCGCGCCCGGCAAAGCTGGTCATCGCCAAACCTCCGCAACTCGGCTCCGCCAGTGTCGCAGCGCCGGCGGCTCTATGCCACGGGTCTCCGATCGCCCTTCCGCCGCCAGAAGACCCCGGCGTGAAGGCGCCGCCTTCCATAGAGTGATGCTATGTCGGTTGCCGGCGCCAGCACATATCTGCGACCGCAGACTCTCGCCGAAGCCTTCGGCGCCCTCGGACCGGACGTGATCCCGGTCGCCGGGGGCACCGATGTGATCCTGCATGCCCCGGTGGGCATACACACACTGCTCGACCTGTCGGCACTCCCCCTCGACTATATCCGGGAGCGGAACGGCTTTGCCGTCGGCGCTATGACCACCCTGACCGGCATGCTCGAGCACCCAGGCCTCGCCGCTCACCTCGACGGGGTGCTGGCCGAGACCTTGGCGCACGTCGGCACCTCGCTGCTCCGCAACCTGGCCACCATCGGCGGCCATCTCGCCCGAGGCCGCCTCTCCGACATAGTGCCCACACTTCTTGCCCTGGACGCCACCGTCACCGTATTCGACGGCAAGCCGCGCACCCTGCCTCTGGCCAAGTACTACGCCGACGGGTTGAACCGGAAGCGCCATCTGCTCACCGAGGTCAGTGTGCCCGAGGCCGGGCCCGATACTGCAGCCGGGTTCCTCAAACTCTCCCGCACCTTCTTCGACATGGCCCTGGTCAATTGCGCTTGCTCGGTGCGGCTCAAAGGCGATCGAGTGGCCGCCTCCCGGATCGTCGTTGGTGAGACCCCTGCTCTCGGCGCCTCGGCGCCCTCCGCCGAGGAGGTGCTCACCGGAGGCACCCTCGACGCCGACACCATCGCCGCAGCCGCCTCGGCCGCCGCCGAGTCGATCGAGTTCGGCACCGATTCCAGGGCCAGCGCCGAATACCGGAAGGTATTGGCCGCGGTAGCGGTGCGCCGCGTCCTCAACGCGATCCGAAACCGATTCGAGGAGCGCCGACGATGAACATCGATTTCACCGTCAACGGGCGGGCCTGGGGGGTCGAGATCGCCCCCGGCGAGAGCCTCATGGAGCTGCTGCGGCGCCTGGGCTACAAGAGTGTGAAGAACGGATGCAACAACGGCGACTGCGGCTCGTGCACCGTGCTGCTGAACGGCCGCGCGGTGAACTCCTGCCTCGTTCTTGCCGCCAAGGCCGATGGCGCCGCCATCGGCACCATCGAAGGCCTCACCGCCGGCGGCGAGTTGCACCCGCTGCAGCGCACCGCACTCGACCTGGGAGCGGTGCAGTGCGGGTTCTGCACCCCAGGCATGCTTTTGTTGGCAGCCGACCTGCTTGCCGCCAACCCCCGCCTCGATGAAGCCGAACTGCGGCGCGAACTCTCCGGCAACTACTGCCGCTGCACCGGGTATGTGAAACAGGTGGAGGCGATCCTGGCCGCAGCAGCCGAGATGCGGGAGGCGGCCGGTGCCTGATCGTTTCAACGTCGTGGCCGGCAACGAGCGTAAGGTCGACGGTCTCGCCCTGGTCACCGGGAAACCGGTGTTTGTCGCCGACCTCGATTTTGCCGACACCCTGCACATCGTGCTGGTGACCAGCCCTCATGCCCATGCCCGGATTCGCTCCATCGATGTCTCCAAGGCGCTCGAGGTGCCCGGGGTGGCCCTCGTCCTCACTCATCAAAACACCCCGGCCATCCGCTATACCACCGCCGGGCAGGGATGGCCGGAGCCGAGCCCCTACGACGCCCGCATGTTCGACACCAAGGTCCGGTTTGTGGGCGACCGGGTGGCGGCGGTGGCAGCCGATACCAAACAGGCGGCCCTGGAGGCGGCGGCTCTGGTCGATGTCGAGTACGAGCTGCTTGAACCGGTGCTCTCTATCGACCAAGCCCTGGTCCCGGGAGCGCCGGTGATCCATGATGAAGACGACGCCGTGGACGTCTGGGATGCCGCCGCCAACATGCCGGCGGCAGTCGAGTTCGCCGTCGGTGACATCGAGCAGGGTTTTGCCGAGAGCGATGTTCTCGTCGAGACCACGTGCGAGACCCAGTACGCCCAGCACGCGCCGCTCGAACCGCATGTGTGCCGCTCGTACCTCGACAACGACGGCCGCCTGGTGCTCTTCACCAGCACCCAGGTGCCCTTCCATGCCCGACGCATCGTGGCCCGGGTGCTCGACGTCCCCATTCACCGCATCCGGGTGATCAAACCCCGCATCGGCGGAGCGTTTGGGGTGAAGCAGGAAGTGCTGCTGGAGGATGTGTGCGCCCTGATCACTCTGCGCTCGGGACGCCCAACTCTGTGGGAATTCACCCGGGAGGAGGAGTTTGTGGCGTCGCGCACCCGCCATCCGTTCCGGGTGCGGGTCAAGCTCGGGGCCAAGAGCGACGGCCGTCTGCACGCCATCGAGATGGAGGCTTGGGAGAACACCGGCGCCTACGGCACCCACAGCCTCACCGTGCTCTCCAACGCCGGGGCGAAGACGCTGCCCCTCTACAACAAGGCGCCTCATCTGTCGTTTGCCGGGCGAGCCGTCTACACCAACCTGCCCGTCGGAGGGGCTTACCGCGGCTACGGAGCCACTCAGGGCTACTTCCCGCTGGAGACGGCGCTCGATGAAATCGCCCGCCGCCTCGACCTCGATCCGATCGAGTTGCGGCGTATCAATCACATTCGCTCCGGTGAGACCTCCCCGGTCTTCAAGGAGATCGGAGAGGGCGGGGAAGGCGTCGACATGACGATTCGGTCGTGTGCCCTGAGCGAGTGCCTGGACGCCGGCATGGAGGCCTTCGGCTGGGCCGAGAAACGGGCCCGGCCCGCCGACGACGGGCCGGTACGCCGCGGCATCGGCATGTCGGTCCATATGCAGGGCTCCGGAATCCCCAGGATCGACATGGCGGCATCCACCATCAAGATGAACGACGACGGCTCGTTCAACCTCCTGGTCGGCGCCACCGACCTCGGCACCGGGTCGGACACGGTGCTGGGACAGATCGCCGCCGAGGTGCTGGGCGTGCCGTTGCGTAAGATCATCGTCTACTCCTCGGACACCGACTTCACCCCGTTTGACACCGGGGCCTACGCCTCTTCGACCACCTACGTCTCGGGCACTGCGGTGAAGAGGGCTGCGGAGAAGACCAGGGACCAGATCGCCGCCGTCGCCGCTGCTCTTCTCGAGGTTGACCCCGGCGACATCACCCTCGGCGACGAGAACGCCACCGCCTCCGACGGGCGTGCGGTCACCCTGGAGAAGGTATGCCGCCGGGCCTACTACGGCGCCGACCAGTTCCAGATCGGCGCCACCGCCTCGTTTGTGCCTGAGGAGTCACCGCCGCCGTTCCTCGCCTGTTTCGCCGAGGTCGCCGTAGACGTGGAGACCGGCATGGTGCAGGTGCTCGACTTTGTGGCTGCCGTGGACTGCG
>CAZTJO010000010.1:19351-57864 GCA_964614095.1 uncultured Acidimicrobiia bacterium
GACGTGGAGACCGGCATGGTGCAGGTGCTCGACTTTGTGGCTGCCGTGGACTGCGGCACCGCCATCAATCCCCGGCTTGCCGAGGGGCAGATGGAGGGCGCCATCGCCAACGGAATCGGCTACGCCCTCACCGAGGAGATGGTGTTCGACGGCAAGGGCCGCACCCGCAACGCCGATCTGGCCCGCTACAAGATCCCGGGTCCGGCCGACCTGCCGCCGATCCGAGTGCTGCTCGTCGACTCCTACGAGCCGACGGGGCCCATGGGCGCCAAGTCGGTGGCCGAGATCGGCATCAATGGGCCGATACCGGCCATCGCCAACGCCATCTACGACGCCATCGGCATCCGCTTCACCGAGACCCCGTTCGGGCCGGAAAAGGTATGGCGCGCCCTCCGGGGGGCCGGCATCACCTGAACGCCTTGAGGCTTCCGGCCCTGGCATCACAGTCGGGAAACTGGTCGCGTGGAGGCCGACAAAGGGGGATCTATGGAAGGTAACCGTGCCAACCCAACGCCGCTGGCCTTGTTCGGCCTCGGCACCATCCTCGTGCTCACCGGCGCCTACGAGGCGCCCTTCTGGTACCCAGCGGATTCGCTGTACGGCTCACGCACGTTTGCGGTGACCGTGATCGTCTTCGGCGCCGCCCTGCTCTTCATCGGAGGGTTGCTGCACTACCGCCGCATGGACACGATGGGCCTGCTGGTCTTCACCAGCTTCGGGGTCTTCTGGAGCTTGTTCCTGGTGATAGAGGCGACAACGGGCATCAGTGATATCGGTGCGTCGATCGGCCTCACCGTCAATCTGGAGACGGCACCCGAGCACTTGGGCTGGTACCTGTTCCTGTGGGGCACCCTGGCCGCCGTGGCCCTGTTGGCATCGGGACGACGCAGCCTGGCCCTGCGTGCCGTGTTTGCCACCTTCCTGGTCTACCTGTGGCTGCTGGCCGCCTGCTGCTGGATCATCGGCTACTGGCCCGGAGATACCGCCACCCAGGCCGGAGACTGGCTGCGCAGCATCGCCCGCTGGGAAGGTGTGCTGTGCGGCGTTTTCGCCCTCTACCTCGCCGCTGCTGAGGTGGTCAACGAAGCCGAAGGGCACACGGTGCTGCCGATAGACCAAGGGCCGCCGCCACCACCGCCGATCCACAAAGAGGTCTAGCCGACCGGTATTGGTGCCGCCGACCCCTGATGCTCGGGTCGTTTGCCTCTAGAGACTCGTGCCCCGGTGGGTTCTGATGGGCGACGGCCACACAACAGGAAGGGGAAGACATGGACGAGCGCGCCAACCCCGCACCGCTGGGGTTGATGGGCTTTGGCATGACCACCGTGCTGCTGAACATCCACAACGCCGGGTTCTACGAGGGCACAGGCCTCTCCATGATCCTGGCCATGGGGATCTGCTACGGGGGCCTGGCGCAAGTGATCGCAGGCATCATGGAGTTCCGCAAGAACAACGTCTTCGGGCTTACTGCGTTCACCTCGTACGGCCTGTTCTGGATCAGCTTCGTGTTTATCGCGGGCGGGTTGGTCGGCTCGGGAGTCACCTACGAGTTCCTCGGCTGGTACCTGTTCATGTGGGGCCTGTTTACCGCCTACATGTTCCTGAACACGCTGAACAAGAACGTGGCGCTCCAGGTGGTGTTCTTCACCCTGACCGTGCTCTTCTGGCTGCTGGCCATCGGCCACTGGATGGGCCCGGAGAACGGCGAGACCATGATCAAGATCGCCGGTTGGGAAGGCATCGTCTGCGGTGCGTCGGCCATCTACCTGGCCGCCGCCGAGGTATTCAAGGAGACCTACGGCCGCGAGATCCTCCCCATCGGAGTGGTCAAGTCGTAGAAGACCGATTGAACGAGCCTCCCATATGGGAGGCTCGTTCGCGTCTGGAACCAGAAATCAGGCCGGAATGCGTTGCCTGTTGCCGGTTCGCAGCCGGTTTTGGCGAGAAGAAACGGCTTCAGCCGAAACGCCTCTGCAGCAAAGCGTGGATCGTGACCGAGACGACGATGACCGAGCCGTAGATGAAGTCGGTGGCAAAACCGGTGAGCCCGACGGCCACAATGCCGGCTCTGATGGTGCCGACCAAAAAGGCGCCCAGGAAGGTCCCCCAAATGGTGCCCCGCCCCCCAAAGACGGAGGTGCCGCCCACAAAAACGGCGGCCAGCGCGGGCAGAAGCTGTTCTTCCCCAACCGAGGGAAAGAAGGACCGAATGTTCAGGCTCGAGATGACCCCGGCAAACGCCGCCGCCAGCCCCACCAGGACAAACAGGGTGAGCCGGACTCGATTGGTCTTGATTCCCTGCAGGGCCGCGGTCTCGGCGTTGTCGCCGATCACATAGACCGCGGCGCCAAAACGGTGCCGGTTGAGCAGGAACCACATGATGATGGCGATTCCCAGGAGCCAGAAGAATTGGGCGGGGATGTTGCGGAGGAAACTGTGTTTGCCGACCGAGATCCGGTAGACGAGCGAATTTCCGATGGCTCCAAGGTGCACATTTCTTCCCCCCATGATGACCATGGACAGGCCGCGAAAGAGGTAGAGCGTGCCGATGGTGGCAACCAATGCGGGCACCCGGGCGTACACAATGACAATGCCGTTGAAGACCCCGGCGGCGGCGCCGATAACCAGCGCCATCAGCAGCGCCAGCCACACGTTCTCATTGGTGTGTTCCCAGACCAGGACAAAACCCACCATCGACAGCGCCATCGTGGACCCGAATGAGAGATCGATCTCGCCGGCAACGATCACCAGCGTGAGCGGCATAGCGATAATCCCAAACAGCGGGATTGACTGAGCGAAGGCCGCGTAGATCCTGGCGGCAAGGAATGTGTCCGGGGCAAGGACCACAAACAGCAACCACACCACAATGAAGGCCGCGGTGATGCCGAGCTGTCCGGCATAGGTGCGCAGGAAACCTTTGGGATCGTGCAGCAGCGACACCCCTCTGCCGACTCTCCAATCAATGGCGGGTGCTGGAAGGGGACCGCTGTTGGCGTTTGGGGACTTGCTCACGACCCACCGTCTGCGGTCTCGGCGGTATCCCAAGAGCTGTCGTCCGCCACCGACGTCTTGCCCGTCTCGGCAATCTCACGCATGATCTCGGTCAGCTCTCCCACCGTCCGGTCCTTTGGCCTGAACCTCCCGGCCACCTTCCCGCGATCGAGCACCACCACCCGATCGGCCACCTCGTACACGTGAAAGATGTTGTGATCGATGAGGATCGCCGACTTGCCGGCCGCCTTGATGGAGCGCACGAATTCGAGGAGCTTGTCGGTCTCCTTCACCGACAAGCCCACCGCGGGCTCGTCGAGAATGACGATCTCCGCATCAAAGTAGAGGGCGCGCACGATGGCGATACCCTGCTTCTCGCCGCCGGAGAAGGTTTTCACAAACGACTCCGGTGATACCGCCGTCGAGGTGAATCCCATCGATTCGCCCATCAACCTGGCCGTTTCCCGCCGCATCTCTCCGACACGGAGGAAACCAAACCGGTTGTGCAGCTCCCGTCCGATGAAGATGTTGCGCCACAACGTCTGCAGATCGGCCAGGGCCCGCTCCTGGTAGACGGCTTCCACACCGAGTCTTCGGGCGCCTTCGACCGTCAGCTTCTTGACCGGCTCACCGTCGAAGAGGATCTCCCCCTCATCGGGCCGGTGATAGCCGCAAACCAACTTGATGAGAGTCGATTTGCCGGCGCCGTTGTCTCCGATCACACCGACGATCTCGTTGCGGCCGAGACGGAAATCGACATTGGAGAGCGCCTGCATCTCTGCGAACCGTTTGGAGACGCCCCGCACCTCAAGGCGGGGAACCGTCTTCAGCGATTCCGCAGTGCGCTGGTTAGGCAATTCTGCATCCTTACTTCGATTCCCAGTCTCGGCCACAACGGGCTCAACTCGCCTTACCTAAAGGCCAAACTACCGAATCTGCTGCTCAACCAGATCGGCGAGGATCTCGACGTTGTCGGCGTGGGCAAAGCCGGCGCCGGTGTCGATATTGAGGCCGGTGAAGGCGTAGTTGTGGGACAAGCAGATCTGCAGAATCGGCAAGAAGCCCTGCAGGTACTGCTGCTGATCAATCACCAGGTCGGTCCAACCGGCGCGGATGGCCTCGACCGTCGACGCGCTCAGGTCGAAACCGGCGCCGATCACGTCGTCGGGACCAAGGCCCGCAGCTTCAAAGTAAGTCTGCTGCGAGGCGGTCAGCTGACCGTGATCGGTGACGACAAGCTTGACGTCCGGGTTGGCCGTGGCATAGCCGACAAACGTCGCGGTTCCGGCCGAGGCATCGGAGTTCGTCGCATCGTCGATCTCGAGGTAGTCGACTGTCATGCCGGCTTCCTCAAGCGCGTCGATGACGCCCTGCGTGCGCTGGCCGCGCCCTGCTTGTGCCAGCAGGCCCCAGACCATCGCGACGTCGCCGTCACCAAGCCCGAACCGGTTCACGGCCTCAGCGCCAAGCGCATAACCGGCCGAGTAGTTCGAGGCCCCCACATAGCCGAAGCCATTGCTGGCATACATCGACTGGAGTGCCGTGAGCTCCGAGTTCTGGCTGGTCACGATAATGCCTGCAGCCTCTGCATCCGCAACGAGGGGAGCAAAGGCATCGTCGCCCGGGTGCCCCATGATGGCTATGCCATCAGGGCCGGTGGCGACGGCCTCGGTGAACTGGGTCAGCATCTTCTCCGGGTCCCAGTCGGACCACACGTAGTCGACGTTGGCACCGGTCATCTCGGCGGCGGCCACGGCACCGTTGTAGACAACGGTGGCGAAGGTGCCTCCCTCAGACCCGCCGGGGAAAAACACGATATCCGTGCCGCTGCAGAAGCCTTCTCCTGCTCCGTCGGCCGCGACCGTGGTGGCGGTGTCATCATCTGAGCAAGCGCCGACCACCATGGCCAGTACGACGAGGGCAACAAGCCACGCCGACCACCGTATCTTCGATCTCGATATCATCATCTTCTGGCTTCCTTCCTTCCGTACGGTTCTTGAAAAGAGAGAACGCCTCCCTTCAGTATGCCGGTTCTTCAGGCATCGAGGGCGCAACGGCGATGTTATCGATCCCGGCAACGATAACACAGACCCTAGATACCATATCCTGCTGTTCCATTGTCGTGGTGCAGCCGTTGATCTTCCCTGTTCCTGGACCCGGGTCGCCGACAAAAACAACCCCAGAGCTTGCCCGGCGCCGACGGCGCCCGCAGGGGCGGCGTGAGACGTGTGCTTCATCCAAGATGTGCAACCTGCTGCGGCGCGGCGCCGTCTGGGTCGTAATGAGGTGAACCGGCCCACCGATTCGGGTTGATTGCTCCGCGTCTGCAGTCATTCGCCAAGGCCCCCGGGAACCATCACCAGCCTACGGCGCCTTGGTCCGACCGTATCAACCGGGCGGAAGACGACACACCTGAGCATGAGCGACCCACTTCTCCTCCGTGATATGCGGCCACGCAGATTGTCTACCGACAAGCTACGACTGCTTTGGTTTGGCTGTCAAATTGGCGTCACAGCGTTTCGTCCTGGCAAACGTTCGAAGGCAACCACAAGCCGGCGGCTGGAGAAGAAGCACTTCCCGCACAGATGTGAATGGCACGCATGACAATGCTCGTTCGTACCGATCACCGGCGAATCGGCCCGCAGCCGGGCGATCGTCACACTCATCTCACCCACTGAGATCAAGAACCCCGGTGCAGCTGCTGTGGAGCCGGTGCCGGCCCCGCTAGGCCTCGTGGAGGCGCGCGCGTTGGACCCCGACAGCTGCAAGATAGGGGCCCCTCTACGAGGACAACAGCCGGTAGGCGGCATCGTTCCACCGCAGCTCCCGCTCGAGGCCGCGCAGATCGCACGACTCATCGATGATGACCAGCTCGACCCCGAGGTTCCGACCGAAGTCCTCCATATGTTCGACGGTGAGCGCACGGCTGTGGCCCGAGTGGTGGGAAGCGCCGGCCAGGATCCAGGCCTCCGCCGCCGTGGCAAGATCGGGACGAGACCGCCACAGCGAGCGCGCCACGGGCAGTCGGGGCAATGCCTCCGGCGGAGCGACGACGTCGACGACGGCCACCGTCATCCGAAAGCGGTCGCCCATGTCGACAAGAGCGGCGTTCACGCTCGGGCCCGGTGCGGCGTCGAAGACGAGCCGTACCGGATCCTCCCGCCCGCCGATGGAGAGTGGGTGGACCTCACAACTGGGTGTGTCTGCGGCCAGTGAAGGACAAACCTCGAGCATGTGCGCCCCCAGAACCAAAGACCCGTCCGGATCGAGGTGATAGGTGTAGTCCTCCATGAAGCTGGTCCCGTGCGGAGAGCCGTAGGCCATCACCTTCATCGCCCGCACGAGCGCGGCAGTCTTCCAGTCTCCTTCGGCGCCGAAGCCATACCCGTCGGCCATGAGCCGTTGCGCCGCGATGCCGGGAAGCTGTCGCAGGCCGTGCAGATCCTCAAACGTGTCGGTGAAAGCGACAAAACCCCCGTCCTCCATAAACGAACGGAGCCCGATCTCGATGGCAGCCGCGGCCTCGAGTGAGTCCCTGCGGTCGCCATCAGGCTTGAGCTCGGGGGCCATTCGATAGGTCTCGTCGTACTCCTCACAGAGAGCAGCCACATCGGCGTTGGAGACGTCTGCGATCCGCGTGACCAACTCACCGACGCCGTATCCGTTGACCTCGTACCCGAAGCGGCGCTGGAACTCGACTTTGTCCCCTTCGGTGACAGCAACGTCCCGCATGTTGTCGCCGAGCCGGGCGATTCGGCCCCCTTTGGCATCGGCAACCGCCAGCGCGGAACGGGCCCACGTGCCGATCCGGCTCGCCACCCCCGGCTCGCTCCAGTGGCCGGCGACGATCTTGCGGCGTGAGCGGAGCCGCGCCGCCAGATACCCGAACTCTCGATCGCCGTGAGCCGCCTGGTGCGCGTTCATGTAGTCCATGTCGATCGTCGACCAAGGCAGGGCGCGAGCGAACTGGGTATGCAGGTGCAGGTAGGGCTTGCTCAGCTCCTGCACACCCGTGATCCACATGCGGGCTGGCGAAAAAGTATGCATCCACAACACGAGACCGGCACAACGACGATCGGCGTTTGCCTCCCGCACGAGAGTGCTGATGGCGTCGCCGGACGTCATTACCGGCTTGGTCACGATGTCCAGCACGACCTCGCCACTTGTGTTGAGAGCCTCGACGATCTGTGCCATGTTGTTGGCGACAAGCGTCAGCGTCTCGTCGCCGTAGAGATGCTGGCTGCCGGTCACGAACCAGAGTTCGTATCTCGTTGGGTCGATCATGCTTCTTCCTGTCCGTAGTAGGCGCTCTCGCCGTGTTTTCGTTCGTGGTGCGCGGCGAGGATCCACGACTCGAGCAGAGGTGGATCACCCCCGGTGAGCAGACGGGTGATCAATGCCATGTGGGCGGAAGCCTCGAGTGCGACAGCATTGTCCACTGCTGCGGAGGCCGATGTTCCCCACACAAATGGGGCATGGCCGGCCACCAGCACCGCAGGGACGTGCAGCGGATCGAGGCCCGCCTGCTGTATGTGTTCGACGATCACCCGGCCAGTGTGCACCTCGTAGCCGTCTCCCACCTCGTCGGGGCTCAGCGGGCGAGTGACCGTGATGGGCCCGGCGAAATGGTCGGCGTGGGTGGTGCCGAGACAATCGATTGGCACCCGTGCCTGGGCAAAGGCCGTGCCGTAGGTGCTGTGAGCGTGGACCACGGCGCCGATGCGGGGAAACGCCCGGTACAACTCGAGGTGTGTGGCGGTATCCGTCGATGGCCGGAGATCACCCGCCACGATGGCTCCCTCCAGATCCAGCACGACCACCTCGCCGGGGCTGAGGTCGTCGTAGGGAACACCACTCGGCTTGATGGCGAAGAGGGAACCGTCGTCGGAGCGGGCGCTCACGTTGCCCCAGGTGAGAGAGACAAGCCCTTCACTCGGCAACCGGCGGTTGGCTCGGCATACGTCTTCCCGCAGCGCATCGAGCGACATCATCCGGCCGCCGATCTGCGAATGGCCAGCAGCCGCTTCATCACGTCGGAGAGGTTGGCCACACCCTTGACGCCAAAGGCGTCGTGAAGGCGCCGGTACAGGCCATAGAGCTGTTCATAGACGGCGGCTGCCGCTGGGTCCGGGCCGACTCGACGCTCGGGCGACGGGACCATGGCCGCCTGGGCCTGCTCCGTCGTGGGATGTACCCCCGCGGCCACGCTGGCCAGGATGGCGGCACCGACCGCGCAGGTCTGGATCGTTCCGGCCAGCTCGATCGGGCGGTTGGTGACATCGGCATAGATCTGTACCAGCAGCGGGTTCTTCTTGACGATGCCGCCGCTCAACACGAGCCGATCGATGGGAATGCCGCTGGCCTCAAACTGCTCGACGATGCGCTGCGCCCCGAACGCCGTCGATTCGATGAGCGCTCGATAGAACTCCGCAGGAGTCGTGGCCAGGCTCATGCCGACCATCAGACCCGACAAGAGCGGATCGACGAGTACCGTTCGATTCCCGTTGTGCCAATCCAGACCGAGCAGTCCGCTTGCCCCTGGTGCCAGTTCGGCGGCGGCGGCGGTCAGCTCTTCGAGCCGTTCGGCCGTGTCGGACGCCCCTGGTGACAGCAGCGAGGTGAACCAGGCGAAGATGTCCCCTACCGCGGACTGCCCGGCCTCGAGGCCCACCATGCCGGGGATTATCGAATCGGGCACGCTGCCGCACAAGCCCTCGATGAGCGGCCGGTCTCCTCGCACCACAGTCGTGTCACAGGTGCTGGTGCCCACGATCTTGACGAGCACGCCTTCTTCAACGCCTGCGCCGATGGCACCAACGTGGGCGTCGAAGGCACCCGCTGCAATGGCAATGCCGGGCCGGAGCCCAAGATCGGCGGCGATGCCGGCGTTCAAGCCACCGATGCTCCTGTCGGATGCCAGTGCCGCGGTGGCGTAGCGGAACGACGACATGCCGGACTGAATGCCGTCCAAAAACTCGGCCGCAGGCAGGCCATCCCATTCGTCGTCGTACATGGCCTTGTGCCCGGCCGGACAGATCCCGCGCGCCACGCCCGTTGGTTCCAGGCGACCCACCAGGTAGCCGGGAACAAAGTCGGCCAGCTCGACCCAGCCTTTGGTGGCGGCGATGAGATCGGGGGAAGCCGTGCGCAGGAACCGGGCGAGTTTTGCCCAGTACCACTCACTGGAATAGGTGTGCCCGCACGGACCGAGGTAGGGCAACCCGGCCTCTGCCACCGCCGAAGTGATCTCCTCCGCCTCGGCGTGCGCGGTGTGATCCTTCCACAACCAGGCCATCGCAGCCGGATCGCGCTCAAACCGAGCATCAAACATGACCGGCTGCCCATCGGCGTCGACGGGAATCGGCGTCGAGCCGGTGGTACCCACACCGATGCCGACAATATCCTTGCGGTCGAAATCGCCCTCGGACTCGGCCGCGTCCAGCGCGTCCCGAATCGCCGACCGGAGGCCTTCCAGGTAGTCGGACACATCCTGCCGGGCCAGCTGCGGATCGGCCGGGTCACCGACAACTCCGTCCGTGCCGTGGGGGTACTGCGCTTCGCCCTCGCCCAGCTCGGTGCCGGAGCTGCAGTCGACCACAACAGCACGCATGCTGGCGGTGCCGAAATCGAGGCCGAGGGTGGCTGCCGGAGCGGGGGGCGGGGCCATGATGCTCACCTACCGCTGGAGTGGAAACGAAGAAGAATCGGCAACCTCCCGGCTATCAATCTGTCCGCAAGTGGTATTCGATCGAGGGCGCAACGCCGATGTTATCGATCCCGGCGACGATAACACACACCTTGGATGCGATACTCTGCCTCTGCAGCACGGCCGTTGAGCCTCCGCGCCAGCGGCCGTCCGTGGAGCGTCCAGGGGAGACACCAGCATGACCATCCCCCCTCGCCGGGTCACTTTGAAGGATGTCGCCTCGTACTGTGGGGTGTCGACCCAGACGGTTTCGCGGGTGCTGAACAACCGCCCCGACGTGGCCCCGGCGACACGGAATGCCGTTGAGGCGGCAATTGCCGCCCTCGATTATCGACCGAGTGCTCTGGCCCGCAGCCTGGTCTCCCGGCGCAGCAAAACCATCGGCGTCCTCCTGGCCGGAATGCGATACGTGGGCACGGCGCAGACCCTGACGGGCATCGTCGATGAATGCACCCAGCACGGGCTGACGGTTCTCATCAACGAGCTGCATGAAAAGGAGGATGCCGATCCCCGTCCCGCCGTCTCCTCCCTGCTCGAACGGCACGTCGACGGCATCATCATGTCGGTTCCAGATGTGAGCCACTCCGTCGAGAGGATCCAGGCGACTCTTCCTCAGGGCGCGGGCCCCGTCGTCTTTGTCAAAGCGAAGACGACGGACGCCTACTCGAGCGTGTTCGTCGACAACCGGGGCGGAATCGAACAGGTGATTGGCCACCTTGTGTCGATTGGCCGCCAGCGCATAGCTCACATAGCGGGGCCCCTAACGTGGGAAGAAGCAGTCGAGCGGCATGCCGGCTGGCGCGCCGGACTCGAGCGCAACGGCCTGACGCCCGACGATCGTGCAGTCGAGCCCGGCGACTGGTCGGCCCGCAGTGGCGCCCTGGCAATGGCTGAACTGCTCGACCGCCCTCTAGATCTGGACGCCGTGGTGGCGGGCAACGACCAGATGGCACTCGGCGCCATACAGGTGGCTCACGAGAGAGGGCTGGCGATTCCCGGAGACGTTGCCGTGACGGGTTTCGACAACATCGTGGAGTCCGAATGGTTCACACCACCCCTCACCTCCGTCTCCCAGCCGCTCCTGGAAATGGGGAGACAAGCCGTACACACTCTCTTGTTGCAGATCGCTGAGGGCGCCGCGCCCTCTCATACCGTGCTGGAGACCGCACTGGTAATCCGGGCCAGCACCATCGGCACGGTCCGTTGAGCCATCGCCAGAAACGGAATCCTCATCCCTCCCCACCACGGATCCGACTGAGGGCGCCCTCGTCTACAAGCGGAGTCCCAGGTTGGGATTCGACATCCCGTCGGTTCCGCCCGGCCCGAAATCCCCCTCTTGAGGCCGCGTGCCACCAACTTACGACTCTTTTGGTTTGGCTGCTATTTTCAGCCACTACGCTTCGTCTTGACAAGGGTTCGAAGACAAACAAAAGTTGACCCGCCATGGAGATGATTCCTGCCGAGATCCGGCGCACACGCATGATGACCCTCATACAAGAACGCGAGTTCATGCGCGTCTCCGATCTGAGCCAGATCTTCGGAATCTCCGAAGTCACCGTTCGATCCGATCTGGACCACCTCTCGGCCGGTGGCCAATTGCAGCGTGTACACGGCGGAGCCATCCTGCGAAGCGACCGCAGGCGCTCGGAACCCGCCTTCGAGGAGTCGGAAAGCACATCAGCCGCCGAAAAGTCGGCCATCGGCCGGGCCACCGCCGCACTCATCTCACCCGCCGAGACCGTGATCCTCGACGTCGGATCCACCTCGGCCGCCGTGGCCCGGGCTCTCGTCGCCCGGAACGACCTGCAGGATGTGGTCGTGTTCACCAGCGGTCTCAACATCGCTCTTGAACTGGAAAAAGCGATTCCTACGCTCACGGTGGTGGTGACCGGAGGCACTTTGCGACCCCGCCAGCATTCCCTCGTCGATCCGCTGGCCGACGCCATTCTGTCCGGGATCAATGTCAACACAGCCATCATCGGCTGCAACGGCATCCATCCCGAAGAGGGGGTCACCAACATGAATCTGCCGGAGGCGACGGTGAAACGGCGAATGGTCAAAGCCGCTCAGCGCTGCATCGTTGTTGCCGACGGCTCGAAGGTCGACACCATCAGCGTGGTCCGGGTGGCCGACATCGGTGACGTCGACATTCTCGTCACCGGCCAATCCGCTCCTCCCGAAGCGGTGGCCCGGCTCCGTGAAGCCGGCGTCACCGTCGAGGTCGCAGAGTGATCGGACGGCACCGATTCGCCGCAATGGGCCGGGACGGGCTATGAAGTCGCCGGCCTTCTCCGGAACCCACCGCCGCTTCAATCCTCTGACCGGCCAATGGGTCCTGGTCTCGGTGGGCCGCACCGCCCGGCCGTGGCAGGGGGATGTGGAGACGGTTGCCGCCACCCGTCCACCCTCCCACGACCCCGACTGTTACCTCTGCCCCGGCAACACCCGCGCCGGAGGAGCAGTCAATCCTCACTACGAGAACACCCTCGTGTTCACCAACGACTTCCCGGCGCTGCGGCCCGATGTCCGGCCGGAACACAGCCTGACCTCCCCCCTCTTTCGGGCGGAAACGGTGCCGGGCACCTGCAGAGTGGTCTGCTTTTCGCCTCGACACGACCTGACTCTGGCACTCATGGACGCCGTATCCATACGCGACGTCATCGACGTGTGGGCCCAACAGACCAAAGAACTGGGAGAGTTGTACCGCTGGGTGCAGGTCTTCGAGAACTCGGGATCTGCCATGGGTGCGTCCAGCCCTCATCCTCACGGCCAGATATGGGCCGGATCGGCTCTCCCCCACGAGATTGAGTTGGAGGATCGCCATCAGCAGAAGTACTACGGCGAGCTGGGAACATGCCTGCTGCTCGACTATCTCGAGCAAGAAGAACAGGAAGAAGAGGACGGCCGGCGCATCGTGGTCTCCGGAGCGTCGTGGGTTGCGGTGGTTCCCTACTGGGCCGTCTGGCCGTTTGAGACCCTGATCCTCCCCCGCCGGCACATTCAGCGCCTGCCCGACCTAGCTGAGAAAGAACGCGACGACTTGGCCCACGTGCTGCGTGAGCTTCTGATTCGCTACGACAACCTGTTCCAGACACCGTTTCCCTACTCGATGGGCTGGCACGGAGCACCTTTCGATTCCGGCGGAGGAGAACACTGGCAGCTGCATGCCCACGTCTATCCGCCTCTGCTGCGATCGCCTTCGATCCGCAAATCTATGGTCGGCTACGAGATGCTGGCCGAGCCACAGCGAGATCTGAGCGCCGAGGAAGCCGCCTCCCATCTTCGAGCTTTGCCTACCACCCACTACCTCTCGAGATCCACAGATAATGTCGATTGACCAGCAAGCGGTGGAGGCATTCCGGGATCGTTTCGGCAAGTCTCCCGATGTGGTGGTTGCCGCCCCGGGGCGTGTCAATCTGATCGGCGAGCACACCGACTACCACGACGGCTACGTACTCCCGATGGCCATAAACCGCCGGACGGTCATCGCCGCCGGCCGCCGCTCCGATCGTCGCATCAACGCGGTTTCGGAGGGATTCGGTGAGGCCGGCTTCGATCTCGACGATCTGCGCCCCGACGGGGACGGATGGGTCGAGTACCTGAAGGGGGTCGCCTGGGCTCTGGATCCGGAAACGCTCACGGGGTGGGATGGCGCCATCACCAGCGAGATCCCGCTGGCAGCCGCGCTTTCCTCGTCGGCCGCTCTCGAGATCGGCACCGCTCTCACCTTCACGGTCCTCTCGGATCGGGAGTGGGATCCGGTGCAGGCAGCGTTGTCCTGCAGGCGGGCCGAGAATGAATGGCTGGGATTGAGCAGCGGCATCATGGACCAGCTCGTGTGTGCCGCCGGTCATGCCGGCCACACCCTGCTCATCGACTGTCGCCACCTCCACATGTCCTCTGTCCCCATTCCGCCCGGAGTTGATGTTGTCGTCCTCAACACCGGGACCCAGAGGAAGCTGACGGAGAGCCGGTACAACGAGCGACGCCAGGAAGGTGAGTCGGCAGCCAAGGCCTATGGGGTCCCGGCTCTCCGCGATCTCACCCATGATCAGCTACACGATGCGCCCATCGAAGATCCGCTGCTGTTCCGGCGGGCCCGCCACATAATCTCGGAGAACCAGCGCACCCTCGCCGCCGCCGAAGCGCTCACCGCTGGCGACGTCGCCGAGGTGGGCCGGCTGATGATCGCCTCACATGAAAGCTTGCGACACGACTACGAGGTCTCGGGCCTCGAACTCGACGCCATGGTGGAAGCGGCCTTGGCGGCCCCCGGATGTCTGGGGGCGCGGATGACGGGAGGAGGATTCGCCGGCTGTGCCGTCGCCCTGATCGAGAGCGAGGCACTAGAGACCTTCACCGCCGAGACCTCCCAAGGGTACAAACAGGCCACCGGCCGAGAGCCCCACCTCTACCGGTGCAAAGCATCCGACGGCGCCAAGACGCTGACGTAGCGCCAGAAGGACTAGACGGGCCTCCCCCGCGCCCGGGCACCCGTTCGCACGGGGAGGGCAAGAACCAGGCCGGCCCAAAGCCCCGGCACCTCCCAGCCAAGGCCCTCCAGACATCAAAGACCCCCTATAGGGACCTCGGAGGCTCGCTCTGCAATCTGCATTCCGTTGCCCGCCCCCAAGGGCGGGCAACCCCGTGGGCGCTACAGGATTTGAACCTGCGACCTCTTCCGCGTCAAGGAAGCGCTCTCCCCCTGAGCTAAGCGCCCTGGTTGCCGGATTCTATCGGCATCCGCCGAGGCGGCGCCCGGAATTGAACCGGGGTAAGAGGTTTTGCAGACCTCTGCCTGAACCACTCGGCCACGCCGCCGCAAATAGCAGGAGCGATGGGGAACCGCCCCGGAGCGGACGACCGGTCTCGAACCGGCGACCTTCACCTTGGCAAGGTGACGCTCTACCAACTGAGCTACGTCCGCAAGAAAGTTCAGCATATCACGGGCCCCCGACCCACTCCTCAGCGCCCGGTAGAGCCAAAACCGCCGTCGCCGCGCCCCGATTCCGGCAGCTCATCCACCACAACAAACGCCTGCTCCGTCACCGGAACCACAACAAGCTGGGCGATGCGCTCCCCCCGTTCCAGGGTCGCCTGTTCCCGTCCCAGATTGACCAGAATCACCTTGATCTCACCCCGGTAGCCGGAGTCGACCACACCCGGCGCGTTGACCAGGCTGATGCCGTGGCGATGCGCCAAGCCGCTGCGCGGCGTTACCAGGCCGGCATGGCCCTCGGGGATGGCCACCGCCACCCCGGTGGGCACCGTGACCCGCTCCCCCGGTTCGAGGTGCACCGTCTCGCGGGCAAACAGGTCCACCCCGGCATCGCCGTCGTGGGCGTAACCGGGCACCGGCAGATCCGGATCGAGGCGCTGCAGAAGAACGTCCACGGCTAGTCGTCGTCCTCCATCGCCGCCATCTCCCGCTCGAAGTCGCGGGCGTCTTCGAACTCCTTGTGCACCGAAGCGAACCGGAGGTAGGCAATCTGGTCGATTGCACGCAAACCGTCGAGCACCCGCCGGCCCAGTTCCTCCGACGGCACCAGCGGGCCCGCCTCGTGAGCGTACGCCTCCACATCGCGGACCAGCGCATCGATCACATCGGGCAGCACCGGCCGATCCGCAACCGCGTACAAGATGCCGGTGAGCACCTTGGAGGCGGTGAAGGGCTCCACCGACCCATCGCGCTTCTGCACCATGAGCGAAGCCTCACGCCGTTCGTACGTCGTGAAGCGGTTGCTGCACTCCGGGCACTCCCGCCGCCGGCGGATGGCCTCTCCCCCTTCCGCCGGCCGGCTGTCGATGACCCGGGTGTCCTCGGCTTCGCAGTAGGGACATCGCATCGAGGCCCCGAGGCTACCTGAAGCGGGCGCGACCGACCCGAGGGTCGGTCGCGGGGGAGATCGGCGGCGCCGACGCCAAGGCCTCGACACCGCCGGCTCAGCCGGACAGAGGGATTCTCAGCACCTGTCCGGGAACAATGACACTGTTCTCCAAGCCGTTGGCCTCACGAATGCCAAAGATGGTCGTGCGCACATCCTCACCGGCCGGGGTGTACGTCTCCGCGATCTGCCACAGCGTGTCCCCGACTACAACGACGTGTTGGTCATAGGCCTCGGATGCGACGCCGACTGTGGCGGCGCTGACCGCGGTGGCGAGCAGGAGGACCGCCACCAGAATGACGGTGGTGAGGAGAACCGCAGCATTTCTCAGGCTGCTGACGGAGATCGTCACGGTGCCGTCCTCCTGGCTCGCTTCCGCAGTCTCACCCCATGCGGGGTGACTGGGTCACACGCTATTGTGTCGGTGTGACACGAACGTGTGTTCGTATTCCAGGAGTAGATTACCGAACGCGTGTTCGCCAGTCAAGTCGAACATATGTTTGCTTCAGGCTCGTTTAACCGGTATCGTGCGGCCAGAACGCCAATGGAGGCATTTCATGGCCCGTGATGAAATCAGCACTCGGCAGCGGGAGATCCTCAACCTCATCCTCGACACCGTGCAAGAACGCGGGTATCCACCCTCGGTCCGAGAGATCGGTGAGGCCATCGGTCTCAGCTCCCCTTCCACAGTGCACAGCCACCTTTCCACCCTCGTGAAGGCGGGCT
Organism: uncultured Acidimicrobiia bacterium; assembly: GCA_964614095.1. Classification (GTDB taxonomy): domain Bacteria; phylum Actinomycetota; class Acidimicrobiia; order Spongiisociales; family UBA11373; genus CAZWKX01. The sequence goes on from CAZTJO010000010.1 coordinate 35,660, forward strand.
ATCTGCGGCGTGACCCCTCGAAGCCGCGCGCCATCGAGGTCACCCACCCGGGTCGCAACGTCACCGATCTCCGGCGGGCGCCGGTGCGCGACGTGCCGCTTGTCGGCCGCATCGCCGCCGGCTCCCCGATCCTCGCCGAAGAGGACATCGAGGAGATCCTTCCCCTGCCTACAGAGCTAGTCGGCAACGACCCCGTCTTCATGCTCCGCGTCAGCGGTGACTCCATGATCGACGTCGGCATCTTCGACGGTGACCTCGTGGTGGTGCGCCGCCAGCCGGACGCCGCCAACGGTGAGATCGTCGCTGCTCTGGTCGGCGACGACGAGGCCACGGTCAAGCGCTTCCGGCGGGATGAAGACCGGGTTCTGCTCATCTCGGAGAACCCCGCTTACGCTCCCCTCGTCTTCACCGAGGACGTACACGTCCTCGGCAAGGTCGTGGCAGTTCTGCGCAGCCTGCTCTAGTTCATCTCTCCGTCCAGCAGGTGAGCCACCAGGTGCAGCTCGCCCATCGGCATCCGCGCCCTCAGCCGTGTGCCGGCCTCGGTGTACTCCTCCGACACCACGTCGCCGGTGCTGCGTATCACCCCGAGCAGGTGACCCTGCGAAAAAGGTACGGTCAGCTCGACCTCGACACTCGAGCGGAATGCGTCCACGCCGAGCCGCTGGACCAGAGCCTCCAGCCCCGCCCCGGTCTTCGCCGAAACCACCACCGCATCGGGCCGCAGCGCCCGGAAACGATTGGCCGCGGTCGCATCGGCAATGTCCACCTTGTTGCCCACCACCACCTCAGGAACACCCTCGGCACCGATCTCACCCAGCACGCCTCGAACAACGGTCATACGCCGAGCGGGCTCCCGGGCGGCCAGGTCGACCACATGCAGCAGCAAATCGGCCTCCGCCGCCTCCTCCAGCGTCGATCTGAAGGCTTCGACAAGCTGGTGGGGCAGATTGCGGACAAAGCCGACGGTGTCGGAGACCAGCACGCCACGGCCCTGTGGCAGGTCGAGGCGCCGAGTCGTCGGATCCAGGGTGGCGAACAGCCGATCCTCGACCGTGGCGTCGGATCCGGTCAGCGCGTTCATCAGCGCCGACTTGCCCGCGTTCGTGTACCCGACCAGCGCCACCACCGGCAGGTGGTGGCGGACGCGCCGCCGGCGTTTGGTGCGGCGGGAACGGGCCAGGCTCTCCATCTCCTGCCGGAGCACCGCGATGCGCCGCCGAATGCGCCGCTGATCCACCTCAAGCTTGGTTTCACCCGGGCCGCGGGTGCCGATGCCGCCGCCCAGCCGGGATAGCTCCACTCCCCGCCCCCGCAGCCGCGGCAGCCGGTAACGGTGCTGCGCCAGCTCCACCTGCAGCTTGCCTTCTCTGGTGTGTGCGTGCAGGGCGAAGATGTCGAGGATCAGGGCGGTACGGTCCAGCACCCGCACCTGGAGCGCTCGTGACAGATTGCGTTCTTGCGCCGGGCTCAGCTCGTTGTCGAAGATGACCAGATCGGCCCCAGCGGCGGCCACCTCGGCCCGCAACTCGGAGAGCTTGCCCTTGCCCACCAGAGTGGCCGGGTCGAGACGACTTCGCTGCTGCACCACCGTCGATACCGCCTCGGCACCGGCCGTGTCGGCGAGCAGCGCCAGTTCTTCGAGCGATGCTTCGGTTTCTTCGGAGATGCGGGGACCGGCGGCGACAAGAACCGCTCGTTCCATCACACCTGACCCCGGAACACCGTCGATGCCGGGCCCTCCATCCACACCTGATCGCCCTCGATCTCCACCAGCAAGGGTCCGCCCGGAAGCATCACGGTCACCCGAGATCCGGTAAGCCCGCGCCGATGGGCCAGCGCCGCAGTGGCCGCCGCCCCGGTGGCGCATGCCAGCGTCTCTCCGACGCCGCGCTCCCATACTCTCAGATCGATGCGCTCGGAGGACACGATGGTGCCGAAGTCGACGTTGGTTCGCTCCGGGAAGTGGTCGTCGCCCTCCACGATGGGGCCGACGGCGTCGACCGGAACCGCGTAGCAGTCGTGTACGAAGGTCACGGCGTGCGGGTTGCCCATCGACACCGCATCGAGCTTGTAGCCGGCGAGCTCGTACGTATCGGTTCCGGATTCGCTGAAGCTCCCCACCAGAGCACGCACCGCACCATCGGGTCGTACCGATACCGGCCGCTCTCCCACCGGTGTCTCCACGACAAACTCCGGTGTGGTCACCAGATCCCGATCGATTGCGTAGCGTGCCACACAACGAAGCCCGTTCCCACACATCTCCGCCGGGGAGCCGTCGGCATTCCAGTACTCCATCTGCACCCGGGCATCGCCTCGCGGAGTCACCACCAGCACTCCATCGGCGCCGATGCCGCGGCGCCGATCACACCAGGCGGCAATGTCGGCGGCGGCAGGCGACACCGGGCCGTCGATGACGACAAAATCATTGCCGAGGCCCTCCATCTTCACGAAGTCCATCCAGCCTCCTGCAGCGCCTTCTTGGCGACGGCCACTCTGGCGTCGGCATCATCATCCCACTCCAGCCAGCGCACGCGGGGATCACGCCGGAAAAACGTGCGCTGCCGCCCCGCCAACGCACAGGAGGCATCCACGACGGCATCGATGGCCTCATCCAGAGCCATCTCACCTCGCAGAACACCAAGAAGCTCCCGGTATCCCACCGCCTTCGCCGCAGTCGGCCCCAGGCGCGGCGCCAGCACCCGCACCTCCTCCAGAAGCCCGGCGAGGAGCATCAAGCCAAAACGCCGCCGAACCCGCTCCCGAAGCCGTTCCCCGGGATCAAAGCCCAGCACCGTCAATGGGAACAGAGGCTGATAGCTGCGCACCGCCTCGGCCTCCTCGCTGGCCGCACGCTCGCTGGGTGTGCGCCCGGTCAGGCGGAAGATCTCGAGCGCTCGGGTCACCCGCCGCGGATTCTGCAGATCAACGATGGCCCCCGCCTCCGGATCTTCCCTGATCAAGGCCTGCACCGCCGCCTCGGGATCGAGGGCCTCGATCTCGGCGCGGACCTCAGAGTTGGAGGGCGGGAATTCGAGAGGATCGACAAGAGAGCGAAAGTGCAGACCGGAGCCTCCGGCGATCAGTGCGGGCACGGCCCGGCGCTCCAGATCGGCGAGCACGGAACGGCCGGCAGCCTGGAACTCGGCAACGGTGAAGACGGTCTCGGGATCGGCGATATCGATGAGATGGTGTCGGACCCGCTCCCGCTCCTCGGCGACCGGCTTGGCGGTGCCCAGATCCATGTCCCGGTACACCTGCATGGAATCGACCGAAACGATCTCGGCACCGATCCATTCCGCCACCCTCAGCGCCACCTCGCTCTTGCCGGAGGCCGTAGGGCCGACGATGGCGGCAACGCCGCTCAGGGGACGGCCCTCCCCAGCAGGTGGCTGGGAGCCGCATGCTCCACCACCACCTCGAGGAACCTGCCGGCCGGGATCTCCCCGGGAACGTTGATCACCTTGTTGGTCCTGGTGCGGGCGGTCGCCACCGCAGGATCCTTTGTTGATGGGCCCTCGGCCAAAACCCGAACGGTGGAACCGACGAGCGCCTCGTTCTTCTCGAGTGAGATCGACCGCTGTAGCTCGACAAGGCGGCCGAACCGTTCGGAGGCCACCTCAGGATCCACCCGATGCTCCATCGTGGCTGCAGCCGTGCCCTGACGCGGTGAAAACAGGAATGTGAAAGCGCTGTCGAATCGGGCCTCCGCCATCACCTCGAGGGTTGCCTGGAAATCGGTCTCGGTCTCGCCGGGGAAACCGACGATCACGTCCGTAGAGGTGGCCAGACCGGGCACGATGGACTCGACCATCTTCAGACGTTCCAGAAATCTTTCCGGCGTGTAGCCGCGCTGCATGGCCCGCAGCACACGGGCGCTTCCGCTCTGCAGCGGGAAGTGCAGGTGCTCGCACACCGCCGGCGTCTCTGCCATGGCATGTGCCACCGGCTCCCTGATGTCCTTTGGGTGCGGGCTGGTGAAACGCACCCGCTCGATGCCTTCCACCTCACCGACTTGGCGCAGCAGCTCGGCAAAGATGGGCCGGCGGCGCCCATCGACGGCAAGGTCCCTCCCATAGGAATCAACGTTCTGGCCGAGCAGGGTCACCTCGACCACCCCGTCATCGGCAAGTCCCCTCACCTCGCGCAGCACGTCGCCGGGACGCCGGCTGACCTCAGGTCCGCGCACGTGAGGCACGATGCAGAAAGTGCAGGAGTTGTCACAGCCGACGGTGATCGTCACCCACGCCGAGTGTGTGGCCGCCCGGCGCACCGGGAGCGATGCAGCCATCACATCGCCGACAGCCTCGGATATCTCGGTGATGGGGCCCCGCTCTTCGGCGTAATCGAGCAGATCGAGCGCCCGGTGCAGATTGTGGGTGCCGAAAACGACATCGACCCACGGGGCTCTGCGGCGCACCAGATCCTGATCCTTTTGCGCCAAGCAGCCGCCCACGATGATGCGCAGACCGGGCCGCTGCGCCTTGAGAGCCTTGAGCCGGCCTAGGTATCCGTAGAGCCGATTGTCGGCGTTCTCACGCACGCAGCAGGTGTTGACAAACAGGACATCGGCGTCCTCGACGTCTGTGGCCGGCACCATGCCGTCGGCTTCGTAAAGTCCGGCGACACGTTCGGTGTCGTGCTTGTTCATCTGGCACCCGAACGTCCGCAACAGGTACCGGCGTCCTGAACGAGTGGGCCGACGCCGCTTCGCCAACGTGGGCATCGCCACTTCGGCTCTCATCGGGCGAAGTCGACGGCCCGAAGCTCGCGTATGACGGTCACCTGGATTTGGCCCGGGTACTGCAGGTCATCCTCGAGACGGCGTGAAATACGCCGAGCCAGATCGGCCGCCTTGAGGTCGTCCACCTCGCCCGGATCGACCACGACCCGCACCTCGCGACCCGCCTGCATGGCGAACACCCGATCCACACCTTCGAACGAGGAGGCGATCTCCTCGATGCGCTCCAGGCGCCGCACGTAGGACTCAATCGCCTCACGACGGGCCCCCGGCCGAGCCGCCGATACCGCATCGGCGGCCTGAACGAGCACGGCCGTCAGCGTGCGCGGCTCCACCTCGTTGTGGTGGGCCTCAATCGCGTGCACAATCGCCGGTTCCTCACCGAACCGCCGCACGATCTCGGCGCCGACCAGGGCGTGCGACCCACCCAGCTCGTGGCTGACCGCCTTGCCGACATCATGAAGGAATGCCGCCCGCCTGGCCTCTGTGGGATCGACCCCGATCTCTGCAGCGAGCATCCCGGCGACCTTCGCCGCCTCCACCAGATGCGTCAGCACGTTCTGACCGTACGACAGGCGGTACTTCAGGCGTCCAAGAAGATTGATGAGCTCCGGGTGGAGACGTGAGATACCCACCTCAAGCATCGCCCACTCGCCGGCGTCCCGCATGCTCTGCTCCACCTCGGCCAGGGCCTTCTGGTACGCGTCCTCGATCGAGGCCGGATGGATACGGCCGTCGTTGATGAGGCGCTCCAGTGCCAGCCGTGCCACCTCACGGCGCACCGGATCGAAGGTGGAGATGGCTACCGCCTCAGGCGTGTCGTCGACGATGATGTTGACGCCGGTGACCGCCTCGAAGGCCCGAATGTTGCGGCCGTCACGGCCGATGATGCGCCCCTTCATGTCGTCCGAAGGCAGGGACACCACCGACACCGTTGTGTCGACCACCACATCGGAAGCCAGCCGCTGGATTGCAGAGGTCAGAATGCCTCGGGCCCGGCGATCCGCCTCCTCACGCGCCTTGACCTCCAGGTCGCGCAGCATCACCATCGCCTCTCGGCGGCCCTCGTCCTCGATCCGCGCCAGCAGCTCCTCTTTTGCCGCGGTGGAATCGAAGCCGGAGATCCGCTCTAGCTGACCGCGGACCTCCTCGCGCTGCCGCTCGACGTTGAGCCTCGCATCGGACAGCTCGCCCTCACGCTCGACCAGGTGTTTCTCCCGCTCCACCAGATTCGACGCGCGCTGCTCGAGCGTCGCCTCCCGCTGGGCCTGGCGCTCCCCTTGCGATTTGACCTCCAGGCGGCGGTGCTCGAGAGCGGCCTCTTCCCGCTCGCGGTAGGCCTCGGCCTTGGCGTGTGCTTCGTCCTCGGCCCGTCCCAGGACCTCTTGTGCCTGCCGCCTCGCCTCCGCCACCAGAGCCTGTCCCGTCCCCGAGGCGCGCTCCAGGCTGCGGCGCTGCAGCTCCCGGCCGAGCAGAATCCCCGCCATCAGCGCAGCAGCCCCGGCGACGATGGCGGTCACCATCGTCGTCATGACTCCTCCTCACCAGCCCCGGAATACACAACGCCGAGCCTTCCAGCTCGGCGCACACACGACCGCTTTGGGAAGCCACCCGCTAGACGGCAGCCACCCCGCGTTCCGGGTCCGATTTCATATTGTCGAAATCTTCCTTGGGTTTTCAGCCCAGTTGCGTGCGCAGACCCATCGTAACCGCCCCCGGGCCATGTGCACCATCTCTAATACCCGACTGCTTGGGCTCCGCCGTGCCGGCGGCCCGGTCGCTCAGTCGCCGTCTTCGATCTCGTCGGTCGCAACCACTGAGACAGGCTCGACCGCGACGGGTTCTGCATCCGCCTTTGCCGCGTCCGATGCCTCCTCGTCGGCACTCAGACCAACGGCGGCCAGCACCCGGGCCTGGAGCTGCACCGCGATCTCCGGGTTCTCGTTCAGGAACCGCTTGGCGTTCTCGCGGCCCTGACCGAGCTGATCACCATCAAAGGTGTACCAGGCTCCGCTCTTGCGCACGATGTCGTTCTCGACGGCAACGTCGATCAGGCTTCCCTCGCGCGAAATTCCCTTGCCGAACATGATGTCAAACTCGGCCTGGCGGAAAGGCGGAGCCACTTTGTTCTTCACCACCTTGGCCCGAACTCGATTGCCCATGAACTCGGAGCCATCCTTGATCGACTCAATGCGCCGGATCTCGATACGGGTGCTCGCGTAGAACTTGAGGGCTCGGCCTCCCGGCGTCGTCTCCGGATTGCCGAACATGACCCCGATCTTCTCGCGGATCTGATTGATGAATACGGCGGTGGTGTTGGACCGATTGATGCTGCCGGCCAGCTTGCGCAGCGCCTGCGACATGAGCCGTGCCTGGAGTCCAACGTGTATGTCGCCCATCTCGCCCTCGATCTCGGCGCGGGGCACAAGAGCCGCCACCGAATCAATGACCACAACATCCAGAGCGCCGGAGCGGATGAGCATGTCGGTGATCTCGAGAGCCTGCTCGCCCGTATCGGGCTGTGAGATGAGAAGTTTGTCGATATCCACACCAAGAGCCTCGGCATAGATAGGGTCAAGGGCGTGCTCGGCATCGATAAAGGCGGCATCGCCGCCATTGCGCTGCGCCTCCGCAATGATGTGCAGGGCGAGCGTCGTCTTGCCTCCGGCCTCCGGCCCGTAGATCTCGACAATGCGGCCCCGGGGTACACCGCCGATGCCAAGGGCCAGGTCGAGGGACAGGGCGCCGGTAGGGATCGCAGCGATCTTTTGGGCCTGGCCGGCCCCGAGCCTCATGATGGCGCCCTTGCCGAACTGCCGCTCGATCTGCGTGATCGCCATATCGAGGGACTTGTCCCGTTCCACTGGCGCTCCTTCCGATGGTGATGCTTCGACGTTACGCGGAGGCTGTGACAGAACTACAACACTGTGATTGTATTCACTCCGCCACCTGTACGCTAGTCGAACAGGTGTTCGGGGACAAGAATGCAAAATGCAGAGCGCGCCGGACCGACTCTGAAATCTGAACTCTGCTTCTAGCCCAATCCCCCAAGCTCCTGCAACAGTCCCCCTATCACCTCTGCCACCGCTTCCGGCTGCTCACCAATAACGGAATGCCCAACTTCGGGCACGGTGATCACCCGGCCTCTCGACAGACCTGTCTCCATCTGCGCAGCAAGATCTACGTAGCTCGGGTCCCCGGCCCCGACAACAAGCCGCACCGGCATCTCAAGCTCACCGAGCCGGCCACCCAGCCAGGGCTGCGCTCCAGGTCCCAGCGACCGCAGCGCCCCGGCAAGACCGGCCGCCTCATTCGTGCTGCGCCGCTCCCGGTCCTCTGCGGCCCATGCCTCACCGCGGCGCCTCAGCCCGGCGAACATCTCCCGTTCCAGCCACTCTTCGACAAACGCCTGCACCCCGATCTCCTCGATACGCACCGCCAGAGCCTCATCAGCCGCAGCTCTTCGCTCCCGCTCACCGTCGTCGGCAATCCCGGCCGATGCGGAGATCAGCACAAGGCCGTCCAGCAATCCGGGCTCGGCCAAAGCGGTGGCCAGGGCGAGCCGTCCTCCCATGGAGTAGCCCACCAACGCCCGCGGCGGCGGCGCCATGACGAGGAAACCGGACAGACGCGCCACCTCCACCTCCCAGGGCACAACCGGCTCCGGCCCGTGGCCGGGAAGGTCGGGCGCCATCCACTCTTCACCGACTCCGGCCGCTACCTCGCCCCACATCGATCCTCTCTCGGTGAAGCCGTGAAGAGCGACGATCACAGCGGGAAACTCTCGATCTCTTCGTAGCGGGCACCGCCTCGGCCCAAGTGGCTCTCGTAGAGCACCACCCGATCCACCGTCATGTTGATTCCAAGCGGAGGCACCGTCTCCAGCAGGACAGCCACATCCTGGTGCGGCCGGATGCGGCTGAGTGTCAGGTGGGAGCGGAAGGGCCGCTCCTCGGGCGGGAAGCCGGCTGCCTGCACCGCTTCCTCGACCACCTCACCGAGGCGAGCCGACTCGACGGCTCCACGCTCCAGGCCAATCCACAACACGGTGGCCCGGCGGGCCCGGGGGAAGGCGCCGATGCCGCCCCAGCGCACCGGAAACGGCGGGCCCAGATCGGCTTCGTCGAGAGCAGCAGTGACCCTGTCGCGTGCCACCTCGTCCACCTCCCCGAGAAAGCGCAAGGTGAGGTGCCAGTTCTCCGGCCGCACCGCTCGCCCGGGAAGCGGGAGGGCGATGGCATCGACAAGGAGGTGCATCATCTGGTAGCGGACCTCCTCGGTCAGCGGAGCCGCCACGAAAAGGCGCATTACCACCACTCCCCCGTCAAAGCCAGACGCACCAAATGCAGTGCCGCGGTTGCGGTGTAGACCCTGACCCGCTCTCGGTCGCCGGCGAGGGTGAAGCTGCGGGCCCGAGCCCCGTCCGGAGCGTAGACCGCGGCCACCATGGTGCCGGGAGGCCGACCGTGCGGCTCGGGGCCGGCGGCGCCGGTGACCGCCACACAGAGATCCGCACCGAGGCGGGCGGCGCCGCCTTCAGCCATCGTCAGCGCCGTCTCCTCGCTGACCACTCCATGGATCTCGATGACTTCGGCAGGAACACCCAGCAGACGCTCCTTGGCGGCCACCGAGTAGGCCACGATCGAGCCCTTGAAGACGGCCGACGCCCCGGGGACGGCGGTGAGGCGCTGGGCGATCATGCCCCCGGTGGCCGACTCGGCCGTGGCCAGCGACCGGCCCTGCTCGGCGGCCAGGCGCAGCACGATACACTCAACGGTCTCCTCATCGACACCAAAAACCTGCGACCCGAGCCGCCGACGCACCTCTTCCTCGACCGGTTTGAGCAGCGAAGCCGCATCTTCCTCCGTGGTGCCGCGGGCGGTCAGGCGAACCTTGATCTCGCCCCCGCTGGCCAGGAACGCCACCGTGGGATTGACCGATTCCTCAAAAACATCCGCAAGCACCTCGGCAACCCTGGATTCGGTGCTGCCCCAAGTGCGGATCAGGCGACTCACCAGCACCCCCTCGTCGCCTCCAGCCTCGGAACGCAGGAAGGGCAGAACGTCGCTCTCCAGCATGGCCAGCATCTCCTCGGGCACTCCGGGCAGGGCAAAGACCCAGGCGCTTCGCACTCGCAGCTTCAGCCCGGGCGCGGTGCCCTTGGTGTTTTCGATCAATTCGGCGCCCTCGGGGTACTCCGCCTGGCGCAGGTTGTTCTCCGGCATCTCGAGGCCGCGGCAGGCCCAACGCTCCCGCAGCCAGTCCGCATAATCCTCATCGAAGGCCATACCGACTTCGGCGGTGGCGCAGATGGCTTCACGGGTAATGTCGTCCTGGGTGGGCCCGATGCCCCCGGTGACTATCACGGCGTCGGCACGCTGAACGGCCTGATGGATTGCCGCGGTGGCGCGCTCCAGATTGTCCCCCACCACCACCTGGTGATAGTGGTCCAGCCCGGCTTCGGCCAGACGACCGCCCAGCACCGATGCATTGGTGTTCACCGTCTGCCCCAGCAGCAGCTCGGTACCCACGGCCACCACCTCGACGATCACGTCACCACCTCGGCGCTCGTGTCGCTGCCATAGGCCCCGGTGATCCGCGCCTTCAGCCACTGCCCAGCTTCACCCCGGTTCAGCAGTACCACCCCGTCGATCTCCGGAGCCTCACGATACGACCGCGCCACAGGAGTGCCCCCCTCCACCAGATCCACGATCAGCTCCACAACCTTGCCCACCTGCTCCCCATTACGTTCCGCCGTCACTTCCTCCTGGATCGAGCCCAGATAGCGGAGACGCTCCGCCACATCATCGTCATCGACCCTATCGGGCAGCAACGCCGCCCGGGTGCCCTCCTCGGCCGAGAACGGGAAGAAACCGGCCCAATCGAGCCGAGCCGTTCGCAGGAATTCGGCCAGTTCCTCCACGTCGTCGTCGCTCTCTCCGGGGAATCCCACGATGAATGACGAACGCAGCGCCGCCCCGGGATCGGCGGCGCGAATCTTCCGGATCAGCTGCATGTGCCACTCTCCGTCGCCGGGCCGCATCATCGCTCTCAGCAGCGGTCCGGCGACATGCTGGAGACTCAGATCGAAGTAGGAGGCCACCAACGGGTTGCCCGCCACCTCGGCGATCAAGCCGTCCCCGATCTCCCGTGGGTGCAGGTACAGCCCGCGCAGGCGGCGTAGGCCATCGATCTCGGACAGGTATCGCATCAAGCCCACCAGCCCGCCCGGTGCGGCGATATCGCGCCCGTATGCGGCAAGATCCTGAGCCACCAGCACGATCTCACCAACCCCGCCACCGACCAGAGCCTCCACCTCGCTGACGATCTCCACCGGCCGCCGCGACCTTTGCCGCCCACGGAATTGAGGAATGGCACAAAAGCTGCAGGGCTTGTCACAGCCCTCTGCCACCTTCACGTAGGCGTACGGCATGGTTGGGGTGGGACGCCTCGTTGCATAGAGGATGTCCATGTGAGTTGAGGCCGGGCCCGTCGGCTCAAAATCGGTCATCTCGCCGAGACGATCGGCCAGCTCACCGTAGCGCTCAATGCCGATGACGTCGTCCGCCTCGGGCAATGCCTCGGCCAGCTCGCCCTGATAGCGCTGCGCCATACACCCCAAAACCACCAGGCCGGCGTCCGCCCGCTTGCGCGCCGCCAGGTCCAAAACGGCATCGATTGATTCCCGCCGGGCCGCTTCGATAAAGGCGCAGGTGTTCACCAGGACCACGTCCGCCTCCTCCGGGGACGACGCCGTGCCGAAGCCGGCTGTGGAGAGATGGGCGCTCAGCTTCTCGGAGTCGACCTCGTTTTTGGCGCACCCGAGAGTGGCAAACCAGAGGCGCGGAGCGTCGGCGGGCATCGGGGCGAGTCTAGGAGTCGGCCCATCTGCAGCGGGTGGCGGCTTCGGCTAGGGTCCAGGCCATGAAAGGCCGCAAACTCTGGCATCTGGCCGTTGCCCTCGTCCTGATCTATCTCGGTGCCTTCTACATGGGGTGGGTGGACTTCGACAGCGCGGATGAGATCCTCGGCATCGGCGCCATTGTCGCCGGTGCGCTCGTTCTGATCGATCAGTAGCGAGACCGAGAAGCAAGGTCGCGTGGGCCGTTGCCGACTCGTGGCGCGCTTACACGCTCCCGTACTCCCCCCGGAAGTAGGAGAGTGGGTCGGTGAGATCGTGCAGGGCCAAGTCTTCAACACGACCGTCCATCAGCAGACCGTATCCGCTCCGCTGGTGCCCGGTGCAGCGGCAGTAGGCCCGGGTCTTGAAAACACTCAGCTCAGGGTCGTATTCGGTGTCGGTGACCTGGCAGGCCGGTAGACAGGCCGCCGGGGCTGGGGCGGAGCAAAGAGAAACGATCGGCCAGCTCGCGGTGCTCCCTCTCGCATATGCGCACGATGAAGGTCCCGTGTTCCTCCAGCGCGTGTCACAGATCAGTCGCCGAACCGAGAAGGAACTGGACCTGTGCCGGCTCCCCTTCGGCGACAACCAGCGAGGAGATGGTGAGCCCGGTGCGGTCGCCGGGCCCGCCTCAGGTGACGATGGTCACCGGTGCCGCCAGCCGTCCCCGGAACCGGCGCACCGGGTCGCGCTCCACCGGCAGCGTCGCAAACGGCTGAGCCTCGTGGATCTCTCCTGGGCTCATGGCCGCAAAGGTACCCAGAACCGGCTGCTTTGCGGCCCGGCGCCGCCCCGGCGAACATGGCGCCCATGGACTACCAAGCCGACCTAGTCCTCGCCCTCCGCCTCGCCGACGCCGCCGACGCCGTCTCGCTGCCCCGCTTTCGTGCCACCGACCTGCAGGTAGAAACCAAACCGGATATGACCCCGGTGTCGGAGGCAGATCGGGCCGCCGAGCAAGCCATACGCAAGATCCTGCAGCAGGAACGTCCGGACGACGGCATCGTCGGCGAAGAGTTCGGCAGCTCGGGTGAAGGGGCCCGCCGCTGGATCCTCGACCCCATCGACGGCACCAAAAACTACGTGCGAGGCATCCCGGTTTGGGGAACGCTCATCGCCCTGGAGCAAGACGGCGACATCGTCGTTGGTGTGGTCTCGGCCCCGGCCATCGGCCACCGCTGGTGGGCAGCAAGAGGACAGGGCGCCTTCCGCAACGGGGACCCGACCCGGGTGTCATCGGTGGCCGCGCTGTCGGATGCCCAGCTGTCCTACAACGCCCAGACCACGTGTGAGGAGGCCGGCTTGGGGCCTCAGGCACTGGCGCTGGCCCGGGCCTGCTGGTGCACCCGGGGTTACGGCGACTTCTGGTCGCACTGTTTGGTCGCCGAAGGCGCCGTCGACGTCGCCGTGGAGCCGATAGCCGCGGTGTGGGATTTGGCACCGCTCAAGGTGATCGTCGAGGAGGCCGGGGGGCGCTTCACCGATATCACCGGCGCCGATCGTATCGACGGAGGCAACGCCCTGGCCAGCAACGGGCTGTTACACGAGGAGGCTCTGGGGATTCTCAATTCCGAAGCTGAGTAGGGCGCGCCAGCCATGTTTCTCTGCAGGATCCACCTTCCCGACATCCGTCCTAACGCGCCGAAGACGGGCCGCACCGATTCGGCCCGTCTTCGGATCGATCTCTTTAGGTACTAGCGGCCGCGCCGCAGTCCGGAGCCACCCGGATGACCGGTGCCAAGGACGCCGCTGCCGTCTCCGGCGGGCACACACTCGGCCCCGTCGGCGGCGAGGACCCGCTGGAAAGCGATCAGGTGTTGCTGCGACCCGCTCAACAGATGGGTGTACACCCGGATGATGGCCGGATCGTCGGTGGCGGCGAGGCGTGCCTCCAGGTCGGCAATGTCGGTCTGCTCGATGAGCACCCCAACTTCGAGGGCGGCCTGAAGCGAACCGGCTCCCTGACCTATCAGCTCGTTGTAGAGCGCTTGCAGCGACGCATCGGCAAACACACCGGCGCCAAGGCCGGCAGCCGGATCGTCGATGCCGTAACGATCGAGCAGCCCGGCCACCGCGGCGGCGTGGCGGTCCTCGGAGGCGGCGATGCGGCTGAACACCGGGGGTCCCCACATCTCGTAGAAAGCCCGATAGACGTCACCGGCCAGCTTCTCCTCCTCCCGCATGAAGATGAGGCCGGCGGCCTCTTCGTCGCTCAGCGAGCCGGCGACGCTCTGGCAATTCCCCTCACAGTCGGCACCATTTCCCCCGCGCACCCACCCACTTTTCTGCGCCCAAGCCAGCGCCGATGGCACCACCGCCACCAACAGCAATACCGACACCGCGGTGATCAGAGCGAGCTTGCGGAACATGAATCCTCCTTGTGGTTCCTGGTCCTGCGCCCGTGGGCGCAATCCTGTAACCGGAAGGAGCCGCAAGGCGGAACCGGGCCAAAAGGCCCTAATGAGTCGCCGGCTCGCCGAGGATATCGGGAAGCTCCTCGACGGTGACCAGCACGGTGCGGGCCTTTGATCCCTCGGAGGGGCCGACGATGCCGCGGCGTTCCATGATGTCCATGACCCGGCCGGCCCGGGCAAAGCCGATGCGCAGCTTGCGCTGCAGCATCGAGGTGGACCCCAGCTGTGAGCGCACCACCAGATCGATGGCCTGACGCATGATGTCGGGATCTTCACCCTCGTACTCGTCGTTCTCGGCGACGGATGCCTCCGGCGCTTCGAGCACCGTCTGCTCGTATTGCGCTTTCTGCTGCTCACGTACCCAACCGACGACGGCGTGCACTTCCGGCTCGGAGACCCAGGCCCCCTGCACCCGCTCCGGCTTGGGCTCGCGGGCGGTGACCATGATCATGTCGCCGTCCCCGATCAGCTTCTCCGCCCCGCCTGTGTCCAGGATGACCCGGCTGTCGGCCTGCGACGCCACGGCGAAGGCGAGCCGAGAGGGGATGTTGGCCTTGATGACACCGGTAATGACATCCACAGACGGCCGCTGCGTGGCCACAACAAGGTGGATCCCGACGGCGCGCGCCATCTGGGCGATACGCACGATCGCATCCTCGACGGCGCGGCCCGCCACCATCATCAGGTCGTGCAACTCGTCGACCACCACCACGACGTAGGGGAAACGATCGAAACGGTCCGGGTCGAGGGCTCCGGCGTCGATGTGCTCGTAGTACCCGTCGACGTCGCGCACCCCCGCCTCGGCAAGGAGGTCGTAGCGGCGGTCCATCTCGCGCACCGCCCACTGCAGCGCATCGGCCGCCTTCTTCGGGTTGGTGATGACCCTGGTGAGCAGGTGGGGCACATCGTTGTAGTGGCCCAGCTCGACCCGCTTCGGGTCGATGAGAATCAACCGCACTCGTTCGGGCGTCGTGCGCATCAGCAGCGACATGACCATGGCGTTGATACACGACGACTTGCCCGCGCCGGTGGCTCCCGCAATCAACACGTGCGGAAGCTCGTGGAGATTGAGCATCACCGGGCGCCCCGAGATGTTCATTCCCAGACCCACCGTCAGCGGATGGGTGGCAGCCTCCGCCTCGGGCTCGCGCAGGATGTCACCGAGGGTGACAATGCGGCGGCGCCGGTTGGGCACCTCGACACCGATGGCGCTGCGCCCGGGAATCGGGGCCAGGATGCGTACGTCGGGAGTGGCCAGGGCGTACGCGATGTCGCGGGCGAGGCCGGTCACGCGCGCCACCTTGACGCCGGGAGCCAGCTCGATCTCGAAGCGAGTCACAGTCGGGCCCGGCACTATCCGGGTGAGCCGGGCGTCGACGCCATGTTGCAGGAGGGTGTCTTCGAGCTCGCGAGCAGTTTCGTCAAGGCTGCGCTTGTTGTGACCGGCCCCGCCCCCGACGGCCAGCAGATCGAGAGGAGGCTTCTCGAAGGCTGACATTCGGCGCTGGGCCGCGATAGGATGCTGTGTGCTGCGCCCCGCCGGGCGAGCCGCCTTCTGCGGAGGAGCCGCCGGACGCGGCGGCGCCTCGTTCGGCCGGGGCGGAATCTGTGAAGACCTCTGAGGAATGGGCTGCGGTGCTCGGCTCTCGATTACTTTGACCCGGTAGCGGTTGCGCCGGCTGTGCCGGGAACGGCGCAGCCGGCGCACGCCCGAAGCCACGGTGAGCCCGACGTCACGCAGCGTGGTGCGGGTCAGCATGAGCACCCCGAGGGCGGCAAAAGCGATCAGCACCACAAAGGCGCCCCAGAACCCGATCAGGCGCCGCATTGGAAAAGCCAACAGCGAACCAATCGCCCCGCCCCGCTCCCGCACCAAGTCGGTCGATTTGGCAAGCGAGACGGTGCCCGTCATCAGGTGGAACAGCGCCAGCGATGAGACAAAGGTGACAATGAACCCAACCAGCACACGGCGGTAGGCGCTGCGGGGATTGATCAGCACCAGGGCGATGCCGAGGCCGATGAGAGCCGGCGGGATGGCATGGGCCCACACCCCAAACAGCAGGCGCAGCCCGGATGCGAGCCACTCCCCTGCCGGACCGGCCAAATGGAAAGAGGCGAGCGCGAGCAAGGTGCCGAGAACAAGCAGCAGCACACCCCAGAAATCATCGGCATGCCGACCGAAACCGCCGCGAATGCGCTCTCGAAGGACCGTCAGCGCAGACGATCGCTCCGCATTCGTCTTCTTAGTTTGTTTGGCTTTGGCCGCCCTGCCCCGCCCTTTGCCCCGGCTGCGGGCGGGCGTCCGCTTTGCCATGGGAAATCAAGAGTACACAGAGTGCGGGATTGCGTAAACGATTGCGCCGGGATTCGGAGGCGAGAGCACCGAAGGCAGGGGCCGGAACGCAGAGTCCAGGCCGCGCAATACCGACTCTGAATTCTGAACTCTTGGCTCCCGCTAAACCTGCAACACAAGAGGTACCACTACCGCCGTCCGCCCCGTCTCGGCGCGGGTCACTTGATTCACCGCGGCACGCATTCGGCGGGTGAGGTCATCGCTGTCGGGGAGCCACAACTCGGTGGCCTGCACCTCCTCTTTGACTGCTTGAGCGGCGGCCGCCAGCAAAGCTCCCGGATCGTCCATGAACCCATGGCTGTCCAGGTCCGGCCCCTGCACGATCTCGCCGGTGCGGCCGTCCACCACCACGGTGACGACAATCACCCCGTCCTCAGCCAAGTGACGCCGGTCTCGTATGACGCCGCGCACCGTGGTCCCCACCTCCAGGCCGTCGACAAACACATACCCGGCCGGTATGGCCCGGCGCTCGAGCAGCGTCTCGGAGCCGTTGACGGTCACCCGATCACCGTCTTCACACACAAGGGCTTCAGGCACGTTCATCTCGCGAGCCAAAGCGGCGTGGGCGACGAGATGCCGGTACTCGCCGTGCACGGGAATGAGGGTGTGCGGTTGCACCACGTTCAGGAACGTCTTCAGCTCGTCCTGTGCCGCATGCCCGGACACGTGCACCGGGGCGTTATCGCCGTGGAATACCACAGCCCCCAGCCGCAACAGGCCGTTGATCACCCGGCTCACCCGGGTCTCGTTGCCCGGGATCGACCGGGCCGAGATCACAACGGTGTCCCCCTCCTCGATGGTCACCCACCGGTGCAAGCCCGAGGCCATCAGAGACAAGGCGGCAAACGGCTCACCCTGAGAGCCGGTGCAGATGATGGCCGCTCGTTCCGGCGCAAGCTGCAACGCCTCCTCGACCGGAACTACCGAATCCGGCGGCAGCTTGATGGCAGCCATTCTCTCGCCGATCTCGACGTTGCGCTGCACAGAGCGGCCCAGGAAGGCCACGTAGCGGTCGGCATCGATGGCGGCGTTCACTATCTGCTGTATTCGATGCAGGTGACTGGCAAAACAGGCCGCGATCACGCGGCCGCGAGCCTCGACGATGATCTCGTACAGGGTGCGCCGCAGACTGGCCTCACTGGGTACAAACCCGGGAACCTCGGCATTGGTGCTGTCGGCCATCAGCAGACGAACACCGCGCCGCCCCAACTCGGCAAAGGCGGGCAGATCGGTGGGCACCCCGTCGATGGGTGTGGGATCGAGCTTGAAGTCGCCGCTGTGGACCACCAGGCCGTCGGGGGTCTCAACGGCGATTCCGGCGCTGTGCGGAATGGAATGCGCCACCGGCACAAAGATGAACCGGAACGGCCCCTGCTCTACCCACTCCCCCATCTGCACCGGCCGAAAATCGGCCACTATCTCCGCCTCCTCCAGCCGGCCTCGGGCCAGCTGGACCGCCAACGGTGTACCGTACACGGGAACGTCGACATGGGCGAGCAGATAGACAAGAGCTCCAACGTGGTCCTCGTGGCCGTGGGTGAGGAGCACACACTTCAGATCGCCGGCACGCTCCAGCACCGGGCCGAAGTCGGGCACAACAAGGTCGACACCCAGCATGCCCTCGGCCGGAAACATGAGCCCACAGTCGATCAGGGCCAGCCGCCCTTCCATCTCAAGGCAGGCGCAATTGCGTCCCACACTCCCAAGACCACCGAGGAACGAAACGGAAAAACTCATGCCTTCTGGGCGATCCCCAGGGCCTCCTTGACAGCGTCAACGGTGGCGTCGGCGGCGGAGACGAGCGGCAAGCGAGGGGCGCCGACCGGCGCCCAAAGTGCGGTAAGCGCCGCCTTGACCGGCGCCGGGTTTGGCTCGAGGAACAGGGCCCGGCACAGCGGTGCCAGCGCCTGATGGAGACGCCGGGCGGTAGCCAAATCACCTTCCAGCGCTGCCGAAACCAACGCCTTCACCTGAGGCCCGGCGAGGTGTGCCACCACGGAGACCACACCGACTGCGCCTACAGACATCATGGGCAAGGTGTTCATGTCATCGCCTGAGTAGACGACGGCATCATCGCCGATCGCAAGCACCGTGTCGGTGGTAAACCCGACGTCCCAGACGGCGTCCTTCACCGCCACGATGCGGGGGTGGGAAGCCAGGCGGGCGATGGTGTCGATCTCGATGCGCCGCCCGGTGCGGGATGGGATGTTGTAGAGCATCACCGGCAACGAGGTGGCGTCGGCCACTGCGGTGAAGTGCGCAACAAGACCCTCCTGTGAGGGCCGGTTGTAGTACGGGGTCACCGCCATGATCCCGTGCACTCCGGTCTCCTCCGCCTTCTGCGTCATCTCCACCGAATGGGCGGTGTCGTAGGTTCCGGTGCCGGCGACAACATGGGCCCTGTCGCCGACCGCTTCGACCACGGCGCCAAAGATGGCGAGCTTCTCGTCGTCGGAGACGGTCGGTGACTCGCCGGTGGATCCGGTGACGACGATCCCGTCGCTCCCACCGTCCACCAAGTGCTTGGCCAGCTCCCAGACGCGGCCGTGATCGACGGCGCCGTCGTCATCAAACGGAGTGATCATTGCGGTGAGGACGTGCCCAAACGGTGCGTCCATGGCTCCTCCGAGTGGCTCGACCACTGCGGACGCTAGCAGCGGCCCTTCGATTATCGTTCGGGAATCTCCGGCCGCCCCGCGGCGTTCTCAGAGGTGAGATGGCACACGTCAAGAACATCGATCAGCAGTCGTTCGGCCAGGATGTGCTGCAGCAGAGCCACCAAGTCCCGGTGGTTGTGGACTTCTGGGCCGAGTGGTGCGGTCCGTGCAAGGTGCTCGGACCGGCGTTGGAGCGTGTCACCGAGTCATACCAGGGCGCTTTTGAGCTGGTGAAGGTCGACGTCGACGCCAATCCGGCATTGGCCCAGCAGTTCGGAGTGCAAGGCATTCCCACGGTCATGGCCTTCCGCGACGGCAATCCGGTATCCCGTTTCACCGGAGCGCTGCCCGAAGCATCAATCCGCCAGTGGATCGAACAGATGCTGCCTTCCGAGCTCGACAAGCTGGTCGACCAGGCCCGCGACTTCGTGCTCGAGGGCAACGACGCTGCCGCCGAGAACCTCTTCCGCCAGGCGCTTGAACAGGTCGCCGATCACCCCGAAGCCGGTGCCGGCCTTGCCGCGCTGCTCATCGGCCGAGGTGAGACCGACGAAGCGCTCATCCTTCTGGGCAAGCTTCCCCGGTCTGCTGAAGTGGAGCGTCTCGAAGCCACGGCCCGCGTCGCCCGGAACGGAGGCATCGATATCTCCGACCTCGAGACCCGACTCGCCGCCGACCCCGCCGACTCCGTTGCTCGCCTCGAACTAGGCCAGGCCCTCGCCGCCAACGGGGAGCACGAGGCTGCCCTCGACCACCTGCTCGAAGTGGTCAGGCTGGGCGGCGAAAGCCAAAATCGGGCACGTCAGGCTATGGTCGACATCTTCGGCATCCTTGGTGACGGGCATCCGCTGACCGCGACGTACCGCAGATTGTTGGCGAACGAGTTGTTCTGAACGGAAATCAGGATTCAGAACGCGACATGCCGACTCTGAAATCTGAACTCTGGGTATCTGCCAACCAATGTCAGATACCCAAGACCTCTTCCAGCCCCACCGTCACCGGCTCCGGAAGATCGGCCACCGCCCGGACCGCCAGCAGAACCCCCGGCAGGAAGGCGGAGCGGTCGAGGGTGTCGTGGCGTATGGTGAGCGTCTCCCCGGGCGAGCCGAGCAGCACCTCTTGATGGGCCAGCAAGCCGGGCAAGCGCACCGCGTGCACCCGTACCCCTTCGGCATCGGCCCCGCGTGCTCCCGCGATCGTCTCCTGCGATTCTTCGACCCGCTCCTGACGGCCGCCGGCAGCGGCCATCCGGCGTGCTGTGTCCAGCGCGGTGCCCGAGGGAGCGTCGGCCTTGGCATCGTGGTGAAGCTCGATCACCTCGGAGGCGGCGAAGTAGGGCGCCGCAATCTCGGCAAAACGCATCATGAGCACCGCCCCCACCGAGAAGTTGGGGACCACCAGGCAATGGGGCGGCCCGGTGCCCCACCGTGCTCGCAGATCCTCTATCCGCTTCGCGTCAAAACCCGAAGTCCCGACCACCGCGTGCAGCCCCAGCCGCCGCCAATGACCCAGATTCTCCATCACCACGTCGGGATGGGTGAACTCGACGACAACATCGGCCTCGCCGAGCGCAGCGACATCATCGCCCACACCCAGGCCTTCGATAATCTCGCCGGCCCGTGCCGGGTCATGGCAAGCCGTCAATTCGAGGTCGCCTGCTGCGACGATTGCGCCGCATACCAGGCGGCCCATACGGCCCCCCGCCCCGGAGACGGCAACTCGGATCATTCGACGTAGCGCTCCAGATCGATGCTGTTAAACGGCCCGACGGCTCCAAGCACTTTGGGGCCTCCGTAGACCTCCATGGCGACGGTGTGCACGTCTTCAAGCGTTACCGCATCGATGGCGGCCACCGTCTCGTCCAGAGTGAGGTGCTCGACACCGGTCAGCTCATGCCGGCCGAGGCGAATCATGCGGCTGTTGGTCTCCTCCATCGAGAGGGCCAGACCCCCCTTCATGTTCCCTTTGGCTCGTTCGAGCTCATCACCCAGAAGGCCTTCGGCCACCGCGCCGGCCAGCTGTTCCCTCACCAACTCGATGACCTGGGAAGTCTGGTGTGGGGTCGTCCCCACGTACACACCGTACGCTCCCGAGTCGGCAAACGGCATGCGGAACGAGTAGACGGAGTAGGCCAGGCCTCTTTCTTCGCGTATCTCGCGGAACAGTCGAGACGACATGCCGCTGCCCATGACGTGGTTGAGCAAGCCGAAGGCGAAGCGACGCTCATCCCCCCGCTTCAACGCCTCGCCGCCGATCACCAGGTGCGCCTGCTCCGTATCGCGGGTCTTCACCTGCACCGCAGGCTCGATGGACGGCTCGCTGAGGCCGTGATCCACGTCGCTGCCTTCCCAAGACCGAAAGTGATCCTCGACGAGGTCCACAACGGCGGCGTGGACGAAATTGCCGGCGGCGGCAACAACCGTCGTCTGCGGCATGTAGCGCCGGTCCCAGTACCTGTGGATCACTTCTCGACCCATGCCGGTTATCGACTCCCGTGTGCCCAGGACCGGCTTGGCGAGAACGTGCTCGCCCCAGAGCGCCTTGGCAAATTGGTCATGAGCGACGTCGGCGGGGTCGTCCTCATTCATGTTGATCTCCTCGAGGACCACGTGGGCCTCCGACTCGATCTCCTCGGGGCGGAAAGCGGGGCGCTGCAGCATCTCGCCGAGCAGCTCTACGCCCATGAGCAGATCGGCGTCGCGCAGCTGCGCCCAATAACAGGTGTACTCCTTCGAGGTGAAGGCATTGGAGCGAGCGCCGACGGAGTCAAACGCCTGAGCAATGTCCTGGGCCCGGTAGCGCTCGGAGCCCTTGAACAGCAGGTGCTCCAGGAAGTGTGAGCACCCGGCCTCGGAATCGTCCTCGTCGCGGCTGCCGGTGTCAACCCAGCACCCCACGGCAACCGACCGCACGGAGGGCATCCGTTCGGTGATGACGCGTAGTCCGTTGGGAAGTGTGGTGAGCTCGTGATCCATCGACGAGGGATGTTAGGTGCAGCAGGGCGGGACAAGTCACTACCGCGAGCCGGGCCGCCCTATCCGGTCGGCAATCTGCCCCCTCGAACCTGACGAAGCGGAACCGTGAAGAGGCTGTCTGCACTGATCCCGGCTCTGTTTGTTGTGGCCGCAGCCTGCGGCGA
>CAZTJO010000011.1:0-1919 GCA_964614095.1 uncultured Acidimicrobiia bacterium
ATAGAACGTGTAGGTGGTGTTGACACCCACCGCGTCGCTCACCCTCACCTGATGATGACCCCGGTAGTCGCTCCACTCCCCGCTGCCGTCGTCGTAATGCCAGGTGGGTGGCGTCAGATAGGTGTAGGTGGTGGTAACCGCCGGGTTGCTGGCGGTGGCCTCCTGGGTGAGGCTCATCACCTTCCACTTGTTCCACAACGCCCAGCCTTCACCATCAAGGGGATGAATCGCACAAGCGGCGCGGGGCATGCGTCCCGCCGGGCCAATAGACGTCGTTGTTCGGGTCGTCGTCCATGTCGGTGTCGGTACAGTCCGCCGACTTGCCATAGACGATGCTCACCTCACCGTTCAGCTCATTCAACAGACCATTGATGCGGGGCATCTTCTGTGCCGACACCACCCCACCGCCGGTGTCGGCCCGGCTGGGCAGCATCACATAGTCGAATTCCACCGGGTTGAGATGATTCGAACCCGACACGTCCTGCTTCTGGATGGCTTCCAGCCACAGCTTCGGCTCACCATCACCCGGCGGCGGGAACGACTGCGACAGCAGCCAACGATCCACATCCACCCAGGAGGATCCCTGCTTGTACTGGGTGGTGATCGCCCCCAACGCCTTGTGAGTGAAAAAGTTAGGTGACTGCTGCAGACACGAGCTGCCCTCCGGGCAATACAGATCCACCGGCACATCCGGGAACAGGGTTCCGTCGAGCTTCTGCTCGAAGCTCATCGACCCGGCACGCTCCTCCCAAGTGTCACACTCGGCGTGACCCGGATCACAGCGGTACACGATCTCAAAATCGACCTGGGCGTGATGGTTCTTGCCCGGCCCATCCCCATAACGGATGTAATCCACGTGAGCGGCCCGCTCATAGATGGTGCGAACACTGGACTGGCCCGCCAAGAAGTAGTTCTGCTCCTGGGAATAGTTGAAATACACCTTGTAGCCGTTCGGGTCGGTGATGCGCTCCAGATTCCACTGCCACGCCTTAGTACACGAATAACCCGGATGGTCCTTACACCACTCGTACCCATCGGTGGGCGGCGAATACACCGGCACCGTCAAAGCCGAATTCGCCGACTTGCCGAACTCCATCACCAAACCATCAGGAGTGACCACCTCCCACCACTGACCATGCTTATCCCCATTCGAGGCGCCCTCATACAGCAGGAACTTCCACATCGAATCGTGCTCGGTGCGAAACACCCGAGCGTCACCCTCAACCCCCACCTCCACCAGCCGACCCCCCACACCCGACGCGTTCACCGTGAACACATCCTCCATCGGCGCGTAATCACCCGCCCCCGGACCACTCGAAGGCATCGTGGCGAACTGGCGGGAAATGAACCCCGGGTCATAATCCCAGCCCACACCCACCCACGACACCTGCGTATTCACATCCGCAGTCAACCCATCCACCGAACCCGACGAATACGACAAAGCCACACTCGGCTCCGGCCCATAGAACGCCGGCGGCGCCGCAATCGCATACGACATCTCAAAATGGCCCGTATAAGTGCCCACCTGATAGTCCTGCAACAACGCCAACGGAGTCGCAGTGAAATCACCCCCCGGCCCCGACCCCGAAGAACTCAAGATCAACATGCTCGAAGCAAGAGCCGACACCGCCGACAGATCACCAGCCGCCTCCAACTCGCCCGACCCCACCAGACGCTCCACCTCACCCGGCGGCATCACACCCAACGTCGAACCGGCCTCACCCACCAAATCCACATCGGCCACCTCAAAGGTCAACCTGCGCGCCACGGTGTCATTCACCACCGGAATCTCAACCACACGCCCACAACCCAAAACCCCCTCAGCGTCAAGGCCACAATCATCCACCCACACCATCACCAGACGATCCAACACACCCGCCGAATACCCCAACGGCACATCCGAATAATCCAAAACCACC
>CAZTJO010000011.1:2019-56571 GCA_964614095.1 uncultured Acidimicrobiia bacterium
TCAACATCCCCAGCCACCGACACCGGCAACGGCGATGCCAGGGCGAACACATCAGCCGCCGCCGGATCCTCCATCACCGCCGGCAGCAGCGCCGCCACCATCAACAACACACAAGTCAGGGAAACCCACCGGAACTTCACCGTACACCCCCAGGATCAGCCAGTTGGACGGCACCATAACCTGCCAATAGAGATGCCGCCAGCATCCAAACTGTGGAAATGCTTAGAGGGCTGCGACAGGCTCGGGAATACCCAATCCCACTGTGGTGGGAGATGTTCTCACGCACCCCTTCCGTCACCGGCCTGCGCGAGGGAACCGGTGCCGGTCAGGCCCGGCGACGCCAGGCGTGGCCGGCCGTGGCAAGACACGTCCATTCTTGTCTCAGCAGAGTCGGGCTCGCCGCCTGGCAGCCCAGAATGTCAAGTCGACGAGAAGACAAGACGCTCGGCGATCTTGACAAGCGCGTGAGCACTACGTACAGCAGTCTTGGCGTCACCCTTGCCGACGGGCGAAGCCTGGTACTGGGCCTTGTGTTTGATACCCAGCAGAGCAGTCAGCGCTTTCGATGCCTCGGCACCGCTGGGCCCGATGTCTCTCA
The DNA here is from genome assembly GCA_964614095.1 of uncultured Acidimicrobiia bacterium. Classification (GTDB taxonomy): domain Bacteria; phylum Actinomycetota; class Acidimicrobiia; order Spongiisociales; family UBA11373; genus CAZWKX01. Next base: position 2,618 of record CAZTJO010000011.1, read on the forward strand.
CAAGATCAGCGGCAGCCCGGTGGTCATCGCCAACAGCGTGCTTGCCGAGCCGTGCACAGCACATAGCGTCGGCAGCGGCAATCCCCGCCAGTACCGCATTCGATGCCGCCACTCGTCGACCTTCGGGATCGACATCATCAACATACAGATCGGCGACCTCAAGGAACTTACGCGCAGCCGAAAGGCGCTTGCGCGACTCCCCGGCAGCGCACGACCGAGTCTTCACCGTGGTCGCCTCGCCGGGCGTTCCCCCCACAGGGTGATCGCCTCACGGGCAATCTCGCCGGCCAGCGGCTCATTCGAAGCCAGATACTCGCCAAGTTCGAAAGTGACGATCGACGCGGGGTTGCCGGTCCATGACCGAACTCGCTCACCCAGTCGATCAATCTGCGACGTCCAATCGTCGCTGTGTGGATCGCAATCATCGGGCACCACGAGCACCATGTCGATATCACTCGAGGCATCACCTTCACCACGCACAAGCGAGCCGAACAGCGCGGCCCACTCAGGGCGAACAGCCCACGACTCAATCTCCGAAGTGGAACGCTGCCGCAGCGTTTCCTTCAATCCGCCCAGCAACTCCGCGATACCAGCAGCAACGTGATCCCTATTGAGCCAAAAGGAAGCGGACGGCGGATGATCCTCCCTGACCACCAACCCCTGCGCCACCAAGTAGCTCAGTGCGTCCGACACCCCCCGCTGCGAAGCCCTCCCCTGAAGCCGTCGAGCAAGACCCCTGCCGGACACTGGCTGATCAAGGCGAGCCAATGCTGCCAGCACAGCCAGGTGCAGCGTAGGGCTCAGCGATCGGGTCGGTTCTGCGATATTCACACAAGTCCCTTGAGCAACGAGTCACTCAATTGAGCAGCACAACGCTCATACGAGCAGCTTAGTGCTCATAGGCCTTTTGTCAATACTTGAGCCACCTGCGGGCCCGATCTGTTCCCACTGTGGAAGGCGCACCCCTTCCGTCACCGGCCTGCGGCCGGCGCCACCTTCCCCTTCGGGGCAAGGAGTGTCACCCCCCAACCGCTCGCGGCGAAGCCGCTCGAATCCTCGCCTCAAGCGGTAGCCGGACTACGGTGCGGGCTCAGTCGACAGCGTCCTCATCCTCAGCCATCTCCAGCCAGTCGTAATAGCGGGTCAAGGCATCGTCGATGCCGAACTGCCAGAGTGCCACGAACTCGGAGGTCGAAGTCACGCCGTCCGTGGCATCCTGAACAACGTAGACATCCTCGGCCCGCAGCCAGTCCACGTCTTCCTGGTTGTAGTGATCGGCGATGACCCCCAGGTACTCGGCGGCCAGCAGCAGCTCCTGGGCAGCAAACTCCCCGTAGAACACTTGACGGTTGTCGAAGAGCCAACCGGGATCCTCTTCGTGCCCCTGAATGGCTGCGTCGGCGATCAGCCACTCGTTGCCGAGCAGCACGCAGAAGAGACCCACGGCTGCGTCCAGATCGGCAGCTATCGGCTCCAGCTGGGTCGTGGGCTCGAACTGTCCCGTGCCGGTGATGGCATCCACCTCTTCGGCCCAGGCGTCGGCACGCTGCCAGCCCTCCTGCAGCGCCTCCTCCCCGATGACAACTGAGCGCTCAGGCTCCGGCAGCAACATGAAGACACTCATGCTCACCGGCTCAGGCTCATCGCTGAAGACAATCGTCTGACCATCCCAGCTGGCAAACACCGATGCGTCGTCGCTGGTATCGAGGCCCACACCGTGGTTGTACACGACAACCCCGAACGGCTGCCCCAGAAAGGCCCGAAACCCCATCAGAGTGCGCTGGTGATTGACGAAGAGCAACGCATGAATATGCCCGGTGGTGCCCTCGACCTCGGTGAAAGCAGTGGGAACGAGCGGCGTCCACGAGGCAAACAGAATCCCGGTGCCGATGAGGTTCACGGTGGATTCGCCCAGCTCCGTCTCATACACGATGCCGAGCCGGTCGACCTGAAGATCACCTTCAACAGCCTCGAGCATGACGGCAACCTTCTTATCGACGGCGCATGAGGAATCGGCGACGGCCGCAATAGCCGCGTCGAGCTCCTCCGAAGGGCTCATCTCCGGCACCGTCGTCGAAGTAGTGGACGTGCTGGTGGTTGTCGAGCTGGTCGGGCTCGCCGTGATGGTTGCCGCCTCCAGCGTTGTTGTCACTGCGCCCCCGCCACTGCACGCCGCAGCCACCAGCATCAATAGACCCAGAAGAACGGCGCTGTGTCGCCGCATCGTTCCCACCCCTCCCCGTGTTTCCCCCTGGAACCTAGCGGGAAGAACGCACCCCTTCCGTCACCGGCCTGCGGCCGGTGCCACCTTCCCCTGAGGTGAAGGCACGGAAACGCGTCTCCCCCATTGATACGGGGGAGGCGCGGAGGCAAGTGGAGGTGAGGGGATTTGAACCCCTGACTTCTTCCGTGCGAGGGAAGCGCTCTGCCGGACTGAGCTACACCCCCAGAGCGGCCCAGAGTGTACTCGGCCCAGGACCCTCCCACCCGCCGCCAAATTGCATCCTGTGACGCCTCAGGCAAACGTAACCCGACCGCAACAAACCGGAAACGGGACCGCAATCAATCCATGTGAACCTCCCCCAACCCATCCAGAGGAGGTCCACAATGGCTGCGGGGGATGTTGCCTGGGTTCTGATCAGCTCGGCGCTGGTGCTGTTCATGACCCCAGGCCTCGCCCTCTTCTACGGCGGCATGGTGCGCTCCAAAAACGTGCTCAACATGCTGCTGATGAACTTCTTCGCCATCTCGATCGTCACCGTGGTGTGGACCACCATCGGCTACACCCTGGCGTTCGCCGACGGCAGCGGGTTCATCGGCAGCTTTGACAACACGTTCCTGGCCAAGGTGTCGTCGGGTGAGAGCTTGCTGTTCGTCATGTTCCAGATGACGTTCGCCATCATCACGCCGGCTCTCATCTCGGGAGCGGTGGCCGAGCGCATGAAGTTCTCCGCCTGGGTGCTGTTCACCGGCCTCTGGGCCGCCATCGTCTACCCGATCGTGGCCCACTGGGCCTGGAACGGATGGCTCACCGACCTGGGCGTGCTCGACTTCGCCGGAGGCCTCGTTGTGCACATCAACGCCGGTGCCGCCGCCCTCGCCGTCATCCTGGTGCTCAAGCCCCGCCGCGGCTTCGGCGCCGAGGCCATCCGGCCCCATTCTCTGCCCCTCACCCTGCTGGGAACGGGCATCCTGTGGGTGGGCTGGTTCGGCTTCAACGCCGGGTCGGCCTTCGCCGCCGACGGCATCGCCATCAACGCCATCATCACCACCCAGATCGGAGCCGCCCTGGGCGCGCTGGGCTGGGTGCTGGCCGAGTGGCACAAGACCGGCGCGCCCACCACCCTCGGGGCCGCGTCGGGCGCCGTGGCCGGCCTGGTGGCCATCACACCGGCCGCCGGCTTTGTGGGACCACAGGCTGCGTTCGCCTTCGGCCTCGCAGCCGGAGTGCTCTGCCACCTGGCGGTCTCACTGAAGTTCCGCTTCAACTACGACGACTCCCTCGATGTGGTCGGAGTGCACCTGGTGGGCGGCATCGTCGGATCGATCCTGCTGGGCGTGTTCGCCCAGGCATCGGTGAACCCCGCCGGCGCCGACGGACTCTTCTACGGCTCCGCCGACCTGCTGTGGAAACAGGGCGTCGCCGTGGCCGCAGTAGCCGCCTTCTCCCTGGCCGCCACCTGGCTGATCGCCAAGTTCGTCGACGTTACCGTCGGGCTCCGTGCCGACGAACGTGAGGAGATCGACGGCCTGGATATCACCATGCACGAAGAACGCGCCTACAACCTCAGTGACGTCACAAACCGCACAATCGAGGCCAATCGGCAGGATCCGAACAGCTGGGTCCCCGCCGCCTCTCAGCTCAACAACAACCACCATCGCAGCGTCGTCGAGGTGCACACCCGGGATAGTGCCGGGCTCCTTGCCGACTTTGTTGCGGCCTGGGACGCCGGGGACATCGAGGTGCACCTGGCCAAGGTCAACGGCTCCAGCAAAGAAGAGGCGGTCGATGTCGTCCGCTTCAGCCGCAACGGGCGGCGAGCATGACGATCATCAATCAGTGCGGCGCCTGGAGGGCCGGATTCGGACCTGAGCGCCTGGGAGCCCGGCCCTACTCGCCGGCGAGTTGGCGGCGCAGCCGCTCCTGCACCACGGTGGTGGTCAGGTCGGCGCGGCTGCGCTCGACGAGAGCCCGGGTCACGTCGGTGGTGCGGCGCAGACCCCCGGTCATGCCATCGGGGTAGTCGAGATCGGCAAGCAGCTCGAGAATGGTCTCCATAACCTCAAGCGAACGCTCGGCTTCGTCCATGTCGCCCTGGCGCAGCTTGTCGAGCAAACGACGGCGCATCTCGCCGGCAGCCTCACCCAAACCATTGAGATAGGGCGCGGAGTCGACGCCGATATCGGCCGGCAGCGGGATGGGCTCATCTGCGGACAGTGCCGCGGTGAGGCGGGCCTCGGCATACTCCTTGGTGGCATCGGATACGAAGCCGGTGTGGCGGATGTCGGGATGGCCGGCCAGGGCCGCCTCGGTCTCGGCCATGAGGCCTGCCGCTTCGACCATCAGCTCCTCGGCCTTTTCCCGCTCGCCGCGGTGCAGGGCGCGAATAGCGTTGGCCGACAGGCGGATGATGCGCCTGCTGTTGGTGAGGCCAACTTCACGAGCGGCGTACTTGTCGTCAAGGTCACGCCGCACCGCATTCGACAGAGGCTCCAGATCGGGTCTCATGGGATCCGCCGGTTAGTAGGAAACCATCCGCATCTCATCCGGCGGCCCTTCGGCCAGCGGCGAGGAGCGGAAGCGGGTTGTCGCCTGGCGCTGCTTGATCTGCAGCAGCACTGCGATGTACACGGCAAGCGCCACATCGACAACCAGCGTGACGCCCAGCAGCACCAAGTTTCCGGTGACGATGGCCCCAACGAGGGTGGCGACGGCGGCGATCATCAGCAGGATGAGCGCGGTGCGGCGCCGGGCCAGCACCTGCTCGCGCTGCAGATTTGACATCGCCATCGACGGGGACATGGTCACCGACGCCGACATCGCCGGTGCAGCAGACTCCGGCATGGACGACACGCTCGTGGCAGCGGGCGTCGCCGGCCTCACCTCGCCGCCCGAATCGGTTGTCTCACCCATGGGGGTCTCCCTCCTGGAACTCATGGCCGACGGAAGAACGAACGCCGCCCATACTCCTACAAGCAGGATAAAGAGGATTATCTCCATGGGAGGATCGACGCACTCCGACTAGACCTGAAGTGAAAGCCTAGGACGTCGGCTGCCCAGGTCAAGGTACCGATTGGCCTAGCCGGCGTTGTGGCTGGAGGGCAGGCCGCAGGCCAACTCGACGGCATGGCGCAGCGCGGGGCCGATGACGGCGATGGACTCCTCCACCCCGGGCACCGATCCGGGAAGATTCACCAGCACCGCCGAGCCGGCGATACCGGACACACCGCGCGACAGCATTCCGTGCGGATTCACCGCGAAGGTGGCAGCGCGCATCGCCTCGGCAAGGCCCGGCGCCTCACGCTCGATCACCCGGCGCGTCGCCTCGGGGGTGAGATCACGCGGAGCAAACCCGGTGCCGCCCACGGTGACGACAAGGTCCTTGCCGTCGGCGATGAACGCCCGCAGAGCGGCTTCCACCTGCTCCACACCGTCGGCGCAGACGCGCACCTCGGCGGCAAACCCCAGGCCCTCGAGCAGCCGGGCGGCCCGGGGACCGGAAAGATCCTCGGCCTCGCCCCGGCCGACCCGGTCGCTGACGGTGAGCACACCCGCATTCACCGTTTCCACTCCCCGGAGCGGCCCCCCGACTTCGAGAGCAGCCGAACCGACCCGACCTCGGCGGCACGGTCGAGTCCCTTCACCATGTCGTAGAGGGCGATGGCACCAAGAGCGGCGCCGGTCATCGCCTCCATCTCGACACCGGTACGCGCCGTGGCCCGCACCCGCACCTCGACCCTGGCCCCGGCGTACACCTGTTCTACCGCCACTTCGATCGCAGTAATGGGAATCGGGTGGCACAACGGCACCAGCTCGGGGGTGCGCTTGACCCCCATAACGGCGGCGACGCGGGCCACCGCCAGGGCGTCACCCTTGGGAAGGTCGCCGGCAAACAGGGCGTCGCGGGTTTCTCCGTCCATGGAGACCATCGCCTCGGCCACCGCCTCGCGGTCGGTCTCCGGCTTGCCTGAGACGTCGACCATTCGAGCGGCGCCGTCGTCGTCCAGATGCGACAGCTCGCTCACCCCAGCACCTCCTCGAAGGTCCTCTCCTCGGGCCAGCGGAACATCTCCAGCTCCACGTCCGAGCCGGCCACAAGATGATCGGTACCCACCGGCACCAACGCGAAGGCATTGGCCCGGGCCAGCGCCGAGAGCACGTTGGAGCCCTGCCCCCCGCTCAAGGACGCGGTCCACACGCCGTCGCGGTAGACGGTGTTGACCCGGACAAACACCAAGCGCTCCGCCTCGGTCCCCACCGCCTCGGCCAGGCGGCCCAGCACCCGGGGGCGGAAAAGCCGCCGCGCCCCCATCCGCCGTAGCAGCGCCGGACGCACCAGCTGCTCAAAGGTGACCGTCACCGAGACCGGATTGCCCGGCAGCCCGAACAGCGGGGTATCACCGAGGAAGCCGAAAGCGAACGGCCTGCCCGGCTGAATGGCCACTTGCCAGAACTCGACGCCGCCCAGCTCGCCGAGCACGCGTCGCACCAGGTCGTACTCCCCCACCGACACGCCACCGCTGCTGATGACGGCGTCACAGGCCGCGGCCGCCTCCTGCAGAGAGGAGCGCAGGCGCTCCTCGTCGTCGGGCACGATGCCCATGTCGACCGGCTCGGCGCCCAATTCCTCGAGGAGCCCAACCAGCATGGGCCGGTTGGCATCACGAATCTGCCCCGGGGCCAATGCGCCCGTCTCCGCGGTCACCACCTCGTCGCCGGTGGACAACACCACCACCCGGGGCCGCCGCCGCACCCGGATCCGGCTGATCCCCAACGTGGCCAGCACCCCGAGGTGCCGGGCATCGAGGCGCTCCCCGGCGCCAAAAACTGAAACCCCGGCCTCGATGTCGCCGCCGGCGGCCCGTAAATGGCTCCCCGGCTCCACCGCCACATGCACCAGCACCCGGTCCCCCTGCTGCTCGGTGTCCTCCACCATGACCACCGCGTCGGCCCCTGCGGGCAGCGGAGCCCCGGTCATGATCTTGACAGCCGTCCCGGTGGTGACCTTTTTGGCGGGCACACTGCCGGCGGGTACGTCCTCGATCACCTCGAGCGACACCGGAGCACCCGCAGTGTCGGCGGCGCGCAGCGCAAACCCGTCCATGGCGGAGTTGGCGAAAGGAGGCACGTCGTGGGGGGCCCGCACCGGAGCGGCCAGCGCAAGCCCGGCGGCCTCGGCAAGCGGCGCATCCGCCTCGGGAAGAGGGCGCATCGCCGCCAGCACCTGCCGCTGGGCGTCGGGAAGCTGCTTCATGAGACCCCGAACAGGCCCTTGAGGTACTCTCGGTAGCCCGCGCCCACCTCGGGGTGCCACAGCGCCAGCCGGGTCACGGTCTCGGCGTAGCTGGCCGGTGTGCCCACATCGAGCAGATCGTTGTCGGCGAGCCAGCCGAGGCATCGGCCCGCCTCGCCCAGGGTGCCGATGGCGTCGGTTAGCTGGATCTCGCCTCCAAGGCCGGGGGGCAGACGCTTCAGGTGCTCAAAAATCTCGGCGGTGAACATGTAGCGCCCCACCAGGCCGAGGCGTGACGGCGCGTCTGCGCCGGGCTTCTCGATAGCCCCCTTGACCTCAATCGTTCGATCGGCAAGCTCCTCACCCGGAATAACGACGCCGTAACGCTCCAGGCCCTCATCATCGAGCGGGCGCAGACAGACGACGGACCGCCCATCCGACGCGGCCGCCAGCGAGCTGAGGTGGTCCTGGTCCGGAACGACCAGATTGTCGCCCAGCAGGCAGAAGAAGGGCCGGTCGTCCACGGCTTTGGCGGCGGTCAACACGGCATGCCCCAGCCCCAGCGCCTCCTCCTGCACCACCCAGGTGAGCGTGATCCGGTGGAACCCATCGAGCAGGTCGAGGCCCCCCATACCCTCGAAGTGGCTGTAGACCAGGTCGTCCACCCCGGGGCTTACCACAATGATGAACTCCTCGACGCCGGCGCGCATGCCCTCCTCCACAATCCACTGGATGACGGGCCGGTCGACAACGGGCAGCAACGCCTTGGGAACGCTGCGCGTGGCCGGCTGCATTCGGGTGCCGCGCCCGGCCGCCGGAATGACGGCAAGGTCCACTTTCATGCGGCCTCCTCGATCCCATGCTCGGAGCCGCTGATCAGGCGGCGGATGTTAGGCAGATGGCGTACCAGCACGAGGGCAGAGGCGGCCCCGGCCCACACCAGCGACCATCCCCGGGCCCCAAACGCGGCAAAACAGGGTGTCAACACGACAGCACAGAGCAGCGACGCCAGCGACGCCCTTTTGGTCAGAGAAACCAGGCCGACCCAAACCGGGAGCAGGACCGCGGCGACGGGCCACTCCAGCCACAGAGTCATGCCTCCGGTGGTGGCGACGCCTCTGCCGCCACGGAAGCGGTGCCACAATGGGAAACAGTGGCCGGCAACGGCAAAAAAGCCGGCGGCGAAGCCGACGGCCTCACCGCCGACAAGGTCGCCGGCAAGGGCGGCGCAGAATCCCTTGGCCACATCACCAAAGACCACCAAGGCGGCGGCGCCCCGGCCCATAGCTCGCAGCACGTTGGTGGCACCCGGATTGCCGCTTCCCACCGAGTAGATGTCGACACCGGCCAGTTTGGGGAGGATCACACCAAAATCGATGCTGCCGACGAGGTAGGCGGCACACACAACAACGATGGAGGCAGCATCCACTGCGGCGAGTTTAGGCCCCTACCATCTGTCTTCACGCGGCCCTCGAGGAGGGATTCCACTGCCCGCCGAGAGCTTCAAACCGACCGCACTCACACGAGTTCGGCGCCACCCCGAACGCGCCTGCTACGACGCCGCCACCATCCATGCCGTCCTCGACCAGGCCCCGTTCTGCAATGTCGGGTTCATCGACCAGGGGAGAGCCGTGGTCATCCCCATGCTCCACGCTCGTGTCGGAGACCGGCTCCTTTTCCACGGCGCCTCCGACTCCCGGCTGATGCACTCGATAGCCGGCTCCGAGGTCTGCGTCACAGCCACCATCTTCGACGGGCTCGTGCTGGCCCGCTCCGTCGTCCACCACTCGGCCAACTTCCGCTCGGTAGTGGCCTTTGGCCGGGCGCGGCCGATCGACGGTCCCCAGGACCGGCTCGCCGCGCTGCGCGCCTTCACCGAGAAGCTTCTCCCGGGCCGATGGGATGAGGTCCGAGCACCCACCGAGGCCGAAGTGAAAGGCACCGGCGTTGTCGAGATCACCATCGACGAGGCATCCGCAAAGGTGCGCTCCGGACCTCCGAGCAACGACGCCGGGGATCTGGAGGCCGCGGTGTGGGCCGGAGTCGTCCCGTTCCGGCTCACCGCCGGCGACCCCGAGCCGGCGCCCGACCTTCCCGCCGGGATCGACCTGCCCCCGTCGGTGCGCCGCCTGATCTCCCGGTAGACCCCTTCCCCCGGCCCGGCTCCGCCGGTACGGTGCCCCGTGTACTGGCTGCAGCGACCCCCCTACCTGCGCTGGGCCGCCGCCGTACTGATCGTCGCCGCCGCGTTGTGGTGGGACCTCCGCGGCGAGCCCATCGAGAGCCGTCCCTTCGCCGCCCGGACCATCGGGCCCGGCGAGCCCGTTGCCGACGCGGTGGAATGGCGGGAGGTCCCCGCCGGGCTCTGGCCACTCCCCGACCTCTCCGGTTCGGTGGCCGCGGTCTCCATTCTCCCCGGCGAGCCCATCACCACCTCCGCCCTCACCGGCCCGATAGCGCCACCGGAGGGGTGGTGGGCGCTGCCCGTAGCGGTGGGAACCCACGCCGACGCCGGGGACACGGTGATGCTGGTGATCGTCGACCCGCCCACCACGGTTCGCGGCCTCGTCCTGAGCCCGCAGACCGGCGACCCGTACTCTCTCGACTTCGAGCCCGCCGTCGTCGCCGTGCCCGGTGAGTCGGCGGCACTCGTCGCCGTGGCCGCCGAGCAAGACCTGCTGGTGGCGGCGGTGCAGCCGTAGCCGCACAATGGGCCGCGCACCCCGGCGCCCCCGGTATCGTGGTGCCCCGTGTTGACCGCCGCCTTCTGGGGCCTCATCCAGGGCCTTACCGAGTTCCTGCCCATCTCTTCGAGCGGGCACCTGGTGCTTGTTCCGGCCCTGCTCGGCTGGGACGAGCCCGACTTGGCCACATCGGCGCTGCTCCACGTGGGCACGCTGGCCGCGGTGGTGGCCTACTACCGCCGCGATCTGGCCCGCCTCGTGCACGTTCGGTCCGACCCGGAGGCGCGCCGCATCCTGATGCTGCTTGCCATCGGCACGGTGCCGGCCGCCGTAGTCGGCCTGAGCCCCCTCAGCGGGCCCATCGAGATCCTCTTCGACGAGCCCTGGATAGTGGCGCTGTTCCTGATCGTCACCGGAGTGGTGCTCGCCTTCTCACTGGTGCTCGCCGTGGGATCACGCCGGCTGGACCAGGGCCGCTGGCCCGACGCCGTCGTCGTCGGCCTGGCCCAGGCCTTTGCCCTCATCCCGGGGATCTCCCGCTCCGGCATGACCATCACCGCCGGCGTAGCCCAAGGTTTCGAGCGGGTGCAGGCGGCGCGCTACGCCTTCCTGCTGGCCGTCCCCGCCATCGCCGGCGCCGGCCTCATCAAAGGCATCGATCTCATCAACGAGGGTGGATTCAGAGCAGAGCTGCTGGTAGGGGTCGCAGTCGCCGCCGTCACCGGGTACTTGGCCATCGCCGGCCTGATTCGCCTGCTCGCCCGGGCCGGCCTGGCGCCGTTCGCCGTCTACTGCATCGTCTTCGGCGGAGTCGCCTACTGGCTGGTGTGACCTAGAAGTGGACCGTGCACCAGGGCTCTACAGGCCAATCAAACATGCGGTGGGCACGCTCGACGGCCTCCGGCTCACCCAACACCCGGCCCAGCCATCCCAGCGCCCGGAGGCGTGAATCGCCCAGGTAGGCGGCGGCCAGATCGGTCGTGGCGAGGGTCACATCGGCCTCGGCGTCCGTGGGCACACACTCGGCGCCGTCGGGACCGCCTCGCAGCAGATAGCGCCCCTGCAGATCCGGCAGGAAATCGTCCTCCACCTCGAGCACGATCTCACCCTCGACGGCATAGCGACGCGCCGACAGCGCCCGCTTCACATCGAGGATACGAAGCCAGATCTTGTCGGCGACGACCTGCTCCAAACGCCGGGGGTCGGCAAGCAGCAACGGAAACGGCTCGTGTAGCCGGAAGTTGTGGGCTCTGATGGTGGCGACCAGGTCGATGCCCACACAGAAGCGCCACAGGGCGGCGTAGCTGGGGCCATCGACGGCGTGCAGGTCCTCGATGTGCAAGGTGTGCTTGGGGTGACCGTCCTCCCAAGTGCCCTTCTGACGGTATCGCACAAACCCGAGCGCGTCGCCGCCATCCTCGAGCACGGCAAGACGCAGCGCCGAGGCGCCCTCTCGCCAGTGCTCCGGGTCGTAGAAGTACAGGTCCCAATCGGCGTCGATACGCTGCACGGTGCCGGGGATCCCGGCGGTGGCCCGCTCGTAAATGCCGGGAAACACCCGGCGCGCTTCCTCCTCGGCGACGATGCGGACCCGGCCCACGCCGGGCGCGTCCTGGCGCAGGGCGGCATAGCGCCGCTCGATAATCAGATCGGCGCCCTCGATGGCAGTGCCAAACCCGAACCGTCCGTAGATGACACTCTCGGAGGCCCAGAGCACGGCCAAAGGCTCCTGACACCGGCGGGCTTCGTCGAGCAGCTCGGCCATCATCGAGCGCAGCAGGCCCCGGCGCCGGTGGCTCGGCGCGACCGACACCCCGGTGATACCAGCGGCCGGCACCACCTCGCCGCCGGGCACGGTCACCCGGAACGACCAGGCACCGCTGGTGGCCACCATGTCGCCGCCGTCGAAAGCGGCGAGACAGCGGTCGATCTCGGTGCGTTTGGCATACATGTCCTTGTCTTCGGAGGTCTGGCCGAAGGCAAAGACCAGGTCGAGCGTATCGGCCCAGGTGCTCAGCTCGGCCTTGGTGATATTGCGGATATCCACGTGCTCTTTGGGCATGCGGCTGCCACCCTACCGCGCCCGCAGGCGGCACACTCCAAAGCGGCGCAGACCGGGTCTCTAGGCTTCGCCGATGCACCAAACCACAATCCACGTGCGCTGGGGCGAGATGGACCCATACGGCCACGTCAACCACGCCGCCTACCTCTCCTACCTGGAGCATGCCCGCATCGGCGCTCTCGAGGGCATCGGCTGGAGCCTGGAAAAGCTGCGAAAAAACGGCTACCAGGTGATTGTGGCGCGGGCCGACGTGCGCTTCCGGCGCCCGGCGGCGGCGGGCGACACACTCGCCATAACGACGGGCATCATCAACCTGCGCCCCGCATCCAGCCTCTGGCGCCAGCAGGTGTTTCGCGACGACGACCTCATCGTCCTTGCGGAGATCAGCGTGGCCTGCATCGGGCCCGACGGGCAGCCGGCGCGGCCCCCGGAGGAGTTCCAGCAGGCGCTGCGCTCACTGCTGTGGGCTGAGACCTAGTACTCGTAGAAACCCCGGCCCGCCTTGCGCCCCAGCAGACCACCCTCGACCATACGCCGCAGCAGCGGGGGCGGAGCCAGCGCCGGGTCCTTGTACTCGTCGTAGAGCACATCGGCGATGGCAAGGATGGTGTCGTTGCCGATGAGATCGCAGAGAGCGAGCGGGCCCATCGGGTGATTGGTGCCCAGCTGCATGCCCTTGTCGATGTCCTCCTTGGTGGCGAACCCGCCCTCGTACATGCGAATGGCGCTCACCAGGTACGGCGCCAGCAGGGCATTCACGATGAACCCGGCCCGGTCCGCGGCACGGATCACCTCCTTGCCCAGCACATCGGTGACAAAGACGCGGCAGCGCTCGATGGTCTCCTCCGACGTCTCCAGCGACGGCACGATCTCCACCAGGTTCATCACCGGCACCGGATTGAAAAAATGCAGCCCAACCACCGAGCCGGACCGCTGCGTCGCCCGAGCCAGCTTGATGATGGGGATCGACGAGGTGTTGGAGGCCAGAATCGCCCCCGGGCTCTCCACAATCTCATCGAGGCGCCGGAACACTTCGGTCTTCACCCGAGCGTCCTCGACAACCGCCTCGACGAGGAGATCGCAGCCGGCGACTCTATCCAGATCGGTCCCCAAAGTCAGGTGCTCCAGCGCCTCCTGCCTGTCCTGATCGGTGATCTTCTCCCGTTCGACCGCCTTCCCCAACGAAGCCTCAATACGGGCCTTTCCGGCAGCGGCCAGCTCGGCGGAAATATCGACCAACACGGCATCGAGCCCGGCGCGGGCGCACACCTCGGCGATGCCGCTTCCCATCTGCCCGGCTCCAACGATTCCCACACTGTGAATGCTCATGACCGCAGCATATCGCCGCCGGCATCGGCCCCGCTCACCGTTAACCTGTCGGCCATGGACTACGGCCCGCGACCCCATCCCATCTTCCTCGGCCTGGCCCTCATCACCATCGGTGTGCTCTTCCTGCTCCGCGAGATGGGGGTGCTGCCCGACATCTCCATATGGACGCTGGTGTGGCTGGGACTGGGCGGCTGGCTCTTCGTCGGCACCCTCGCCGGCAATCGGAAGGGCTGGTTCTGGCCCCTCACCCTGCTAGCCATCGGCGGCTGGATGCTGCTGCGAGACCTCGATCACCTGCCCAAGGACGTCGCGGTTTGGCCGGTGGTGATCATCGCCATCGGCATCGCCATCATCCTCGAAGCCGTAACCACTCGCGGCAAAGACGAGCCACCCACCGATCGAACGTTCACCATCGAATAGCCGCCCTCACCTGGTGACGGGGCCGGCTCACTACCATCTGGCCCGGATGGCGACCGAACCGGCAACAAGAAGACCCAGAGCCTCGCTACGCGGCCTGACCGGCATCCAGGTAGCCCAGCGGGTGGCCGCCGGCGCGGTGAACGCCGTTCCCACGGGCCCGAGTCGCACCGGCGCCGAGATCGTCAAGGCGAACACCCTCACCCTGTTCAACTTCATCCTGGTGGCAATGCTCGTGCTGGTCTTTATCGTCTCCGAGCCTCAGGACGCCCTCTTCGGCATCGTGCTCGTCACCAACTCGGCCATCGGCATCATCCAGGAGCTGCGGGCTAAAAGGACTCTCGACAACCTCGCCCTGCTGAGTGCCCCCGCTGCCACCGTCATACGCGACGGACGGGAGCAGCACATCCCCATCGAGACGGTGGTGCTCGACGATCTGCTCACCCTGCGGCCCGGCGACCAGCTTGTGGTCGACGGCGTCGTTGTGGTCACCAACAGCCTCGAGGTGAATGAATCACTGCTGACCGGCGAATCCGACCCGATCATGAAGGAGCGCGGCGCCGAGGTGCTCTCGGGCTCGTTCGTCTCCTCGGGCACCGGGATCTACAAGGCCCGCCGGGTCGGCCGCGACGCCTACGCGGCCCGCCTCGCCGAAGAGGCCAAACGTTTCAGCATGGCCCACAGCGAGCTGCGCCGAGGTATCGATCGTGTGCTCACCGTCATCGCCTGGGCGCTGCCGCTGATCGTGGCACTTTTGGTGTGGAGCCAACTCAACGTCGAAAACGCCGGCTTCTTCGGCATCGACAGCTGGCGGGAGGCGCTTCGCGGCACCATCGCCGGCATGGTGGCCATGATCCCCCAAGGCCTGGTACTGCTGTTGTCCGTCGCTTTTGCCGTCGGCGTCATGCGGCTGGCCCGGCGCAAAGTCCTGGTGCAGGAGCTGCCCGCGGTGGAAGGCCTGGCCCGGGTCGACGTAGTGTGTTTCGACAAGACGGGCACTCTCACCGAAGGACGCCTGGTGGTGGAGGAGGTGCAGGCGCTGTCACCCCAGCACGACCCGGCGCCTCCCCTTGGTGCCATCGCCGCCGCCGATCCCAGCCCCAACGCCACCATACAGGCCATTGCCGGAGCGTTCCCCGAGCCGCCGGGATGGCGGCCCACCACCAACGTGCCTTTCTCCTCGGCACGCAAATGGAGCGGCGCCTCGTTTGGGAGGGTGGGAAGCTGGGTGCTCGGCGCCCCCGAGATGATCCTCCCCAATCACCCCGCCGTCGTCGATCACGTGCACGACGCCGCCACCCGGGGCCGGCGCGTGCTGTTACTGGCCCGGTCCTCGGCCGACATGTCCGGCGACGAGCTCCCGCCGGGCCTGGAGCCGGTCGCCGTCATCTCTCTGGGCGACCGTATCCGCCCCGACGCCGCGGCCACACTGCGCTACTTCAGCAACCAGGGCGTAACGGCCAAAGTCATCTCCGGCGATCACCCGCAGACGGTGGCGGCCATTGCCGCGGAAGCCGGCGTGCCGGGCGCCGACCAGGTCGTCGACGCCCGCAGCCTTCCGGAGAGCGGCCCCGAACTGGAGGCCATCGTGGAGCGGGGCACCGTGTTCGGCCGCGTCACCCCGCACCAGAAACGCGCCATGGTGGGAGCGCTGCAGCGGCGCGGCCACGTGGTGGCCATGACCGGCGACGGGGTCAACGACGTTCTCGCCCTCAAGGATGCCGACATCGGCATCGCCATGGGATCGGGATCGTCGGCAACCCGGTCGGTGGCTCAGCTCGTGCTGCTCGAGGGGGACTTCGGCACCCTTCCCGCCGTAGTGGCCGAGGGTCGGCGGGTCATCAACAACATCGAGCGTGTCGCCAACCTGTTCGTCACCAAAACGGTCTACGCCCTCCTGATGATCCTGCTCATCGGCGTGTTCGTGCGGCCCTTCCCGTTCCTCCCCCGGCACCTCACCCTCGTCGGCACCCTCACCATCGGCGCCCCCGCCTTCTTCCTGGCCCTGGCTCCTTCGACGCAGAGGGCCCAGCCCGGCTTCCTGAAACGGGTGCTCTCGTTCGCCGTGCCGGTGGGGGCCCTCGCCGCCGCCGCCACGTATCTGGCCTACGAGCTGGCCATCCACGAAGGCATCGACCTCACCGGCTCGCAGACCCTGGCCACACTCGTCCTCGTGTCGATCGGCTTTTTTGCGCTCATCATGGTCTCGCGCCCGTTTACCCCCCTGCGCCGAGTCCTCATCGGCGTCATGGCCGGCAGCTTCGTCATCGTGTTGGCCAGCCCCGGCTGGAGGGAGTTCTTCGACCTGACCATTCCCCCGCTCGTCGTGCTCCTTGCCGGGGTGGGCATCGTCGGCATCACCGGCGCCATCCTCTATAGCTCACTGCGAGCGCTGGGCTGGGTGCAGCAGGTGCCGGACCTGTTGCGCACGCCGATCCGGGAACACGGCACCATCGGAGCGCTGCGCACCGGTATGACCCGGCTGCGGGAGAAGGCCCGGCGTATCGGCGATCCCCTCGATCCCACCGACTCTCCTCCGCCTCCTCCCGGACCACCACCGGGTGCTTGACGGCACACGACGCCCCACAAAGGATTATCTTGGGGTCTCCACGCGTTGGAAAAGGCGCAGCACGGCGACCCCTGGGGCGTCAAGCAAAGGAGCTTTCATGCGACGACGCATGATGAAGTCCAAGATTCACCGGGCCACGGTGACGGACGCCAATGTGGATTATGTGGGCTCCATAACCCTCGATTCCCACCTCATGGAGCTGGCCGACATCCGCCCCTACGAGCAGGTGCAGGTGCTCAACATCAACAACGGCGCCAGGCTCACCACGTACGCCATCGCAGGCCGGTCGGGTGACATCTGCATCAACGGCGCCGCAGCTCATCTCGTCTCACCCGGCCACCGGGTGATCGTGCTCAGCTATGCCGACTATGAGGAGACGGAGCTGGAAAGCTTCCAGCCGCACATCGTGCACGTCGACGAGGTCAACCGCCCGGTCACGGCGGACGTTGCCGCGGTTCTCGCCGTCGGCGGAGCCATACTCGCCGACGAGATCGAGGACAATCTGGCATCCCTGGACGGCTGAGAGCCTCCGGGAAGGCCGCCGCACCCCGGTACGATGTCGCCCGCCATGCCCGTGGAACACCAGATCATCACCATCAGCGACGAGGCCCTGGCCCGGGTCCTGGAGGTCAGGGACCGTGAACCCGATGCCGAAGAGCTGGCCCTAACCATCGCCGTCACCGGGGAGAGCGGGCCCGAATTCACCTACGAGCTGGCCTTTGTCAACGTCGATGATGCAGCCGGTGACGACGCCATCGCCCGCTACGGCCCGCTGCCCGTCATCGTGCCTGCAGAGCACCTCGACAGCCTGCGCGGCGCCGAGCTACACGTGAACAACGGCAGCCTGGCCATCAATAATCCCAACAGCCCGATCCCCAAGATCGCCACCAGCTCGGCCGGCACCGCGGGAAGCCTGGGTGAACAAGTGGCCGCGGTGCTCAACCAGCAGATCAACCCGGCTATCGCCTCGCACGGCGGCTGGGCCGAACTCGTCGACGTCGAGGGCGACACCGTGATGCTGCGCCTGGGGGGAGGCTGCCAGGGGTGCGGGCTCGCCCAAATGACGCTTCGTCACGGCATCGAGGCAGCCCTCCGCAAGGCGATACCGGAAATCGGCGCAGTCGTCGACATAACCGACCACACCTCCGGCGAGAACCCCTACTGCTAGGCAGCCTCAGTTGTCGAGGCCGGCCCGCCGCGCCGCCGCCAGCGCCTCGATCACATCGATGCGGCGCAGCACGTCGCGTATCTGCTCGGCGAAGGCCCGCCGCTGCTCCAGACGCTCCGGCCCTCCCGGCTCGATGAGGCCCCGCCGGCGCGCCAGCTCGAGCCCGGTGCCGAACAGAATCGTCGACATCGACTCCGGGCTCTGGAGAAGCCGCTGCAGGTGGTACTGCTTGGCCAGCACCATGCACTCGGCGAGGAACTGCTTGCGATCGACCTCGCTTCGGTAGTCGCGACGCTCCAGCACGTCGGCCACCACCTGGTATGCCTCGACAAACGGGCGCAACGCCCAGTGCGACATGAAGGGATGGAAGGACCGCACCACATCCAGCGGGCCGGCTCCATCGACCAGCGCCTGCACCCAGCCCGGATGATGGCGCTCCGCCTCCATACTCACCTCGGCGGCGAAGACGTGCTTGTCGGGGAAGTAGAACTCGGACTTGAACAGGTCGCGCAGGGCCCACACCTCGTCCCAGAAGGCGTCCGTACCGCACTCGGGCACGTCGACCACACGAAGAAGCGCCAACTCGGCAATCGCTCCCCCGAGGAAGAAGTGAACGATGGTGTTGCGGTAGTAGGCCGCGGCCACGTGTTGCTCGGGCCCGATGGAGTACACCACCTGCGTCCCGCCGACAAAACGGCTCACCACACCGTGCTCGACAAGGGCATCGAGCGACGCCTCCACCATCTCCGGTGTCTCCAGCAGCGATAGCGGCTCGCTCACCGGAAGGTCGTGAAGGCGAATACTCTCCAGGTAATCCTGGAGCCCGGCCACGGTCTGCGACACGGTCAACGCCCGGTCCCGGGCTCCCAGAAGCACCAGAGTGACTAGAGAAATCGGCGTGATCGGGGTCACTCGGTTGATGCGGGCCCCGACCTCGTAGCCGAGCTTGCGGATCTCCCGCGCATCAACGTCCGGCTCCGGCACCGCCTCGGGCCCGTACCTGCTGAGCCGTTCCGACAGCAGGAGCGGCTCGCCGAATCGCAGCGAGATGCGGCCGTGGCGCCGCCGCAGGGACTGCACCGCCCTGAGGAACCAGCGAAACCCCTCACGCTCCTTGGTGGCTCCGCGCTGTTCGGCGGCATAGGAGCTGAGATCGTGGATCTGGTCGTAGGCAATCGCCACCGGGATCAGGGCCGCGTCGTCGCAGGAGCCGCGCCGGAACGAGTCGGCGACGTAGGCGAGCAAACCGAAGCGCGGCTCACGCAGCTTGCCGGTGCGGGACCGCCCTCCCTCGATGAACCACTCGAGGGGGAAACGTTTCGAGAGCAGGTAATCCAGATACTGCTTCAGCACAAACTTGTAGGCCTCGTCGTCCTTGAAGGACCGCCGGATGAAAAAAACCCCGGCGCGCCGGATCAGCGGCCCAATCGGGAAAAAATTCATGTTGATGCCGCCGGCGGTGTGGTTGGGCGGCAGGCCGTTCTCGTAAAGCACATAGGTAAGGACCAGATGATCGAGATTCGACTTGTGGCTGGGCAGGAACACCAGCGAGTGCTGCTGGCTGAGGGCGGCCAGCTCCTCGAGGTCGGCACGGTCGTAGAGGATGCGGCGGTGATAGCCCTGGGTGTAGAGAAGCCGGATGAGGGCGGCCACCAAATCGATGACGTAGGGGCTGTGCGTCGCCGCCATCTCCCGCAGGTAGCCCGTCGACCGCTTCACCAGCTTGTGCACCTCGTCGCCGGTGCGGTCGGCCAGCCGGGCCAGGCCCACCTGAAACGACGCCCGCGTCAGCAGGTCTTCCTGAAGGAAACGGGGAACCTTGTAGCGATTGCCCCGCACCCGCCGCTCGGCCCGCTCCAGAGCCAACGAGGCCTGCAGCGACACAAAATCGGCCAGGGCTGATGGATCATCCGGCCTGCGGGCGCGGGCCAACACCCAGCGTTCCCGGAGAGCAGATGCCGGAGCCGAGTCTCCGGCGACCACCAGCGCACGTTCCGGATGGAACCGCAGCGTCCACTGCTCCCGCAGCCGGCCCGGATCGCGTGGATCACCAAAAGTGAGCAGGTCGATGAGCCGTATGCTGCGGTGGCGGCCCCGGTCACCGGCGAGCCACACCACACGCAGCGGCGCCAGCAGCGGATCGGCCTCACCGTCCAGCAGCCGGCGCAGCCGCGCCGCGCCGCGCCGCAAGCGCCGGCGCCGCCGCGAAGACGGGAGTTCAACGGTCTCCCATTCGGTGGCGACGGGGGCCTTGCCGGAAATCCAATCGAGGAGCAGCCGCCGCTCGAGCGTGCTGGCGGCGTCCAGAAGAAAAACAACGGGAGTCGCCGCAGCAGCGGGCCAGGCCGCCTCCACCGGCTCCTCAACGACACGCAGTGCCATTAGGTGAGTGTATTCGGCCCGGTCACGCCTCACACCGCGGGTAGCGAGAGGGTGAAGATGCTGTGGCCGTCGCGGTAGTCGTAGGTGAGGTCCCCACCCATGAGCCGGGCCAGCTGCCGGGACACGGTGAGCCCCAGCCCCACCGAGTCGACGTTGCTCCGCCTCTCATGCGCCCGGTAGTAGGGCTCAAAGATCTTGGGCCGATCGACCTCCGGAATACCGGGGCCGTCGTCGACGACGGTCAGGGCGAACTCATCCGGCCTCCGCTCCATCCGCACGGTGATGTTGGGCCCGCCGTAACGATCGGCATTGGTGATGAGATTCCGGATCACCTGGCGCACTCGGATGGAATCGCCGTAGACCTTGGCGTCATCGACGGTGCGATCAATCTCGACCCGCTCGCCGACCCGCCGCGCCACCAACACGCAGTCGACCTGCTCCCAGTAGTCCAGAGCCTCATTGGAGATCTTCACCCCATCGGACTCAATACGAGAGGCAACCAGCAGGTCCTCGACCAGATCCCCAACCTCCAAAGCCTGATCGTGGATGAGGGCGGCAAACGAACGGAGCTCGTCGCGCTCGAGAATCTCGAACCCGTCGCACAGCTCCTGGGAAAAACCAACCACTGCAGTCAGCGGGGTTCTCAGCTCGTGGCTCACCGTCGCCACAAACTGGTCCTTCGACTTGATGAGCTGCCGCAGACGATCGGTTGCGTTCTCCCTCTCGGTAACATCGTAGGCCACTCCGATGACCCCGGTGACGTTGCCGCCCTCCCAGACCGGTGAGTACCGGGTCTCAAAGGTGTGGCCCCTTATCCCCTCCACCGAGGTGAACGCCTCCCCGGTCAGGGCCCGACGCATGTGCTGGACGGCGGGCGCTGCATCGCGGTACAACTCGAACGCTGACCGGCCCACCGCCTCTCCCGGATTGAGGCCAAGCCCGGACAGGCCCTGTCCCTCGTGAAGGGTGAACACACCGTTCTCGTCGACGGCAAAAAGGATGACCGGAGCACCCGCCATGACGGTCCGCAGCCGCTCTTCGATGCGGCGCAGATCGGCCCGGGTGCGGCGGTACTCGGTGAGATCAAAAAACGAGGTAACCGCCGAAGTCAGCTCCGGCTCACCGTCGGCGCTGAGGTCCACCACACGCACGATGCCCACGTGCTCCCCGCCGGCGAAGTCGCCGATGGTGGCCATGACTTCGTGGCTCTTGTTGCCCCGCCAGAAGGCATCGAGCTGGGCGGTGACCGCTTCCCCGTACCCGGGCCCGAGCTTGCCCATGGTGACACCTCTGGCGAAGTCCTCCGAGCCGGCCACACGCAATAGCTCGCGGGCCGCTTCGTTGATACGGCGCACCCGCACTGCCTTCAGCGCCTGCTGCATTTGCTCGGGGAAGTCGGTGAGATGAGAGGAAAGATCGACCACGCCGAGATCACGCCAGCGCTTGAAGAGCTGTGCCACTCCGGACATGTCGATGTCCCAGAGCGGAACCGGCGAGACCTCAAACAGGTTCCGGAAGTGGGATTCGCTGCGGCGCAGCCGCGCCTCCGCATACACCCGCTCGGTGGTGTTGGCAATGTTCACAAACAGGTGCTGAGGACGGCCTACCGAGTCGTCGATCATCGACATCCCGACGAGTCCCCACACCACACGGCCGTCGGGCAGGATAAACCGGCAATCCGCCTGCTCACTCCAAATCTCCCCGGCAACAAGGCGCCTTGCCGTCGACACCTGGCTCTCTACGTCGTCGGGGTGGATCAGCTGGGTCCACTTGAGCGCAAGCAGGTCCTCTTCGGAGCGTCCCAGGAAATCGCACAGCGCCCGATTCACCTCAACAAGACTTCCCTCGAACCGAATTAGGGCCATGCCACCGGACGCGGTGTCAAAGGCGGACTTCACCATCGCCTCCGCCTGCCGCAGGCGCCCCTGCACCTGCTCACGCTCACCACTCAGCTGGAATACGAGGCTGCCGAGCACGTAGGCGGCGGCGCCGGAGGCCAAGACCGAGATGCTGTGAGCGATCCCAACCGCCAGCGGGGCGGTGACCTCACCGATACGCGACTCGATGAAGACGATGACCGCGGCGAATGGAGGAATCAGGCTTCCAGCAACAGCGGGCAGGGCCAGCGGGTAGACGAGGGCGATGGCGAAGTACCAGTACGCCAGCACGTCGGAACCATGACCACCCGTCTCGGTAACCAGCGCCACGGTGGCCAGCGCCATCAATCCGCGAATGACCACCCAGACCGTTCCCCGCAGCTTGATGGGCCCGGCGACGGCGAGGCCGCCGAGCAGGGCAAGGAACGGAACGACCGCGCTCATCCATTCGCCGGTGCCGTTGGTCGACCACACCACGGAGGCATGAACGACCAGGCCGGCGGCGATCACCGGCTCGAGGCGGGACACCGAGTCCCTACTTATCCAAGAAAGCAGACGTAGCGGCAGCGCAGACCCCCAGCTCAACGCTGACGGTCATATCGGCAGCGCCACGGCACACCTTGAAGTGTGTTGACCTACACGTGGCCCGGAGGATTCGGGATGTCGGCGAGGGCCCTGGTGCGGGCCAGCACGATCTCGCAGGCGATCTGGTCGAGCGAATCCATGAGCCAGAGGTACGCCGCCTTGCCGGGGCGGAAATCGGCTTCGGCCATGCCCTGGATCCTGCCCTGCTCCTGGAGATCCTTGACCTGCCGGAAGTTGTTGACCGGGTCCATGGTGTAGACGCCCAGGGTCTTCCCCCCTCGCTGATTGAGTATCGAGAACACGGGGACGTCACTGGGACCGTCGGCAATGTAGATCATGTGCGGAATGGGCACCCGCCGCTGCTCCTCGGTCATACGCGCATTCACATCGATGGAGGGGTTCTTGTTGACGCCCTTGTTGATCTCGAACACGGCCTTGGTCTTGGTGGTGTTGTCGATCATGTAGCCGATGTGGCTGACCTCGCCGGAGCCGGGCTCGACGTCGAGCCTCTCCAGGTATCCGGGCGGCGCCAAGTCGTCGATGAAGGTGTTGGCCCAGATGCCGTCGATCTTAGGGGCGATACACGAACCTTCGATCATGGGCAGGATGCCCGTCGAGACCACGTAGTGCTCGACCGTGATGCCCTGGGCGGCGTACTCGGGCACGGTGGCCACATGGCGGCGGGTGGCATCAAAAAAGTCGGGGATACCCGGGCTCGGCTGCAGCCGGCCTCCCAACTCGCGGAGCTTCGCCGTGGTGAGCCCTTGAAAAACACCGGCCTCAACGTAGGACAGGATGTGGAGCAGGTAGGCGGCGTCGTGTGAGATGACGATATTGCGGGAGCGGTAGTGCTCGGCCAGGCCCTCTACCTCGGTCCAGAAGGCATCGTCGTCAACGCCGTATTCCTCAAAAAGAGGCTCCTGCTGGTTCCCGGGGATCACGGTACGGTCGAAGTCCCAGATGAAGGCGACCACGTTCTGAGCGTAAAGAGGGACCGGCATCCCTCTCAGGGTACTTCGGGCGCCCCGAAGCAGACGGTGTCATCGGAGCCGACCCACCAAGGTTGGATATACGCCGGGGCGCCGCGCAGGGTTCGATGCGCCTCGCCGGTAAGTGGAGCAGCGGCAAGCACGGTCACCGTCCATCCGTCGGAAACAAGCTTGTGAATGCCGGCGAGCAGCGGCTCCCCTTCGAACGGCCGATCGACGACACACTCGATGCGGCCCTCCCCGACGGCGACAACGGCCTCGCCGGAGGCGCCTTCCACACCGGTGACCTCGGCAAACGATCTCTCGATCACAATGGTGCCAAGCTGCCGGTAACACCGTGATGCGGCGGCCGTCACCCGGCTCCCCAATGCTCCAGGCGCATCGGCGATCAGAACCACAGGACCACCTTCCAGCTGGATTACAGCAATGTAGTTTAGCCGACGATTGCCGGGTCGTCCGGTCCGCGTGGCGGCCCGGAGACGTCCGGCGCTTCCCGGCCGAGGAAAACGGGCCCGGCAGGGCGCGGCACACCGGAGCAGGCAGACGGGTTCGTAGATAGGCTCGTGGCGAACATGGGCGAGTTCGAGATCTACGCCGTCGACGTGGAGCAGATCCGGCCGCTTCGCCGGGCTCTGCTGCGCCCCCATCAGGGTGTCGAGCAGCTCGTCTACCCGGGAGATGACGCGCCGTGTGCCCTCCACGTGGGTGGATACCGGCACGGCCACCTGGTGGGCATCGCCTCGGTGTTCCCCCGCCCGCTGCCCGGAAGGCCCGGCCCGGACGTATGGCAAGTGCGGGGTATGGCGGTGGAGTACGGCCACCGCGGCCACGGCCTCGGTGGGCTCATGCTCCATCGCTGCATCGAACACGCCCGGGCCGAGGGTGGCCGCGTCGTATGGTGCAACGCCCGGGCCGGCTCTCTCGGCTTCTACCGGCGCTACGGATTCCGCCGGGAGGGTGACCCCTTCGAACTGCCCGACATCGGGCCGCACTACCGCATGTTCCTCGACATCAACGGCAGCTGGATGGGCGCCCCGGCAAACGAATAGGGCTGCTGCAGGCGCGTGAAGGCCCGGAGACACTTCGGCGTATCACGCCGCCGTGAGAGGACCAGCTCACGGATCTCCGGGCCTCGGTGGTCCGGGTTTGGAGTCGCCACCTGCTCGAGTTGCCCCGGGAAGCGGCCACCCCGTGATGGCCGCTTAGCGCCCGACCACCTCCGGGGTCCTGCAAAAACTGCTACTCACTTCTGGACCACCTCCTCTCTCCGGTGGCAGAATCGTAGCCATCACCTGCGGGAATCCTCAAGCTCCGCGCCACACCTCGGCTCACAGCAGATCGCGGGGAAGGACCTGCATGGTGGTGAAGGTGTAATAACAGTTGGTGCGCTGCACGGCACTGAGCCTTCCGGCATCAAAAACCCTGGAGCCCTCATTCAGGAACCGCACCACCGGCTCGATCTGAGTGTGAGGGATATTCCCCACCCTGACCTTGTACCCATCGGCAAACCGAAAGAGAGCGCTGTCGAACAGAGGCCCGCGGCGAACGGTCACGTCGTTGAGGTTCCCGACGGGGTACTCGCGGCGCTCCTTCTCTCTGCCGCCGCCGAGGCTCCGCCTGGAGAGCACAATCTTGTCCTTCAGAAACAACACCACAAAGGGCCTGTTCCCTCCAAAAAGCCGGTTCCAGAACGAAACCTTGATTCCGGTGATGCCGTACTGCGGACGCCCTTCCTCGGGCAGGCCGTCCAAGTGCTCCTGCACGGTCACGAGGTCGTTGGGCTTGAGCTCCTTCCAGACACGTTTGACCATTCGGTGCTCCTCTCGGTGAGTCGGGGCCGCGTTCTAGGCGAGGCGTGCCCCCATGGTACTTGTGCCGACACCTGCTTCTCCTGCCCGCGAGTCGCCGCGGGGAAGCCGCCCCTGAGGCGGCGCGGCCGGCAGCCGGCGGGTGATGGTCGAGCCCGCATCAAGCTGAGCGTTCGGGAACGAACTCGAAAAGACGGGGAAACGGGCGAAGGGCTGGCCCAACCGACTCAGGCCTTGGGCGGCGGTACGGGGATACGCGCCGGCTGCGGCTTCGGCTGAAAATGCCGCCAGCAGTATTGATGCTTGTTGTACTGGGAGATGATCGTCTTACACCCGCGATGGGCACAAAGACGACCTTCCTCGTACGTCTTCTTGGGCCGTCGTCCGGCCACCTGCTTGATGCTCACCCTATATTTATGCCACAGTTTGCCGCGTTCGGCAAAGTCGGCCGGGTCCGGCGACGGTGCCGTTTCCCTCCCCAGCACGCGCCTGGTGCCGAACGCGGTACCGTCGGGACATGCACGCCGAGCTGCTGCGCACTCCAAGGCCCATCGAGACCCATCCCCTCAAGACGGAATCGTTGCCGGATGTTGTGCCGCAGCCCGGCGAGCTGGCACTGCAGGTATCCACCTGCGGGGTGTGCCGCACCGACCTGCAGCTCGTCGAGGGCGATCTCGAGGCAAGACGCCTGCCCATAATCCCCGGTCACCAGACGGTGGGCCAAGTGATCGCTGTAGGCGAGGGAGTCTCGGGATGGCGGGTGGGCGATCGGGCCGGGGTCGGCTGGTTCGGCGGCTCCTGTGGTCGGTGTGACAGCTGCATTGCCGGACGCGAGAACCTCTGCGCCGACGCCGTCTTCAACGGCTGGGACCGCGACGGCGGCTACGCGACGCAGGCCACGGTCCGAGCCGAGGCTGCGGTCCGGCTCCCCGAGGGTTTCACCGACCTCGACGCCGCCCCGCTCCTCTGCGGCGGCGTTATCGGCTACCGGGCGCTCAAGGTTTCGGGAATCCAGCCCGGCGGACGCCTGGGGCTCTACGGCTTCGGCGCCTCCGCTCTCCTCGCCATCCAAGTCGCTGTACATTGGGGAATCGAGGTGTACGTGGCCACCCGCTCGCCGGCCGAGCAGCAGCGCGCCATGGACCTCGGGGCGGTGTGGGCCGGCTCATACGACGACTCGCCGCCGGTACCGCTCAACGCCGCCGTCACCTTTGCCCCCGTCGGGGAGGTGGTGGTAGCCGCGCTGGAGGCGCTCGATCGGGGCGGCGTAGTCGCGGTCAATGCAATCCACCTCGACTGCATCCCCGAATTCCCCTATCACCTGTTGTGGTGGGAGCGCCAGCTGCGCACCGTGGCCAACTTCACCATGCAGGACGCCGAGGAGTTCATTGCCCTGGCCGCCGAGATCCCGATCCGAACCATCGTGGAGACCTACAACCTCAACGAAGCTAACAATGCACTCGCCGACCTCAAGGCGGGCCGGGTGAACGGCGCCGCCGTGCTCATCGTGTGAGCCGCCGGCCCGGGCCGCAGGACCCGCCGCTGCGGCCCGCCCTTGCCCACGGCCCCCGACTGAGGCAAGATCGTGTGGTGGATTCCGTCGTAGCGACGCGGTACTGGCACCGCCGCGAGGATGGGCGCGTCCAGTGTGATCTCTGTCCCCGGGCGTGCAAGCTGCGCGCCGGACAACACGGCCTCTGTTTGGTGCGGGAGTGCCGAGGCGACGAGATCGTGCTGACCACCTACGGTCAAACGAGCGGCCTCCAGATAGATCCCATCGAGAAGAAGCCACTCTTCCACTACCTTCCCGGCAGCAAGGTGCTCTCGTTCGGCACCGCCGGCTGCAACCTGGCGTGCCGCTTCTGTCAGAACTGGCGGATCTCGAAGGCCCGCAAGGCCGAAGTGCTCGTCGAGGAGGCGGCGCCGGAGGCCGTAGCCCGAGCCGCTGAGGCAAGGGGCTGCCGGAGCGTGGCCTTCACCTACAACGAGCCGGTCATCTACCTCGAGTACGCGGTGGACGTGGCCACAGCCTGCCACGACCTCGGCATCGGCACGGTGGCCGTCACCGCAGGGTACGTGAACCCGGAGCCCCGCCTGGAGTTCTTCTCGCACATCGATGCAGCCAACATCGACCTCAAGGCGTTCGACGACAACTTCTACCGGCGCTTCTGCGGCGGCCGGCTCCAGCCCGTGCTCAAAACCCTGGAGTATGTGGCAAAGGAGACCAAAACCTGGCTCGAGGTCACCACACTCCTCATTCCAGGCCTCAATGATTCTCCGGAGGCAGTGTCTGCTCTCAGTGAGTGGGTGTCCGGACACCTCGGCCCGAACACCCCCCTGCATCTCACCGCGTTCCACCCGGCGTTCCGCATGATCGATCACTCCCCAACCCCTCCCGCCACCTTGACCCGGGCGCGCCAGATTGCCTTATCCGCCGGCCTGCATCACGTCTACACGGGAAATGTCGACGATGCGACCGGCCAGTCCACCGCGTGCTCCGGATGCGGGACACAAGTCATCGGCCGTAATGGACACAGCCTGCTCTCCTGGAATCTCGACGAGTCGGGAAGCTGTCTCGAATGCGGCACCGCCTGTCCCGGGGTCCTCGAGGCGCCCCCCGGACCCCTCGGCGAATGGCGCCACCCGATTCACCTGCCCCTCTGGCCGTGAACCCCACCGATCGGTTCTTGGCGGAGGATTGGGAGCCGGTCTACCTGGAAGCCCACCGCAACGGAACACTGAGCAACAAGGTGGACCGGGCCCTCGACGAGCTGGCCGATTGCCGAGCTTGTCCCCGCGACTGCGGGGTAGATCGCATCTCCGGCGACGAGGGCGTCTGCGGCATCGGGCGTTATGCCCTGGTCAGTAGCGCGTTTCCCCACCTGGGCGAGGAAGAATGCCTGCGCGGGTGGAGAGGATCGGGCACCATCTTTTTTGCTTCGTGCAATCTGCGCTGCGTCTTCTGCCAGAACTGGGACATCTCTCAGCGCTCGTTGGGCAAAGCCAGCAGCGGCGCCGAGCTGGCAGCCGTCATGTTGGAGCTGCAGGCGGCGGGATGCCACAACATCAACTTCGTCACCCCGGAGCACGTCGCCCCCCAGGTGGTGGAGGCCATCGGCATGGCGGTGCCGCAAGGACTGCACCTGCCCATCGTCTACAACACCTCCGCCTACGACGCCCTCACCTCGCTGCAGCTGCTGGACGGCCTCATCGACATCTACATGCCGGACTTCAAGTTCTGGGAGCCGGAGACGGCCCGCCGCCTGGCCCGCACCGCCGACTACCCGGATCGGGCTCGCCAGGCCATTGCCGAGATGCATCGTCAAGTGGGCCCGCTGCTGATGGGGACCGATGGCCTGGCCCGCAGAGGGGTGCTGGTTCGGCATCTCGTCATGCCCGGCCTACTCGCCGAATCCGCCGCCATCTTCTCCTGGCTGGCCGACGAGCTGTCACCCGACACATACGTGAACGTGATGGCCCAATACCGGCCCGATTACCGGGTCGGCGAGTCGGAGGAATATGCCGACATCAACCGCCGGACCACCCCCGAGGACATCAGCGGAGCCTACGAGGCGGCACGCCGGGCCGGGCTGTGGCGGTTTGACAGGCGGGCGTAGCGGTATTTGAGGACCACACCTAACCTCTTTGGCACCCCGGTGAGCCGGAATCCTCAACGGCGGATTAAAACCGTCCAGACGTTGAGATAAGCAGCCGATAAGGGCAAACGAGATGGCTAAATCACGAGTACTTGCACTGTGCGTCGTCGTCGCCCTGGCCTTCACCGCACCCGCGGCTGCAGAAGACGAAGGCCAGCCCAGCCCCGACAGCGCCCTCACCCTCACCAGCTTCAATGAATCCCCCGGGTGCGATGGACCCGACGGGGTCCGTGGCCCATTCGCCACCACTGCGGGAGACCTGCCGCGTTCGGAGGCCATCCTGGGACCATGGGGTGACTTCTACGGCCGCACCATCGGTGACGTACGCGACAACCTTGTTGCCATGCAGCTGCCCATGGGCAGCCATCCCGCCACCGTCTACGTGCACGAGCGGGTCGCCCCGGCGCTGCAGCTGGTGATCGACAACCTGCGCGCCGAAGAAGCCAGGGGCAACTACTACGAAATCCGCTGGTGGGACACGTGGTCGTATCGAGCCGCCACCGTTCCGCCCAACCGCCATCTCTCCTTCCATGCGGTCGGCGCCGCCATCGACATCAACTCCACCACCAACCCGTACCGCCGCGATAACGTGCTCATCACCGACATGCCCGATTGGTTCGTGCGGGCTTGGACCGATGCCGGCTGGTGCTGGGGCGGCGACTGGCAAACCATCAAAGACCCAATGCACTTCTCCTGGCAGGGCCCACTGCTGACCCCCGACTACAACGAACCGCAGCCGATCCCTCCGAGCACCGCCTCGGCGAATTTCGAACGCGCCGTCACCTTCACCACCGGCGCCGGCACCGCTCCCGACGATGCCGTTGATCTCGTCGTCGACATCGATCGGGACGGCGCACCGGACGCAGTGCGCGTCAGCCCGTGGACGCTGTCGGGCAATGTCGGCATCGAGGCATGCAAGGCGATGCATGGATTCGAGACGTGCTGGACCTCTTCGGCCACAGCTCGCCCGCCGAGTGATGGGGCAACCCTGCTTCTCGCCGACGGCACCGCCAACGGCAGACCCGATCTATGGGAGATCCGCGACTCCGGCGATTACCTGCAGATCTTCCTCCACACCTACGCCTCCAACTACAGCCAACGCCAACGATTGACGACGGTATCGATCCCCTCGGCGGCCGGCGCCGAATACCTGGTGGCCGATCACAATCGTGATGGGCATGCCGATCTCTATGTGATCGTGCCCGGCAATCCCACCACCGTCGATGTCTGGAGGGGGCCCAACCTCAACCGGCGCATCGTCGCCGCGACCATTCCCGTGGCCGCCGACGGCACCTGGCAGTTTGCCCTCGGGAAGCGGGACGCAGACGCCATTCCCGACCTGTTCGTGCTCTCACCCGATCAACCGGCCCGCCTCACCACGTTCTCCGGGAACAGCGGCTTTGCCGGCAGCGGAGAGACCGTCACCACCACGATCAGCGGCCACGACGGCACCATGCAGACCGGTGATCTGGACGGTGATGGCCGCGACGATCTCTACTTCTACGACAGCAACGGGAGCCTCACCGTCTACCTCGGCGGTGATCGGGGCTCAACTCCCCGGGCCGACCTCATCTACTGGTTCTATGAGGGCCACAATCCCCATTGGACATTCGGCAGCGGGTGCCCAGAGAATGTGGATAACGTCGCCGGCACGGTGCAGGTCGCAGCCGGAGGCGGCGCCTCGGCGGCCCTGTACTACAACCCGATTACTCGCCGCTGGATCGTGGCCGGATCCATGCCGCAGTACTGGCAGAGGAACCTCAGATACGAGGGCATCGACCTAGAGACATTCGTCATCGGTGGCCAGACCGTCTTTGCCGCTGCCGAGGACCGCGGCAGCAGAACACGCGTCCGCCTCTTCGCCTATACCGGACTGGGCGTTGGTGGGGTCGCCTTCGGCGCCATCGCCAATCCCGAGGATCTTCTCAGCACAGAGATCGGGGGCACCCCGGCGCTCGGCATCCTCTACGACGACCGCTCCGGCAATAGTGTGCTGGTCTTCCGTGATGTAAACAGCCGCCGGCTCGGCCGCATCAACCTGCCGGCATTCGACGGCACGGAAGCAACCCCCCTGGGCGATGTGGACGGTGACGGCGCCGTCGACTTCGCCGTGCTGGGTGTGGGCGAGAGCGGCCCGGCCGTGAGAGTCGTCGCCCTGGACGGCACGCTGCTCTCCGAGGCCGGACTGGCAACAGCAATGACCGTCTCCGACCTCACCGCCCTCGCCGGCCCCGAGGATCAAGGTCCACGCTATGCCCTGCTGCTCCATGACGCGGCCAACGGCCAAACCCAAGTCTGGATCATGGACGCCGCCACCGGCACCCCCGTCACCGTCCAACAGGTCCCCACATCGTACGAGGTGGCCATGACCACGATGGGAGAAGATGTTGTGGTCGCCTACCGGCGCCGCGGTAGCGGGGCGGTACACGTGCGTATGCTCGACACGGCCACCGGCGAGCGGAACTTCCGCAGGCGATCCGCCGTCGACTTCGGCCCCGAATCACTCGTGTACTCGCCCGACACCGGACTTGTGATCGGCGGACGGCGCGTCAGCGACGGCGCGGTGCAGGTCGACCTCAGAAACAACGTCGGCAAGCTCAGGTGGCGAACGCAGTACCTGATGAGCTAGCCGCCCGACGGGCGGCCGGTATCACACCACGGACAGGCACAGTCGCGGCGCGGTCCGGATCTGGAGAGCCGGCGCTCCGCCCCTACAATCACCCACGGCCGGACACAGGCCGCGCCAACACCCGCCCCCGTAGCTCAGGGGATAGAGCAACGGTTTCCTAAACCGTGTGTCGCAGGTTCGATTCCTGCCGGGGGCGCCGAACGGTGCCCTATCCGGTGCCTCCGTCCCCCTTCGGCTTCCAGGCTTTGATGATGGCGCCGTGCATGCTGTCGACCACCTCGTGAGTAGGAACGACCGAAACATCGGCGAAACCGGCGACTTCCAGACCGCTTCGGTACTCGGCAAAACAGAGAGCACCGGCTATGCAGCCCACAAGGCTGCCGCGCCGGGCTCGATCGACCAAAGTCAGGTGGTCCTCGGCCACGATGTCGCCCACGGCGATACGGCCCCCCGGACGCAACACGCGGTACATCTCGGCAAAGACCGCGGGCTTCTCCGGGGAGAGGTTGATCACACAGTTGGAGATGATCACATCGATAGACGCATCTGGCAGCGGGATGTCTTCGATGTAACCCTTCAAAAAACGCACGTTCTTCACGCCGGCTTCCTCCTGGTGCCGGCGGGCCAAGCCAATCATCTCGTCGGTCATGTCGAGCCCGAAGACCTTGCCCGACGGTCCCACCCGCCGTGCCGAGAGCAGGACGTCTATGCCACCGCCGGAGCCCAGGTCGAGCACATATTCACCGGGACGCAGCTCGGCGACCGCAGCCGGGTTCCCGCAACCGAGGCTGGCCACCACGGCACCCTCCGGCAGTTCGTCCACGGCCCCGCCGTACCACGCCGCCCCCGGGCTGGTTTCGACCGCATCGCAGCAGTCGGCGGCGCCAGCCGAGCGGCAACAATTGGACCGACCGGCCGCGGCGCGGGCGGCCTCGGCGTAGTGGGTGCGAACCTCATCGTGTGGGTCAGCCACGGCCGACCCCAGGGTCGAGGACGGCCGCCAGCTCGGCCAAAGCCCCGGACCGCAGCGAATAGTGAGCCCATTTGCCTCTCTTTTCCCGCTGCACCAGTCCGGCCTCGAGCAGCTTCTTGAGATGGAAGCTCACTGTGGCCTGCGAGAGCCCAACCTCGGGAGTGAGATCACAGACGCAGGCGGCTTCGCCGACACTGGCAAGTATGTTGACGATACGAACCCGGGCGGGGTCGCCAAGCGACCTGAACAGCTGCGCAGCCCGGTCGGCGTCGTCATGGCTCATGGCCCTATCGGAGAGCGGGGCGCAGCAGGCCGGCGCCGGCGCCCCGTTGCTCGTTGTCATCGCACCCGTCCTACGGAAGCGCGCAGCACCCGCGTCTCGTTCGCCCGCCGTACACACTCGGCCCGAGAGACCCCGTCGCACACGGTTCCTCGCGGCTCGCACAACTCCACTCGGCCCATCAATCCCCGCCGCTTCATGTTCTCTTCTCCCATTGACATCTATCGATGCGTATCGTAGCGGCTCACATCGATATTTGTCAATGGATAATCCGCCGCTTGGGCCGCCCCACCACCCAGACGCAGACCACCCACTCCCGGTTAGCCTGAGGAGATGAGACGCCTGGCCCCGATGGTGGCATCGATGCTGCTTGCCGCCGCCTGCACCCAAGCCGGCGAAGCCGCGCCGGAAGCGTCCACCACGAGCATCGCGGATTCCTCAACCTCCGCTCCCACAACAACCTATCCGAGTTCTCCCTTCACCCCCTTCACCATGCCCCCCACTCCACCCGAGATCCCCGTCGGCAACACCGTCGTGGTATCGGTGGACCTGCCGGAGCTTCCCTTCAGCTTCAATCCTTGGGCGCCGGGTCACGCGTTCGACCCGGTGGTCGGCCAGGCATATCTGGCCGGGGTATGGGATATCAACGCGGCGACGCACGGCTATGTGCCCGACGTGGTCACCGATCTGCCGACCATGGCCAACAACAGCGTTGTCGTCAATGAGGACGGCAGCATGACCATCACCTACAACATCGCACCCGAAGCTCGGTGGGAAAACGGCACCCCCATCACCGGCGACGACTTCAACTTCACCTACGAGACCATCACCGATCTCGACCTGAACGACCCCGACCTCGACCTCTACGAGATGATCGATCCGGCGTCGGTCACCTTCGACACCGGCTCGTTCACCTACACCCTTCCCTCGCCGACAATGGCCTACGAGCGGCTCTTCGGCGTTCTCATCCCGCAGCACGCCGTGGCCGGAACCGATTTCCTGAACGACTGGAACAACCGGCCCTGGCCCTCGGCCGGCCCCTTCCTCTTCAGAGGATGGAGTGCCGAAAGCGGGGCCGTCGCCGGTGCCTCGGCCATCTTCGACAGCAATGAGTACTACTGGAAAACCGACGAGAGCGGCAATCCGCTGCCCTACCTCAGCACGGTCGAATTCCTCTTCACGGACGGGCTCCAAGAACGTATCGACGGGCTGGTGGCACACGAGATCGACGTAATCGACCCGGGCACATCCGCAGATGTGCTGACCAGCCTGCAGCATCTCGACGGGGTCACGATTCAGGTGAGGAACGGGCCGATCTGGGAACACTTGAGCTTCCAGCTTGGAGAGAACAACCCGAATTCCGATTCGCTGAACGCCCATACCGCTTTTCGCCGCGCCGTGGCACACGCCCTCGATCGAAACCGTCTCGCCTTGGCCGGCGGCTGGGTCAACGAAGGCCCCCTCACCTCGTTCCTCGACGTTTCCGGGGTCACCCTGGATAGCGAGGGCTGGGACCAATACGACTACGACCCCGAGTATGCCGCCGACCTACTCGAGACTGCCTGCGCCGCGGTGCAGCGAGACTGCAGCACCGACCCACCGGTGGTGGTGCTGTCGACAACATCGAGCAGTGCCCTCCGCCAGGACGTCGCCACCGAGATGGAAACCATGCTGGCGGCCGTTGGCATCGAATTCCGCTTTGAACCCACCGACGACTTCTTCAGGTCTCCGTTCCTCAGCGGCTCGTGGGATCTGGCGCTCTTCGCCCTGCCGCCCACAGAAACCGGATGGAGCGGGGTCATCGAGACGCTCTCCTTCTGGGACCCGGCCGGCCCGCCTCCATCCGGGCTGAACTACGCCAGGTGGGGCACTCCCGCGGTCGAAGGCGCCGGCCCGGATTTCGATCAGAGCGCATCCGCGGTCGTCGATCTGAACAGCACCAGGTATGCCGAGATCATGGCCGAGATCCGCACCACCGTCGATGTCGAGGGTCTCGAAGAGCTGGCCGGCGAAGCAGAGGCCATCCTGGCCGACCAGGTGATCATCATTCCCATCGCCGCCCGTTCCGAGGCCCTCGCCTACTGGGGCAACGAGATCGTCGGCATCCACGCCAACTCCTCCGCGGGCACGTTCACCTGGAACATCGAGCGCTGGTACCGAGTGGGCGAGTAGCCGTACACTCGCCGCTGCGGTGTTCCGGTTCTTCGACTGGCTGGTGGCCCATCTCATCGGCGCTGGTTTCGTCTGGTGGCTGCTGAGCCCCTAAACGACGGCAAGCACCATCACGATGTGCGCAGGAGCCGCCGGTGCCGGCGCTTGGGGCTGGCTGGTGGTGCGACGCGCTCTACGAAGCAGCAGGGAGAAGAACACCAGCGCCGGACCGGCCCGCCGAGGCTCCCCTGCCGGACCGGCCCAAGACCGATCGCCGCTAGCCGACGCGCCGGCACTGCCGGCCGCTCCGCCCCAACCCCGGTAGCGTTGCTCGACATAACCCGAGCTGCCTTACTCATCGGTGTGATCACCATCTCGTTTGCGCCGGTTTTTGTGCGCCTCGCCGACACGGCTCCGGCGGCCGTCGCCTTCTACCGAATGGCCTATGCCCTCCCCTTCGTCGGCGTGCTCTGGATCTTGCGCCGAAGCGAGGACCGGCGTCCCGTGTGGGCACACTTCATGGCCTGCTTTGCCGGGCTGTTCCTCGGAAGCCAACTGGTCCTCTGGCATCACTCCATCGAGCACATCGGAGCCGGGATCGCCACCCTGCTGGGCAACACCCAAGTGGTCTTTGTCGGGGCGGTGGCGTGGCATGTATACCGCGAGCGGCCGACAAACACCGCCCTCACGGTCCTCCCCATCGTCCTCGCCGGTGCCGCCCTGCTGAGCGGGCTCGGCGGAGCCGATGCCTACGGCGACAATCCCACGGCCGGTGCCGTCCTGGGCCTAATCACCGCCATCGGCTATTCGGTCTTCCTTCTCGCCTTCAGGCACGCCAACCGAGGCCTCTTGGCTCCGTCGGCGGGCCCTCTGCTCGATGCCACGGCGGGAGCGGCGCTGGCAGCCCTGATCGCCGTACTGATCGAATCCGGAGCCCCGCCGGCGCCCACCTGGCCCTCCCACGGCTGGATACTCGCCCTGGCAGTCCTCACCCAGACCTTCGCCTGGCTGCTGATCGGCTTCGCTCTGCCCCGCCTGCCCGCGCTCGAAGTGTCGGTGCTGTTGCTCCTGCAGCCGGTCGGAGCCATCATCTGGGCCCATCTCATCTTCGACGAGTGGCTCTCCACGGTGCAATGGATCGGAGCCGCCATCGTGCTCGCAGGAATTCTCATCCTCGGCCTGAGCGGCAGCGCCAGTCCGGCCTCAGAGCAGACTCGGCAGCAGGTCGGCGATCGAGCCGAAAAAGACCTGCCGGGGTAACACGTCGGCGGCGCCCAGGGTCTTCGCCCGCACCGTGAGCAGGTCGTCGACCCTGCCGCCAAAAGCAACAATCCGCACTGCGGAGGCGGCCAGCGCTCGCATCACGTCGTCGGAATCGCCGTGATCGAGATCGACAAAAGCCAGCACCGGCCCCCGAGCCTCAAGAGCCTCCTGCACCGCGTCAAAATCGTCCCACGTCTCGAGACGGAAACCCTTTTCTGATACCGCCTCTTCGACAAGGACACGATCAGCGTCATCAGAGGCCAGCAGACCGACACGGGGAAGGGCCACGGCGCGAGCCTTGGCCACACCCCAAGCCAGGTGGGCGCGCCAGGCCGCATCGCCCAGCTCCTGCGAAGAAGCCGGGGCCAGACCGTATAGATCGCCGGGCAGCGCCGCCACCTCCACTGCGTCCCGGGCCATCGCCTCCATCCCGGCATCTTCGAGCACCGCGGTGGCAAACCGCATGGCCTCCTGGAACACTTCGAGTGGTGATCTGGATTGTCTGGAGAAAGGAGCAGCCAACAGTTCGCCCAGAGCCTCATCGAGCCACTCCTGCCCTGCGGTGGCGGCGGCGGCGATGCCGGGAGCATCGGCGCCGCCCAGCACGGCAAGACGGCTCTCCAGATGGGGGCGATACGCCGCCGAGAACGCGGCACGCAGCTCGGCGGCGGGATCCGGCTTCACAGACTGGAGCCTATCGGCAGCCGGCATCGAGCCGGCCATCACCACCTGGACAATGGGCGATCGTTCTGCCACAGCCCTGCCCGGGAGGGCCGCAGCCCCGGCGATCGCATCCCGTGCTCCCGGTAGAGTCAGCACCGCCCATGCGGCTGATCATCATCGATCTGGTCCCCGCCCTGCTCTCCCTCGATTCCCTCACTGCCGTCGATGGAGCGGATGAGGCACTCGCGGCAATCTTCTCGCGGTTCCACATCGTCGCCATCTCCGACGGCGACCGTTCCGGCTCCACGGTGCGCCGTGCTTTAGAAGACTGCGATCTGGGCAGCTATTTCGACACGGTGAGTACTTCGGCCGGCCTGGGGCCGACGGTGTCGCCACGGGTCATCCGCCGAATGGCGGCGGCGGCGGGGTTTGGCATCGAGCAGATCATCGTTGTGACCGCCCGCCCCAAGCTGGCCGAGCTGCTCCGGCGCAGCCGAATCACGACGGTGCTTTTTACAGATGCCGACGGCATCAACGCTCTTCCTGAGGCCCTCGATGAGATCACCTCGGGACGGCTCAGCCCGTAAACACCACAGCCGTCATAAGCCCGAGCGGCCCGGCCACCACGGCAACACCCACTCGACGGTACTCGGTGCGCAGCAAGTTGAGGCGATGTCCCGGACTGCCCACAAACCCGTCGTGCACGGCGGCAGGTGTCGCCGCCAGCGCCAGATTCTCGCCAACCACCAGGTAGGTGATTCCCGCCTCCTGCACACGATCGGCAACGGTGCCCGTCGTCGGTGAAATGTGTGAGAAGTACCCCTCCAGACACATCTCGACGGCGTGTTCCTCGGCTATGAGCGACAGGGCGGGGCTCCATGCCAGCGGATCCACGCCCGAGTCGACCCGGGTCCGATTGAGCAGATCGTAGATCTTGTTGGCCGCGGCAGTATCACGCTCCAACTCGGAGGCAGCGGCAGCGGGCAGGACGACCACTTCGTCGCCCTCGACAACAATGCGATTCTCTCCGACAACACGCTGCAGGTTCAGCAGCGCCTCCACTACCCGGTCCCCGGCGAGTCCGCGGAAGGCCATCTGCGGCATTCCCGACGGGTTGGTGAGAACGCGGGTGACCGTCGAGCCATCCAGGGCATTCGAAACCGTGGGGGGCATCGGCAGGATCACCGCCAGCGAAAGGGCCACCGTGGCCACGGACACACCCCACAAGAGGGCCAGGCCGGCTCCCCCGATACGGCTGATGCGACCGGGCTCCGGCAGGTCGGCACGCCTCTCGATGAGGTGGGCCGCCACCGCCGTTGCCACTCCAGCCGTAACTAACACAAGAAGGCCGCCGACCAGCCGGGCCGAATCGGTCGAGATGCCCGACATCGCCTCGATCACGGTGCCCACCACCGGTCCCAGGCGGAAGGCGAGCACGATGCCGGCTACAAGACCCGCCAGTTCCAGGCCCTCACGCACGTAACCCCGGAACCAGCCCCGCACCAGCAGGAGGAGAAGAAAGACGACGGCAAAGACGTCGACCACGGCTCTAAGGATCAAGCTCGATCCGCATTCTCTTGTTGCTCTTCCCCTTGCTCTCCGTCTTGGTCACCCGTACCGGCCCCACCTCGGAAGTGTTGGCCACGTGAGTGCCTCCATCGGCCTGGCGATCGATGGTGCCGATGGTCACGACGCGGATGGGATCAACGTGCTCGGGAATCAAACTCACCTTGGTGCGAATGAGATCGGGGTCGGCCCGCGCCTCAGAGCGCGGGAGAAAACTGACGTCAACCTCGTGAGCTTGGGCCAGCGCCTCATTGAGCCGCTCCTCGACCTCCCTGCCGAACTCGACGCTGATGCCCTCGAGCTCGAAGTCCATACGGGCCCGGCATGGTTCCATGCTGCCTCCGGTGACCTTGGCTCCAAAGTCGCGCCAGATGACGGCCGAGAGCACATGGAGCGCGGTGTGGGTGCGCATGAGCTGATGACGGCGCTCCCAATCGATGACGGCCCTCACCACGGTGCCCGCCGCCGGCGGGTCGCCCCGTGGCACGTGAATCACATCACCCCCCCGCTTCACCGTATCCGCGATCGCCACCGAGCCGTCCTCCCACATCAGCACGCCGGTGTCGCCGGGCTGGCCGCCGCTACGGGCGTAGAAGACGGTGCGATCGAGCACAATGCCTTCGTCATCCACCCTCACCACGGTGGACTCGATCTCCTTCAGGTAGGCATCCAGGGCGGAGAGATCTTCAGTCACGGCGCTGCTCCCTAACGCTCCCGATGAGGGTGATTGTACCGACGACGGTCCGTCCCACCACGATGGTGGAGTGCCGAGCTGCCGGGCTACGCCACTAGGAAGAGGGCGCGTTGTTGCCCGAGCGACGGGCCGCGGCCCGCCGCAGCCCGTCGTCGCGCACTCGGCGCAGCCGCCGCACCGTCAGCGGTTGGTATCGCTGGGCGATGGGATCATCCATGAGCCGGCGCAGCGCCTTGTAGTAGCTGGTGGCGCTGATGTCGAGGTGCTCGCTGATCGCTCGGTCCTTTGGACCGGCATACAGCCACCAAGAGCTTTCGAAGTCGAGTACCGCCCGGTCACGTTCGCCCAGCATCGTGTTGAGAGTACGGCGCGGAACGCTCCGATCCGAGGATTTCGCCCTGCCGGGATCGCGCCGAAAACACCGCCTGCCGGCGGTTGCTACAGAGGAGCGTCGAACCCGGCCACAACCGGCGAAGCCGCGACGCTTCATCGATGCGGGCAGAGGTACCCTGTGCCGACGCCGGGTTAGCTCAGTTGGCAGAGCACCTCTCTTGTAAAGAGGATGTCGCCGGTTCGAGTCCGGCACCCGGCTCCGGCTGCCCCGCCTCAGCCTGATCGCACCCGAGCCACCTCATAGGCGGCCAGCGATGCCGCCACGGCCGCGTTGAGGCTCTCCACATCGCCGGCCAGCGGAATCGAGGCGAGCACATCGACACGTTCCCGCACCAGACGCCCCAGGCCCTTGCCTTCGGCACCAACAACGATCGCAACTGGCTCGGCGAGCAGGCTCAGGCCGAACAGCGAGTTCTGGGCCCCGGCATCAAGACCCACCGTCCAAACTCCAAGACGCCGCAGGTCGGCCACCGCAGCCGCCACCGACGAGACCAGCGCCACCGGCATATGCTCCAGGGCGCCCGCCGCCGTCTTGAACACGGCCGCTCCCAGGGGCGCTCCTCGACGCGACGAGATCACCAATGCGCCGAGACCGGCGGCACATGCGGAGCGTGCCGCCGCTCCCACGTTGCGGCCATCCTCGAGATGATCGAGCACCAGCAGCGCCGCCGGTTCGGTAGCGTCGATCGCCTCGCCAAGACTCACCACGGGAATGGGCCGGCAGTGTGCCACAACACCCTGTGGGGCCGTAGTCGACGCCATCTCTGCCACGTCGGCAACCCTCTTGATCGCCGCTCCCATGCCGGAGGCGGCCTCGAGCAACTCAGAAAGAGCGCCGGCCCGAGAGGAATCAACGTACAGCGTCGACACCCGTCCGGCAGAGACGGCAGCCGCCACCGCGTGCAGACCCTCGACCTCAGTCCCGATGCCATCTCGTACCATCGGCACCATCCTCGAGCACAATTCCATACCCGCCGAGCCGCCCTCGGATCGTATCGGCAAGCTCCCACTCTTCTTCGGCTCTGGCTCGAGCCCGACGCTCGATCAACGCCTCGAGCGTCGCCTCGGCATCGCCGGAGTCCACCCCCACCTCGCCGGCCAGGGCGGCCAGTTTGCCGACCAGATCATCGACGCCGGCCACAGGCTCGGCCAGGCCGAGCACACCAACGATCGTATCGAAGGCGGCGGCAATCGCGGAGGCATCGATGTTGTCGTCGAGCTGCCGATTGCCGCGGCGGACCGCCTCGAATAACGCCGCCAATGCCTCCGGAGTCTTGAAGTCATCGTCCATGGCCTCTCGAAAACGTTCGACGATTTCGGCATCGGGCTCCGTGTCCACAGCACCGACACGGCGCCGAAAGGCCCAGAGCCGCTCCAGCGAGGCATGGGCGTCCTCCACGAGGTCTCTGCCAAACTCGATCGGCGCTCGGTAATGAGCTCGCAGGTAGAAGAGGCGCACCGCCAGTGGCGGGTACTCATCGAGCACGTCGAGCAGCCCGACAACGTTACCCGTCGACTTCGCCATCTTCTCACCGCCCAGATTGACCATGCCGTTGTGCAGCCAGTAGCGGGCAAAGGGTGCCGCCCCGGCCGCCGCTTCCGCCTGGGCGATCTCGTTCTCATGGTGGGGAAACACAAGATCAAGCCCACCGCCATGAATGTCGAACCCGAAGCCGAGCTGCTCCTCGGCCATTGCCGAGCACTCGATATGCCATCCAGGCCGCCCGGCTCCCCACGGCGAATCCCAGGAGGGCTCGCCCGGCTTTGATGCCTTCCATAGGGCAAAATCAGCCGGTTCCCTCTTGTGCACCCCGGGCTCGATGCGGACGCCGGCCAGCAGCTCATCGGGATCCCGTCCCGACAGCTTGCCGTAGCCCTCAAACGAACGAACCGAGAAGTACACGTCACCCTCAGCGGCGTAGGCATGGCCGCGCTCGATGAGGCGCTCAATAAGGCTGATCATCTGAGGAATGTGTGTGGTGGCGTAGCAGAGGCCATCGGGAGGCCGGACCCCGAGCAACTCGTGGGCCCGGAAGAACGCGGCCGCCGCTCGCGCCGCCACCTCTTCGGTACTGATCCCCTCCTCGGCGGCGGCATCGATGATCTTGTCCTCGATGTCGGTGACGTTGGCGACGTACCTGACTCGGTAGCCACGCCACTCCAGGTAGCTACGGATGACATCGAACACAACCGCCTGGCGCCCGTGACCAACGTGGGGAGCCGCCTGCACGGTTGGACCACAGGCGTACATGGTGACCTCGCCCGGCTCCCGGGTTTCAAAAGGCTGAAGGGTTCTCCCCAGAGTGTTGTAGACCTGCATCCGAGCGCCGATGGTATCAGTCGTCTCCCGGCCTCCCCGACCCTCGCCGAGCCACTCAGCCCTCGACGAGCACGGCGGCGGCGAGAACGGCAATGCCTTCGTCCCCGCCGATGAACCCAAGGCCGTCGGTTGAGGTCGCCTTCACCGACACGGCGCCAATATCGACACCGAGGACCGCGGCGAGCCGGGTCCGGATCGCCTCTCGATGAGGCGCAATCCGAACCCGTTCGGCGATCACGGTGACGTCCACCGAGCCGATCCGGAACCCCGCGGCCGCAGTACGCGCCACCACGTCTTCCAACAGGGCCATACTGTCGGCGCCGCGCCAGCGGGCATCATCGGAGGGGAATAGAGAACCGAGATCTCCCAGCGCGCCGGCTCCGAGAATGGCGTCGGCCACGGCATGGGCGGCAACATCGCCGTCGGAGGTGGCGTCAACACCACGCTCCGCATCCACGACCACTCCCGCCATGAGGGTTGGGGGAACACCCCCAAATCGATGAGTATCAAACCCCAGCCCCACCCTCATCTCAGCAAAGCCTCCGCCAGAGCCACATCGCCGGGGAAGGTTATCTTGACGTTCTCCGCCTCCCCCTCCACCGCGGCAATGCTTCCCCCAAAACGCTCAACAAGAGCGG
The DNA here is from genome assembly GCA_964614095.1 of uncultured Acidimicrobiia bacterium. Classification (GTDB taxonomy): domain Bacteria; phylum Actinomycetota; class Acidimicrobiia; order Spongiisociales; family UBA11373; genus CAZWKX01. Next base: position 45,168 of record CAZTJO010000011.1, read on the forward strand.
CGTCGTCGGTGGCATCGTCGTCCGATGCCGCATGGGCGGCCCGCAACGTTGCCGCCTTGAAACCCTGCGGCGTCTGCGCCACGCTGATGTCGGAGCGATCGACGGTCCCCAAAACCCACCCGTCGCCCACCCGCTTCAAGGTATCGCGTACCGGGATCACGGGCACCACGGCGTCGACCCCACCGGAGAGCAGGCGGTCGATGACCCGGCGCACCAGATCTGGCGTGGCGAGAGGCCGGGCGGCATCGTGCACGAGCACAAACGAAGCGTCCCCGGGCACGACGTCGAGGCCGGCGGCCACCGAGTCACGGCGGCGGACTCCCCCCTCGATGCCTCCCGGTACGTCGCCGATGATCACCAGTTCGTCCACACCGCCGTGGAGCAGTGCATCGCGGGCACGCTCCCACATCGACTTGCCACCAACCTCGATGAGGTGCTTGGGGCCACCAAAACGTTCGCCCCGGCCCGCAGCGACGAGGATGCCGTAGATGGTCACGTCTTGAGTTTGGCAAACACCATGCGGCCCATGCTGGTGCGAAGCGTATTGGCCACCTCCACCTCCACCGTTTGGCCGGCCACCGAGGCCCCACCTTCAATGACGACCATGGTGCCATCCTCCAGATAGCCGACACCCTGACCCGGTTCCGATCCTTCCTTCTCGATGAGAAGGGTGACGAGGTCCCCGGCCACGAGCGTGGGGCGCATCAACTCCCCAAGGGAGTGTGGGTTGAGCACGGGGATGCCGCGCAGCCCGGCGGCCTTGGCCAGGTTGTGATCGGTGGACACCAGCGTGGCCTCCGCCACTTTGCACAGAGCAAGGATCTTGGCATCGACGTCCTCGAACTCCGGGAACGATTCGGTGCTGATGCGCAGATGAGCCGTATCTATCTCGCTCAGCGCATCGACCACGTCGAGGCCGCGCCGGCCCCTCCGGCGCCGGTTCTTCGTCCCGGAATCGGCAATGCCCTGAAGTTCATCGACGACAAACTCGGGAACCCAGACCGTGCCGGCGACCAGCCCAACCCGGCACAGCTCGAGTATTCGACCGTCGATCGCCGCCGAAGTGTCAAGCACATACCCACCCTGCCTGTACCCGTCGCGCCGCCGGCCCCGCGTCCCGGCGGCGGCGATCAGCTCCCCGGCTCGAGCGGCAAAAACACGGGCCCCAAAGCTTCCCAATACGAGCACGATCAGGGCCGCCACCGGCCACGCCACCGGCTCCGGTGTGAGCAGCACCAGCGGCACACTCATGACCGCTCCGACGAGCACACCGGCGAGCATGCCGAAGGTCCCGGCGAACAGCTGCGGGCCCGTAGCCCGCGCCACAAAATCGGGGGCCTTGTCGAGAGCCCGATTGATCACTCGGCCCACCAGACCGCCGATCACATAGCCGATGCCGGCACCGATGACCGCCCCGATGACGATCGAGACATCGGGATCAATCTCCGAGGCCTCATACCACTCGGGAATGGCGCGACCCACGATGAACCCAACCCAGGTCAATGCCAGCGTGACAACGAACCGAACGGCCTCGCTGATCATGGAGCTATACCTCCTCGGCGCCCTCCACCTTGGGCAGGGCACGGTCGAGGCGACGCATCGCTTCCTCTTCGGTCACGTTGAGGGCAAAACGAAGCTCGCTGGAAAGAATGAGCCTCGCCTTTGACAACATTCGCTTGAGCGCCGGTGAGATGCCCTTCGTCTGCTGGGCGTAGGTGAGATCCCTCACGACCTCCCCGACCTGGAAGATGTCGCCGCTGTTGATCTTCTCGGTGAGCAGCTTGTACCAGCGGCTCCAATTAGAGCCGGCCTCCTCCGGATCCTGCCTGAAGAGGGCGAACACGCGGCGGGCTATCGATTTGGAGATCACCGGCCTGACGCCCAATTCGGCCGCCTTCTCCACCGGAACACGCAAGGTGAGCTGGTCGGTAGCCACCTCGAGCACAAAAAAGTCCGTGCGCCTACCTGTGAACACGCGCCGCTCCTTCTTCACAATGACGGCGGCGCCATGGTGCGGATACACAATCTTGTCACCGACCGAAAACGGTGATACCGGCTTCGCTGCTGCCTTCTCCTTGGCCGCGGGTTTCTTGGCGACGGCCTTCTTGGGCGCCGGCTTCTTGGGCGCCGGCTTCTTGGCTGCGGGCTTCTTGGCCGTGGGTTTCTTGGCTGCGGGCTTCTTGGCTGCGGGCTTCTTGGCTGCGGGCTTCTTGGGCGCCGGCTTCTTGGGCGCCGGCTTCTTGGGCGCCGGCTTCTTGGCTGCGGGCTTCTTGGCCGTGGGTTTCTTCGCGGGCACAGGATCTACTGGGGTGGGGGAGGCCGCATTGTACAACGAGGTGGTGCCGGTCCCCAGGTCACTCCTCTTCATCACCCCATTCGTCGTTGGTGTCGAGGAGACGATCGAAGTAGTGCCGCAGCTGGCGGGCGCGGGTACGGCCCACCCCTTCAACCTGATCGAACTCGGAAACACTGGCGTAGAGCAGCCTCTGCAGGTTCCCAAAGTGCTCCACCAACGAGACCTTCACCGCATCGGGAAGCCGCGGGATGCGGTTGAGAATGCGGTAGCCCCGAGGCCGACCTTGGGCGTCGAGCGCACCCAAATCGAGCTGGCCTGCCACCCGCGCCACATCGGAGAGATGTGCCGTTCCCAATTGGGCCAGATCGTCGAGAGGCTGCAAATTGGTTGGGGGGTACACCCGGGCATAGTCGGCGTACACCTCCCGCGCCGCCTCGTTCACGCCAGAGAGCAGATCGTTGAGTTGAATCCGCGTCAGATTCCCTTCTCCGCCCAACTCCACCGCATAGTGCTCCAGATCACTGGCGATCCGGCGCACAAGAGCGGCGCGCTGCAGAAGCTGGGCCACGTCGCGGTAGGTAACGATATCGTCGACCTCGAGCTGGGTAAGGCGGTTCTCCGCATCGGTCAGGCGGCGACGGAACCGCTCCAAAGTCAACAGATTCTGGTTCGCCTGAGCCAGCAGCGCAGTAGGACTCTGCAACTCGATCTTGCCGACCCGGGTGAAGACCGCCACCGTACCCCGCCCCTCGCTGACGACAACCACCGGCTTGCCGGTCTGAACGGCCAAACGCTCCGCAGTGCGGTGCCGTGTACCCGTTTCGGCGGTGCCGATGGTCGCATCGGGCAGCAGATGCACGTTGGCCCGGTAGATGATCTCGGCTCCCTCATCAAGGATCACCGCCCCATCCATCTTCGACAATTCGGCAAGGCGGGCAGCACTGAAATCGGCCCCGTTCAGGTGAAAACCTCCGCTACAGATGGCTTCGATGTCGGAGCCGTAGCCAAGCACCAGCAAAGCGCCGGACCCCTGGCGAAGAATGATCTCAACGGCATTGCGCAGTGGGGTTCCGGGGGCGAGCGATCTGAGTATCTCGAGTGTGTCGTCCCGCTTCGTCATCCGACGGCGAGAGTACTACAGCATTCGCGCTTTCCACCGGTGATTCGCGCTCAAGCAAGACCGGCGCGAGCCAGCGCCTTGTCGATGCGAACGGCATCGTCGGGATTGATGATCGTGCCGATGCCCAGGCGGGCCGCCTCCTCGACGCGCCGCCTGGCATGGGCCACGGGGCGGACCTCGCCGGTGAGCCCAACCTCACCCCAGGCGGCGATGGGACCGAGCTTCTTGTCGAGAAGCGAGGACACCAGCGCAATCGCCACCGGCAGATCGGCGCCGGGATCGTACAGCCGCATTCCGCCCACCACGTTCACATAGACGTCCTTCTCCCGGAACGAGAAGCCGGCATGGCGCTCGAGCACCGCAAGCACCTGGTGCACCCGCGCCGCCTCAAGGCCGCGCACACTGCGCCGCGGCTGGGGGGTCGCCGTCCCGGAAACCAGGGCCTGTACCTCGACCAGCAGCGGGCGGCGGCCATCGACGGCGGGGAACACCACGCTGCCGGGCACACCCCCGTCCCAGCGGGCGAGCAGCAATCCGGAGGGATCCGGAACCTCCGTCATACCGGCGTCCCGCATCTCAAAGATCCCCACCTGGTGAGTGGCCCCGAACCGGTTCTTCAGACTTCGCAGCAACCGCAGGCCACGCTCGGCCTCACCCTCCAAGTACAGCACCACATCGACCGCGTGCTCGAGCAGTTTGGGCCCAGCTATCCCGCCGTCTTTGGTGACATGCCCGATGATGACTACCGGCACGCCCGTCTCCTTGGCGAAGTGAACAAGGCGAGCGGCCGACTCGCGCACCTGCGCCACACCTCCGGGAGAACCATCGACTTCGGCAGCGGTGACGGCCTGGATGGAATCGACGATCAGCAGATCCGGTGTGATCTCGCCGGCTGCCGTGATGATTGCATCGATGTCACGCTCCGACGCAAGGAACACGTTGGGGTCGTCGATCCCCAGCCGGTTGGCGCGAAGGCCCACTTGCTCCAGCGACTCCTCGGCGCTGGCCACCAGAGCGCTGCCCCCTCCGGCGGCAAGGGCTCCGGCCACCTGCAGCAGCAGAGTCGATTTGCCCACACCGGGCTCACCCCCGAGCAGGACGGCAGCGCCCGGAACGAGCCCACCCCCCAGAACTCGGTCGATCTCGTCGATCGTCACCCGGCGGCGGACCACGGTATCGCCACCGGCCTTGGTCACCGAGACGATACGAGTGTGTTGCTGCGCCTTCTTGCGTTTCGATTCGGCCGTCTGCTCAAGTGGACCGTCGTTGCCGCACTGCGGACAAAAGCCCATCCACTTCGGACTGTTGTATCCGCAGGCGCTACAGAGGTACGCCATGCACCGACCCTACCTGCGCCAGACGACACGAAGAAAGACGATGACCCCGATGACGACGGCGGCGCTCACCAACAGGACCAGGCCGATTATGTTCCACCAAGTCCAGCCCTCCGCCACGCGGACATCAGCCAGCAGGTATGCCGTCGTCACAATAGATCCATGGCACAATACCTCGATACCGCTGGATTCCCTTCTGGACCGCGGCCGTAACCCTCTGGTGAGCAGCGTGGACAGCAACAAGCCCAACAACGGCCTGGACGACATGTTCGAGCCCTTCAAGATCGAGAACCTGCCCGAACCGGGTGCAAAAGGCGCCCGAGGCCTGGGCGGAAGCGGCTCCGGGCTCCCGCCCCGGAACCAGCCGTGCCCTTCCTGCGGCAGCCTGAATCCACCGTTCAACCGACACTGCGAAGCCTGCGGAGCCCGACTCTCCCAAACGCCGCTCCCGGTAGCGCCGCAGCCGATGCTGCGCACCACCGCCGGGGCCCGGGCGCTGATGGTGCTTGCGGCCGTGATCCTCACCGTGGCCCTTCTTGCACTTGCAGTCAACGTGTTCCGAGGTGACGGCGGAGCCGCCGTAACAACCGTTGCCCCGACGACCACCGTAGAACCGGTGCTGGACATTGTGGAGCTGACCCCCATTCAGATCCGCTGCGACTCCGAGTACCCATCGTTCCCCTGCACGGCACTTATCGACGGCGATCCGGAGGGCAGCGCTCCCTACAACTCCTGGAACGCCGAGGATGGAGGCATCGGCGTCGAGATCACGGTCTTCTTCTCACCGCCGGTGCAGCTCACCGAGATGATCATCTACAACGTCGACGATGAGGAACGTTTCCACCGCAACGCCCGCGCCGAGGGCCTGGAGATACGCCTCAGCGATCTGCCCCAGGCGATCATCGAGGACCTGGAGAACACCAACGAACCACAGCGAATCCAGCTGAGAGGTATCCGCACCTCCAACCTGACCATCACCATCACCGGCGCCTATGTGGGCGAGACCTGGGACGGAAACGCACCCTACCCGGAGCTGGCGATGCAGGAGATCCAGTTCTACGGGCGGGTCTCCCCCGATCCGGGAGGCTGATCCAACTCGCTCGCAGCAGGCTGGCGTTGCCGGACGAAGTAGATCCAGGGAATCGACACGAGCGTCACCACACCCTTCACGATCACATTGGTGGTGAAAGTCTCCCAGACGTCGGTGGCGCTCAGCACCCCGGCAAAGGCGATCAACACAAAGATGATCGAGTCGATGGGCACGGCCACCGCGTTCGACACCAGAACCCGGCCCCATTGCTTCCGCTCTCCAAACCGCCGGACCCAGGCCGAGTAGGCCTCGGTGTCGATCAGCTCCGAGATCACCTCAGCCACGATGGAGGCGAAGACGATCCGCCATACCGGCGCCAGCACGGCGCCGAAGTAGTCGGTCTGCGGCCCTACATCGGCTAGCGCCGGAAGCCGGTGCACAATCCAGAACAGGCCTGCCATAAGCAGATTGATGACGGCCGCGGCCACGATGAGGAACCGGGCCACTCGTTTGCCCGCCACCTTGTGCACCAAGTCGCGCAAGGTGAAGGTGAACGGGTATATCAGCGTGCCGGCATCCATGCTCATCCCGGCCACCTCGGTGATCTTGAGGCTGGTGATGTCGGCCAGCATCTGCGCGGCGATGTACGCCGACGCCAGCAGGGCCAGCGGGACAAGAAGGTGTTCCGGTCTTTGTGTCACGGGCGGCGAGCGTACCGCAACAGACCCATCGGTGGGGCCAAGACGGGGTCCGGCTACTCCTTGATATAGGGCTGGCCGTCGGCGGCGGGCGGCCGGGCCCGACCCACGAGGCCGGCCACGACGATCACCGTGACCACATAGGGGGCCATAAGCAAGAATTCCGAGGCGATCGGCGTGCCCAATATGCCAGCTTCTGCTGGAGGCCGCGAGCGAATCCGAATACGAGCCCGGCAGCCATTGCCCCTACCGGGTTCCAACGACCGAAGATCATCGCGGCCAGGCCGATGAAGCCAATCCCGGCGGTCATGTCCTCTTCGAACCGGCCTACCGCGCCAAGCGTAAGGAACGCTCCCCCAAACCCGGCAATGAGGCCGCCGAAGATAACGTCGCGATAACGGGCTCCCAAGGCAGTGCCGAGAGGGCTCAACCTTCGGATTCGGCGAGCTCCACCGGAGGCTGATCGGGTGCCTCGATTCCGCTGAAGCTGAGAGCGTGCTCGTCATCCTTGTCAACGTCCACCAGGACCGCCGTATTGGCGGAGAACTCGTTGAAGAGCACCTTCTCCGAGAGCGGGTCCTCGAGCAGCCGCTGTATGGCCCGGCGCAGTGGACGGGCCCCAAGCTGCGGGTCGTAGCCCTTCCCCGCCAGCAGGCTCTTGGCCTCGTCGGTGAGCATCAGCTCAAGGGCCTGCGAACGGAGCTGCTCTCTGATACGAACCATCATGAGATCGACGATGTCCTTGACCTCGTCCATCGTCAGCTCGTGGAAGACGATCACCTCGTCGATGCGGTTGAGGAACTCGGGGCGGAACTGCTTCTTCAGCGCCTCGGTCACCTTGGTCTTGATCTTGTCGTAGCTGACCGCTTCCGTCTCTTGGCCGAAGCCGATCGAGGCTCGTTTCAGATCGGCGGTACCCAGGTTGGAGGTCATGATGATGACCGTGTTCTTGAAATCGACCGTGCGGCCCTGTGAATCGGTGAGACGACCGTCCTCGAGGATCTGCAACAGCGTGTTGAACACGTCCGGGTGCGCCTTCTCGATCTCGTCGAAAAGCACAACGGAGAAAGGCTTGCGCCGCACCGCCTCGGTCAACTGGCCGCCCTCGTCGTAGCCGACGTAGCCGGGCGGCGAACCCACCAGTCGGCTAACGGTGTGCTTCTCCATGTACTCGGACATGTCGAGCTGGACGGTGGCGTCCTCGTCGCCAAACAGGAACTCGGCAAGCGCCTTGGCCGTCTCCGTCTTCCCCACCCCGGAGGGCCCGAGAAAGATGAACGAGCCGGCCGGCCGCTTCGGGTCCTTGAGACCGGCGCGGGTGCGGCGAATGGCCCGGCTGACCGCCTCGATGGCCTCGTTCTGGCCCACGATGCGCTTGTGCAGCTCTTCCTCCATACGCAGAAGCTTGGCGGTCTCCTCCTCGGTGAGGCTCTGCACCGGGATGCCGGTCCACTGCGCCAGCACCTCTGCGATCTGCTCCTCGTCGATCAGAGAGCTGACCGCCTCGGCTCCTTCGCCCATGTCGGCCTCCATCTGCGCCCGCTGGGCCAGCAGGGAACGCTCCTGATCACGCAACTGGGCGGCGCGCTCGAACTGCTGCGCCTGCACCGCGTCGTCCTTCTCATCGCGGATCTCGCCGATCTTCTTTTCGAGTTCCTCCAATTCGGGCGACAAGGGGGTCCGATGGATGCGCATGCGGCTTCCCGCCTCATCTATGAGGTCGATGGCTTTATCGGGAAGGAAGCGGTCGGAGATGTAGCGGTCGGCGAGATTGGCCGCGCTCACCAGAGCCGAGTCGGTGAACATGGCTCGATGGTGGCTCTCGTACCTCTCGCGCAGGCCGGTGAGGATCTTGATCGACTCGGCCACCGTGGGCTCATCGACCTGAATGGGCTGGAAGCGCCGTTCCAGGGCCGAGTCCTTCTCCAGATACTTGCGGTATTCCTCAAGGGTGGTAGCGCCGATGGTCTGCAGCTCGCCGCGGGCCAGCATCGGCTTGAGGATGCTGGCGGCGTCGATGGCGCCCTCGGCGGCACCGGCACCAACGAGGGTATGAATCTCGTCGATGAAGAGAATGATGTCGCCACGGCTGCGGATCTCCTTCAGCACCTTCTTGAGACGCTCTTCGAAATCGCCGCGGTAGCGGGAGCCCGCCACGAGAGCACCGAGGTCGAGGGTGTAGATCTGCCTGCCGTGCAGTGTCTCCGGCACTTCGCCGGCGACGATACGCTGGGCCAGGCCCTCCACGATCGCCGTCTTGCCGACACCGGGCTCACCAACAAGCACAGGATTGTTCTTGGTGCGACGCGACAAGATCTGCATCACCCGCTCGATTTCGCGCTCCCGGCCGATGACCGGGTCGAGCTTACGTTCCCGGGCATATGTGGTCAGGTTGCGCCCGAACTGATCGAGCACGGTGGAGCCCGAGGGCTGTTCGCCACGGCGTGAGGACTGCGGCGCCTCCCGGGCCGACGGCGTCTCTTCGGCGTGGGAACCGGAAAGCAGCTGGATGACCGTCTGGCGCACCTTGTGCATCTCGGCACCGAGCTTCTGCAGAACCTGGGCGGCAACACCTTCGCCCTCACGGATGAGGCCGAGCAGAATGTGCTCGGTGCCGATGTAGTTGTGGCCCAGCTGAAGCGCCTCACGCAGCGAGAGCTCGAGCACCTTCTTGGCCCGCGGCGTGAACGGTATGTGCCCGCTCGGAGTCTGGGCCCCTTGCCCGATGATCTCGACGACCTGGCTCCGAACCGATTCGAGGCTGATGCCCAGACTCTCGAGCCCGCGAGCGGCTACTCCCTCGCCCTCGTGGATGAGGCCGAGCAGGATGTGTTCGGTACCGATGTAGTTGTGGTTCAGGAGGCGAGCTTCCTCCTGGGCTAGCACTACGACACGGCGAGCTCGGTCGGTGAACCTCTCAAACAACTCTCTCGTCTCCTGACACGGCAGTGGCGCCCAACGACCGGGCGCCTCTATGACTATAGCCGTGGACCTTCCCAAGCCATCCGCAGAGAGGCACACCGGGCGAGCGGTCTCACCACCTACAACGGCTGCTTCGGCGGCGATGTTCCCAGCCTTGAGCCGAAGCAGGCGCCCATAACGATTGCCGACCTTCGCTGGCTACCATCGGCACACCCTTCCTGCAATGCGAGGCCCGGCGTGGACAGCCCCGTTCTGAGAGATCTCGTCCCGATCGAGCGAGTTTGGACCCGTCTCGATGCGGTCGAGGAAGGCCTCTTCGACGCCACGACATCGGATGACGAGTTCCTCACCCGCATCTCCCAGCACCTGCTGGGCGCCGGGGGCAAGCGCTACCGGCCGCTTCTGGCCCAAGTGGCCGCAGAGCTGGGTGACAACCCCACCAAAGCGCCCGTCGCCGCCGGTGTTGCCGTCGAACTCGTCCACCTGGGCAGCCTCTACCACGATGACGTCATCGACGAAGCCGACAGCCGCCGCGGCACCGTCTCGGTGAACAAGAACTGGTCCAACACCGTTGCCATCCTCGCCGGAGACTTCCTGCTGGCCCGAGCTTCGGAGATCGCCGCCCCTCTCGGCATCGAGGCGGTACAGCTTCTCGCCCGCACCTATGCCAGCCTCTGCCAGGGCCAGATACTCGAGCTCCAGCTCGGCGACGATATGGACCAGGGGCTCGACGGCTACTTCAAGGTCGTCGAGCTGAAGACTGCCAGCCTCATTCGCACCTCGGCCCGCCTCGGCGCCATGGCGGGCGGCGCCCCGCCCGATGCCGTGGAGGCGGTATCGAGCTGGGCCCACGAAATCGGGATGGTGTTCCAACTCACCGATGACGTTCTCGACCTGATCGCCACCGAGGATTTCCTCGGCAAGCCGGCCGGCTCCGACATCAACAAAGGCACATTCACCCTGCCTGTGCTCTATGCCCTCCAGGGCTCGGAATCCGGCAAGGTGCACGATCTGCTATCCGGCGGCCACCCGTACTCCCCGGAATCATTGGGGCAGGTCATCGCCGCGGTGCGCGGCGGGGGGCATGTGGACCGCGCCCTCGACGAGGTGAACCGGCGCATAGCGGTAGCGCGAGCGGCCATGGCGGAGCTGCCCGACAGCGAGGTCACCGCAGTCTTCCACCGGCTGGGGAACTATCTGGTGGACCGGGTGGAAGAGGCACGAGGGTAGGGAAGAATGCAGTGGGCAGATTGCAGATTCCTCACTGCGGACACGTTCAACCCACATTCTGCATTCTGTTTTCTGCATTCTTGATCTGCCTTACTTTCTCACCGCCGCCGCCCGCGGCCAGCGCGGCATGTACACGTCCTCGATGGTGGTGAAGGCTTCGGGGTTGATGGAACGCACAATCGCGAGTACCCGGCGCAGCTGCCTGCGGGGAACCACACTCAAGGACAGACGCACATCTCCGTCGCGCCCCTCGCCGTTGAGCGTGGTCACGGCAAAACCCTCGGAGCGCATCGCCGTCGCCACCTCGGGACTAGCGATGGGCGCCATGACCTGAACCACCGCCGTTCCGGGGGCAAGCCAGCGTTCCAGAGACACGCCGAGGATGGTTCCGAGGCCAAACCCAGCAGCAAAAGCAACCATCCGCACTGGATCGTCGAGCTCTCGCAGCACGATTGAGGCGGCGGTCACCCAGGTGAGAGATTCGAAGAACCCAACGAGACCGGAGCGCCAACGGCTGCCCCTGGTAAGCAGCATGATGCGGAGCGTGCCCAGCGGCACGTCGACGAGCCGCAGGCCGATGATGAACAAGACATTCAGGAACACGGACATAGCCGGTGGAGTGTAGGACGGGGGGAGAACTCAGAACGCAGAATTCAGAACTCAGAATGCGGAACGCAGAAACCAGAATGCAGCTACGGGACGGGGGTAGATCCGGCAACCCGGATTCTGGTGACGCGGGGTAGGGTCTGGGCCAACAGGTGAGCCAGAGACGGG
>CAZTJO010000012.1:0-1887 GCA_964614095.1 uncultured Acidimicrobiia bacterium
AGCCGGCCAGTAGCCCTGTCCCAACAACTGCCTCTGATCAACCGAGCCCGCCCCATGAAGAGCATCCGTGGCATCACTCTGGCCTGGGCCAGTGCTACCTCATCAGACGGCCCTTAGGCGTTGAGTGTGGCGTCCAGTCCCGCCAAGGCCTTCTTTCCCAGCCGGGTGAAGACCGGGCGCAGCAGCAGCCCAAAGAACCGGAGCACACCTTTCAGCGTGAACTCGGCCCGATAGGTGATCCTGGTTCCCTCTCCGTCGGCCTCGAAGCGGATATCGTCGATCGCCTCGGCTGTTGGGGCCGTCCCGCGCAACACGATCCGCTCGGGATCCTCCCTCTCCACCACCTCATACGTCATGGGAACAACACGCCCGGCGAACGTCGCCTCGACCTCGTAGCGTGTGCCCACTCCGCCGTCGCCGGAGACACGGGTGGACAAGCGGATGCCGGGATCCCACTCGGCCACCTTGGTGAAGTCGGCAACGTAGGCAAACACCTCAGAGAGCGGGCGCTTTGTGGTGACTGTCTCTTCTATACGAATAGCCATGACAGCATTCTGCCGTCAGGCACTGCCCTCTGCATTCTGCACACCCCCTGACACCCTCCCCTCGAGCACGCCTCTAGGCTCACTGCACGATTGAGGAGGCAATGTGAAACACGTCCTGGTCGCCTACGGCTCAAAAAGAGGAGGAACCACCGGCATCGCGGTGAAAGTCGCCGAGACTCTCAGCGAGCGCGGATATGAGGTGACGCTGCAACCTGCCGGCAAGGTCGAGATCAAAAAGGGCTACGACGCCGCCGTGATCGGCAGCGCCCTCTACGCAAACCGATGGCAGGGAGAGGCGGTGCGCCTGCTCAAACGACTGCGCCGGGCCGGCGGCATTCCCATCTGGCTGTTCCACAGCGGTCCCCTGGGCGACGAAAGAGCCGATGAGCCCCAGCCCGTGCCGAAGACGGTGGCTTTGCTGGTCGAGCAGCTCGGTGCAGAGGACGTGGTCACCTTCCCGGGCCGCCTTCCCATGGATGCCGGCGGTTTCATCGCCAAGGCCATGGTGCGCAACGGCAAAGGCGGCGACTGGAGGGACTTCGATCAGATCGGAGCGTGGGCCAGCATGATTGCGGACAGGCTCGAATAGCAGGCCGGATCTGAACAAAGCGGATCCCAGAGTTCAGAATTCAGATCACGCGATGCCGCCTCTGAACTCCTTCAAAACATCCCCTCCGGCGCATCGATCACAACACGCCCATCCTGGGGATCGGAGACGATATCGTCGACAAATGGGACCTCCACCTGGGCGCCGTCGGAGGTCGTCACCACGAGCCGGTCTTGAGCCGGCCCCACGACCACATCGGTCACGGTCCCCAACAGCTTGCCTCCGGGGTCCACGGCATCAAGACCCCTCAGCTGGTCGGGCCAGAACTCGCCATCCTCAAGCCGGCGCCGATCGCCGGCGCTGATAGTCAGCACTCTCCCGCGCAGGGCCTCGGCGCCGTCACGGTCGGAGATGCCGGCAAAGGCCACGATTAGGCCCCGATCACGAAGCGGGCGAGCCGAGACAACCTCCAGGGCATCAGCCCCGGCCTGCAGAAGGGCGCCGCTGTGGAATCGATCGGTGTAATCGGTCTCGACCAGAACGGTCACTTCGCCGCGCACGCCATGAGGCCGGCCGATGCAGCCAATCGGGAGACGATCCTCAGTCGATGAATTCAACCCTGGCGTCGAGGCCTTCCTCCTCGGCGGCCGCTTGGGCCACGGTGCGGATGGCTTTGGCCACCCGGCCGCGGCGCCCGATGACGCGGCCCATATCGCTCTTGGCCGTGCGCACCTCGACCAGCACCTCTTCGGGGCCCTCCTCGACGACCGTCACCTGCACCGCCTCGGCGTCCTC
>CAZTJO010000012.1:1987-52299 GCA_964614095.1 uncultured Acidimicrobiia bacterium
CGACCTGGGCTGTGTCGGCGGCGCTCTCCTGCGCCTTCTTGCCGACCACGTGGATGGAGCCCTTGCGCACCTTGCGCGGTTCCAGCACACCCTTGATCTCGAGCAGCTTGCGCACCGGATCGGACGGTTGTGCCCCGAGCCCCAGCCAATGCTCGGCGCGCTCCACGTCGATCTCGATAAGCGACGGTTCCTGACGGGGGTCGTAGCGGCCGATCTGCTCGATGTACCTGCTGTCACGGGCGCGCCGACCGTCCATAACAACGACTCGATAGGTGGGCTGCTTCTTTTTGCCCATCCGCGTCAGGCGGATCCTCACCGCCATTGACTCACCTCTTCCTCTTCCGTCTTCGCCCGGGCACCGACAACCCGGGTATCGGGCTGCGGCCTCCGGCGAAGGCCTTCATCATCTTCTGCGTCTCTGCAAACTGCCGAAGCAGCGTATTCACGCCCTGGGGGGAGGTTCCCGACCCGGCGGCGATGCGCCGCTTGCGGCTTCCGTTAATCATCTTGGGATTGCGCCGCTCTTCGGGAGTCATCGAGTAGATGATCGCTTCCACCCGGGAGAGGTCCTCCTCGGACGCCTCGGCGTTTGGTAACGCCGAGGCGGCGCCGGGCAGCATACCAAGCAATTGGCTGACAGACCCCATCTTGCGCACCTGCTGGAACTGCGCCAGGAAGTCCTCCAGGGTGAAGGATGCGGTCATCATCCGTTCCGCCGCCTCCCGGGCTTCCTTCTCATCCCATGTAGCCTCCGCCTTCTCAATCAGCGTCATCACGTCACCCATTCCAAGGATGCGCGATGCCATGCGCTCCGGGTAGAAGACCTCCAGGTCGTCCAGTCCCTCTCCAACGCCGGCGAGTTTGATGGGGCGTCCCGTGACCTCACGAGCCGATATGGCGGCGCCACCGCGGGCGTCACCATCGAGCTTGGAGAACACAAGACCGGTTATGTCGGTCTTCTCCAGGAAGCCGGAAGCCACGTTGACTGCGTCCTGCCCGGTCATGGCGTCGACCACGAGGAGCACCTCGTCGGGATCCACGGCACGGCGCATTCCCGCCAGCTCGTCCATGAGCTTCTCGTCGATCTGGAGGCGTCCTGCGGTGTCGACCACAACGGCGTCGAGCCCTTCGCTGCGAGCCCGCTTCACCGCGGCCTTCAGCAGCCTGGGCGCCGTCGTAGACCGGTCCACGTGCACGGGCACGCCGATCTGTTGGCCCAGAGTCTCCAGCTGGTCAATGGCGGCGGGGCGCTGCATGTCGGCGGCAACAAGCAGCGGATGACGGCCCGACGATCTCAGCTGCCGGGCCAGCTTGGCCGCCGTGGTTGTCTTCCCCGAGCCCTGCAGGCCCACCATGAGGATCGTGAGCGGCGGCGAGGAAGCTCGGGCCAAGGGGACGGCCTCGCCACCCAGCGTCGTGACCAGCTCATCGTGAACAATCTTCACCACCTGCTGGCCGGGAGTGAGGCTCTCCACCACCTCGACACCCATGGCCCGCTCCCGGACCCGGGCCAGGAGCGACTTGGCGACGCCGACGTTGACATCGGCTTCGAGCAGAGCCAACCGCACCTCACGCAGCGCGGCATCGACATCGGCCTCACCCAGCCGGCCCTTGCCCCGGAGCCGTTTGATGATGCCGTCGAAGCGCGCCGTCAGTGCATCAAACATGCAGCATGAGCGTAGTGAGCCGGCGGATACGCCGAGGCTATAGCGCGCCGGCACGGCCGGCAGGCGGGCGGCGAGTAGCCTGCCATGGCAAAGGGAGCATGCCGTGAACCTGACCGTCGTCGATCATCCACTGGCCCGTCACTACCTCACCGAGCTGCGTGACAAGGCCACCCGGTCCGAGGCGTTTCGGGCCGCCGCCCGCAGGCTCACCTACACGCTCGTGCACGAGGCAACACAGGATGTTCCCCTCACTCCGGTCGACGTGACCACACCGCTTGGAGAGAAGACCGCGGGCGGGGCCATGCCCGACGTTGTCGCCATCGCTGTGCTGCGGGCCGGGCTCGGCATGCTCGATGCCGTCATCGACCTCATCCCGCACGTCAAGGTCGGCTTCGCCGGAGTGCAGCGTAACGAGGAGACCGCGGAGCCGATTGAGTATTACTTCAAAACGGCCGATCTGTCCGGCGCCCACGTCCTCATCCTGGAGCCCATGCTCGCCACCGGTGGATCCCTATCCTGGGCCGTGGGCAAGGCCAAAGAGAACGACGCCGACGACATCACCGCCCTCTGCGTGGTGACGGCCCCGGAAGGCGCCGAGCGCATGTATAGAGATCATCCGGACGTCCACATCGTCACCGCCACTCTCGACCGAGAGCTGAACGAATACTTCTACATCTGCCCCGGCCTCGGCGACATGGGTGACCGTCTCTTCGGAACGCTGTGACGGAGAAGCCGGACTTCGAGACCGCGGTTTTCGAAGTGGTACGCGCCCTGGAGCCGGGTGAGGTCACCTCCTACGGTGAGGTCGCCGCCGACGCCGGCTTCCCCGGGGCGGCCCGAGCCGTCGGCAACCTTCTGCGGCGCTCCACCGGCCTCCCCTGGTGGCGTGTTGTCGCCTCGGACGGCCGTTTGGTTCCCAGAGCCGCCGATGAGCAGAGGCGCCGCCTCGAAGCCGAAGATGTGCCGATCACCCCGGCGGGCAAAGTGGCCGGCTCGGCACTGAGAAGAAGCTCATCATGAGCATCATCGGACTCATCGAGCGCAAACGGGACGCCGGCAGACTGACACCCGATGAGATCCAGTGGATCATCACCGAGTACACCGCCGACCGTATCCCCGACTACCAGATGTCTTCCCTCCTCATGGCCATCTTCAAAGAGGGCCTCGACAGAACCGAGCTGGCTGCCTGGACCGAGGCCATGCTGCACTCCGGAGACACCCTTGATTTCTCCCACATCGCGGCCGCAAAGGTCGACAAACACTCCACGGGTGGTGTCGGTGACAAGGTGAGCATCCCCCTGGCGCCGATGGTGGCTGCCTGCGGGGTGGCGGTCCCGATGATGAGTGGACGGGGCCTGGGGCATACCGGCGGAACTCTCGACAAGCTGGAGACTATCCCCGGCTTCCGGACCGCCCTCGATCCATCCGAGTTCACGTCCATCCTCGAGCAGACCGGCATTGTGCTTGCCGGCCAGTCGGAGAGTCTGGTGCCCGCCGACCGCAGGATCTACGCCCTCCGAGATGCCAGCGGCACGGTGCCTTCCATCCCGCTCATCGCCTCTTCGATCATGTCCAAAAAACTCGCCGAAGGGCTCGATGCCCTGGTGCTCGACGTAAAGACGGGACAAGGCGCCTTCATGAAGGACTTCGAGCGAGCCCGGGTCTTGGCCGAGACCATGGTCGACATCGGGCGGGCCCATGGGACCGTGGTGACCGGGATCATCACCGACATGAGCCAGCCTCTGGGCCGGCAAGTGGGCAACGCCAACGAGATCGCGGAGTCGGTCGAGGTGCTGGTGGGAGGCGGACCGCCGGATCTGCTCGATGTCACCTTCCGACTCGGCGAGGAAATGCTGCTTTTGGCCGGAATCACCGCCACTGCGGAGGAGGCCCGGCTCCGCCTCGAGGAGACGATCACCTCCGGGTCGGCATTCGAGAAGCTCATCGAGGTGGCCGTGGCCCAGGGAGGCGACCCGGCCGTACTGGAGAATCCGGCATTGCTGGCCCGCGCCCCCGAGGAGGCGGTGCTATCAGCCCCCGGCTCCGGGTACCTCTCACGGGCCGATGCCCTCGCCATCGGCATTGCCGCCACCCGCCTCGGCGCCGGACGCGAGCGTAAGGACGACGAGATCGACCCCGGTGTCGGCATCACCGTGATGGCCAAGATCGGAGATCCCGTCCAACGCGGCGAACCGCTCGCCCGTATTGCCTGGTCGGATCGAGGCCGCTTTGAGCGAGCCTTTGCCCTGCTGGAGGGTGCCTTTGCCATCTCGGATGAGCCGGTCGAGCCTCCACAGCTGATCCAAGGAGAGGTCCGATGACTTACGAAGACCTGACCGCAGCCGCAGCCGCCATCGCCGAAAGAAGCGGCAGAGACCGACATGCCGCCGCTCTCGTCCTCGGCTCCGGGCTCAGTTCCTATGCCGCCGGCCTCCCCGATGCCGTGGAAATTCCCTACGCCGAGATCCCCGGATTCCCGGTGCCGAAGGTGGAGGGACACGGGGGCAGCCTGTTCTCTGCAGATGTCGGGTCTCCTGTGCTCGTGTTCGCCGGCCGCGTGCACACCTACGAGGGATGGCCGCTCGAGAAGGTCGTCTTTGCGGTGCGCACCGCAGTTCTGGGCGGCTGCTCCACGATCGTGCTCACGAATGCCGCCGGAGGCGTTGCCGACGGGCTGCGGCCGGGCGATCTGGTGCTGATCACCGATCACCTCAACCTCACCGGCCGCAACCCGCTGCTCGGGCCCAACGACGAGCGCCTCGGCACCAGATTCCCCGATATGTCCGAGGTCTACGACCCAGCCCTGCGGCAGTTGGCCCAGGAAGCGGCCCTGGAGGCCGGAGTGGAACTGGGATCCGGCGTCTACGCCTGGCTGCTGGGACCCACCTACGAGACTCCGGCCGAGATCCGAATGGTGAAACGCCTCGGCGCCGATCTGGTCGGGATGTCGACGGTGCCCGAGGTCATCGCGGCTCGCCACATGGGGGCCAAGGTGCTCGGCCTGTCGCTGGTCACCAACTTGGCCGCCGGCATCGCCGAGCATCCTCTGAGCCACACGGAGGTCGCTGAGACGGCCGCTGCTGCCGACGAAAGGGTCGCCGCTCTCCTGGACGCCTTGCTGCCCCGAATCGCCGCCTGAGCAGCACTGAGCGCCGCCTAGCATGAGTCCCGGTGAGGAACCCCATGAAAATCGTCGTTTGCGCGAAACAGATACCGGATCCGAACACCCCATACACACTCGATCCGGAAACACATTTTGTGGATCGCCCCGCTGAGCAGGTGCTCGACGACACCGACCGGTACGGCATCGAGGTGGCCCTTCAGCTTGCCGAGAAGACCGAGGGCGAAGTGGTGATCGTGTCCATGGGCCCTGCCGCCGGCCTGCGCGGTATCCGCCAAGGCCTGGCCATGGGAGCCGACAGAGCGATAGTCGTCGACGACCCGGCGCTGCGCGGCTCCGGCGCCCTGGTGACGGCAAAGGTCCTCGCTGCAGCCGTTCGCAACGAACACCCCGACCTGGTCATCGCCGGCACCGAGTCCACCGACGGGTACGCCGGCATCGTGCCCCAGCAGTTGGCCGAACTGCTGGGCCTGCCCGCCCTCACCTATGCCAGGCGCGTCGAACTCGACGGCGACACCATCCGCATCGAGCGCATGACCACAGTCGGCTACGACGTCGTCGAAGCCGAGCTGCCCGCCTTGGTGACCGTCACCTCCGGAGTGGCCGAGCCCCGCTATCCGTCCTTCAAAGGGATCATGGCCGCCAATGCCAAGACGGTCGACCAGCCCTCGTGTGCGGATCTGGGATTCTCCCCGGAGCAGGTCGGCATCGGTGGCTCGGCACAGCAGATCATCGAGGTCCGGGACGCTCCGGGACGCCAGGCAGGCCGCCTGGTTGTCGACGAAGGTGAAGCCCACCTCGAGATCGTGTCGCTGCTGGAACAGGCCAAGGTGATCTAGATGCTCATTTGGGTGTTCGTCGAGGAGCTGGAAGGTGCCCCGTCGTCGCTCTCCCTGGAAATGCTCACCAAAGCCCGGGAGCTTGGGGGAGACATCGGCGCCATCTACCTGGGCGCAGGCTCCCCGCAGGCCTTCGCCACCCTCGGCGCCTATGGAGCTGCGACGGTGTACCACCTGGACCCGGGTGACAACCTCCCCGCCACACCGGCGGCGGCGGCCATCGCCGAACTGGCCGCCGACCGACAGCCCGACCTGATTCTGTTCGGGCTCACCTTCACCGATCGGGACGTGGCCGGACGTCTCAGCGCCCGCCTCGACGTCCCCGTGCTCTCCAATGCCATCGACATAGCGGTCAAAGGTGACGAGGTCCATGTGGTCAACGAGATCCTCGGCGGCGTCACGCTCGTCGAGACCTCGTTTGTCGGCAGCAAACCCTGGATTGTGGTAGTTCGGGCCAAGGCCTTTGCCGCCGAGGCCGGACCCGCCGCCGACCCCGAGGTGGTGGCGGTCGAAATGTCCGACGCCACACCCTCGGCCCGCGTCCGCGAACGTCACGCCGAGGTATCCGAAGGGCCCCGGCTCGAGGACGCCTCCATCGTCGTGGCGGCCGGGAGGGGCATGGCCAGCGCTGAAAAGCTTCAACCCCTCACCGAGCTTGCCGGGATGCTGGGCGCCGCCGTCGGCTCAACCAGGGCGGTGGTCGACGCCGAATGGCTGCCCTACTCCAGCCAGGTGGGTCAGACGGGCACGACGGTGCGGCCCGGCGTGTACCTGGCCTTTGGCCTCAGCGGCGCCATGCAGCACCTGGTGGGCATGAAGGATTCGGGGATGATCATCGCCGTCAACAAGGACGAGGAGGCGCCGATATTCACCGTCGCCGATCTGGGGGTGGTCGGCGATGCCCACTCGATCCTGCCCAAACTTCTGGCCGCTCTTCGGGACCGCGCTTAGGACCTCTGCTCCCGGTCCTGAAGCCTGCGGCGGCCGAAATGGTTGTGGCTGCCGGTGATCATCTCGGCGGGCAGCGGCTCGGGCAGCATGGCTCCCATGATCAAGGCCAGGGTGGCCAGCCCGGCAGCGGCCCACCAGCCGACGGAAGCGCCGTCGAGCGCGGCCAAGACCGCCACCAGAATGGCGAACAGCACGAACCCCCAAGCCACCTTGAGAAGGACGCGGTAGCTGGTTGTCACCTTCCAGTCGCGCGCAAAATCGGCGGTGGTCACAGTGGGTGTATCGGCGGCAGAGCGGCCGGCTTGACGCTCCTGTCGAGGCGGCGAATTCCCTAGTTGTCCCTCATGCCGAAGGCAAAGGGCAGGATCTCAGCCAGCGTGTGCTCCACAGGGCCATCTGGGCCGTCGACGATCACCCGCTCCACACCGAACTCCGCCATGAGCTGCCTGCAGTTGCCACACGGGTAGAAGGCTTCTTCGACGTCAAGACAGGTGACAACAATGGAATCCAACTTTTTGACCCCCGCGGTGACGGCAGCGGCGATGGCGCTGCCCTCAGCGCAGATTGTCGAGCCGTAGGCGACGTTCTCCACGTTTGCGCCCGCGTAGTGAGAACCGTCGGCAGCGATGGCCACGGCCCCGACGTGGAATCCCGAATACGGCGCGTGAGCGTTAGCGGCGGCGGCCCGAGCTTCAGCGATCAGGTCTTTGGTGCTCATGCCTCTCCCAGCAGGGCGTCGACAAATGTCTCAGCATCAAAGTGAAGCAGATCCTCAACCCTCTCACCGACTCCCACCAGCTTCACCGGGATGCCCAGCTCGTGCTCGATGGCCACCGCGATGCCTCCCCGTGCGGTCCCATCGAGTTTGGAGACGGCGATGCCGGTCACGCCGACGGCCTGGGTGAAAGCCCGGGCCTGAGCTATCCCGTTTTGGCCGGTGGTGCCGTCGAGCACCAGCAGCACCTCGTCCACCGTGCCGGCCTCCCGCCCCAGCACCCGCACCAGCTTGCCGAGTTCGTCCATCAGGTTGCGCTTGTCGTGCAGACGGCCCGCGGTATCGACGATGAGCACACCTTTCCCGCGTGCCTGCGCCGCCTGCAGGGCGTCGAAAGCCACCGCGGCCGGGTCGCCTCCCGGCCGGCCCGAAACAATGTCGAGCGATAGCCGCTGCGCCCAGGCCTGCAGCTGCTCGGTGGCGGCGGCCCGAAACGTGTCGGCGGCGGCCAGCAGCGGAGACAGGCCCTCTGCCTCCAGAAGCGCGGCCAACTTGGCAATCGTCGTCGTCTTGCCCGAGCCGTTCACGCCCACAACGACCACAACGGCGGGTCGGCTCCGGAGAATCAGCGAACGGTCGCGCCCGGCGAACACATCGATCAGTTCCTGCCGCAGCGCCCGACGCGCCGAGCCGGCGTCATCCGGAGTAATCGCCCGCACCCGCTCGACGATCGCCGTTGCGGCCGCCACACCCACATCGGCGGCCACCAGCACCTCCTCCATCTCGGTCCAGAACGTATCGTCGGTGCTGCGGAGAAAGAGGCCGGAGAGCCGGCCGCCGAGAGCACGGCGTGTCCTGGCGAGCCCTTCGGCAATGTCGGAGGGAATCGTGGGGGCGTCACGGCGTATGTCGGTGCCCACCCGGTGGCGACGGCGCAGCAACAAGAAGACGAGCACCAGAAGAGCCAGCGCGGCGGCTGCAACAACCCCGACCAGCATCCAAGCCTCCTCGATGGCGCCTAGACCTTAGTGAGCCGCTTGGCCAGCACACGGGAGGTCTCTCCTGGCTCCATCGTCACCCCGTAGAGAATGTCGGCAGCTTCCATGGTGTTCTGCTGATGGGTCACGATCACCAGCTGCGACGTCTCGCGCAGCGTACCCACGAGGCGGACGAACCGGCGCAGATTGGAATCGTCGAGAGCGGCCTCCACTTCGTCCAGCACATAGAACGGGCTGGGACGAGCCCGAAACACGGCAAAGAGGAACGCCAAGGCGGCCAGCGAGCGCTCGCCCCCGCTGAGCATGCCGAGCCGCCCGATCTTTTTCCCCATGGGCTGAATATGGATCTCCACCCCGCTGTTGAGGGGGTCGTCGCCGTCGGTCAGCGACAGCCGGCCCCGACCGCCCGGGAACAACAGGCCCACGTTCTCCTCGAAGTAGCGCGCCACTTCTTCGGCCGCCTCCTTGAACAGGCGCCCTATCTCCTCATCCAGCGCGGAGAGCACCTTGCGCAGGTCACGTCGTGAGGCCTCGAGATCGGCCAGCTGACCCTCGAGGAACTCGGCACGTGCCGCCAGCTCCTTGTACTCGGCGGCGGCCAGCGGATTGACCGGCCCGAGACGCTTCAGCTGCGCCTCCAGAGACGCCAGGTGCTCCTCGGCAGTGGTGTCCTCAGCCATCTCCGGCTGTGGTGCAGCCAGCGCCGTGTCCTCGTCACAATCGACGTCGCGGCGCAGCCCTTCGGCAACCGATTCGGTGCGCACCCGGAGCTCGGCGGCCTCGACCGCGAGCGACGAAAGCTCCTCGCGCACCTCTTCCACGATCTTTTCAAGCTCGGCCCTACGGCCGTGGATACCTTCGAGCCGCTTGTCGTCGATGCCACTGCGCCGGCGCAGATCGCGCTGACGCTCCCGCAGGGCCTCCAGATGCCTCCGGCTTACCTCAAGCGCCCGGAGGGCACGTTCCTCGATCTCGGCCAAGTGCTCGATGTCGGCGCTGCTCACCCGCTGCTCGGATAGGTCGTTCAGCAGCCGGTACACCTCATCTAGCCGGCTCTCGAGCAGGTGACGCCGCTCGGTGGCCGCGGCCAGTGCCGCCGCCGCCTCTTCTCGGGAGCAGCGCGCCGATTCCCTCCTGGCCGCCACGTCCTCACGGCGGCGGGCGAGCGATTCCCAGGCCGCCTGCCGAGCCGCCTCCTCACCCTGGAATCCATCGAGCTGCGGACGGAGACCGGCCAGCCTCTCGGCGCGGACCACGGCCGCCTCGGCGAGAGCGGCCCGGCGGGCATCCAGACGGCCCATTTCCGCCTCCACCTCGGCCACATCCCGCTCCAGACGATGCAGCTTCGCTGCGGCCTGGGCAAGCCGCTCCTCGACCGAGGCGGCGACGGTTTCTGCCTGGGCGGCAGCGGCAACCGCGGTGTCGCGTCCGCGCATCGCGGCACGGAATCGGCTCTGTGCCCGCGAGGCTTCGATCTCGGCACGCTCGAGGCCGACCCGCGCCGATTCGAGCGCAGCGGGGCCGGCCCTCTCCGGATGTGCCGCCCGCACTCCGTACGAGGTCACCAGATCGCCATCGGAAGTGACCGCACGCACCTCCGGGTGCCGCTGCACCAGCGACCAGGCGGCCGACCATCCCTCGACGAGCACAACATCGCCCAGTAGCGTCGCCGCCAGCCCGGTGTCGGCCTCTGCTCCCAACACGTCGACGAGGGCCTCCGCGCCGGCCTCGGCGGCAACGGCTGGCGCCGCCGGCTTTGTCCCTTCGGCAACAACAAAGGCAATGCCGCCGAATCCGGCCGACTTGAGTGCCGAGGTCGAGGCGGCAATGACCTCAGCGTCCTCGGCCGCCAGAGCTTCACTCCATGGGCCCAGAGCCGCCTCCACCCCGGCGGCGTAGGCGGCCGGTACATCCAGACGAGCGAGAACGGGGCCGACCACTCCGGGAAGCCTCTCGGCCCGGCGACGCGCCTCGGGATCACCGATTCCGGCCATGGCGGCCTCCAGGGCTTCAACCCGCGCCCGGGCCGCCGCCTCCCCCACACGGGCTTCGGACAGCTCACCCGCGGCCGATTCGAGCGCCACCTCCTCTTGCAGGCGGCGTTCCCTTGCCCGCTCCCGAGCCTGCAGGGCCGGGCCGGCCTCAGCGTCTGCGGCCCCATGCTCGGAGCGAAGACGGTCCATCTCGCCGTGGTCCTCTGCGATGCGGTCCGCCACAACACGGCGTCTCTCCTCGATAGCCACAACCTCGCCCTCGTCGCGGGAGGCGGAAGACTCCAGAGCGGCCAGATCTCCGCGCAGGGTCGCGGCCACCCCTTCGGCGGGCAGCTGTCCCTGTTCGGTCAAAGAGCGCTCCTCGTCGGCAAGCCCCCGCATACTCACCTCGTAACGCTCCGCCATCTCGCGGGCGGCGCGCTCCTCGCCCACGGCCGCAGCGATGCGGGCCCGGAGGTCCTCCCGCTCCTCCTCCAAATCGGTGCGCCGCTGCCCGGCCCCCTCCAGCCGGTTCTGGAGCCCAGACCGGCGCTCCCGGGCCACCATGGCGATCCGCCGCAAGCGCTCGTTGATGGTCTCGAGGCGGGCTGCGCCCGATGTGTCCCTCTGCAGGGCCCTCCCGGTCTCTCCGGCCTCCTCCTGTAGCGACAAAAGAGAAGCCCTGATCTCGGCCAGTTCGGTCATAGCCTCGCCAAGGCGGGCTTCGCCGGCCGAAGTGGCGGCGGCGACGGCATCCCTTCGCTCGGCAAGCTTCCCGACCTCCCGACCACCGATCCACAGCCGGAGCGCACGCCACTCTGCCAGCGCGGCATCACGACGATCTGCCGCCCGCGCCTGGCGCTTCAGCGGCCGCATACGCCGCTGCTGCTCGGAAAGCAGGTCTTGAAGCCGCCGAACATCGACATCGGTCGCCTCCAGCCGGCGCAACGATCGATCTCGCCGCTGGCGGTGCTTGACGACGCCGGCGGCCTCCTCGATCACGGTCCGATGCTCGTCGGCTCCTGCATTGAGGATTGCGTCCACCCTGCCCTGGCCCACGATGACATGCTGGTGGCGACCCACACCGCTGTCGGCAAGCAATTCTTGAATGTCGAGGAGACGGCAGGAGGTCCCGTTGATCTCATAGTCGGAGGTTCCGTCGCGATAGAGACGCCTCGTGACGGTGACGTCGGCGAGATCGAGCGGAAGCATGCCATCGCAGTTGTCGAACGTCAGCGAGACCTCGGCCCGTCCTAGAGGGGGCCGGAGCGCGGTGCCGGCGAAGATGACTTCGTCCATTCGCTGCGTGCGCAGAAGACGGGTTGCCTGGGAACCCATGACCCAGGCAACAGCATCGACGATGTTCGATTTGCCCACGCCGTTTGGGCCGACAACGACTGTGACCCCGGGCTCACAATCGAGGCGGGTTCGATCGGCAAAGGATTTGAAGCCGACGAGGGTGAGTGTCTTCAGATGCAATGGTCGATCCAGGCTATCACTCGTGAATCACACGCGTGACATTCACATTCTGATCTCGAACGACGAGTAGCGCTCATCGAGCCCTGCCTCGGTCTCGATGCACGACAAGACACGGGCACCCGGGGGCCCGGTGCGCACGTAGGAGACCACATCGGCCACGGTCTCCTTGTCACCCTGGACGAACGCCTCTACACGCCCGTCAGGCAGATTGCGCACCCACCCGGCTGCGCCGAGCCGCAGCGCCTCCGACAGCACCGACCAGCGGAACCCCACACCCTGAACCCGGCCGCTCACAATAAGGTGTCGTGCCTCCAAGGTCAGACTCCGATCCCGGCGGTGTACCTGAACACCGCCTCGAGGCCCTGCGGGCACGGCAATCCCCCGGCGGCCACCCCCCGCTCTCGGGCTCCCGGACAGAACATCAGCTGCCTCATCTCTGACATTCGGGACAGTAGTGGGCGCTTCGCTGCCGGATGACAGTGCGCCGGATCACGGCACCGCAGCGCCGGCAGGGATCACCGTCGCGGCCGTAGGCGTGCAGCCGGCCGAGGTATTCGCCGGCGCGGCCGTCCGGGAGGAGATAGGCGAGATCGCCCAGACTGGTGCCGCCATAGCGCAGCCCCGCTTCGAGCACCGGCCGCACCGCCCGGCGCAGCGCCCTCACCTCTGCGTGGGACAGCGAGCCCGCTTGCCGGTCGGGGCGCAGACGGGCCCGGAACAGCACTTCGTCGGCATAGATGTTCCCCAGACCGGCAAGGACCTGCTGATCGAGCAGCACGGCCTTCAGCGGGGCGCTGCGGCCGGAGAGAACATCGGCAAGCTCATCGACCGATGGAAGCGCCTCGAGTGCATCGGGGCCCAGATGCGCCCCCGGTCCCTCCTGCAGCTCTCCGGCGGTCAGCACGGCGGTGAAGCCGAAGGTCCTCGGATCGACAAAACGCACATCAGGTCGGCGGCGCAGCCTCACCAAAACTCGAGTGTGCCCCTCGGCATCCGACTCGCCCACGGCCAGGCGACCCGACATGCCTAGATGCATCACCCAGATACGACCGTCGTCGAGAGGAAACAGCAGGAGCTTGCCGTGTCGATCGGCGGCTTCTATACGTCTGCCGACGAGAAGGGCGGCAAAGTCGGAGCCGGGCGGCTGCCGACGCACCATACGCTCGTGCCTCACCTCGGTGTCATCGACAACGGCGCCGGAGAGGACCGGCTCCAGGTGACGGCGAGTTAGCTCAACCTCCGGAAGCTCAGGCATTGACGTCGTCGGGCACCATGAGAAGCGCCCGGCGTGCCGCCTCTTGCTCGGCCCGCTTCTTCGAGGTGCCCATGCCGTGCCCTAGTTCGCTCTCGCCGTCGCCCACCGACGCGGTGAAGACGCGGGCGTGCTCCGGGCCGCCGGCCCGAACCGAGTACTCCGGATACCGTCCCGTTCTGGCGAGCACCTCTTGGAGCCGGGTCTTGTAGTCGTGTTCTCCCGGAGAGGTGATGCGATCAGCGATGAGCGGCTCCCAGTGCAGCAAAATCACGCGGCGGGCCTCATCGAGGCCTCCATCGAGGTAGAGGGCTCCCAGGATCGCCTCCATGGTGTCGGCGAGGATCGACGCCTTTCGCCGTCCTCCGGCCTGCTCTTCGCCGCTCCCGAGCCTCACCGCGGCGCCGACATCGATGCTGCGAGCCACCTCCACCAGTGACGCCCGATTCACCAGCGAGACCCGCACCTTCGTCATCTCACCCTCATCCAGATCGGAATGGTCGAACAGGGCCGCGGTTACCACAAAAGTGAGCACTGCATCACCGAGGAACTCGAGGCGTTCGTTGGATGCTTCCGGTGTCCGCGAGCGATGGCTCAGCGCCCGCCGCAGCAGATCCCGCTCCTTGAACGTGTAACCCAGTCTCTCCTCGAGTTCGCTGCGCTCGGCTTCAGCCACGCCGCACTCCTTCCTCGATCATGTCGACGAGGCCCTGCTCGGCTCCCTCCGCCGCCATCCGAAGGGCGTTGGCGATCGCCACCCGCGAAGAGGATCCGTGCCCGATGACCACGGTACCCCGCACTCCAAGGAGATGCGCACCACCGTATGCCTCCGGGTCGAGCTTCCGCCGCACTTCGAGAAGATACGGAAGCACGACGGCAACGGCATCCTGCACTTCCGGCTCGCTAGGCGCCTCGAGAGCATCGGCGACCATACGCCCCACCGAGCGGGCCGTCGCCTCGACCGTCTTGAGCAGCACATTGCCGGTGAATCCGTCGGTGACAATGACGTCGGCTCTGCCCTCTCCCAGATCGCGTCCCTCGACGTTGCCGACAAAGGTGATCGGGGCGGCCTCAAGCGCCGTGTAGGCGTCTCTCTCGAGGTCTCGCCCCTTGCCCGCCTCCTCGCCGATGTTCAGAAGACCGACACGCGGATTGTCAACACCGAGGTGGACCCGGGCAAACACTGAGCCCATGACTGCGAACTGAGCCAGGTGTTTTGCCCCGACTTCCAGGTTGGCCCCGGCGTCCAGAACCACAACCGGGCTGTCGGCGGGAATGATGGTGGCGATTGCCGGGCGCGACACGCCGCCGATGCGCCCGATGATGATGGCAGCGGCTGCCAGCGCCGCCCCAGTCGAGCCCGCCGAGACCATGCCGGAGACCTCACCGTTGGCAACCAGGCGGGCGGCAACCGTCACCGACGCCCGCTTCTTGCGACGGATGGCCGCAGAAGGGGACTCTTCCATGGTGATGATCTCAGGGCCATCGACAACGGGAAGATCAAGGTGCTCCTCGTCGAGGATGCGGCCGATCACCGCGGAGTCGCCAACAAGAACGACGTCGACCCCGGCAGCTGCGGCATCGCCCGCTCCCAGCACGGTTTGAAGCGGCGCCAGGTCGCCGCCCATGGCGTCGAGGGCAATACGGGCCATCAGCGAGCCTTCAGCTCGGAAGGATCTCCCGGCCCTCATACGTCCCACATTCCGGGCAGGCCCGGTGCGGGAGCTTGGCGGCACCGCACTGGGGGCAGGGCGTGGTCCGTGGCGTACTCACCTTCCAGTGCGCTTTCCGCTGCCGGGTCCGGGAGCGGGACATTTTCTTTTTCGGGACGGCCATGGCACGTCTTTCTAGGTCTCGGCGTCAAGGTTCTAGCAGATGACGAAGAACTGCAAAGGGTGATGCAGGCTCGTCGTCGTGCCCCGGGCAGGAGCCAGTATTCAAGTCGGCACCGCACGTAGTGCAAAGTCCGCGGCAGTCGGGACGACACAGTGGCAGCAGCGGCAGCGCCAGTACAACGGCGTCCCGCAGAGGCGCCTCCAGGTCGACCTCAACCCCGTCGAGGGGGTAATCACCGTCATCACCGAGCAGCTCGGCGACATTCACCGCCACCGATTCGCACCACTCGACAAGGCAACGGTTGCAGGTGTAACGCACCACCGCCTCCGCCCGGCCTTTGGCAAACACTCCCCCCGAAGTCCCTTCAAGCGTCAGCTCGGCCGACACCGGCGTCTCAGTATCAATACGCGCCGAATCGAGAGCCCAGTCGACAAGACCGGCAACGTGTACCGAACGGCGCCGACCTGGTTCCCGGAGAAGGTCACCGATGGCGAGACAGAAATGCGAACCCGGCACGGGCCGATTGTATCGGGGCGGGCGCTCAGGCCTTCGCGCCGTCGCCGCCCTCTGCGGGGATACCGCGCTGGCGGGCCTGATGCAGCTCGGCTCGCGCCCGCCGAACCTGTGCCAGCAGATCGGCCAGCACGGTCTCCGTCTCTTCGAGGGCCTTTTCGCTGAAGTCCTCCGCTTCGAGACGAATGCGGGTGGCCTCACCTTCGGCGTGCCTGATGAGGGAGTTGGCCTCCTCGACCGCCTCCTTGACGATGTAGGACTCCGCCACAAGCTCGTCGGAGCGCGCCCGCGCCCGCTCCAGCATCTCGCGAGCCTTCTCGTTGGTGCGGGCGACAAACGTTTCCCGCTCGCGCACCATCCACCTGGCCGCCCTCAGCTCGTCGGGCAGCTCGTCACGAAGGCGGTACAGCATCGCCAGCGCCTGCTCACGATCGAGCATGACACTCGAGGAAAGCGGCACGGTGCGCGCCCCCTCTACGGCCAGCAGGAGATCGTCGACGATCTCCTGGAGATCGCCAAGAGTAGGCGGCACTTCCATGGCCTCTTCTTCGTTGAGCTTTTCATCACTCATGGGCGAACCGTTCCTTCAGCGCTCGCGCCACCGGGGCCGGCACCAGCTCGTCAACGGCGCCTCCAAACGAGGCCACCTCCTTGACGAGAGATGAGGAGAGGTAACCCAGCTCGGGTTTTGTGGCCACAAACATGGTCACCATGCCGGACAGGTGGCTGTTCATCTGGGCCAGCTGCAGTTCGTACTCGAAGTCGGTGACGGCCCGCAGGCCCTTCACGATCACATCGGCCTCCACCCGCTGAGCCAGATCCACCAAGAGCCCGTCGAAGGAGGCACACTCGACATTGGGCAGGCCGGCACAGCATTCCTCGATCAGGGCAACACGTTCCGCTGCCGGCAGCAGAGGAGCCTTCGAGGGATTGTTGGCCACCCCCACAACAACTCTGGCGAAAAGCCCGGCACATCGCGTGATCACGTCAATGTGCCCGTTTGTGGGCGGGTCAAAGCTCCCCGGCACAAGAGCGGTGATCAACGGTGTGCCTCCTTCACCAGCCGAGTGATCTCGGAGTCTCCGTACCGCCGCCGATCGGCCTCGACCATCCGGGGCGGTGGCTGGATTCCTCCACCACCCACCCGCCGGTGCACCACGACAACAGCCCCGAGAGCCAGCCTCGATTCCAGGCTGCCGAGTATCCGTTGCACTGACGGTAGCGAGAGAGCATACGGAGGGTCAACGAATGCCAGATCGAATTCCTCCGCCGCCCGATCCAGGTACTCGGCAACGTCGCCTCGGACGATCTCGCCCCCTATCCCGACGGCGGCCACGTTGTGTCTCAGAGCCGCCAAGGCTGCGGCATCCCGCTCCACGAACACCGCACTCGCCGCCCCTCGGCTCAGCGCCTCGAGGCCCAGGCTGCCCGATCCGGCGTACAGATCGAGCACTCTGGCACCGGCCACGCCGGGCCCAAGTGAGGAGAACACCGCCTCCCGGACTTTGCCGGTCATCGGGCGGGTGCCCTGGCCTTTGGGGCCGCGCAGCCGGCGACCCTTGGCGGAGCCGGCGATGATCCTCATCGACCCTTCCTCATGAGATGAACAGCCACTCGGCCTGGTCGCCGAGCAGGGCTCGCGTCTCTTCGGCGATCTTGGGGTGGGAATCGAGAAGCGGGTCGGCGGCCACCAGGGCGAACGCCTCCCGCCGGGCCCCCGTCAGCACCTCGAAGTCGGCCAGAATGTCGGCGAGGCGCAGGTCGGGCAGCCCGGCCTGCCGCACGCCAAACACCGTGCCCTGGCCTCTGATGCGCAGATCCTCTTCGGCCAGCCGGAAGCCGTCGTCGGTGGAGGCCACCGCGGAAAGCCGCTCCCTGCCCTCGTCGGTCGATGGGTCACCCACGAGATAGCACCAATTGGGGCCGACGCCCCGGCTGAGCCGGCCCCGCAGCTGATGGAGTTGGCTGATCCCGAAACGGTGAGCATCGAGGATGATCATCACCGTCGCGTTGGGTATGTCGATGCCCACCTCGATGACCGTCGTCGCCACCAGCACATCGATGTCCCCGTCGCGGAAGCGCTGCATGGTCGCCCGCTTCTCGTCGGCGGGCAGCTGCCCGTGCACGAGTCCCAACCTGAGCCCGGGGAACACGCGCTCCAGCCGCTCGTACTCGGCCGTCGCCGAGGCGGCTTCGAGCTTCTCGCTGTCCTCGACCAGGGGACAGACCACAAACGACTGGCGGCCCTGTGCCGCCTCCTCGCGTACCCGCGAATAGGCCGACTCCAGGCTCAACGGCTCCGGCGAGATCAGCTCCGTTTCCACACGAGGACAGCCCGCGGGCATTTCGTCGAGCACGGAGACGTCAAGGTCGCCGTAGAGCGTCATCGAGAGGGTGCGAGGAATCGGCGTCGCCGTCATGATGAGCAGATCCGGACGCGGTCCCTCGGCTTTCTCGCGAAGCTGCACCCGCTGGTAGACGCCAAAACGATGCTGCTCATCGACCACGGCAACGCCGAGCCGGGCAAACCGGATGCCTTCCTGGATGAGGGCGTGGGTGCCGACCGCGACATCTACGGTGCCGCCGGAAATCCCCTCGATGACCTCTTCCCGGTCGGTAGATGACGCGGTGAGAAGCGCCATTCGCACCCCCACCAGCCGGGCCAGCGGCTCCAGACCGAAGTAGTGCTGCTCGGCGAGCACCTCGGTCGGAGCCATGACTGCGCCCTGATAGCCGCCCTGCACACCGGTGAGCAGCGCCGCCATCGCCACCACCGTCTTTCCCGAACCGACTTCACCCTGAAGCAGGCGGTGCATCGGATGAGGGGCTGCCATGTCCGCCTGTATCTCCTCCACGGCCCGCCGCTGCGCCCCGGTCAGAGGAAAGGCGAGCGACTCGATAAACGATCCGACCAGTTCGGCATCAACAACGTGGGAAATACCTTCCGCCTCCTCCACCTGCCTCCGCTTGCGCAGAGCCAAGGCCACCTCGAGGCGGAACAGCTCATCGAACACGAGCCGGCGGCGCGCCCGATCTGCCTCCTCTTGATCCTCGGGGAAATGTATGCCGGCCAGCGCCCGGTCCCGATCAACCAAACTCAGTGACTCCACCATGTCGCCGGGCAGCGGATCCTGCACGGGGCGAGAACGCCGCAGCGCGTTGGCGATGAACTGCTCCAGGCGCCAAGAGGCGATGCCGGCCACCGACGGGTACACGGGAACGATTCGTCCGGTACGCCGGTGTGCCGCCCGGCCCAGCACGTCGGCCACCGGCGCCTTCATCTGCGTACGGCCCCGGTAGCGCTCCACCTTGCCCGAGAGCGCTACCTCGGTGCCTTCGCCCAGCTGGCGCTCTCGAAAGGGCTGATTGAAGAAGACGGCCCACAGGTAGCCGGTGCCGTCGAAGACGGCGACCTCAACGATGCTCAACCCGCGTACCCGGCGCGCAGTGACCTTGGAGACGGTCCCCACCACCGTCACCTCCCGGCCGAGCGGCACTTCGGCAATCGAAGTGACCAGGGAACGATCGATGTGGCGGCGGGGAAAGTGGAAGAGCAGGTCGGTGACGCTGCAGATGCCGGCGTCGCGCAGCTTGCCGCCGAGCCGATCTCCGACCCCCTTCACCCTGTCCACAGGTATTTCGGCCAGGTAGGCCAGGCTGCGACCGCTCACTCGACTCCGATGAGATAGGGGTATAGGGGCTGGCCGCCGTCGATGACGTCGACCTCCACGCCCGCCCGCCGCTGCTGGAACCAGCGACGGGCCGCTGCCGTCACCCGTTCCTCGGCGCCGATGCCCGTGATGAGCGTCGCCACCTCTGCGCCGGGAGTGGTAACACGCTCGAGCAGATCGACCAGCGCCTTGGCGAACAGCGAGCTGATACGGCGCTCCCGAATCTTCTGGGCGCGCTTGCGGCCCAACAACAGGACCAGCACCCAGTGCCATGCGCCAGACAGACGAACCGGGACCGACCGCCGAATGACCTGCACCTCGCCTCCGACGAGACCAAGCCAGTCCCCCTGGCGGATCGAACCCACGGGGGTGGTGGCATCGCGCACCGCTTGCGTCAGCTCGCCGGTGCACACCCCCGACGCCGCCTGCGTCATGGCCGCGATGAGACGCTCCGCCGGCTCGCTCATCGAGTACTCCACAACGGCGGCTACACCCTCGGGCACCGAACGTGTCGGCACCACGTACACCCACTTCTTGGTCAGCGCATTGAGTTCCTGGGCCGCAGGGATGATGTTGCGGTTGTTGGGCAACACCACTACCGC
Source organism: uncultured Acidimicrobiia bacterium (assembly GCA_964614095.1). Taxonomy (GTDB): domain Bacteria; phylum Actinomycetota; class Acidimicrobiia; order Spongiisociales; family UBA11373; genus CAZWKX01. The sequence continues at coordinate 21,605 of CAZTJO010000012.1, forward strand.
GGACGCAGGGACCGCCTCGACCATCTCGAGCAGCTCACCGACCGAGGGGTTCATGGTCTGGCCACCGACAACAACACCCTGGGCGCCGTAGGCACGGAACAAACCCACGACGCCGGGGCCGGTGGCCACGGCGACAAGGCCCACCTCGGCGTCCAGGAATTCCGGCAGCGGCGTGAACTCGTCCAGGTGATGACACTCCTCCGCCGCCACCTGGTCGAGCAGGTCGGTGATCTGGATGCGGTGCGGCTTTCCCAGGGCGACGCCGGCCTCGACGGCCGGCCCGATATGGTCGGTGTGGATGTGGCAATTCCACCTGCCGTCACCCCCTACGACAACTATGGAATCGCCGTGCTCCCGCCATTCCTGGCGCAACCGATCTCCCGCCCCGTCTTCACCGTCGAGAAGGAACATGACCTCGTAGCGGAGGTCGGCGACGGAGCCACCCCCGTGTCCGTCACCCTCAACCAAGCGCGGAAGCTGCGCGGTGGCCCTGAAAATGGTCTCAGGCACCGCCACCGGCTCACCGGTCACCTCTTCGAGAAAGGCCACCAGCAGCAGCAGGAAGCCGGCACCCCCGGCATCGACCACACCCGCCTCCTTCAACACCGGAAGCAGCTCGGGCGTTTCCCGCAGCGCCTGCTCGGCCCGCGCATAGACCCGAACCAGTAGACCACCCAGGCTCTCCCCTTCCGGCGTGTCGGTTTCCCGAGCCGCCTCGGCCGCAGTGCGGAGCACGGTGAGGATGGTGCCTTCAACCGGCCGGCCCACCGCCCGGTAGGCGGCCTCGGAGGCTCGGTCGAGCGCCTCGGCCAACTGCTCGGTCTCGATCTCGCCGAGGTGGCGGAACGTGTCCGCCAGGCCTCTGAGGATCTGAGAGAGAATGATGCCCGAGTTGCCCTGCGCACCCATCAACGAGCCCCGCGCCATGGCCGTGGCCAGATCGGCCATGTTCTCGGCGCCGTCCACCTCGGCAATGACCGACTCCACCGTCAGAGTCATGTTCGTGCCGGTGTCGCCGTCGGGAACCGGGTAAACGTTGAGACGATTGAGCGCCTCCCGATATTGCCGCAGACGCGCCAGGTACCTGTGCATAACCCGTTTCAGGTCTTTGGCCTTTAGGTGTTCGCTTGGCACAGCACATCGAGTATACGGATGGCGGCGCCTGGCACTCCCCGTGGGGACTGGTATGCTTCCGCGCCGTTCCCAAGGAGACCCCTTGTCGTACATCTGTGAGATCTGCGGAAAGCGGCCCTGGGTCGGCAAGCAGGTGAGCCACTCTCACCGGCGCTCGAGTCGCCGCTGGCTCCCCAACATTCAACGTGTGCGTGTGCGCAACGGCAGCAATACCCGCCGCGCCCGGGTCTGTACCTCCTGCCTCAAGGCGGGCAAGGCCAACAAGGTCTGAGCCGTTGCAGGGTGTAATCGAGGCCTTCGACCCAGCGACGGGCACCGGCATCGTGCTCAGCGAAACGGACGGTTCGCGCATCCTCCTGCGCCCGGGCTCCCTGGAAGGCAGTATCTTCCGCAGCCTGCGACAGGGCCAGCGCATCATCTTCGACGTCGTCGAGGACGGGAACCGCCGCTATGCCTCCTCCATCCGTGTCGGCTCGGACGGCCGCTAGGACCGCGCCGGGACAACCGTCTCTTTCTGCCCGCGCCGGTGCATTTCGCCGCCGCCGGCGGCACCATATTTGGCCGACGCGCCCGGCAGCAGCGGGGTAGAGTCCGCGGCGAGTTCTAAGCGAGGAGAGACATGGTCCAGGCCTACGTGCTCATCCAGACCGAGGTCGGCAAGGCCGCCCAGGTCGCCCAGGAGGTCGAGAAGATCCCCGGCGTGCGTACTGCCGAAGCGGTTACCGGTCCCTACGACGCCATCGTCCATACCGAAGCGGAGGATGTCGATTCGCTGGGCAAGCTCGTCGTCGCCCGCATTCAGGCGGTGGAGGGCATCACCCGAACGCTGACCTGCCCAGTCGTCAAGCTCTAGGCCCGCGCTGATTCGCCCAACTCAGCGCGCCATCGCCAGGCGCACGAGTTCGTCGCATAGATCCGGGTAGGGCATTCCCGACGCCGCCCACATCATGGGGAACATTGATTTTGGGGTGAACCCGGGCATCGTGTTCACCTCGTTGAGGATGAAGCCTCGCCCACCTTGGTAGAAGAAATCGACACGCGCCAAGCCGGTACATTCCAGCGTCTCGAAAGCATCACACGCCAAGTGCTGCACCACGGCGGCGGCGGCCTCGCTGAGCGACGCGGGCACGATGAGTTCGGTGCCCTCCTCCTCATACTTCGCCGAGTAGGTGTACCAGCCCGATCGAACGACGATCTCTCCCGGTACCGACGCCCGCGGGCCCTCGAGCACCGCCACTTCAATCTCGCGGCCGGGCATCTCCGCCTCAACCAAAACCTTCGAGTCGTGTTCGAGCGCCTCCTGGATGGCGTCCTTGAGCTCTCCTTCGTCAGAGGCGCGCGAGATCCCCACCGAGGACCCCAGATTGGCCGGCTTGGCGAACACCGGATACCCGAGGTCGGAGCCGATCTCACCTATCACCCCCCCGGGGTCGTCATGGAACGCCGCTGCCCGCACCAACCGGAAATCGCCGATGGGCAGCCCGGCGCCTCTGAAGAGCCGCTTGGCCACGTCCTTGTCCATGGACACCGCCGAGCCCAGAACCCCTGAGCCGACGTAGGGAATCCCTGCGATCTCGAAGAGGCCCTGGATGGTTCCATCCTCCCCGTACGGGCCGTGGAGAACGGGAAAGGCGACGTCCACATCGACGGCTCCCTGCGGCCCCAGCAGGTGCCCTTCCGGCACCGACAGCGACACCAGCGGCCCTGCAGTGGCAAACGGGCGTGCGTCGGGATCGGCAAGGTGCCAACCCCCGGATTTGTCGATGCCAATGGGCAAAACAAGGTGCCCGCGCTCGCCCAGAGCGGCCGCCACGGACACGGCAGACACACATGAGACCTCATGTTCTGCGGACCTGCCGCCGAAGAAAAGAGCTACACGAGCCATATCGCAGGAGACTACCAAGTGTCCGCCGCCCCCAATCAGGCCTCCGCGCCTGACGTCGTCGAACATGCGCCTGCGCCCCTTGACGATCATCTCTTCGGTGCACTCGCAGCCGGCGATCCCGGCGGGATCATCCATGCCCTGTTGAAACGCTGCGCCGCCGCAGTTGGCGCCGGAGCCGCGTTTCTGGTGGTACACCCCCGCCCCGGAGTCGTCGAGGTCCTCAGCCCCGGCTGGCGCACCGAGCACGCGCCGGTCGAGGATGTCACAGGGCACAGCTATGAGCTCGACGACGAGAGCGATGCCGGGCTCATAGACACCCTGGGAATCCCCGGAGCGGTGGCCCGTGCCCTCGAATCGGGCGCCCGCCGGGTAGGGACACTTGTGCTGGCCGCCAAAGACTCTGGAGCGTTCTCCGCCGACGATGCCCGCCGCCTCATTGCATTGGCCCCGGCAGCCGCGGTGGTCGCCGACGTGGCCCTGCGGCTGCGCTCAGCCAGCATCGGTATCGACCGGCTACACCGCCAGGCCGAACTCTGCGTGGAGCTTGTGGGAGCGGTGAGTCACGACCTGCGCACGCCACTGACCTCCATCGTCGGGGTGCTGCAGACCCTCGCCCGGACCGATCTGGCTCCCACCGGTCCAGAGGCGACCTCGCTCCTAAACTCGGCGCTCGCCCAGGCCGAGCGGCTGCGCTCACTCATCGACGACCTGCTCGTGTCGCCCGGAGATGGGATGCGGCCCACCCCCATCGAGGCGGAGATCCTCGACACCCTCGTCACCCAGGCCATCTACGCCGCCGGCATTGAACGCCACGAGGTCGATGTCCCCGAGAACCTCCCCACGGTCTTCCTCGATGCCCACCACCTGCGCCGAGTCCTCGTGGCCATCCTCGAGGATGCTGCCGGCCAAGATGGTGAGGTGTTTGTCACCGCCACGATTGCCGATGGCGCCCTTGTCATCTCGGTGCAGGTGGCCCCGCCCGGGGCGCACAGCACCCCATCGGCCCGCCTTGCCCTGGCCCTCCGACTCGTCGAGGCCATGAACGGCACTTTGCACGTAGAGGACGGCGCCGTGGAGCTTCGGTTTCCCCTCCGCTCCGTCGCCGAGGTAACCGACCTCCTCTAGTCCTCATCGGAGGTGGCGATGGCGTGGAATCCCCCGTCGACGTGAATGACCTCGCCCGTCGTCATCGGAGCCCAATCCGACAACAACACCACGATCATGCGCGCAACCGGTTCCGGATCGGTAGCGTCCCACTTGAGCGGCGCCCGCCGCTGCCACACCCTCTCGAAGCGGACGAACCCAGGAATCGACTTGGCGGCGACCGTGCCCAGCGGGCCGGCCGACACCGCGTTCACCCGGATGCCCCGGGGCCCCAGGTCTTTCGCCAGGTACCTCGTCACCGCCACCAGCGCCGCCTTGCTCACCCCCATCCAGTCGTAGGAGGGCCACGCCTGGCGGCTGTCGAAGTCCAGGGCCACGAGAGCACCACCGCCTGCCTTCTCCATGAGCGGAAGCAACCCGGCGGCGAGGGTCTTATACGAAAAAGCCGAGGTCAGGAATGCGGTGGCGGCGCTTTCGGCCGGTGTCTCGAGAAAATGCCCTCCGAGGGCATCCTCGGGGGCAAAGGCGATGGCATGCACGGCGCCGTCGACTCCGCCCCATCGCTCGTCCAGCGCCTCTACCAGTCTCTCCAAGTGGGCCGGCTCGTTGATGTCGAGCTCAAAAACCTCGGGAGGCTTAGGAAGGCGACGCGCCGCCCGCTCGGTGATGCTCAAACCGCGCCCGAACCCGGTGAGCACGAGCTTGGCGCCCTGCTCTTGGGCAAGCCGAGCGGTGTGCCAGGCGATCGAGTCGTCGGTGAGCACGCCGGTGACGACAAGCCGTCTTCCTTCCAGCACTGAACCTCCGATCCGGGGGCGGCCATGCTAGGCGGCGGCATCGGCGCCCGCATCGGCACGCGGAGGGCCGATCCGTGAGGCTTGAGACCTAGGCCGGCTTGGTCACTTCGGCGGTCTCCGCGCCGGCAAGGGCGATGAGATCGACACCAGAGAGATGTACGGCGATGCCGGGGGCGCCGCCGGCGACCGAAACCTCCTCGTAGTCCAGGATGCTCCGTTCGGCTACAACGGGCAGGCGCTGCGCTGTGCCCAACGGCGTGATCAGGCCGCGGGCATACCCGGTCACCCGCAGCGCGTCGCCGGTGTCGGCCAAAGAGAGGCGGGTCACGCCAAGGTGACGGCGCAGCCTGGGCCAATCGATGACACGATCGCCGGGCACCAGCACGATCAGGAAGTCGTTCTCGCCTCGCCGCACCACCATGGTCTTCACCACCCGGTCCACCGAGATACCCCGCCTTCGGGCCGCCTCGGCAAGATCAGGCGCCGGGCGGAAGCGCACAATGCGATGGGGCAGCCCGGAAGCGGCGACCACGGCGAGTGCCGGAGTCTCAATCATGAGTACAAGCCTACGGATCCATCCGTTCTGCGCACCGGGATCTCCCCGGTGCTCTGGTTCAGCTCGCCGCCGCGGAGATCGGCGTCCGTGAGATCCGAGAGGCGGCGCCACTTCGTCTGGATGGGTGGTGCCCGGCCATCACCTGCGGCACCGCCTGTCTCCGACCTCAGGTTTCTGCCGGCGTGGCATACCCGATACTGTGAGAACCCGGCGACACGGGAGGAGAGCCAGGATGCCACCCATAGAGTTCGCCCCGGACTTTTTGTGGGGTGTAGCGACATCCGCCTACCAGATCGAAGGGGCCATTGCCGAGGATGGTCGCGGCGAGAGCATCTGGGATCGTTTCTGCCGGACACCGGGACGGATCGCCGACGGGCAGACCGCCGATATCGCCGCCGACCACTACCACCGGTGGCGTCAGGATGTGGATCTCATCGCCGGCCTTGGAGTGAATGCCTACCGGTTTTCGGTCGCCTGGCCGCGTGTGGTGCCTGCGGGACACGGCACAGTCAACGGCGCCGGCCTCGACTTCTACGACCGCCTCGTCGACGCCCTGCTCGACCGCGGCGTCGAGCCCTTCGTCACGCTCTACCACTGGGATCTTCCACAGGTGCTCGAAGACGGAGGCGGGTGGACCGTACGCACCACCGCCGAGGCGTTCGCCGACTATGCCGCCCACGTCGTCGAGCGTCTCGGGGACCGGGTACAGCGCTGGCTCACCATCAACGAACCGGGCTGCATCGTCCAGGCCGGCTACAGGAGCGGCATTCACGCTCCCGGACGCAGCTCCGCTGCCGACGCTCTAGCAGCGGCGCACTACCTCCTCGTGGCCCACGGGCTCGCCGTGGAACGCATCCGGAGCCTCGCGCCGCAAGCACAGGTTGGCATCGCCGTCGATCTTTGGCCCCAGCACCCGGCGTCGCTGCACCTCCTTGACCTGGAGGCGGCGGCCCTGTCCCACGACCGGCTGAATCGCTGGTACCTGGATCCGCTCGCCGGAAAGGGCTACCCGCCCCGGGCCATTGCCACCGCGGCATGGCATCAGAAGGAGATCGGCCCCGGCGACCTCGACCTCATCGCCGCCCCCATCGATTTTCTTGGCGTCAACTACTACTCGCGGGCTATCGTCGGCTCCGATGCTCTCGACGACGAGCACCGACCCAATCCGATCCGTCGGTCGGAGACGATCTCCGACATGGATTGGGAGGTGTACCCGGCTGGGCTCACCGAGGTCCTGGAATGGGCCCACCGCCGGTACGAGTTTCCCGCCATGTACATCACCGAGAATGGTGTCGCCCTAGACGACGAAACGGGACCTCCATTCATCGATGACGGCCGCATCCTGTACCTGCGTCGGCACCTCGCCGCCGCTCATCTCGCCATGGCTCGCGGGGTCCCGCTGCAGGGGTATTTCGCCTGGTCGCTGCTCGACAATTTCGAGTGGGAGCGCGGCTTCGCCATGCGTTTCGGCCTGGTGCACATCGACTACCAGACTCTGGAGCGCACGGTACGTCAGAGCGGCCACTGGTACGGCGGCGTTGCCGCCACCGGCTCCCTGGAGGTCTGATACGGTGAGGACACGCCCGCCGAGGAGACCCAGGTGAATCGTCGAGCCGTCACTGGGGCACTTCTCTACGACGGATCCACGGAGCCGCCTCGGCCCGAGACGACAATCATCTGGCAACGGAGCGAGATCGTCTGGGTCGGGCCCGACACCGAAGCCGACCTGGACGAGACCAAGGTCGTCTCCGATGGAGGCGCCGTCGTTCCCGGCCTGATCGACTGCCACGTCCACCTATGCCTCGACGCCACCATCGAAGGCATCGAGAAGGTGGCCAACGAGTCCGTCGAACAGCTGCTGTCACGATCGATGGGAGCGGCACGAATTCTGCTCGGCGCCGGCATCACCACCGCGCGCGATCAGGGATCGAGCCAAGGCGTCGCCATCCAGGTAGCTCAGGCTCAGCGTCGCGGCGACGCCGAGGGAGCCCGCATTCTCGCTTCGGGGCGAGGCATCACCCCGACGGGTGGCCACGGGTGGATGATCGGTGTTGAAGCCGACGGCCCCGAGGCGGTGAGGGCCGCCGTGGCCAGAGAGATAGAACGCGGCGCCGGAATCATAAAGCTCTTCCCCACCGGCGGGGTGCTGGGCAGCGGCGCTCACGGGTTTGATCTCGTCATGTCCGGCGCAGAAGTCGCCGCAGCCGTCGATGAGGCTCACTCCAGCGAGCGGCTCGTCGGAGCCCACGTCCATGGGCCCGAGGGCATCGACATGGTCCTCGATGCCGGCGTCGACACCATCGAACACGCCACCGGGATATCCGAAGCACAGGCAAGACGATCCGCCGAGCTGGGTGTGGCCCTCGTTCCCACGATCACCGCCACCGACGTGATACTCGACCATCAGACCGATCTGCCCGGCGATCTCCTCGACCGCGCCAGCGAGGTGCGCCGCGTGCAGTCTGCCGGCATCCGTACCGCCATCACCGCCGGAGCCCTTGTGCTCGCCGGGACCGACGCCGGAACCCCGTTCAACCCGCCCGGCCTCCTGGTACGGGAGATGGAGATCCTCGCCGGCCTCGGCCTGGGAAAGAGGGGCGCCATCGCTGCAGCCACTTCGCTCGCCGCCAAGGCGCTGCGTCTTGAAGATCTCGGTGTCATCGAGGCGGGCCGGATCGCCGATCTACTCGTCGTTGCCGGCGACCCCGGCACCGACCTGGGCACGCTGCGTACCCCCCTGCTCATCGTGCAGGGCGGTGAGATCGTCGGCTGAAAGGCTCTAGATCTCGCCCAGAAGCTTGCGCTTCTTCTCCTCGTATTCCTCGGCGCTGACGGATCCCTCCCGATGCAGCTTGGCCAGGCGCTCGAGCCGGACCGTGGCATCCGACGGTTCACTCTTGCCGCCTCCGGACATGTCGCGCGAGCGGTCTTCACGGATGCGATAGAGCAGGCTCTGGAAACCTTCCGGATCCGGGATATCCCGGAAGCGGCTTTGTCCCTGCTCACCGGCAGACTCGATGAGCAGGTCCCCGGATCGCAGCAGACGCTCCAGGATGTTCTGGGTGAAAGTCACGTCGTTGATGTTCTCCAGCGGGATCTCGAGGCCCCGGCGGGCCAGAACGCCGCGCCGGGTGATGAGACGCTCATTGGTGAGAACGTAGAGCGTGAACCACCAGGTGACGAACGGATAGACGCCGAGCATGAAAAACGCAACCGCGCCGGCGCCGCTCACCACCAAGTCGAAGATCTGGTTCTTCGGCGGGAATACCCAGGTGGCAATGACGGCGGCGCCGATGAGCACCGTCCACAGAACGGGGATGACAAGCAACCGCCAGTGAGGACGGAACTCGCGGACGATTTTCTCGCCCTCGGTGAGGAGTCGTGTTGGATAACCCATGGAGCGCATAGTAGATGGCGCGAGCCGGGCCTGGTGGATCAGAAGTCGTTGCGACCAGAAGCTGCAGACGACGGGACAGAGAGTCCAGAGTTCAGAGCCGGTAGAACCGGATCTGCATTCTGCAATCTGAGTTCAGAGTCGGCCTGGCGCGGTCTGAGATCTGGATTCTGAATTCTGGCCTTCTGAACTCTGCCCCTCCGCCCATCAAGAAACCCCGAGGGAGTTTCCGCCGAAGCTTCCACCCTCTCGGGGTTTCCCTTACGAAACAGCTTTTGGCCATTTCGCCTCCGGCTTCGGGCCGAAGCCCGTTGCCGACCGACTTCGACGTCACCTCGGGGCCCGAAAGCCCTCCGGCTGCCCTCCGAAAAGAGCTGAGGCCGAAGCCCCGGTCCGGGCCGTCTCCGACCCTTTCCGAGCCACCAGATCTCCCTGATGACAAACTCAATCTATGACGGCAGCGTCGCGTAGTCAAATGGTTCGCATCCCTGGTTTTCGCGCCACAGACAGATGTTTCGCGGGGCCATGATCCGTTCGCTCGGATGAACACGGCGACGGCAACCCGCCGCAGATGTCCCTTCGGCCTCCATCGAGCCGGTCGAGACCGGCGTTTACAGCAAACGGGGCGGCCCAGGCCGCCCCAACAAAGCCGAGACCCCGAGGAAGCATCCGCCGAAGCTTCAGCCCCCTCGGGGCCTCGAACCCTCCGCAGAACGCTTCTTGCGAAGCGCCCGAACAGTGGGCCGCCGGGCAAGCCTTGCGGCTTTCTCGGCTATCCCGTCGATCGACGAGCGACCTTCGGGCCGTGGCTCCGGCGGCCGATCGAGTGAGCCCGAAGACCCTCTCGGCCGTCTCCCTTGCGGGAGTTACCCGCCGGAGCCGCCTCCTCGGTTTCTTGCGTCCCCAAGGAGGAGTACCGGGGAACATACGGCTCGCCGCAATATCTCGTCAACTGAGATCGCTGGTTGGTTTTCGCGTTTCTGCCGGACTTTTCGCGCGCCCCCACGTCCGAAGACACCGTGGGAATGACGCGCCGGCGGCGGCAGGCTCGGCCGAGGTGAGGGTGGCGACGGCACGCCGCCAGGGACAGCCAACAACGCCGTCTGTCGCCGCACCTGAACTACACGCCTGTCACTCGGCCGGCGTATAGTCGAGACCCATGGGACTCACCAGCCTCTCCCCGAGCCGCGCCGGCGATTTCAAGACGTGCCCCCAACTCTTCAAATTCCGCGCCATCGATCGTCTCCCCGAGCCACCGACCCCATATCAAGCACGCGGCACTACCGCTCACCTCGCCCTGCAGCGTCTCTTCGACCTCTCCCCCGAAGAGCGCACCCCCGAAGCCCTCTTCGAGCTGTTTCGCACGGCATGGGCCGAGGTGCGCGACACGGAGTACCCGGAACTCTTCGAGACCATCGAAGACGAACGAGCCTGGGGCATCGAGAGCCTGGAGCTGCTCGCCAACTACTTCTCGGTCGAGGATCCCCGCCTCATCGAACCCATAGAGCGTGAACTAGACATGACGGAGGACCTCGACGGCATAACCATCCGCGGCATCCTCGATCGTATGGAGGAGGCGCCCGACGGTCGTCTCGTCGTCACCGACTACAAGACGGGCAAGGCGCCGCCGGAGCGCTATGCGCTGCCTGCTTTTTTTGCACTCAAGATCTATGCCCTGCTCATCCGCCGCCGCTCCGGCCGCGCCCCGGACGCGGTCAAGCTCATCTACCTGAACGGGCCCACGGTGTATCAGATTCCGGTCGGCGAGGCCCAACTCGAAGCCATGGATCGCCAGCTCCGGGCGCTGTGGAGCGCGGTAGAGCGTGCCATCGACAACGACGACTTCCCCACCCGCGTCGGCCCTCTCTGCGACTGGTGCTCCTTCCAGTCGATCTGCCCCGCCTGGGCCGACAAAACGCCACCCGGACTCGCCGAGGCCAACACCGGCTGAGCCGAAACTCGTCAAGTATCCCGGGCTCCGGCGTTCGGAGCGAACAGAATGGGCCCCTGCAAGTCATGCCCACAACCATCTACACCATCGGTCACGGCAAAGCCTCCTTTGCCAACGTGGCAGGTGTCTTGCGGCGCCACAAAGTCGCCATCATCGTCGACGTCCGCTCGGCGCCCTACTCCCAGCACGCTCCCGACTTTGCCAAGGACGAGCTGACGGCCCTCGCCACCGCCTCCGGCCTCGCCTACCGGTGGATGGGAGACTGTCTCGGCGGACGCCCCGACGACCCCGGTGTGCTCACCGCCGACGGCGAGCCCGATTACGAGCAGATCGCCGCCTCGAAACGGTTCGGCGCCGGCATCGTCAACCTGGCCGCCCTCGCCGACACCGGTGCGGTGGCCATCCTCTGTGCCGAGGAGCGGCCCGAGTTCTGCCACCGTGCCCTCCTCATCGCCCCGGCGCTCACCGCTCTCGGCTACAGGGTGGTGCATCTTCGCCACGACGGATCCGCTCAACCACACCAGGAGCCGCTCGACATCTGAACGGCGTCACATCGCCGCGATAGCGTGGGCTCTATGACAACGTCGCTTCCCGAGGTCCGGGTCGATCCCGATGCCTGGGATCAGGCGGTGGCGGCCCCAGACGGCCCTCAGCTCGTAGTCGCCGGCCCCGGCGCGGGAAAGACGGAGTTCCTGGTCAGACGTGCTCTACATCTCATCGAGGAGCACGGCGCCGCCCCCGAGAGCGTGCTTCTCCTCAGCTTCTCCCGGCGCGGCGCCGCCGACTTGCGCACCCGCATGACGGCACGTCTCGACCGCTCCCTCACCGTCATTCCCACCTCCACCTTCCATTCGTTTGCTCTCCGTCTTCTCGAGAGCCACGGCACTACACAGCCCGTGCCGACGCTGCTCACCGGTCCCGAGCAGGTGGCCCTGGTGGCACAGCTCCTCGACACAGAGGATCCGGCCTGCTGGCCCCTCCCCTTTCGTCCCCTTCTCACCACCAACACCTTCGCAGAGGAGGTCGCCGATTTTGTGCTCCGCTGCCAGGAATACCTCATCGGCCCGCACGAGCTGGCAAACCGCGCCGAGGAGCGTGCCGACTGGCGCGGGCTGCCGCAGTTCCTGGAGCGCTACCTGAGTGCGCTCACCGAACGAGGCCGCATCGACTACGGCACCCTTCAGTCCACGGCAGTGCGGCTGCTCGAGCAGAGCGCCGTGCAGTCGCGAGTTGCCGAGCAGTTCCACCACGTGCTCGTGGACGAATACCAGGACACGACTCCGGCTCAGGCCCGCCTCCTTCAGCAGCTGTACCGCCCGCACCGCAACCTCACCGTGGCCGGCGATCCCTACCAGTCCATCTACTCATTCAGAGGCGCCGAGCTCGGCAACGTGGCCGCATTCCCTCAGGATTTCCCTGATGCCGACGGCCGCCCTGCCCGCCGCATCGTGCTCACCGCGTCGTTCCGGGTTCCTGCCGAGATCCTCGAGGCTGCGGTCAGGGTCACCGCCGGCGGCGAGCTCCCCGGCGCCGCGGGGCCGGTGATCCCGGCGCCGGGCCGAGGCTCAGTGGAAACCTACGGCTTCGATCAGCAGAGCCACGAGACCGAGTGGATCGCCTCACAGGCGCAGCGTCTGCACCTTCGCGATCGTATCCCGTACCGCCGCATGGCCGTGCTGGTACGCAGCAAGCGGCGGTTTCTGCCCGAAATGTCGCGAGCCTTGGAACGCCGGGGAGTGCCGCACGATGTCCCCGATCGCCGGCTTGTCGACCACCCTGCCGTCCGGGTGGTGCTCGACGGCGCGAGCGCCGCGGCCGGGAGCGGACGCGAGCAGGCTGCCGCCCTGCGCCGCATCCTCCTGGGCCCGCTGTTTGCCCTGCCGCTCTCAGCCGTCCGTCAACTCGAGCGCGAGCAGGCCGCCGGTGGGGAGCCCTGGCACCAGTTGGTGCGCCAATCTGTTCCCGAGGGCGATGCGCTGGCCGACCTACTTGCCGAATCGCTCTGGGCCGTCGCTCTGCCCGCGGTGGAGGGGTTCTGGCATCTCTGGTCCCGCCTGCCGCAGTTTGTAGCCGCCGTCGCAGATCCGAGTCGCCGGCCCGATCGCGCCGCCTGGTCGTCGCTGGCCCAAGTGCTCGCTCGCCTCAATGAACGCGACACGCGGGCCACGCTGGCGGACTATCTCCGCTGGAGCGAAGCCGAGGACTTTGAGGCCACCCCGCTGCTCGAATACGCCGCTCCCGACGAGGACCGCCTGGTTCTCACCACACTCCACCAGGCCAAGGGTGTGGAGTTTGATGTCGTGTTCATCGCCGATGCCGTAGAGGGGGTGTTCCCCGATCTGCGCCTGCGCGAGTCGCTGCTGGGCGTACGCCATCTCCGGCAGAGTGATGACGCCTCTTCCTATGCCCGCTTCCGGCTCCAGGAGGAGATGCGCCTCGCCTACACGGCCATGTGCCGGGCCCGCCTGCGTGTCGTTTGGACCTGCACCAAGGACGCCGCCATGGAAGGAATGGGGCCGCCGAGCCGTTTCCTGCCGCTGGTGGCCGGTGTCGAAACCACCGCCGCCGCCACACTCCCACCCTCCGAGGATGCCGAGCCCACCACTCCCCTCGACGCCGAGGCGTGGCTGCGCCAAAAGGTGCGCAATCCCGCCGAGACGGAACCGGCCCGCCTTGCCGCCCTCGCCGCACTGGTGGGGCCTGGATCTTGGCGCAAGCGCCCGCCCGAGGAGTACGCCGGAGTCCTGGATGCGGGCCCGGACGACGGCCTGGTCCCCGAGAACGTTGAGATGTCTCCCAGCCAGGCCGACCTCTACCTCACCTGCCCGCGCCTCTATGCGTTTCGCCGCCGCCTCGGTGTCGACGACGCCGGCTCCCGTTACGCCACGCTCGGCACCCTCGTCCACGCTGTTCTCGAGTCGGTCGAGGGTGCCGCCCTGGCATCCGGCGCAGCCCACGGCACACTCGAAGGTGCCCTCGCCGAACTCGAGGAGCGATGGGATGCCACCCTCTTCGAAGGTGGGGAGTGGGCCGCGGCCTGGCGGCGGCGTGCCGAGGCCATGCTGCGCCATCTGTACAACAACTGGCCAAGTGAGGCTCGTGTCGCCGCCGTCGAGTCTCCTCTCCGACTCGAGATCGACGGCATCCCGTGGCGAGGCAGGGCCGACCGTGTCGAGATCTCAAACGGTGCGGTGCGCATCGTCGACTACAAGACCGGAGCCACTCCCTACCGCGGCGAGGATGCCGCCGTATCGGTACAGCTCGGCTTCTATGTGCTGGCCGCCGCGGCCAATCCCGAGATAGCTTCGCTGGGCACCATCGATGCGGCCGAGTTCTGGTTCCCTGCGGCGTCAACCAAGGGCGTGGCCATACGCCGCCTCAATATCGAGCGGCTCGCCGAAGTCGCGGAGCTGATGCACCAGGCTGCCTCGGGCATTCAGGCCGAGGACTGGACACCAAACCCCGGCAGTCACTGCCGTACCTGCGGGGTCCGACGCGTTTGCCCCGAGTGGCCCGAGGGCAGAGAGGCGTACCGGACGTGACCTTCTCTCCGACCTCCGAGCAGCAGAAGATCGTCGACTACCCGCTGCTGCCTCTGCGGGTGACGGCGGGCGCCGGCACGGGCAAGACCACAACCATGGCCCTCCGCCTTGCCGCTCTGGTCCGCAATCAGGACATCGCCCCGGAGCAGGCCCTGGGCATCACCTTCACCAACAAAGCCGCGGCCGAGCTCGCCGACCGGCTGCGCACCCACCTGCCCGAGCTGGCCGGCACTGGCCGAGAAGTCGAGGTGAACACCTATCACGGCTTCGCCCACTCCCTGCTGATCGAGTTCGGCCCTCTTGTGGGCCTCGAACGCGGCACGGCCGTCATCACCCCCGGCTACTCGCGCCAGCTGCTGCGCGAGGCGCTCGGCTCCGGCCCGCACTTCGCCCTCGATCTCACTGCTCCCGGCGCTCGCGTCGACGAGCTCGTCACCCTGTCGGGACAGCTGGGCGATCACCTGGTGGACCCCTCCGACCTGCTGCAGCCGGCACCCGCCGACGACGAGGTCGCTCAGCAGAGAGCCGAGATGGCCGCCGCCCTCGCCGTCTACTCGCAGCGCAAACGAGACCTAGGCGTGGTCGATTACGCCGACATGATCTCCCAGTGCCACCGCCTTCTCGACCAGCACCCGGCCATCGCCGAGCGGATCCGCCTTCGCTACCGGGCGGTTCTCCTCGACGAGTACCAGGACACGAATCCGGCGCAGCGCGAATTGCTGCGCCGGATCTTCGGGTCGGGGTTCCCCGTAACCGCCGTCGGTGACGTGGACCAGACGATCTACCAGTGGCGGGGCGCCTCACTCGAGAACTTCAGCCGGTTCCCCGAGTACTTCGCCAACGCCGACGGAACCCCATCGGCCACCCGGCAACTCTCGCGCAACCGGCGATCGGCCACCCGCATCATCGAGCTGGCCAATCTGGTCCGTTCCGAGATCGACGAGCGGGGAGGTCTCGATCGGCTGCGTGCCCTCGACGACGCCCCGGAGGGCACGGTCGCCACCGGCTGGTTCCACGGTGCGCTCGACGAGGCCCGCGGTCTCGCCGAGGAGGTCTGTCGGCTACACGATGAGGACGGGGTGGCATGGCAGGACGTAGGGGTGCTCTTCAGGCGCCACAGTCACATCAGCCTGATCCGGGACGCCCTGGAGCAGCGTGGTGTTCCCGTCGAGGTGGCGTCCCTCGGTGGGCTGCTCGATGTTCCGGAGGTGGCCGATCTCCACGCCTGGCTCCGCCTGATGGGCAGGCCCGACGATGCCACCGCACTCGTCCGGGTGCTGCTCGGCGCTCACTACCGCCTCGGACTGGGCGACCTGGCGCCCCTCGCCGCCTGGACTCACCGGCAACGGGGCGACGACGAGAGCGGCGAAGGCGTGGGCTGGGCAATGCTCGAGGCCATCGATCATCTCGACGAATGTGCCGGCCTCAGCAACGAGGCGGCCACACGGCTGCAGCGCTTCGCCGATGTGTATCGCGAGCTGTTGACCGTCGCCCAAGGGGCCAGCCTGGTAGAGCTGAGCCGGCGCATACTCGATCGCACCGGCGCCTGGCCCGAGGTGGAGGCTCTGGATGATGCGGCGCGACTGTCGGCCCGACTGAACCTCTACCGCTTCCTCGACGTCGCCGAGCAATGGAGCCCGCTCGAGGGGGCATCCTGCCTAGACGCGTTTCTCGACTACCTGGACCTGCTGGCCGAAGACACGGCCGGCGACGAACTGGATACCGCCCGCCTCGGCGGCGAGGACGCGGTGGCTCTGCTCACCGTACACCGGGCCAAGGGTCTGGAATGGAGGGTCGTGTTCCTGCCCGCCGTTTGCGAGACGGTGTTCCCGGGCCAGGCCCGAACCTATGAAGACCCCATCGCCCGCGCCCGATTCCTGCCCTACGAGCGCCGCCTTGATGCCGCTTCCCTCCCCATACTGCCCATTGACGAAAAAGAGCGCCGCGCCGTGTTGCAGCAGCGACACGCCGACGAGGAATGGCGCATCGCCTATGTGGCGGTGACCCGGGCCAAGGAACGGCTCGTGTGCACCGGCGCCTTCTGGTACACGGAGAAGCGGCACAAGGAGCCCAGCGCCCTGTTTCGCCTGGCCGCCAGCCTGGAATCGGCCGAGTCAATCGCCGAGACGGCGGAGCCGGGGGATCCTCCCCCGCCCCATCGCTTTGATGCCGATGCCCACGCTCCCGATCCACACTTTGCCGACGGCTGGCGCCAGACCCTGCGTAGGTCGGTTGTGGAACCCGAACTGCCGCGCCGCCTCGCCGCGGAACACGGCATCACCGCCGCCTTTGACGACGCCCTCGGCCAACTGAACACGGTGCTCAACGGGCTGCCCGAGGAGGGACCGGCGCAGCCGCCGGACCGCCCCTTCCGCACCTCGGTGACCGGGCTCGTCACCTACGCCCGCTGCCCTCGGCGATTCCACTGGAGCGACATAGATCGGCTCCCGCGCCGACCCTCCTCCGGTCTCCGCAGGGGCACCGAGCTCCACCGCCGCATCGAGTTGCACAACCGCGGTTCGGTGCCACTCGAGGAAGCGGATCACGGCTTCTACGATCTTCCCGCCGACGCCGGCTCGAGGCTCGGGAGCGGCGGCTTCGCCGCGTTTGTGAAATCGCGTTTTGCCGCAGCCCGGCCTCTGCTCATCGAGGCACCTTTCGAGTTGAAGGTCGGCGATGCTCTGGTTGCCGGACGTATCGACGCCGTGTACCAACCCGAGCCGGGTCAGTGGGAGATCGTCGACTTCAAGAGCGGGCGTCCCCGGCACGACCCCGCATCACGAGTGCAACTCGAGGCCTACGCCGTGGCCGTCCAGGACGCCAACTTCGCCGTGGGGCGGCCGCAACACACCAGGGTGACCTTCGCCTTCCTCGGCAACGGCGTCGTCGAGCACAGCGAGGACGCTGACGAAGCCTGGGTGACCGCCGCCAGAAGCCACCTGAGCGAGCTGGTCGCCGGCGCCGCCAGCGGTGCAAAAACCCCGGCTCCGTCGGAGGCGTGCCGTCACTGCGACTTCGCCCGTTTCTGCCCCGAGGGCACGGCCTGGCTTGCCGGTCACAGTTAGATCAGCGACGAAGACGGCCTCACTGCACCCGGCCGCCGGCCACATCCAGAATCAGCGTGACCGGGCCTTCATTGACCAACTCGACGTCCATCATCGCGCCGAAAACGCCGGTGCTGCAGGTGACCCCGGCAGCACCAACCGCAGCGGCCACAGCGTCAACGAGCGGCTCGGCCAGCTCCGGGGCCGCCGCTGCGCTGAAGGACGGACGCCGCCCCTTGCGCACGTCGCCGAGCAGCGTGAACTGGCTCACCAGAAGCACCTCTCCCCCAGCATCAACGACCGACTGATTCATCCGGCGTTCCCGGTCGGGGAAGACCCGCATCGAGACGATCTTTTCGGCGAGGGCAGCAGCATCCTCCACCGTGTCGCCCTCGGCGGCACCGACCAGTACCAGGAGGCCGTGACCTATCTCGGCGATGGTGCCACCTTCCACACGCACGCACGCCCGTCCCACTCGCTGCACCACTGCGCGCATGGCGTCACCTCCGATCCGCCAGCCTATCGCCCTCCCCGGGATTCCCCCGGCGAAAGAAGCTCACGATGGCGTCGGCCACATCTTCGGCCCGGATCTTGTAGGCCCCCTGCGCCACGGCGGTCGCAATCTTGGCGATCTCCCGCTCCCGGCACCGCCTCGTCTCGGCGTCCAGCGGCAGGGGCAGCCGGGAAGTCATGGCCCTCCCTCTCCCCTCGGCCTCACGTCGCACCGCGTCTCCGTCATCTCGGATCTACCTTCCCAAGGAAGACGGAAGCGGTTTGGCCAGCATGCGGAGGGCGACGGACGACACCACTGCGCTCACCGCCACCAGCATGATGGCCCCGGCACGCTTACCGCCGGTGATCAGCTCGAGATCCAGAACGAGGCCGGCAAGAGCAATGACCACACTGAGCCGGGTGGCCAGGATCACCCCGGCAGCCAGCGACTCTCGCAGCGAAAAGCGCCGCACCATCAGGAACGGCCCCAGCTCGGCGAGGAAGACCAGCAATCCCTCGCCGGCCTCGCTGAAGCCCAGCCGCGGGCCCACCACGACGCCGAGGAGGATCTCCAGCACGATTGCGGGAAGACCCACCCGGCCTACAACCAGCGGGATGGCAGAAGCGGCGGCGGCGATGAGGATCAGCGACACCGGGATGGCGATGCCGTGCCGCCCGCCGTCCCGAGCCAGAACGGGGTCAATGGTTTCGATCATCCGGCCGAGGCGGGGACCAGGAGCACCGAACACGGGACCCGGCGCAGAAGCTGCCCGCTGGCACCCGGCCGCGGTAGCGAGGGAGCCCGCTCCGGCAGGCCCAACACCAGCAGCGACGCCTCGGCGGCCGCCTCCTCGACGACCCGAACCAGGCCACCCTGACGGATCCGCCGGTGCACCGGCACATCCTGAACCGCTGCCTCCTCCCGGACGAGTGAGAGCGCCTGCTGTGCCGATTCCCTCCCCTCACTCCGGAACGAGGAGATCGCGGCAACGGCGGTGACATCTCCTCGAGCATGGGCGGCAAGGTCGACGGCAGCCCGCGCCGCCGCCAGACCCAACGGCGTGGTGCGGGCGGGAGCCACCACGTGCTGGTACGGGAAACTCCCCCTGGAGAACAACACCGGCCGCCGCAGCCGAGCCGCAGTCCGCAGTGCACGAACCGAACGTGCCCTTCCCAACAGCCCAGGAGCAGGGGCCGGGAACACGATGACCCCCACACCCTCGTCTACCACGACGGCGTCCAGGGCACGGGCGGGCGCTCTAGCCACCGGCCGGAAGTGCACTTCGACGTCGCCCCGGAGCCCCTCGATCTCCGCCAGCAACGACTCGACCTCGGCCGCCTGCGCCTCGTCACGTATGCTCTCCAGGCGGCGGTGCACGATCACCACCGACGTCGCCCGGCTGTTGCGGGTCAGAGCCAGAGCTTCGGGGATTGGTCCCGCCAAATCGCTGCGCCTGGTCAGCATCACCGCCACTCTCTTCCCGAAGTCGAGAGGGAACCGAGCCTCTGTGGGTGTAAAAGTGCGCACGATCCGGGGGTACTCGCTGGCCGGTCCCACCACGGTGACTTCGTCGCCCAGCTTCAACACGGTGTTGCCGTGTGGCACGATGAGGTGGCCGTCACGAAGCACCGAAGCCACCAGCCAATTCCCCCGCCTCAGCTCGTGCAGCGCGACGCCGAGCACCGGGCTGTCCTCGACGATGCGGAACTCCACGGCCTCAGCACGCCCAACGGCAAACGAGGTCGACGCCACCGGGCGCGGCTCGAGCCTCTGCTCGATGAACCTGGCGGCAAGACCATCAGGGGCAAAGGCGGGCACCTGGAGCTGGCGGTACTCGGGGAGGCTCGCCGACGAGGCGGCCACGGCCGCGATGCGCATAAGGCCGGCCCGCAGGGCCAGCCGGCACACCTCGATGTTCACCTGGTCATCGTCGGTGGCGGCAACAACCGCGTCGGCATCCTTAAGACCGGCGCGACGCAGCGTCACCCGGCTCGAGCCGTCGCCGCGCAAGACTTCCACCGGGCGCACCGCCGCAGCCAGCTCAAGCCGCTCCTCGTCGGGATCAACGACGACAATCTCCCACAGGTCGCTGAGGCGTCCGAGCAGTTCGCGGGCGCTGCCGCCGGCCCCGACCACTATCGCCTTCATCTACTCACTTCCCTCCACCCGGCCGCCGCCGCTATCTTCGCCGCTCTACACCGAGAACCGAACGAGCATCACATCACCATCGGCCATCAGGTAGTCCTTGCCCTCGACTCTCACCACTCCTGCAGCCTTCGCCGCGTCCCACCCTCCGGCCCCGATGACATCGTCGACGGCTGCGATCTCGGCGCGGATGAAGCCACGTTCCATGTCGCTGTGCACCTTGCCGGCCGCCTGACGGGCCCTCGTCCCCAGCGGCACAGTGCGAGCGTGCGCCTCTTTGGGGCCCACGGTGTAGAAGGTGACGAGGTTGAGCACCTCATACGTCGCGTGTACTACCCGGGCCAGCGCTCCCTCTCCGAGCCCGAGTCCCTCGAGCAGCTCGGCTCTCTCTCCTGCATCCAGACGTGACGCCTCTTCTTCGATCTCTGCCGACAGTGATACCACTCGATCTCCGTCCGGCACCACACCGGCGACGGCACCGACCATGGCCTCGGCACCAGACTCGTCCTCGCCGACGTTCACCACCCAGACCACCGGCTTCAACGTCAGCGGGGCCAGGTCGCTGAACGCGGCCAATTGCTGAGAATCCCACGTTCCTTGCCGAAGCGCCTTGCCCTCTTCGAGCAAGGCCAGGCCGGAGGCAATCGTCTTGGCCACCACCTTCTGGGAAGCATCGGCGGCAGCCTCTTTTGCTGCGCGCTCCGCCTTGCGGCCGAAGACCTCACCGTCGGCAAGAGCAAGGCCCAGCAGCAGACTCTCGGCCTGCTCGGCAGGATCGCGGCCTGATTCGTCAGACGCCACTGCCTCGTCGTCAAAGGCGCGCAGCACGAGCACCAGTGCTTCCATCTCCCGGAGCCGCCCTAGGAACCTGCCGCCGATATCGCTGGTGCCGCCCATCGCCGGAGCATCGAGGAGCTCAAGGGCTGCATGCACCACCTTCGGCGCCGCCTCGAGCTCCGCCAGGCATTCGAGGCGCTCATCTGGAACGGGGGCCACCCCAACGTACGGCTCCACCGTCGAGTAGGCGTAGGCCGCGGTGGGAGCCGCGAGTCCAGTGAGCGCGTTGAACAAAGTCGTCTTGCCGACGTTGGGCAGACCGATGATGCCGACGAGCGCCACCTTGGCGTCGATGGTAACCACATAGGGCTTGCCCTGGAGATGCTTGCTGGTGACCATGGCGTCGTCGCTACCCTCGACGAGCACGACCACCACCCGGAGAGCCCTCCAGCATGAAGATTCTCCACACCGCCGACTGGCACGTTGGCAAGACGCTGCGGGGACGCAGCAGGGCCGACGAGCACCGCCGGGTGCTCGGAGAGATCGTGCAGATAGCTGCCGAGCATGCAGTCGACCTGGTGCTGGTGGCCGGGGACATCTTCGACACCGCCGCTCCGTCGCCCGAGGCCGAGCAGATCGTCTACAGGGCTCTTCTGGACCTCGCCGGGACGGGTGCCCGGGTCGCCGTCATAGCCGGCAACCACGACAATGCCAGGCGGCTCCACGCCGTCGAGCCGCTTCTCGGACTGGGCGAGGTGGTGGTGGCGCCGTTCGTGCGCCGGATCGACGACGGGGGCACTGTTGCCATCCCGGCTCGCTCCGGCGAGACGGCGAGAATCGCCCTGCTTCCATTCATCTCACAGCGCTACGTGGTACGAGCAGACGACCTCATCTCCAAAGAGCGCCGTCAGCACGACGATGCCTACGCCGACCGTATCGCCCGCATCGTCGACCACCTCACCTCACCCGCTCCAGATGACGCCGTCAATCTGCTCATGGCCCACCTCACCGTTGTCGGCGGCCGCATCGGCGGCGGCGAGCGCTCCGCACACACCGTCATCGACTACGCCGTGCCCGCCGAGGTCTTCCCTCCCCACCTCAACTACGTGGCGCTCGGCCATCTCCACAGGCGTCAAGAGGTGCCCGCCGAACCCCCGGTGTGGTACAGCGGGTCACCGATGCAATTCGATTTCGGTGAGATCGAAGAATCAAAAGGCGTGCTGCTCGTCGAAGCCGGCGCCGGAAGCAGAACCAAGGTCGAGCCGGTGACCATCACCGCGGGGCGGCGGTTGGTCAAGTTGCAGGGCACCCTCGAGGAACTCGAATCTCTCGCCGCCAATCCCCCGGACGCCCACCTCCGCATCGTCGTGGAGGCGGCAGCACGGGCCGGTCTCAACGAGGAAATACGGCGGCTGTTCCCCGAAGCCATCGACGTTGTCGTCTCCGCTCCGGTGAGCGCCGACGATGGAGGCGAGCTGGAGCCGCGGCTGGGCCGCCCCCCGCGCCAGCTCTTTGCCGAATACCTGGGC
Organism: uncultured Acidimicrobiia bacterium; assembly: GCA_964614095.1. Taxonomy (GTDB): domain Bacteria; phylum Actinomycetota; class Acidimicrobiia; order Spongiisociales; family UBA11373; genus CAZWKX01. The sequence continues at coordinate 43,956 of CAZTJO010000012.1, forward strand.
CAACGCGACATCACCGACGAGCGCCTGCTGGCGCTCTTCGACGAGCTCATGGAGGAGGTCCATGAGGCCGGTACGCCTTGAGCTGAGCGGCTTCGGCGCATTCCGTGAGCCGACCGTCATCGATTTCACCGACGCCGACCTCTTTGTGCTTACCGGTGCCACCGGCGCCGGTAAGTCAACCGTCATCGATGCGATGGTCTTTGCCCTGTACGGCACGATCCCCCGCCTCATCGACGAGCGCAGCAAGGTGTCCCCGGTGGTGACTCAGGGCAAGCAGGAGGCCCGGGTTCGTTTCGATTTCACCGTGGGCGAAAAGGCCTACACGACGGTGCGTGTGGTGCGCCGCACCAAGGCGGGCGCCACCACCAAGGAGGCCCGGCTCGAGCACAACGGCGAAGTGCTCGCCGGGAACGCCGGCGAGGTGAACGATGCAGTGCAGGAGCTATTCGGCCTGTCCCTCGATCACTTCACCAAGTGCGTTGTGATCCCTCAGGGCGATTTCGCTCGTTTCCTCCACGACCGCCCCGGCGACCGGCAGAAGCTGCTGATCGAACTGCTGGAGCTGGGCGTATACAAAAAGATTGCCGAGCTGGCCCGCCAGCGCCAGCACCAGGCCAAGGGTGAGGCGGCCGCCATCGATCGCCAGCTCGGACAGATGGCGGAGGTCACCAAAGAGGCGGCTGCCGCCGCCGTGCAGCGCGTCACTGCCCTCGAAGCCCTGGTGGCGACGGTCGAGCAGGCCCGGCCCCGGGCCGACGAGCTGGAGAATCAACGGCAAGCCGCCGAGGCCACCGCCGCCCACCGAGACGATGCCGCCGCCCGCCTGAAGACACTCGAAGCACCACCGGGCCTCGACGAGCTGGCCGCCCGGCTCGAGGCCGGACGTGGCGCAGCCGCCGCCGCCGAGGCGCTCGTGACGTCGACCCAGGCCGCCCTCGAGGAAGCCGAGCAGGCGCTGGCCGATCTCCCCGATCCGAAGACTTTCGAAAAGGCCGTTGCCGCCGATGAGAAGCTCGCCGAAAGCGAGGCGGAACACGCCGAGGTGGCCGCCGCCGAGACGGAGGCGAAGAAGAAGCTCGATGCCGCCGGCAGGAAACGGGAGACCAAAGCAAGGCGGCTTGATGCCGCCTCCACCGCCCTTGAAGAAGGTCGAGCCGGACAGGCCGCTGCCGATCTGGCCGCCGGCCTTGTCATCGGCGAGCCGTGCCCGGTGTGCGGACGCACGGTTACCGAAGAGCGCCACGCCGAGCCACCGCAGCTCGACGACCTGCAAAAAGCCCTGGAGGCGGCGAAACACGACCTGGATCAGGCCGATACCGATCACCGCGGCCTCGAGCGCGACCACGCCGTCAAGGCCGACAATGCCGCCAGGCTCCAGAAGGACCTCGCCCAGCTGAAGAAGCAGCGCGCCACCCTGCCCTCCGCTGCCGAGGCCGCGTCCGGGCTGGCCCAACGAAAAAGACGATCCAAGGTGGCCGACACGGCGAAGGCGGCAGCGCATGAGGCGGCTCAGAAGAACGCTGCTGCCGAGGAGGCGCTCCGCGCTCTCTCCGCCGGAGAAAGGGAGACCACGGCAGCATTGCTCCGCGGCCGGGACACCGTCGTCGATCTGGGCCCGCCCGAGGTGAGCGGGGAAGCCGCCCAAGACTGGCGAGCACTGCTGGCCTGGGCCGTAGAAAAGCTCCCCGGCCTCGAAAAGGAGCGCCGGCAGGCGGAAAAGGAGGCGACACGTCTGGCTGTAGCCCGCGATTCACTGGAGCAGGAGGTCTTCACCGCCCTCCGCAGTCAAGAGATCACCGCCACCGGCGCACCTAGGGACGCCGTTGTCGATGCGCTCGCCGCCGCCCGCGCCGAGGCCGAGCGTTTGGCCGCCACCCTCCAAGAAGCGACGCGTCTGAGTGAAGCAAGCAAGCGCGAGCAGACCTCGGCTGCTGTGGCCCGAGAACTCGCCGTGCACCTGGGAGCGCAGCGCTTCGAGCGCTGGGTGCTGCGAGAGGCGCTCCACGTTCTCGTCGTCGGCGCCAACCAGCGCCTCGAGGAGCTTTCCGGCGGCCAGTACTCCCTCAAGATCGACGAGGATCTCTCCTTCGAGATCATCGATCACCACAACGCCGATGAGACCCGCCCCGTGAAGACCCTGTCCGGAGGTGAGACCTTCCTCACGTCACTGGCCCTCGCCCTCTCGCTGGCCGATCACCTGGCAGAGATGTCGGCCGGTGCCTCAAAACGCCTCGAGTCGATATTCCTCGACGAAGGATTCGGCACCCTCGACGCCGAAGGTGTGGAAGCGGCATCGGCCATCATCCATGAGATCGGCGCCACCGGAAGGACCGTGGGCCTTGCAACCCATGTGACGGCACTAGCCGAACAGGTGCCGACTCGTTTTGTGGTGGTAAAGGGAGCCCGCACCGCTTCCGTCGAACGTATCGACATGTAGGCCACGCCAGCGGCAGACTGCCCAAGACTCACCCCGGGTGGCGAGGAGAAGGCCGTTGTCGACAGGGTTCCTTTGCCGACGGCAATGGCAGAAATCGCGCCCGAAGGGGGAATCTTCCGGCGATTACGCTGGCCCAAACCCACAATCACCAGGAGGTGAGCCCAAGCATGAGTGACTCTTCCGAAGTTGATGTGAGCAAGTGTCCCCACTGCGGAGGGATACTCGGGGTGTTGAAGCAGGCCCTGCTGCGGCAGGTGGTGGAGGGCGATGTGGTCGACGCGGCGATGGTCTGTGATTCGTGCAGAAAGAGCATCACCAGGAAGGACATCCTCGCCAGTCCGTAGCCGGCGAGCCGGACCCGGCGTCAACGACGGCGGGCGGCGGCCACCACACGCTCGATTACCTCGAGGTTGGCCACCGAGTCCGCCGGCGGGATGGGGACCTCGGTTCCATCGAGCACGGCAGCGGTGAACTCCTCGGCCTGGATGACGTACTTGTCGACGGGCCCGAAGGTGAAGGTCTCGGTCGTTGCGCCTGCGCCGGCGGTCAAGAACACCCGAGTGGGCCGGTCCGCCGGAATATTGAACGGGACCTCCACCGAGATCCGCCCATCGGTGCCGTAGATATGAACTCGCTGGTCGGCCTGGCACCGCGTGCAACAGGTGAACGCAGCCACCCCCTTTTCGAACTCGAGCAGCCCTGAGGTGAGCACATCGACCCCCGAGTGGGGATCTCGTTTCTGTGCCGCCGACACCGCCACCGGCTCTCCGCCGAGCAGCATACGCGACTGGTTGATGCAGTAGCACCCGATGTCCAAAAGAGCACCGCCGCCGTAGGCAGCGACGTTGCGGATGTTCTCCGGATCGTCATTGAAGTAGGAAAACCAGCTCTGCACGGCGACAAGAGACCCGACACGGCCCGACGCCACCATCTCCCGCACCGCCACCCAGCTGGGATGCAGGCGGTACATGAAAGCCTCCATGAGGGTGACCCCGCCGTTGCGGCAGGCGTCGATCATCTCCCTGGCTTCCACAGACGAAATGCCCAGTGGTTTCTCGCAGAGCACATGTTTGCCGGCCTCGGCGGCAGCGATGGTCCACTCGGCGTGAAGGTGATTGGGAAGGGGAATGTATACGGCGTCGACACCCTCGTCGGCGAGCAGAGCCTCATAGCTGCCGTGTGCCTTGGGTATACCAAAGTCGGCTGCAACTGCTCGAGCCCGCTCGGCATCGCGCGAGGCGATGGCTACCACGTCACACCGGGCTGCTGTCTGCATGGCGGGGATAACGTGCCTGACACCGATATGCGCCGTGCTCATCACCCCGATGCGGAGTTCACTCATTCTCACCCCCCCCCAGCTCAGGGGCCGGGCCTTTCACGCCGTCTCCCACCGCCAGGAGCTGGTCGCCACAAGCGGACGCCCCGGTTCGACGATGTCGGCGCCGGTGTTCAACGAATTGGGCGGACTGGTCTGGGGCTCCACACACACCCCTTGAGGCTCTTCGGTGTACACCTGGTATACGGCACACGATGAACCCACCACCAGCCGGAGTACGCCGGGCCACTCCACCACAGGCGGCCAGGAGAACCCTCCGAAACAGTCGTCCCACGGCCCCGGCGGCGGCGTCACCCGGCGTCCCGAGGGCATACCCTCTTCATCACGCTCGTCCATGAACCCAGCGTTGAGGGTCACCACCGCCGGCTTGCCAGCGCCAAGGTGGCGCAGGAACCAGGGATGCCAGCCGCAAGCTGCGGGCATGGGCCCGTCGGCGCTGTACACCTCCAGGCGAAGCTTGAGCGAGTTCTCACCTAGCGCCACCGTCTGGCGAACGTGTCCCGCGAACGGCCAGTCGGGGCCTAGGTCGATCACAAAACCGCCGTCGCCGTCCTGTTCCCACGGCCGATCGAAAACGGTGCCGTGGATGGAGTGGTCGTCCATGTTGATGGGCAGCTCATATTCAACCTCATTGAAGGTGAACAGGCCCCGCCGCACCCGGCCGGCCCACGGAGCCATGGGGTAGGAGCCCCAGGCGAAGGGCGAGGGGCCTTCGGTGACGAGAAGCTCCCGCCCCTTGACGGCAAAAGAGGCAAGACGGGCACCGTGATCGAGGTCGACAATCACCCGAGCGTTACCAGACTCGAGCACGACCCTTCGATCGCCCATCAAACCAGCCCCTCGACAGCCGGGCCTACAGAAACCTTGCGTCGCAAGCGTCTCCTCCTCAAGTGGGATCTCTGGTCCATCAGGACTCGGTGCCGCAACCATCCTAAGCGGAGGGCGGAGCCTGCCCCGTCAGGTGGCGGAAGCCGGCCGGTAGCATGGTACGGGTACCACGCCGATCGAGAGACAAATACACAATGCAGTATCACCGCCTGGGAAAGACCGGATATGAGGTATCCGCCGTTGGCTTCGGGGCCTGGGCCATCGGCGGTGCCTGGGGTGACGTTTCCGAGGATGACGCCGTGGCCGCCCTCCACGCCGCCGCAGACGCCGGCGTCACCTTCTTCGATACCGCCGATGTCTATGGCGACGGTCGCAGCGAAAGTCTCATCGCCAGGCTGCGTCGCGAGCGTCCCGATGCCCGCATGGTGGTGGCCACCAAGGCAGGGCGCCGGCTCGATCCACATGTGGTGGACGGCTACAACGCCCAGAACCTGACGGCGTTTGTGGACCGCAGCCTGCAGCACCTGGAGACCGAGTCCATCGACCTGCTGCAGCTCCACTGCCCGCCGACCGAGGCCTACTACCGGCCCGAGATCTTCGACGCCCTCGATGCCATGGTGACCGACGGCACCATTCGCCGCTACGGAGTCAGTGTCGAAAAGGTCGAGGAGGCGCTCAAGGCCATCGAATACCCAGGCGTGAGCACGGTGCAGATCATCTTCAACGCCTTCCGGCAGCGTCCCGCCGAGTTGTTCTTCCGTGAGGCACAGGCTCGCGACGTTGGGATCATCGTGCGGGTGCCCCTGGCCAGCGGCCTGCTCAGTGGAAAGATGAGCCGCCGGTCCACCTTTGCCGCCGACGATCACCGGTCCTACAACCGCGGCGGCGAGGCTTTTGATCGTGGTGAGACGTTTGCCGGTGTCAATTTCGACAGCGGTCTCGATGCAGTCGAAGAGCTGCGGCCTCTGGTCCCCGAGGGCGCCACCATGGCCCAACTCGCCCTGCGCTGGATCCTCATGTTCGACGCGGTGAGCACCGTTATCCCGGGTGCCCGCAACGCCGAGCAGGCTGCCCAGAACGCCGCCGCCGCCGATCTAGATCCGCTGCCCGACGCGACCATGGCGAGGATCGCCGAGGTCTATGAACAGAGGATCAAGGACCAGGTGCACCACCTTTGGTGAAAGAAGAGGGTTCAGGATTCAGAATGTGTGGTGCCGACTCTGAACTCCGGATTCTGAACTCTTCTACCCCAGCGGCAGTCGGTCCAGGTAGTACCTCCACTGCTCATGGGGAACTACGCCGAGATTGCCGATGAGATCGTATTTGACGCCCTTCAACCAGTGGCCCAGCGTCACATAGTTGCCCTTTGGATGCCACTGGATCGAGTCCGCAGTCATCTCGGAATAGGGCAGAACCTTGACGACTGGCTCGCCTGCACCCCAGAGAGAGATTCCGGCCACGCTGGCCCCGCCGGCAGGCCGAGAGATTGTCACTAGACGATCCTGAAGCCCTATGACCAAGTCGGGCAGCTGTTGGCCGATGAGGATGAAGACGACCTCCTCATTCGGCTGCACATACTTTTCCACCAGAGTCTTCAGATCGTCGGCGCCGCCGAGTCCAAGAAGGAAGTCGAAGTAGGCGCGTCCGCGCATCCCGTGCACCGGCACTTCAACACCAGCGAGTTTCGCCTCGATGAGTGCCTCCAGGGCCTCCGGAGCCTCCGTACGAGCCAAAGCGGCGGCGGCGTCTCCACGCACGAACCTGTCCTTGTCCTTCAGGGCAGCTCCCAGCGCAGCCAGGATCTCCGGATCGGAGAGATCATCACCCAACCCGCGGATGCAGGCCTTGCGCACCCAGTAGTCCGAGTCGTTGATCGCCCCGTGTTTCAGCGCGGCCCTGGCCTCGGTGCCGCCGATCTTGGCCAAGGCTTCGGCATAGGCCTCACGCAGCTTGCGGTTGGTCACCTTGTCCGGAGGGTCGTTGAGCATACGGGCCAGCGGCTCCACCGCCCTGGGGTCCCCCAGCTCGGCCAGAGCGGCCGCCACGCTGGGCCGGGCGTTCGCAGTTGAGAAGTCCAGTAGCAAGTCGATGAGACCCTGGACATCTCCATCCTCTTCGAGGCGCTTCACCTTGCGCACCGGTGCCTCCTGCTTCGGATCGCAGGGTACCGCGGGAAGCCCGCCCCCTGCCCAGCCGAGAAAACGAACTGGCTATCGCCACGATCGCACCTGCACCTGCAGCCCGCCAGGGGCCAAGGTCCCCCTCCAATCACCACCCTGCCGACCGCTCTCCGCCTACACAATTCGGGCATCGCCGGCGGGTATCCTCAACCGTTAACACTGAAGACGACACGAAGGAAGCACCAATGAGGAGTGGCCGCGCCTACCTCACTCTCGTCGCCGGGCTCATGACGGTCCTCCTGCTGGCGGCTGGCTGCGGTGGGGATTCCAGCACCGGACCCGGACTCATCCTTTGTGGGGCCACCAACCAGGATGGCTGGCCGCAAGGCCTCAACATCATCAGGCCCGACACCGGCCAGGTCGCCACGATCGACACCGGATTCCTGGTTCCCGAAGCGGTGGCTGCACAGCGGGGTACGGCTCTGTACCAGGACTTTGACTCAGGTGAGTGGTTCTTTGTCGACGCCTTCGAAGCTTCGGCCACTCTCCTTGACATCGATCCCGAGGCGCTGTTGAACGTGGTTATTCCCAGAGCGGCGACGGCCCGAACGGTTGATCTTGTCGTGCTCGCCACCCTCGACGGCTCCGGCCCCGGTGTCCTGGTGGACATGGCGACGGGCCAGGTGACGGACCTTGGTGCGGTGATGGCCGATCCCCCGACACAGATCTTCATCGTCGATTTCGATTCATCGGGTGAGTTCGCCCTGCTCGGCGACCTGAACAGCCTGTGGCTCGTCCCTACGGCCGCGCCCGAACAGACCCGTCTGTTCGCCGATGCATGGGTGGGCGATCTCTCAAGTGACGGCAAACATCTTGTTTACGTGATCGACGGAGAGGTCTTCCTTGAGAGCATCGACGACGGGTCGACGACGAGCATCGCCGGCGACGCCCAGAATGCCTTCCTGGTCGACGGCGGCGTGCTGGTGCTGCGCCGAAACTCCGTGGCCTTCTACGACGGCAGCACCCTCGAGACGCTGTGGGAGGGCTCTCGCCTCCAAGCCTCCGCCTTCATCGATACCGCCGAGAGCAATGCAGTCGTCGAAATGACCGACGAGGACTTCAATTCCTTGGGCTACCTGCACATCGATCCCGGAAGCCGCAGGGTCACCGAGTTGGACACCGGCGAGGTGTGGCAACCGACATCGTGGTCGACTGACCACCTGCTGCTGTGGAGGGCGGAGCAACTACCCGACACCGTGCTCCCTGTGGTCGTCGAAGCTGCTGTCATCGATCTCTCCAACGCCGCAGTGGCCAATATCGAAATTCCGTCGCAGGGCCTCCGGCCCGAATCGGCGCGCTGGAGCCCAGATGGTCGCCTTGTGCTCACCACCAGCAACGACCACCTGTCCTCGTGGCTCATCGATGTTGCAGCCGCAACCAGCACGGAGATTGCCGGCGAAACCCAAGGCTTCGCTTTTTCGCCGGGCGGGGCCCGCGTTGCCGTAGTCGAGGTCGACGGTGAGAGCAGCATGCCGGCCGAACTCGTCATCTACGACACAGGAAACCCGAGTGAGCCGGATCGGCTGGGAGTGGCCTGCGTGAATCCGATCTGGGTGACCCAGG
>CAZTJO010000013.1:0-1969 GCA_964614095.1 uncultured Acidimicrobiia bacterium
GGAGAACATGGTGCAGCGGGGTCACAACTACGCCATCGTCGACGAGGTGGACTCGATCCTGGTCGACGAAGCTCGGACTCCGCTGATCATCAGCGGCCGGGTGTCCGATATGGCCAAGTGGTATCGAGATTTCTCACGCATCGTGGAGCGGCTGCGGCGCGATCTGCACTACGAGGTGGACGAGGCGAAGCGCCAAGTGCTCTCGACGGAGGAGGGCGTGGCTCGGGTCGAGCAGATCCTCGGCATCGACAACATGTACGACCACACCAACGTCGATTTGGTGCACCACCTGGACGTTGGGCTGCGGGCTAAGGAGCTGTACGGCCGCGACGTCGATTACGTCGTCGCCAACGGCGAGGTCAAGATCGTCGACGAGTTCACCGGGCGCATCCTTGAGGGACGGCGCTATTCGGAGGGCCTGCATCAGGCCATCGAGGCGAAGGAGGGTGTGCGCATCAAGGAAGAGAACCAGACCCTCGCCACCATCACCCTGCAGAACTACTTCCGCATGTACGAGAAGCTCGCCGGCATGACCGGGACCGCCTTGACCGAAGCGGGAGAGTTCGCCGAGATCTACGGCCTCACCGTTGTTGCGGTGCCTACCAACGAGCCGGTGGTGCGGGCCGATCAGCCCGACGTGGTGTACATGACCGAGCGGGCCAAATTCAACGCCGTCGTAGAGGATCTCGTCGAGCGTTATGAGAGAGGCCAGCCGGTGCTCATCGGCACCATCTCCATCGAGAAGTCGGAGCTGCTGTCGTCCCTGCTCCAGAACCGAGGCATCCCCCACGAGGTGCTCAACGCCAAACATCACGAACGGGAGGCGGCAATCATCGCGCAGGCAGGCCGTCTGAAGGGCCTGACCGTGGCCACCAACATGGCCGGCCGCGGCGTCGATATCCGCCTGGGCGGCAATCCCGATGAGCTGGCCAAGCTGGAGCTGCGCAAACGCGACATCGATGAGCACGCCGCCGAGTACGAAGCGGAGTACCGGGAGGTTCTCGAGCGGTTCAAGCAGGAGACCGAGGGCGAGCGGCAGCAGATTATCGAGCTGGGTGGCCTTTACGTGCTGGGAACCGAGCGCCACGAGTCGCGCCGCATCGACAATCAGCTCCGGGGCCGTTCGGGTCGGCAGGGGGATCCCGGGGAATCCCGCTTCTATCTGTCGCTGGAGGACGATCTCATGCGCCGGTTTTCCGGCGAGCGGGTGCAGGGTCTCATGCAGCGCCTGCGCATCCCGGAGGAGATCCCCATCGAGCACGGCATGGTGACCAAATCCATAGAGCGCGCGCAGCGCCAGGTGGAGTCGCAGAACTTCGAGATCCGCAAGAGCGTCCTCAAATACGACGAAGTGATGAATCGCCAGCGTGAGGTTATCTACGAGTGGCGCAGCGGGGTGCTGCGGGGCGAGGACACCGAAGAGCTGGTCCGGGAGTGGATTAGCGCGGTCGTCGGCGGTGAGGTGTCGATGGTGATCAGCGATGAGCTGGCGCCGCAGGACTGGGACTGGGAGGAGCTGCAGAAGCGGTTGGTCCGCTTCTACGACTTCGGGTTGCGCCAGGACGACGTGACCACGGCCCGGGTGGAGGCCGACGAGGTCATTGGGCGTGTGGTCGACGATGCCCAGGAGGCGTACTCGCGCCGCACCGAGGAAATAGGCGCCGATCTGCTGCGCCGGCTGGAACGAACGGTCGTGCTTTCCATCATCGACACCAAGTGGAGAGAGCATCTGGCCGAGATGGACTACCTGCGAGCGGGTATCGGCCTGCGGGCCATGGGTCAGCGCGATCCCTTGGTCGAGTACCAGCGTGAGGGGTACGACATGTTCGCCGACATGGTGGCCGGCATCAAGGAGGACACGGTTCGTTACCTGTTCCATGCTCAGGTGGTGGAGCAGCAGGCAAAGCCGGATCCGGTGGTGCGCTTGCAGGGAACTGGGGGGGCTGCGCTCAAGCGCCAGGCGAAGGCT
>CAZTJO010000013.1:2069-20679 GCA_964614095.1 uncultured Acidimicrobiia bacterium
CCTCGCTCTCTGATCGCCGAGCTTCGGGCCCGTCTTGCCGACGCCCGGAGGTTCCTTTGACGTCGATACCAAGGCCTCCGAACTCGCCGATTTGAGGCAGCGGGCCTCGGTTCCGGATCTCTGGGACGACCAGGAGCGGGCCCTGGAGGTCACCAGGCGGCTTTCGCGTTTCGAATCCGTTGTCGGCCAGGTGGAGCGCCTCGGATCCGCGCTCGACGATGCCGAGATGCTGCTCGACATGGCCGCCGAGGAAGGTGATGCCGAGGCCGCAGCCGAAGTGGTGCGGGACCTTGGCGCCGCCGAACGTGAGCTGGCCGCCCTGGAGCGGGAGAGCCTCTATTTTGGAGAGTACGACGACCGTCCCGCCATCGTCAGCATCCATGCCGGAGCCGGCGGTGTCGACGCCGCCGATTGGGCCGAAATGCTGCTGCGCATGTACTTGCGTCACCTGGAGCAGCGCGGCTTTGACGTTGAGGTCGACGAAATCCTCGAGGCTGAGGAGGCGGGTATTCGCTCGGCCACGCTTACCGTGCGCGGCGATCATCCCTACGGCAACCTGGTATCGGAGCGCGGAGTGCACCGGCTGGTGCGTATCAGTCCTTTTGATGCCGCTTCGCGTCGGCACACCTCGTTTGCCGGAGTCGACGTCATCCCCGAGGTGGAGGTGGCTGAGGTGGAAATCGATCCCGACGACTTGCGTGTGGAGACCTTCCGCTCCCAGGGTGCCGGCGGCCAGCATGTCAACGTCACCGACTCGGCGGTGCGCATCACTCACCTGCCCTCCGGCGTCGTCGTCGCCTGCCAGGCGGAGCGGTCGCAGCTGCAGAACCGCAACCGGGCCATGGCGCTGCTGGCCGCCCGCCTCGCCGAGCGGGCCCGCAAAGAGCGTGACGCCGAGGTGAATGAGATCAGGGGCGAGCAGGGTGAGGCCGCTTGGGGCCGGCAAATTCGCAGCTATGTGCTCCAGCCCTACCAGCAGGTGAAGGATCTCCGCACCGACGTCGAGGTGGGCAACGTGCTGGGGGTGCTGGACGGAGATCTTGATGCTTTTGTGGAGGCCTACCTGCAGTGGCGGAGGACGCAGCAGGAGCGCTAGCTCTCCGGGCTCGATTCAGGGTAATTCCCGATTATCCCGTGGCGGGATTGGTGGCACCTTGGGTATGCCATCAAAGGAGGATGCGGTGGAGGGTTGGATTCCTCTCATAGTTGTGGCATCGACTGTTTTCGTGTCGGTGACGATTGCTGCCTGCAGGAAAGGGCGTTTCGGGCACTTCCTGATTCCAGTCATTGGCGGCCCCGTCACTGCTCTGGTTCTGACATCTCCCGCCGACGCCAACGACACGATGGGATTGGGACCGATATTGGCCGGCGCCTTTGTAGGTGCGGTGGTGCTGGCGGCATGGCTGTCCGCCCTCATCGTCGACGCGGTTCGGGCGCCGAGGCCCGGTTCGGCGGCGGCGAAGGCGGCTGCTGCAAGACGACGCCGGAGACTTCCTTTCTGCCCACGGTGTGGGACCCACAACGCCGGGCGCAGGCTCTGTATGAGCTGCGGCACTTGGCTGGTGCGACAAGTGGGCTCCGACCAGACCTTGGCGGTGTAGATCTCAGAGGCTCGGGCGGTACAGGAGCGATGCCGGGAGGAGAGCCAAGGCATCATCTGGGTCTCGCCTACCGCCCTCGGCCCCGTGTTCACTCCCGGTTGCCGGGCTCGTCGCCGCAATAGCCTGCATTTCGCCCCTTCGTTACTAACCTCCGGGACACGCCCGCCACGGAATCGACTGCAGTCGATCGCGGGCTTCAGTGCCGCAGGAAAGGCTATCGATGATCAAGCTTGAGGGTGTGTCCAAGGTCTACGACGACGTCACTGTCGCCGCCAAGAACGTGACCTTGGACATAGCGAAGGGGGAGTTCGTTTTCCTGGTCGGGCCCTCCGGCTCGGGCAAATCGACCATCATCCGGCTGTTGCTTCGGCAGGAGCCTCCCACCGAGGGCGACATCTGGGTGGCGGGCAAACACCTCAACAGGCTTCCGAGCTGGAAGGTGCCACTGCTGCGGCGTTCGGTGGGCACCGTCTTCCAGGACTTCAAGCTGCTGCCCAACAAGACCGTCTACGAGAACGTCTCGTTTGCCCTCGAGGTGATTGGGCGGCCCAAACACGTGATCCAGGCCCAGGTGCCCCAGGTGCTGCGTCTGGTAGATCTCGCTACCAAGGCCGATCGTATGCCCCTACAGCTCTCCGGTGGTGAGCAGCAGCGAGTCTCCATTGCCCGGGCTTTTGTCAACCGGCCGCTCATCCTGCTCGCTGACGAGCCGACGGGGAACCTGGATCCGGGCACGTCGGTGGGCATCATGCGCCTGCTCGACCGCATCAATCGCACCGGCACCACCGTGGTCATGGCCACTCACGACCACGCCATCGTCGATGCCATGCGTCGACGCGTTGTGGCCTTGGAGCGGGGCGCTGTGGTGCGTGACGAGCGCGGCGGTGTGTACCAGCAGAGCTCGGAGTCGGCTGCGTCACCTGTCACCAAGGCCGAGGAGTAGCAGTGCGGCTTCAGTACATCCTCACCAACACCACGCAGGGCATCCGCCGCAACTTGCTTGTTGTGGCCAGCGCCGTACTCGTCGTGTTTGTGATGCTGATGCTCGTGTTTGGCGCCATCCTTGTTCGTTGGTCCATCCAGGACGAACTGACGGGATGGACCGAGGGGGTACGTGTCATCGCCTTCCTAAGTGACGAAGTGGAGGGCGATGAGGTCGGTGCCATGCAGATTGAGATCGCATCATGGGAAAACGTCGAGGACGTAATCTACTTCTCGAAAGCGATGGCCCTCGAAGAGGCCCGCGATTCCATGGCCAAGGACTACCCGGACGCTCTGGCCATTATTGAGGAGGACCCCTCGCTCCTTCCCGCGTCACTCCGTATCAGGCCGACCGAGGCTGCCGACTACAGGGAGATCCGGGATCGCCTTGTAGTGATGTCGGGAGTACGGGATGTGGAGGTGGCGGCGGAGGCAATCGACAGGTTGGTGGAGCGGTCAAACAAGTGGAGCCAATTCGCGGTGTGGATCGGTTTCATCATTGGAGCGACCGCCATAGTGCTCATTGCCAACACCATCCGTATGGCGGTGTGGGCCCGACGCGAGGAGCTGGCCATCATGAAGCTCGTTGGCGCCGGCAACTGGTATGTGCGGCTGCCCTTCCTCCTCGAAGGGCTTTTTGAGGGTTTGGTGGGAGCCGCTCTTGCCATCGCGGTAATCCTGCAATTCCATCAGGGCATCATCGGGCTGCTCCAGACGAGCCTTGATCCGGAGCCGATTGTGCTGGACGGCAGGTTCCTGTTGCTTCAGTCGCTCTCCGTGCTTTTCCTCGGGGCGGCCGCCGGTGTAGCGGGCGCTGCCTTCGGCATGGTGGGCCTGCTGAGGGATTGAACGTGCGGCGTCTCGGCGCGGCCGCTGTCCTGTGCACCATCCTGGTGTTCGCCGCGACCCCCAGTGCAGATGCCGACCTTCCCGGCGAGCTGGCCGAAGTTTCCGAGCGTATCGATTCCATTCGCAGCCAAGTCTCATCGGTACGGGATCAGCGCACGGACCTTGTCAACGAAGTGCTCGACACTGCCACTCGGCTGGAGGGATTGGTCGACGAGTTGGACGGCGCTCAGCGACGTATCGAGGAGATCCAGGCCGCCATCGTTTCCGCCGAGATCGAGATCGAAGCGCTTGCCGGGGCCATCGAGAGCAGCGAGGGCCACCTGGTCGAAATGAGAGTCAACATGGCGGTCATCGAGGATTCGGCACGGCACAGTGCCGTCGAGATCTACATGTCGGCTGAGCGAGGCCCATCGTTGGCGCTCCTCGAAACCAGGGATGCCGAAGCGATTCTGATAGGCCAGCAGTATGCCGAGCGGGCGCAGGAAGGGACCCTGCGCGACGTGCGGACTCTGGAGCGTCTCCGGGCCGAGGAGGAGCGCCGCCTCGCCGCCATCGAGCAGGCCCGTGCCGAGCTCGCCGAGTCTGTGGGCCTCCTCAATGAGCAAAGAGCCGAGCAGGAGCAGGAGGTCGCGGTGCTGCAGGTGAAGAGTGACGAGGTCGAGGCCGAACTCGCCGCCCAGCAGGCCCTGCTCAATCAGCTCGATTGGGAGATCGCCTTTTTCGACAGCGAGCTTGCCGCTCTGGAGGCAGAAGGGGAGAACCTGAGGATTCTCATTACTCTGGAGCAGAGTGGCGGCGGGGACGCCCCGGGGGTTCTGGCTTGGCCCGTTTCGGGCCCGATCGTGTCACCTTTCGGCTACCGGGTGCATCCGATCTACGGCGACGTGCGTATGCACACCGGAGTCGACATAGACGCTGCCTGTGGAGTGCCCATCATTGCTGCCTCGGGCGGTCGGGTGTTCCTGGCCGATTGGAAAGGGGGCTATGGCCTCACCGTCATGATCGATCACGGCGGCGGCATGTCCACGCTCTACGGTCACATGAGTGGGACTGTTGTCGGATACGGCCAGCAGGTGGCGGTGGGTGAGGTCATCGGCTACATCGGCACCACCGGTGTGTCCACCGGATGCCACCTGCATTTTGAGGTGCGCGTCTTTGGCGATCCCGTCGACCCGATGCCATACCTCTGATGGCTACCAAGACGATCGCCACCAACCGCAGGGCGGCCCGTGACTACGAGGTCGTCGAGACCTACGAGGCCGGCCTTGCTCTTCGCGGCTCCGAGGTGAAGAGCCTGCGTGCCGGCAAGGCCGATCTCAAAGACTCCTATGCCCTGGTGCAGAGGAGGGAGCTGTGGCTGG
Organism: uncultured Acidimicrobiia bacterium; assembly: GCA_964614095.1. GTDB lineage: Bacteria > Actinomycetota > Acidimicrobiia > Spongiisociales > UBA11373 > CAZWKX01. The sequence goes on from CAZTJO010000013.1 coordinate 6,862, forward strand.
TTGGGGCCTATGTGGCTCCGTATTCCTTCGCCCGTGAGGGCGGCCACGACCCGGAGCGGACCCGCAAGCTGCTGCTGCACCGTCACGAGATCGATCGCATCGCGGGCAAGGTGGCGGAGCGGGGACTCACGCTGGTGCCGTTGCGCCTCTATTTCAAAGACGGGAAGGCCAAGGTGGAGTTGGGCCTGGCCAAGGGCAGGGCCCGCTACGACAAGCGGGAGAAGTTGCGGCGCCGCCAGGCCGACCGCGAGATGGAACGAGCGATGAGGCACCGAAGCATCGATTGATCGTTGATCAATCGATTTGAAATTCAGATCTCAGAGTTCAGAGTCGCGAGAAAGGTGGGCTTCCGTGTCTGAATCTTGAATTCTACATTCTCTCTCTACGGAATCCCCGTCTGCGTCCGATAGTTGTACAGTGAGATCGCGCTGTGCGCCCACGGGGGTGACATGGTTTCGACTCTGAGGGTTGAAGCGCCGGAAGCGAGCCGAGGTCTCCGGATCCTCGCTAATCAGCCGGAATACACGCAAGTGCCGACAACAACCTGGCACTGGCTGCCTAACAACGCAGCCCGTCCGCCCGAGGGGTGCCCTCCTCGTCGGGACCGGGCGTCGCAATGAGGGATGCCCCTGCCGGGGTTCCGGGGCCGGCAGGTCAAGCCTTTTCCGGATAGGGCGACGGGATACGCGCCGATAGCGTCCCGCCTGCCCGAACCCTCGCTATCGGCTGCGCTCGGAGATGCCGACGCTGAAGCCTCAGAGGACCGGGGTTCGACTCCCCGCACCTCCACGGAACGGCCCCTGCGGGGGCCGTTCCCTATGGGGCGGCGTCCTTCTGGTGCCGTGCACGCCACGGGTACACCATGGTCACCGCGAGCGCCAGAGCTGCGGCGCCTCCGAAGAGCACCGGCGCCACCACCGTGATGTCGAAGGCGTCGACGATCAGCTTCATCCCGGCGGGCAGCAGCAGGTTCCCGAGCGCTCCTGAGCCTGCCTGCAGGCCCACTGCGGTAGCAGTGCGGTTGCTGCCCACCCGGCCCGGGGTGAGCGACATCATTGCCGGGTAGGCGGGCGACAAACCGGCGCCGATGATCAGCAGGCCGATCCCTGCAACCCAGGTATGCGGTGCCCACCACAACAGCCACGCCCCGATCAAGGCCACCATGGTCCCGCCTCCCAGCGCCGTCGCCGCGGAGAGGCGCGATCCGACCGTCGCCACCACGATTCGACCGCTGGCGAGACTGGCCCAGAATCCGGCGACGAGCAGGCCGGATGTGATCTGACCGATGCCGCGGCCTTCGGTGAACAGGGTGTACGACCAGCTGCCGGTCGCTTGCTCGAAGCCGGTGTAGAGGGCAAACAGCACCACAGGTGGGATCAACGCCGTCCAGGAGACTCGGGACCGCGGTGTCGTCGTCGGTGGCGGATCCGCCGGCAGCGGATCGCCCCAGTGTTTCAGCGTGGACACGTATGCCAGCAGCATGACGGCGTGAAGCCCGATGAGGACTGCGTACCCGACACGCCAGGAGAGCCCGAGGCCAAGCACGGCGGTGATCAGCAGAGGGCCGAGGGTGGCCCCCCCTCCATAGCCGGCATGCATGAGGTTCATTCCGCGCTTGTTGCCGGTGATGGCCATGTGCACGTTGAAGGTGTTGCCGACGACGGCTCCTCCGCTCCCCGACAGCAAGGCGCCGGGAAGCAGCAGGCTCCATTGGCTGACCGTGGCGAACATGGTGAGGCCGATGACGATGCACGCGGCGCCTCCGATGAGCAGGGTGCCGGTGCTGAAGTGGCGCGCCAGTTTGCCCTGCAGCAGGCTGGCGCCGCCGTACCCGGTGACGGCCACGGCGATGATGACTCCCAGGTCCGAGTCGGGCCGCGCGAAAGTCTCGGCGACTGACGGCCAGGCAACTGCGCCTGCACTGCCGCTCACACCCATTACGACAAAGCCGACGACGGGAATGATCAGGAAGAGAAGGGCCACGGCCGGGAACGGTACCGGATCGGAGCGCCACTCCGTCTTCTTGTCGCGACGGGCGGCTCCGATCGGCCGGCGCCTCCCGCAGAGAACACCTTCTCTCGTCTACCGTTCCTCGACATGCGCTGGTTTGCCGCCGGGGTCGAGCCGGTCGGGGTCATCGCCGTCGGGCAGGTTCCGACCGGAGTCATCGCCATCGGGCAAGGTGCCACCGGAATCATTGCCGTGGGGCAGCTGGCGCGCGGAGTCGTGGCAGCGGGCCAGGTGAGCATCGGGGTATTGGCGTTCGGGCAGGCGGCCATCGGAGCTGCCTGGGCTGGGGGGATGCTGGCCCTGGGCGGAACCTACGGCATCACCCTGCTCGGCTACGGACCGCTGGGCTACTGGATCCCCTGGCGGCGCCGCCTTCCGGAGATGCCCGATTTTGGTAACCCGCTGGTGATGGCGGCGCGACTTCTTTTCTTTCTGGTGCTCATCGCTGCCGTCGTGCTTGTTGTGTTGATCCCGGTGTTCGATGCCGTGGTCGGTTCCGACGCCATCTTCGGCATGGCGTCGGAACTGTTGGGCTGAGATCAGGCTGGGACGCGGCGGAGACTCATGTGACGGCTTGAAGGATCCAAAGCACCGCCATGCCGGCGGCGATGGTGAAGAACATGTTTCGGGTCCGCCAGGCAACGGCTGCGGCGGCCAGACCGGCGATCATGCGCTCGTTGCCCAGGGTGAGGTCGATGGGACCGTCGGGGCGGAAGAGTGCCGGAGCGGCGAGGGCTGCCAGCACCGCCGAGGGCACGAAGCGCAGCACCCGCAGCGCCGCTTCGGGTACCCGCTCCACTCGTCCCACCAGCGCGATGAACGAGAAGCGCAGCAGAAGTGTCCCGGCGCCGATGCTGCCGATGATGAGCCAGGCTTCCCAGTCGGTGAGCATGCTCAGGCCTCCCTCAGCCGTTCGCAGGTCACGCCGGTAAGGATGCCGGTCACGGCGGCGACGGGCAGAGCGAGCTGATGGGGGAGATCGGCGCCGAGCACCGCAGCCAGCGCGCTGACGAGAGCCGCCAGCACCGTGGGTACGTCGCGCAGCGCAAAGACCAGCAGGGAAAGAAACACGAGGGGAACGGCGTAGTCGAGAGACCATTCCGGGGGAACGCTTGCGCCGAGCACAACGCCGATGAGAGTGCAGATCTGCCACACGACCCACAGCGGCGTGGCCGTCCCCAGGTAGAAGGCCACCCGGTCGGAGAGGCCCGAGGGACGCTCGGCATACTCGGTGATGGAGACCGCGTAGGCCTGATCGGTGAGAAGGTAGGCGAGGCCGAGCCTTCCCGGTGCGCCGACCCCGCGTAGGTGTGGGGCCAGACTGGCGCTGTACATGATCATGCGGCTGTTGATGACCAGGGCGGTCAGCACGATGACGACGAGGCGGGCATCCTTCACGATTAGCTCGAGGGCGGCGAGCTGGCTCGCCCCGGCAAAGACGATCATGGACATGCCGACTGCCTTCACCGGTCCGAATCCGGCCTCGGATGCGGCCGCTCCAGCAATGAGCCCGAAGGGCACGATGCCGAGGATGACCGGGGAGATGCGCACCACCCCGGCGGAAAAGGCGGAGCGCAGCGACCGATCGTTCATGAGGCGGGCAGCGTACTCCGCGGGGAGAGGACTCCACCTATTGAGTCTCTTGGGAGCCGTCGGCCGGGTAGCCTCCGATCATCTCGACCGCGGAGGAAACATGCGTCGCTTTTCCATTGTGACTCTGGCAGCCCTGCTGGTCCTGGCCGCCTGTGGTGACGGCGCCGAGGACGCCGGTGCGACGACCCCGCCTGCTGATTCTCCAACAACCACGCAGAGCCTTGTTGACGAGCTGCCGCCGCCCGATCCAGACGTGTTCACCGGGCTGGCCCGCTTGGTCAACCTCTATGTGGATGGTGCCGGTGGGACGGTCGAGGTTGACGTGTGGGCCCATCGGTCATTCGAGTACGGCCCGGTGCTGCTGGCCGAAGGCATCGGCTTTGCCGAATACTCCGGCTACTTTGCGACACCCGAGACCATGAGCGTCATAATCGTCCCCGCCGGCGCCGGTCCGGATGCCGACGAGATCGGCAGCATGTTCAGTCCCTCCGCAGGCGAGCAGGAGACCAGCCTCTTCATCTGGGACGGTGAAGGACGCGGCGCGTCGACACTTCTGTTCCAGGAGGCGGCCGCTGATCCGATCATGGAGCTTCCGCAGATACCAGAGGCCGGGGAGGGCCTGATCATTCTTCAGGCCAACCAGCTCTATGCCCAGGCCGGAGAGGAGTTGGGCCAATCCTCGTTCTACGTTGGAGATCCCGGTACCGGCGGGTGTTTGCTTCAGGTGGTGCCCGAGGGAGTGCAGGAGGCGATTCTTGGCGGTACCCAGCCCACCAAACATGTGCTACCGGCCGGGACGGTTCTGTTCACGCTGCACAGCTGGCCGTCGGCCGGCGGTGTAGAGCCCTGTGTGTCCGATCCGGCTTACGGGCCTTTTGCGGTGAACGTGCCGGACGGGAACGCCAGCTGGGCATTCCTCTACAGCACCGATGGCATGGCCACCATCGAGATCCTCGAGGCACCCTGGGGGGAGCCGGCGCCCTAGGGACGGAGCAGCTTGCCCAGGCGGCGTGAGGCGACGACGACGCCGACCGCGCCCATGCCGAGCAGGAAGGCAACGTGCCCGGCGATGCTCCAGTCGAAGACGCCGAGCGTCAGGGCGCGGATCAGCTCGACACCGTGGTACAGCGGCGAGAGACGGGTGAACGCCTGGAACGCCGGCGGATACACGCTGAGTGGGTAGAAGGTAGCCGAGAAGAGGAACAGCGGCATCGTCACCAAGGTGACGTAGTCGAAGTCCTCCCATGAGCGCATGAACGTTGTGGCTGCCATGCCGCAGGCCCCGAAAGCGAAGCCGATGAGGATGGCGGCGAGCAGGGCAAGCACTCCCCAGGGCGACATCATCAGGCCCATACACGTCATGACGACAAGGAACCCGCCGGCGTAGACGGCTCCTCGAGCCAGCGACCAGGTGATCTCTCCCACCGCGATGTCGGCCGGCTGTAGCGGGGTCGAGAGGATGGCTTCGTAGATCCTGCCGTACTTGATCTTGAAGAAGATGTTGAAGGTCGACTCGAGCACGGCGCCGTTCATCGCCGCCGACGCCAGCAACGCCGGCGCAACAAAAGCGGCATATTCGACCGGCTCGCCTCCGGGCCCGGTGATATCACCGACCAGCTTGCCGATGCCGATGCCTATCGAGAAGAAGTAGAAGAGCGGCTCGAGGAACCCGGAGAACACGATGATCCAGGCGCGCCGGTACACGAGGAGGTTGCGCTCGATGATGCGGCCGGCCCGGCGGCCCGGCCGCAGCGGCGGAGTGACGCGGGCTAGGAGGGAGGCAGACTCGGTCACAGTACGAGCCTCCTGCGGAACATACGTATGGAGAGGATCGTGCCGGCGGCGACCCACACCAGCAGGTAGGCAATGCTGATTCCCGGATGCAGATCGAAGGGAAGGCCGAGAGCGATGCTGCGGCACAGGGAGACGCCGTGCCAGAGCGGTGTGAGGTAGGCCAACGGCTCCACGGCATCGGGGAGCTGCTCGATGGGGAAAAAGGTCCCGGAGAACAGGAACAGCGGCATGATGCCGAAACGGAACAACGTCACCAGCCCGGTCTCGTGCTCCAATCGGGCGGTGTAGGCGGTCACCACGGTGGCGAACGCCATGCCGGTGAGGATGGCCGGCGGCACGGCCAGGATCGCCCCGAGGAGGCTGGCGGCATCGAAGAGCCACATGACCAGGGCGAACACCACGACACCGAAGGTGATTCGCAGCGTCACCCACCCGACATGCCCCAGAACCAGCTCGCGGATGCCGATGGGGGTGGCCAAGGTGGCGTGATATGTCTTGCGCCATTTCATGCCGGCCATGACCGGGTACGAGGAGGCGCCGGCGGCAGTCTGCATGGCGATGGCGGCCAGCAGGCCCGGGGCGAGGAAGGTCAGGTACGGGATGTCCAGGGAGCTGCCACCGCGGCCCTCATCGATGAGTTGACCGAGGCCCACACCCATGGCCAGCAGGTACAACACCGGGGTGAGGAAATTGGAGAAGACACTGGCTCGCCACGTGCGCCGGTAGAAGCGGGCGTCGGCTTCGACCACACGCAGGGACCGGGCTGTCATCATTCGATGAGCGTACGCCCGGTGAGGCGGAGGAACACGTCCTCGAGTGTTGAGCGGCGGCTCACCGTGCTCTCGGGCACGATTCCCCGCTCGGTCACCTCGATCGCGGCGCGCTCGGCGTCGTCGGTGTAGAGCAATACTCGGTCGGGAAGGATCTCCGAGCGTTGTGCCAGATCGGCGAGGCGCTCGACGGCACGTTCCTGCTCCCCAGCGGGGAAGCGGAGTTCGAGCACCTCACGCGGGGAGTAACGGGCAATCAGCTGCCGAGGCGAGTCCTCGGCGGTGATCTTTCCCTTGTCCATGATCACGAGGCGATCGCATAGCTGCTCGGCCTCGTCCATGTAGTGGGTGGTGATAACGAGAGTGACCCCCTGTTGTTTCAGCCGGTAGAGGCGGTCCCACAGCAGGTGGCGCGCCTGCGGGTCGAGTCCGGTGGTCGGCTCGTCGAGTATGAGCAGGTCGGGTTGGTTCATGAGTCCGCGGGCGATGATCAACCGCCGCTTCATGCCGCCGGAGAGCGGTTCAACGGTGTCGTTGCGCCGTTCGGTCAACTCGGCGAAATCGAGAAGCTCCTCGATGCGTCCATCGATGACCCGCTTGGGCAGGCCGAAGTAGCGGCCGTAGATGAGGAGGTTCTCGTACACGGAAAGCTCGTGGTCGAGGTTCTCCTCCTGGGGTACCACGCCGAGCCGGGCCCGGATGGCAGGTCCGTCGGTTTCTGGGTTCATGCCCAGTACCCGCAGGAGGCCTCCGGTCACCGGCGACGTGGCTCCGATCATTCGCATGGTGGATGACTTGCCGGCGCCGTTTGGGCCCAGAAACCCGAACGCCTCACCGGGCTGCACGTCGAAGTCGATGGAATCGACGGCGGTGAACGCCCCGAACCGTTTGGTGAGGCCGCGAGCGATCACGAGTGGCTCTGACATGGCCCGAGCACGGTAGTGGATTTCGGAAGGCGTATTCCACCGTCGTCGTGGTGAGAGGAATTCTGAGTTCAGAATCCAGAATCGGTACGGCGCGACTCTGAACTCTGAACTCTGGGTTCTTGCCGCGCCTGTGCAGCAAACGTCAGTCTTCCGGTGGGCCTTCTTGCAGCCAGGCTGTGCCGCGGCGGAGACGGAATCCGCCACCCTCCTTGGTGAGTTCGGCTCCGTCGGGGCCGGCCACCAGGTACAGCTGGGCGCCCTCTGGATAGAGCGAGGTGGACAAGTCCATCTCGACGCCGAGAGAGGCGGCGTTGGGATCGGGGGAATCGGAATCGGCGAACAGAGTATCGGCAACGGCGGCTCCGGGACCGAGCCGGGTGCGCTCAAAGCAGAACATGCACACCTGGCCGTCGATGACGGTGGCCTCGCCCTCGACCGTGATGTGGAGCGTGTCTGCCTCGTCTCCGAGCGTGAAGGAGACCTCCCCTCTGGCGACGTGCATGGAGATACCGGGAACCGGCACGACCATCTCCCTGGTGAGCACTGTGGCGCCGCCGGGGATTTCGAGTTGGTCCGGGGCCGGCCCGGCATCGCCACCATCGCAGCCAATCAGGGTGATGGCGAGCAGACAGAGCATTCGTATTCGTGCGCCGGTCACGGAAAGCATCATCGTCACCCGCGGCGCCGCCCTGAAGTTGCGCCGGGCGTCTCGTCGGCAGAGGTTGTATTCACAAGTCCTCATGTTCCCCGCCGCAGGATCTCTTGCAGACCCGCCATGAGCAGCGGTCGTGACAATGGGTGCACAGGTGCGCAGCCGTTTTGTAGGCTTGCCCTGCGACAGAAGGGGAGAAGACCGTGAGCGACCGCCTGGCCCGTCTACTCATCGGTGCAGCTGCCGCCGTGGCTGCGCTTCTTCTTGTGGTCATCGTGCTACTGGTTACCGGCGATGGCGGCAATGAGGCCGCGGCCACAACGACTGTGGAGCCGACTTCAACAAACGATCTGACCACCACCGAGGCGCCGACCAGCACCGAGGCGCCGACCACCACCGAGGCGCCGACCACCACCGCGGCACCCGCCACCACTGCGGCTCCAACGACGACCGCCGGGGCGTGCCCCGGGGTGGGGGTGGGCCCGATTCCTGCAGGTGCTACTGAGGTGACGCCGCTGGCCGGGGATTTTGACGGCGACAGCACACCGGACCAGTTCATCACCTACGTCGATTCCGGTGGACAGGCTTGGGCGCGCGTCGAGTTGTCCTACGGTTTTGCCACGCAGGTTCAGGTCCCGGGGACCACCGGAGTCATCGATTCCCGGGTCACCAATTTTGGAGTGCCCGGCGATATCGGCATAACCCATTCGATTGGATCCCCTTCGACGCGGGTGGCCCGGTTCTATGCGATGTACGGGTGCAACCTGGATCTGATAATGGTGCATGGCGGGGGCATCGCCGAGTTCTACATCGGCAATGGAGCCATGTACAAATCGGGGGTCACTTGCATCTCCGATGGGCTCACCGTTGCCGAGGCCAGCGACATTGGCGGAGGTCAGTGGGAGGTGTCGTCCGTGACCTACCTGTGGGTTCCCGGCATCGGCGAGCTGCAGGGGAGCTTGGGTGCCGCCGCCATCTTCACCAGCCCCGCAGACGACACGATCATCAACTCCGCGGCCCAGTTCAACTGCTGACATGCCCGGCGTTGGCGGTGTAGGGTCGGGCCGCCCTTGACCAGCGAGAGCGGCCGATGAGCCCCGATATCTTCACCCTCTGCAGCGATCTCGTCGACGAGTCCGCCGACGCCTCGCCGGTGCGGGCCACCTATGCGGGCATCACCGGTCGGGATCACCGCTGGGACGACTTCTCGTTGGAGGGCGGCGAGGCCAAACGGTCTCTGCTGATGGACCAGCTGGACCGGGTGCGGGCGGTGCCCGACACCGACGATGCCTGGGCGGGCTTCGCCAAGACGGTGGCCGCATCGGCGCTCGAGGACGAGCTTGCCGGATACGCGACCGACGAGCATCTCAGGGAGCTCAACAGCGTGGCCTGTCCGCTGCAGGACATGTACGAAGTGTTCGACCACATGGCCAAGCAGACTGCCGACGACTGGAAGACGATCTTGGCTCGCCTGACCGCGCTGCCGGCTGCCGCTGCCGGGTACCGAAGCGGCCTTGAGGAGGGTCGCCGGCGCGAGTTGGCGGTGGCTCGGCGCCAAGTAAACGAGGCGATCCGGCAAGCCCGGACTCACGCCGGCGAACGATCCTCTTTCCTGCTGCTGGCGAAGCAGTGTGCCGAGTCCGGAGTTGGGGGCGATATTGCCGAGCGCCTCGGCGATGCTGGGCGTGAGGCTTTGGGCGCCTTTTCCGAGATTGCCGAATATCTGCAGAACGAATACCTGCCGGCGGCGGGTGAAGCTGACGCTGTTGGTGAGGAGCGCTATCTGAACCTGGTTCGGCGTCACCTGGGCTCGGTAATCGATCCGGCTGAGGTCTACTCGTGGGGATGGTCGGAGGTAGAACGTATTCGCCGCCGGATGGGTGAGGTCGCCGAGGAGATTCTGCCGGGCTCCTCACTTCGTGAAGTCATCACCCTGCTGCACTCTGATCCGCAGCGATCCGCGCCGCTGCCCGAGTTCCGGCAGCTCATGCTTGAGCGCCAAGAGGCGGCGATGAGAGCGCTCGATGGGGTGCATTTTGATGTTCCCGATGCCATTCGTTCCATCGACGTCGCGCTGGCGCCTCCGGGCGGGCCGCTGGGCGTCTATTACGTGCCGCCGAGCGAGGACTTCTCGCGGCAGGGCTGTGTGTGGTGGGCGCTTGGTGATCGTGAGACGGTTCCGCTCTTCGACCAGATGAGCACGGCCTACCACGAGGGTTTCCCCGGCCACCACCTGCAGCTGGGATTCCAGATGTGTTCCCCGGCGCGCCTCAGCCGTTTTCACAAGCTGCTGGTGTGGTACCCGGGAAGCGGCGAAGGGTGGGCCCTGTATGCCGAGGATCTCATGGAGCAGCTGGGTTTTCTGGAACGGCCCGATTACGTGATGGGCAAGCTCGCCTCCGAGATGCTGCGAGCCGCCCGGGTGGTCATCGATATCGGGTCGCATCTGGCTCTCGACATTCCTGAGGGCCAGTCCTTCCATCCGGGGGAGCCGTGGGCCTTCGATATCGGTGTTGAGATGCTCATCGACTACGCCGCCCAAGATCCTGGGGTGGCGGTCGCCGAGATGAACCGCTACCTCGGTTGGCCCGGCCAGGCCATCTCCTACAAGGTGGGGCAGAGGGTCATCGCAGACATACGAGCCGACGCTCAGCACCGGCACGGGAGAGCGTTCTCGCAAAAGGCGTTCCACGCCCGGCTGCTGGAGGCCGGGGCGATCGGCCTCGACGTGCTGCGCAACTACGTTTCAGGGTTCTGAGTGGCGGCCGGATCGGGCCGCCAGCAATCTCTACACTCGCCGGGGTGAGGCTCAGGATCCTCGGCTCCAATGGCACCTATCCGACACCCGGCCGGCCGGCCTCGGGGTATCTGGTCCAGCACGATCGCACCATGCTGATGACCGATGCCGGCTCCGGCACGGTGATGGCCCTTCAACAGGTGGCGTCGGTGGGCGAGCTGGATGCTCTTGTTGTCAGCCATGTGCACCCGGATCATTGCTCGGATGTGTTTGCGCTCTTCAACCTGATGCGTTTTGGGCCCGACCGGCGCCCGCCATTGACCGCTCTGGCACCGGAAGGCACGGTGGAGCGGCTCTCGGCCTTCCTCGGTGCCGATGCCGATCACGATTTCCATCGCCTCTTTGCCTGGCAGACGATGGGACCGGGGGCTCGGATCGTGGTGGGGGACATCGAGCTGGCTTTTGGGAGCGCCGATCATCCGGTGCCGGCGCTCGTCACTCGTTTCTCTGCCTCCGGCCGGAGCCTGGTGTACTCGGGCGATAGCGGCGCAGGCGGCGATCTGGCCGCGATGGCGGCAGGTGCCGATGTCCTGCTCTGCGAGGCCACGTTCCAGGGCGACTCTGACCCCTGGCCCTATCACCTTTCGGCACATGGGGCAGCGGTGCTGGCTCGAGATGCCGGAGTGGGTCGGCTGGTGCTGACGCATGTGGCCCCTATCTTGGATCCGGCGCGCTCGGTGGCTGAGGCGCAAGAGGTGTTCGACGGCCCGGTGGAGTGGGCCGCCCCAGGAATGGAGGTGACGGTGTGAGAAGCGACCGTGGTGCCCAAGGAATGCGACCGGTCAACATCGTGCGCGGCTACACCGAGATGACTCCGGGCTCGGTGCTGATCGAGATGGGACGAACTCGGGTTTTGTGCACCGCCTCACTCGATGAAGAGGTCCCGCCTTGGATGAGGGGGCAGGGGCGGGGGTGGGTCACCGCTGAGTACTCGATGCTGCCGGGGTCCTCGCCGCAGCGGGTGCCGCGCAGTTCCATTGCCAGAGGCCGAACCAAGGAGATCCAGCGTCTCGTCGGACGATCACTCCGGGCGGTCGTTGATCTGGATGCGCTGGGCGAGTTGACCGTTCGTGTTGACTGCGACGTGCTGCAGGCGGACGGGGGCACTCGCACCGCCTCTATCACCGGGGCTTGGGTGGCACTCCACGACGCGCTCACTGCGGGTCCTATGGATGTGTCCTCTGGCGCCATCACCGATCACTGCGCCGCGGTCAGCGTCGGCATCGTCGGCCCGGACGTACTCCTCGATCTCGACTACGAGGAAGACGCCGCCGCCGATGTCGACTGCAACGTGGTTATGACCGGGCAAGGAGGCCTTGTCGAAGTCCAGGGCAGTGCCGAGGGACGCTCCTTTTCGCGGGAACAGCTCGGGGCCCTCCTCGACCTGGCTGCGGCCGGTATCTCCGATCTCGTGATCGCTCAGCGGCGGGCTCTCGAAGCATGATGCGGCTGCCGAGCCGGCTGGTCGTGGGCACCAAGAACCCGGGCAAACTCCGCGAAGTCCACGCGGTAGTCACCGAGGTGCTGTCGGACGTCGAGATTGTGGAGGTCGCCGATTGGCCCGACGTGCCCGAGTCCGGGGAATCGCTCAAGGAAAATGCACTCATCAAGGCGCGCGCCGTTTGTGCTGCCACCGGCATCGCGGCTATCGCCGACGACACCGGGCTGGAGGTCGACGCGCTGGAGGGAGGTCCGGGGGTGCGAAGTGCCCGGTTTGCCGGTCCCGGCGCCGATGACAGCGCCAATCGGCGGGCTTTGCTCTCGGCACTGGAGGGCTGTAGCGAGAGAGCGGCCCGCTTCCGTACCGTGGTCGCGGTTGTGTCCCCGCAGGGTGACGAGATGACCGTTGAGGGGATTCTGGAGGGAGCCATCGCCTACAGAGCGCGAGGCAGTGGTGGTTTTGGCTATGACTCACTGTTTGAGGTTGATGGCCGGACGCTGGCGGAAATGGGCGAAGAAGAGAAAAACCGGCTCAGCCATCGGGGCCGGGCGCTGCGTGCTCTTGCCGCTCTTTGCCGCCACGAGCCGGGGTGCCGCTAGCCCTGTTCGCCCGCTAGATCACTCGACGAGAACACGTTGGTGCCGGCATGGCGCCTGGAATCGGGCGACGTCTGCAATCCGGGTTGGGCATGTCGGCGACGCGACCGTTTGCAGCGTGCGCCACGCACTACGCTGCGGCTGGCGCCTTTTGGCGTCTCGAGGGTCGGATGGAGCGGCGATGCAAACAGCGCGAGTTGTTGTGCGCAGAGGTACGGCGCTTGCCCTAGCGCTGGTCCTTGGAGGTTGTGCAGGTGGTGGAGGCACGACAACGGTAACCACGTCGACTTCGACCACCTCGACCACGGTTGAGGCAACTACAACGATCGAGACGACCACCACGATCCCTCCGACCACAACGACCCTAGCGCCGGTGACGGCTCATCCGAACCTGCCGCTCGCAGAGAGCCGGAGTGTGGTTCCTTGGGAGGAGGTCGGCGCAGCCTGGGTGCTGGCGCTGTACTCGGGTGCCACTCTCGACGAGCCGGGACCCACCGCTCTGTATCTGGCGAGCCCGGCTGGGGTCCTGTACGAGATGAAGGCCTGGGAGGCCGCCGAGCCTGCTCCGTGGGTTATCGACGACTGGTCGCCGGAGCGTCACCGAGCCCTGCTCCGCTACGGCAATTTCTCCGACCTCCGCAAGGAGATCCGCTTGCTTTCTCTCGACAGCGGCGACGAATCCGTACTAACGGCGGCCCCCGAGCTCGCTGAGATTGCCGCCGGGTTCACCGCATCGGGGCTCAGGGTGGTCAGCTATAGGAACGCTGATTCCGAGGAGACACTCGAAGTCCTGAACACCAACGGGAGCCTGTTCGTGTCGTTGGCCGGCCAGGCTTCCAGCTCCTCGGCTCCGCTCACCTGGCTCTACGGCCTCGACGGCACGACGGTGGCCGTCGGTGACCGCAGCGGGATGCATATGGTGTCTGCTGAGGGGGAGCGGCTGCACGATCTCGACGCAGCGGGAGAGAGCTGCCGGCCGGTGCGATGGTGGGATGAGAACATGATCCTTGTTTCGTGCATTCCGCGAGCGGTGGCAACCGCCGGCGGTACCTACTACCAGCTTTGGCTGGTGCCGGCAGATGGGGGGGTTGCTCTCAACCTGACCAGCGTCCCGGCGAGCCCGGGGGATTCCGACTTTGGGTACGGCGACGCTTGGCAGACGGAGACCCAGGTGTACATGCAGTGGCTGGGGGCATGTTCCATGGCACGCGTTGATCGGCTGTACGGTGGGGGAGCGTT
>CAZTJO010000013.1:20779-38826 GCA_964614095.1 uncultured Acidimicrobiia bacterium
GGCTGGGGGCATGTTCCATGGCACGCGTTGATCGGCTGTACGGTGGGGGAGCGTTCCCCGTGCAGGCTTCGGGCCAGCAGTTTGTGGTGGGGACGGGCGATTCCGGAATCGTGCTGCGCATGTGGGATGGCTGCGACAGGCTGCACGGCAGCCTGCGGCTGGTGTCCCCCGAAGGTGAGGTGCTTGTCACTCTGATTCCGCCGGGTGAGGGAGTGTTTGGTGTGCTGTCGGCGGTGATGGTGGGGTAGGAGAGAGTTCAGAATTCAGAGTCGGTATTGCACTTCTGGAATCTGGACTCTTGTGGCCGTTCGCCATCGATTGTCTTACTAACGTCCCTACGGCGCGGGCGTAGCCGAATTTGGTACAGGCGCCGGACTTAGGATCCGGTGGGTTTTCCCGATGTGGGTTCGAGTCCCACCGCCCGCACAAGTTGCGCCCGGGGTTGAACCGGCCGCAACCGGAACTCGGATCTCAGAAACCAGAGTCGGTATGGCACGATCTGAATTCTGAATTCTCTTCCTCTGGATTCTGGATTCTGAAGGTCGTTCGTCTTTGACGAACGACCTTCTCGGTGGGTCGCCCCGGACTTGAACCTACCTGGTTGGGCCGGACCGGAGGCCCGGCGCCTCGGAGCGAACGGTTGCAGACCGAGTAGGGGTGCAACCGGAGCGACCGTCGCTATGGGCGACCAGTCATCGGGCCAGGCCCATTCTGTGCTGGCCCGGAGGGCCAGCGCTATGGAGGGAGGGTCTCGAGACCGAGTAGGGCTCGAAACCTGAGGAGGGCCGCCAAAGGCGGCTGTCTGCTTTTGCCGTCTTGGGTGGGTCGCCCGGGACTCGAACCCGGAACCTGCGGATTAAGAGTCCGTTGCTCTGCCAAATTGAGCTAGCGACCCGGAGACAGCATAGCCCCGAGGCAAAGGGGGGAAGAGCGGAGCAGCGCGGGGCCGGACGCGCCGGCGGTGATGCCCGGTGGAGACTTCGCCCGAGCCTCAGATCGGGGTACGCTGCCTCCAAGAACCGGGCTGTGGCGCAGTTTGGTAGCGCACCTGCTTTGGGAGCAGGGGGTCGTCGGTTCGAATCCGGCCAGCCCGACGGCGATGACTAATGTGCCCTGGCAGCAGCGCGGGTGTAGCTCAATGGTAGAGCTCCAGCCTTCCAAGCTGGTGGTGAGGGTTCGATTCCCTTCACCCGCTCGAAGGTCCCGGTGACCTTCTGGACTGCCCCCGTAGCTCAGGGGACAGAGCAGGAGCCTTCTAAGCTCTTGGTCGGGGGTTCGAATCCTCCCGGGGGCACCGGAACCCTTCGTGGTGGCCGTAGCTCAGTCAGGTTAGAGCGCCAGGTTGTGGCCCTGGAGGTCGGGGGTTCAAATCCCCTCGGTCACCCCGGTTGTCGAGACGGCCGCATGGCCGTCTCGACACATTAGAAGGAGATGTAGGTGAGCGAGGGCAAAAAAGCCGGTCCTTTCGAAAGGATCGTGACCGTGACGGTCGATGGCGACGCTGTGGAAGCGGCCAAGGCACAGGCGGCGCGCCGGCTGTCACAGGGCATGAAGATCAAAGGATTCCGATCCGGCACCGCGCCGCGCCAGGTTATCGAAGCGGCGGTGGGGCCCGATGTGCTGCGCCGGGAGGCCATCGACGGCGCATTGCCCGACATCGCCGTTGCCGCGTTGGCTGAGGCCGGCCTCGAGCCGGCGGCGCCGCCCCGTATCGAAGAGATGCGCGATCGGGACGACTCGGGTGTCGATGTGGACATACGGGTGACCCTCTGGCCCGAGCTCAAGAAGACGCCCAAGTATCGAGGCCGGCGCATCGAGGTGACCTCGCCCCGCGTCGATGACGGCGACATCGCCGAACACATCGACCGTATGCGCGACCAATTCGCCGAACTCAAGGATGTGAGCCGGGAGGCCTTTGACGGCGACTACGTGCTTCTGGATGTGAAGACGAGCGACGGCGATGAGCAGGTATCGGCCGGCTCAACAAACGATCTTCTGTACGAGGTCGGGTCGGGCGGGTTTCTCGATGGTCTGGATGAAGCACTACGCGGGAAGGCCGCCGGCCACATCGCCGGCTTCGACACGGTCCTGCCCGCGAGCATGGGCGAACACGGCGGCAGCGCCGTATCCGTGCGAGTGCTCGTCAAGCAGGTGAAGGCCAAACAGCTGCCCGACCTCACCGACGAGTGGGTCGGCGATGTCTCGGAGTACACAACCATCGAGCAGCTCCGGGAAGCTCTCGGCGAAGAGCTCAGCCGCTCCCGCCTGGCTGCGGCGAGAGGTGAGTTCGAGCAGAAGCTTCTCGAGACGCTTCGTGCCGAGACCGCCGTTGAGATTCCCGACGATCTTGTGGCCGCTGAGATGGATTCGGTGCTGAGGCGGTTCGCCAATCGGCTCGCCGGGGGCAAGGTCACTCTCGCCCATTACCTGGAACTCACCGGCCAGGACGAGGACTCTTTTGTTGCCGACGTGCGCTCGCAGGCAATCCTGAACCTAGAAACCCGCGTGTTCCTCGAGGCTGTGGCGAGGGAAGAGGAGCTTGAGGTCGGCGATGACGATGTTGCCGAGATGGTGACGATTCTGGCTTCCGCTGCCGAGATGAGTGTCGAGGCGTACCGCAAGGCACTGGGGGAGGGAGGTCAGGAGAAGGCACTGGCCGGTGATATCCTGAGAAGGAAGGCGGTCGCCCGATTGCTTGAAGTGGCAACAGCGATCGATGCCGATGGCAAGGAGATCGAGTTCCCGGCGGCCGACGCCGTTTCGGGTCCTGAGGTGGGTGGCTCCGACGAAGAGCCCGAGCCCGCAGAGGATGGAGCATGATCACGAGCAGCTACCTGGTCCCAACCGTTGTCGAGCAGACGAGTCGCGGTGAGCGGGCCTTCGACATCTACAGTCGTCTTCTCAAAGAGCGGATCATCTTTCTGGGGACTCCCATCGACGACAACATCGCCAATCTCATCATGGCCCAATTGCTGCATCTCGAAGGGGACGAGCCGGACAAGGATATTGCTCTCTATATCAACTCTCCTGGTGGGGCCATGACGTCGCTCATGGCCATCTACGACACCATGAATTTCGTCAAACCGGATGTGGCCACGTACTGCATGGGCCAGGCGGCCTCTGCCGCCGCGGTCTTGCTTGCAGCCGGGGCCGAAGGGAAACGATTCGCCCTTCCCCATGCCAGGGTCATGTTCCACCAGCCTCACATCGGCGGTCTGGAGGGTCAGGCCACCGATATCGAGATCCATGCCAGGGAGATCATCCGGGTGAAGGAAGAGATGAATCAGATGCTCGCCGGGCACACCGGTCAGGATATCGAGAAGGTTCGCCTCGACACCGAACGCGACTTTTGGATGACGGCACCGGAGGCGAAGGAGTACGGAGTCATCGATGAGGTTCTCACCGCGCGTGATCTGAAGGCAGTTGCCGGATAGGGGATAGGACGGATGGTTTCCAAGTTCGGCGAAGGAGGGGATCTCCTCAAGTGCAGCTTCTGTGGCAAGTCGCAGAAGCAGGTGAAGAAGCTCATTGCCGGGCCGGGCGTCTACATCTGCGATGAGTGCATCGATCTCTGTAATGAAATCATCGAAGAGGAGCTGGCCACCTCCGAGGAGACGCCGCTCGACGTCCTTCCCAAGCCTTCGGAGATCCATGGGTTCCTCGAGGACTATGTCGTCGGCCAGGACCGGGCCAAGAAGATTCTCTCGGTTGCCGTCTACAACCATTACAAGCGGGTGAAGGCAGGGCAGCGTGCCACCGGCGACGACATAGAGCTCCAGAAGTCCAACATCCTGCTCATCGGCCCCACTGGTGTCGGCAAGACGCTGCTGGCGCAGACCCTGGCCCGCATGCTCAATGTCCCTTTCGCCATCGCCGACGCCACTGCGCTGACCGAAGCCGGCTATGTCGGCGAGGACGTCGAGAACATCCTGCTCAAGCTCATCCAGGCCGCCGACTACGACATCAAGAAGGCTGAGCAGGGCATTATCTACATCGATGAGATCGACAAGATCGCACGCAAGGCGGAGAACCCGTCCATCACCAGGGATGTCTCCGGTGAGGGCGTGCAGCAAGCGCTGCTGAAGATCCTCGAGGGCACGGTGGCATCGGTGCCCCCACAGGGAGGGCGCAAGCACCCGCATCAGGAGTTTCTTCAGATCGACACCACAAACATGCTGTTCATCTGCGGCGGTGCCTTTTCCGGCCTGGAGCACATCATTGAGAGCCGTATCGGAAGGCGTTCCGTCGGTTTCGACGCCCACGTGCATGCCAAGAGTGATCAAGACGGGGCCACCTTGAGTTCGGTGCTTCCTGAGGACCTCATGATGTACGGTCTCATCCCTGAGTTTGTGGGCCGGCTGCCCGTCATCTCCACGGTGGATCATCTCGACGAGCCGGCGCTCATTCGTGTGCTGCTCGAGCCGAAGAACTCGCTGGTCAAGCAGTACGGCAGGTTCTTTGAGATGGACGGCGTTGAGCTTGTGTTCACCGACGATGCGCTCGAGGCGATAGCCGGCCAGGCGCAGCTGCGGGGTACCGGTGCCCGGGGTCTGCGCGCCATTCTTGAAGAGGTGCTGCTCAACACCATGTACGAGCTGCCGTCACGCGAAGACGTGGCCCGGGTGGTCATCGACGGCGAGGTTGTGCGAGAGCGCATCAACCCGACGCTGATCCCGATCCAGGAACTCGGCAAGGAACGCCGCGAACGCAGTGCATGACCGTGCCGGCCGGCGCCGGCATGGTCGGAATTCAGAATTCACGGCGCGCTCTACCGACTCTGAATTCTGAACCCTTCCTCTCAGCAATTCGAATTCTGCAATCTGCGTACTCTCAAGTGACTAGTCACCTCGCACCGTGGCAAATGATATGCCGCCACCACGCAAAGCAGTTGAGTGGTCGCCTTCCGCAGCGTAGGGTGTTCAACGGAACGAGGAATTCGCCGTTGAGCGTCGGTCCCCGCTCAGCGGAATGGAAGGGGGTTGAGGCCGGCGCCACGGGCGCCGGCCTTCCTCCTGCCTCCACGGCTCTCCCCTCCGCTTGTTCTATGATGGCCGCCGCCATGAGTGATGGGAGCGATGGAGCCGGCGTACGACCCGAAGAAGGTCGAAGCGCAGTGGTACGACCGCTGGGAATCCGCGGGCGTCTTCCGTCCTGAGCACAACCAAGGCGGCGAGCCGTTCTGCATCGTCATCCCTCCTCCCAATGTGACTGGGTCGCTTCACATGGGACACGCCCTCAACCTGGCGATCCAGGACGTGATCATCCGGCGCAAGCGCATGCAGGGCTATGCCGCGCTTTGGGTTCCCGGATGCGATCACGCCGGCATCGCCACGCAGAACGTTGTTGAGCGTGAGCTTGCTGCAGAGGGTTTGAGTCGGCACGACCTGGGGCGAGAGCGTTTTGTCGAACAGGTTTGGATGTGGAAACGGCGTTCCGGAGGTCGGATCACCGAGCAGATTAGGCGGCTCGGCTTCTCCTGCGATTGGACCCGGGAACGATTCACTATGGACGAGGGGCTCTCTCGTGCCGTGCGCACGGTGTTCCTGCACCTCTACGAGGAGGGCCTCATCTACCGGGGACGCCGGGTGATCAACTGGTGTCCGCGCTGCCTGACCGCGCTCAGCGACATCGAGGTTGAACACGAGGATCTCACCGGTGAGCTGGTGCACATCCGTTATCCGCTGGTGGAGGGCGATGGTTCTGTCGAGGTGGCGACGACGCGAGCCGAAACCATGCTCGGCGATACCGCCGTCGCCGTGCATCCCGACGACGCCCGGTATCGAGACCTCATCGGCAAAACGGTGCGGCTTCCCCTGCTGGGCCGGGAGATCCCCATCGTGGCCGATGAGGCGGTGGATCCCGAGTTCGGCACCGGAGCGGTGAAGGTGACGCCGGCACACGACCCGGTGGACTTCGAGATTGCCCAGAGGAGCGGGCTTGCCGCCATCTCGATTCTCGACGAGGCGGCACTGATCACCGAAGAGGGGGGGCCATTCTGCGGGCTCGATCGTTTTGATGCCCGTGCCGCGGTGAAGGAGGCGCTGGCCGCTGCGGGTGTGCTCGGCGAGGTCCAGGAATACGCCCATTCGGTGGGCCACTGCTACAGGTGCGGCACCGTGGTCGAGCCCTACCTCTCGGAGCAATGGTTCGTGAAGGTCCGCCCGCTTGTCGAGCCTGCCATCGAGGCCGTCAAGAAGGGGGCGATCCGTTTTGTGCCCCAGCGTTGGGAGAACAATTACTTCCACTGGATGGAGAACCTGCGTGACTGGACCGTCTCTCGCCAGATCTGGTGGGGGCATCGTATTCCCGCCTGGTACTGCGACGAGTGTGGTGAGGTGATCGTGGCCCTGAAGGATCCCTCCGGCTGCTCCTGTGGGTCGTCCCGCCTGCGTCAGGAAGAGGATGTGCTCGACACCTGGTTCTCCTCGGCCCTGTGGCCGTTCTCCACCCTGGGCTGGCCCGATGACACCGATGATCTGCGCGCCTTCTATCCCAACTCGGTGTTGGTGACGGCCTACGACATCATCTACTTCTGGGTGGCCCGCATGATCAAGATGGGTCTGCACTTCACCGGCGACGTTCCTTTTCCTGATGTCGCCATTCATGGCCTGATCCGAGCCTCCGACGGCCGCAAGATGTCCAAATCTCTGGGCAACGTTTCCGACCCTCTGTTGATTGCCGAAGAGCACGGTGCCGACCCACTGCGGCTGGCGCTGATTCAGGCGGCTGCTCCGGGCCACGACGTCATCGTGCAGCCGGAAATGATCGATGCGGCCCGCCGCTTCGGCAACAAGCTGTGGAACGCGGTGCGTTTCGCCCTGCCCCATGTGGGCGAGAAGAGCGTGCCCGCCGAAGGGGGCTATCCCGAGGACCCGGCTCCCGAGGAACGGTGGGTGCTGGCCCGTCTGCACGAGGTGACCAAGAGGTTCGACACGCTCGGCGACGAGTACCGATTCAGCGATGCCTACGCCATGCTCTATACCTTTGCCTGGTCTGAGGCCTTCGACTGGTTCCTCGAATTGGCCAAGGCCCCGCTGCGTGAAGAAGACTCCGGCACGGTGGCTCACACCGTGGGGGTGGTCCTGCGCGACCTCATCAAGCTGTTCCACCCGGTGATTCCGTACCTCACCGAGGAGCTGTGGTCGTATCTTGTTGGTGATGGCCTGCTGGCCGGATCGTCCTGGCCTCAGCCGCCGCCGTACGAGGCACCCGAAGGATTCGACGTCTTCCGCGATGTGGTGGTGGGCATCCGCAGATTCAGGGCCGAGCACGGCCTTGGTCCCCGTCATCCGCTCGACATCGTGATCTTTGATCCGGAAGGGGTGGCTGCCGATTGGTGGCCCCGCCAGCTGGAGTCTCTGGCGGGAGCCGAGCCGGAGTGGGCCGCAGCGGCTCCAGAACGATCGGGCCGGACCCGTTTTGTGGTGAGTCCGCTGGAGGTTTACCTCTCGCTGGAAGGGATCGTTGCAGTCGAGGCAGAACGGGAGCGCCTGAACAAGGCGATCGGCAACGCCGAGGACGGCCTGGCTCGGACGGAGGGCAAACTGGAGAACCCGCAGTTCCGCGAGCGAGCGCCTGCGGAGGTGGTGGCGAACGAAGAGGCCAAGGCTGCGGAGCTCGGCCGCCGCCTGGAGCGACTCCGGGCGCAGCTGGACGAACTGGGGTAGGGCCACGAATTACGCCGATGCCATCGCCTATCTCGACGGTCACATTGGCCGCGGGGTGAAACCCGGGCTGGAACGCATTTCCGGGCTGCTGGAGTTCATGGCGGATCCTCATCGCGGCTACCCGGTGATTCACATCGCCGGCACCAACGGCAAGACCTCGACGGCGCGTATGGTGGCGGCGATCCTCCTCGAGCACGGCCTGACCCCGGGCTTGTTCACCTCGCCCCATCTCCAGGTGATCGAGGAACGTTTTGAGACGGGCGGCGAGCTGATGACCCAAGAGGAGTTTGCCGCCGCCGTCGAGGAGGTGAAGCCGATCGTCGACATCTTTGAGGAGCGCGGCGGCGACGGCATTACCTACTTCGAGCTGACCACCGCTCTGGCCTTCTCATGGTTCGCTGAGCGTGCCGTCGACGTGGCCGTCGTCGAGACGGGGCTGGGAGGCCGCCTCGATTCGACCAACGTCGTTGAGAGCGAGGCGGCCGTGGTCACCACGATAGGACTGGAGCACACGGAGTTCCTGGGGGACAACCTCGGCGCCATCGCCGCCGAGAAGGTGGCGATTCTCGACGATGGTCGGGTTCTCGTTACTGGCGACTTGCCGGCCGAAGCTCTGGAGGTGGCGCAGCGGCGGGTGGAGGCGACGGGGTCAACTTGGCTGCGCCTGGGAACAGAATTCGGCATTCGCGAGGCGCGGGCGGCCGATGGAGGCTGGAACGTCGATCTGCAGGGGGTATACCGCGACTACGAGGAGATGCTGCTCCGCCTGCACGGGCGGCATCAGACGGTGAATTGGGCCAACGCTGTGGCCGCCGTCGAGGCACTGTTCGGGCGAAGTCTCGATAACGACGCAGTGGTGGCGGCGGCCTCGAAGGTGGCGTTGCCCGGGCGCATGGAGGTAGTCGGCCGCGATTCGGCCGTCATGCTTGATGGGGCGCACAATCCGGCGGGCGTGGCGGCACTGGCGGCGGCGCTGTACGAGGAGTTCCCGGCCACCAGGTGGTCGCTGGTGTTCGGGGTTATGGTCGACAAGGACGTTGCCGAGATGTTGCGGGTGCTGGCCCCTCATGTGGATTCTCTCCATGCGGCGGCGGCCGCAGATGGGCGCGCTCGTCCCGCCGAGGATTTGGTCGCCGCCGCGGCCGAAGCCGGCATCGAGGAGGCTATCGCCCACGGCAGCGTGGCTGAGGCGGTGGCGGCAGCGCAGGCCGATGACGGACCGCTGCTCGTCACCGGCTCTTTGTACGTTGTTGGAGAGGCCCGCACTGCAATCACGCTCGGGTGAGGTACCATCCCGGCCGATCCGAGGAGTTCATGGTGGAGAGCACGTTCGTCATGGTGAAGCCCGATGGGGTCGAGCGCGGTCTCGTCGGCGAGGTCATCAATCGTCTGGAGCGCAAAGGCCTTCGCCTCGAGGCGATGCGCATGATGGAGATCGGCAGCGACTTGGCCCGCCGGCACTACGAGGAGCACGTCGACAAGCCGTTTTTCGGCGATCTGGTGGCCTTTGTCACCAGGGGCCCGGTGGTGGTCATGAAGTGGTCTGGTGAAGGCGCCATCGGTGTGGTGCGAGCGCTTATGGGCAGCACTAACCCGCGTGATGCTTCACCGGGGACCATTCGGGGGGATTACGGTGTGCAGTTGACGGAGAACATCGTGCACGGGTCGGACTCGGCTGAGAGCGCGGAACGCGAACTCCAACTCTTCTTCTAGGGCAGGTACACTCTCCAGCAACCCAACGGGGGCTGTAATGCCGGGCGCTATGCCTCTCGCTGGCCGCGACATGGCCATCGATCTAGGGACCGCGAACACTCTGGTGTATGTGCGCGGCCAAGGCATTGTGCTCAATGAGCCCTCCGTGGTCGCCATCAATACCCGTGATCACCGGGCGCTCGCCGTGGGTATGGAGGCGAAGCGCATGATTGGGCGGACCCCTTCTCACATCCAGGCGGTGCGGCCTCTGCGAGACGGCGTCATTGCCGATTTCGACATCACCGAGAAGATGCTGCGCTACTTCATCAAGAAGGTGCAGCCGCGGCGCTGGGCTCGTCCCCGGATCATCGTTTGTGTCCCGTCGGGAATCACCGGGGTCGAGCGGCGCGCGGTTGAGGAGGCGGCCTACCACGCCGGCGCCCGCCGCGCCTTCACCATCGAAGAGCCCATGGCGGCCGCCATAGGGGTGAACCTTCCCATCTACGAGCCGACGGGCTCGATGATTGTGGACATTGGAGGCGGGACCACCGAGGTTGCCGTCATATCAATGGGCGGCATTGTGGTGTCCAAGAGTGTGCGAATTGGCGGCGACGAGGTGGACGAGGCCATCGTCAACTGGGTCAAGAAGGAATACAACCTCCTCCTCGGCGATCGTACTTCCGAACAGCTGAAGATGGCGATCGGCTCGGCATGGCCCTTCTCGGAGGAGCCGAACGCCGAGATTCGCGGTCGTGATTTGGTCACCGGACTCCCGAAGACGGTCATCGTCACCGCACAGGAGGTGCGTGAGGCCGTTGAGGAGCCGGTGCAGGGCATGGTCGACGCCATCAAGTTCTGTCTGGACAAGACGCCGCCGGAGCTTGCTGCCGACATGATGGAGCGTGGCATCATGGTCACCGGCGGCGGAGCGCTGCTGCGAGGGCTCGATGTTCGTATTGCCAACGAGACCGGTACCCCCGTCTTGACTGCGGAGCGCCCGCTGCTGTCGGTGGTGTTGGGATCGGGATATTGCCTGGAGGACTTTGATGTTCTGCAGGAACTCCTGACATCCACCGGCCAGCTCTAGCCATGACTCCCCAGGCCGGAGGCGGTCGGGGCGTTGGGAGCCGGTGATGTGGAGACCGTCGCCACTAGATCGAACCACCTCGGTGTTCATCTCGCTCGTGGTGGTCTCGATGACTCTCATTACCTTCGATCTCCGTGCCTCGGAAGGGGCCGGGTTTGGGGACACGCTGCGAGAAGGTTTTCAGACGGTTTTTGAGCCGGTGCAGCGCGGAGTGAGCGCGGTGACCCGGCCCATCGTCGGTTTCTTCGAGGGCATCTCTGATCTTTCCAGCCTGCGCGATGAGAATCGTGACCTTCGTGAGCAAGTAGCCCAGCTCGAGCAGGAGCTGGCCGAGACGGAGGCGCTGGAGCGGCAGGTGCGTGAGCTCGAAGAGATTCTCGGCATCGAACCGCCGGAAGGGCTCGAGAGTGTTGTCGGCCAGGTACTGGCGGTGGGCCCTTCCGAGTTTGACCACATCCGGCTCATCGACAAGGGCCGCGACGACGGCATAACCGTGGACATGCCGGTGATAGATGAGGGTGGCCTTGTCGGCAGGGTGGTGGCGGTGACGGATACGGCGGCGCGGGTCCGGTTGATCACCGACCCCACCATGAAGATAGCGGTTCGGGTGGAGAGAACCGGTGAGATCGGGTATCTCGTGGGGCGGGGCAACGGTCCCATGGCCCTGGAGATGATCAACACGAACGCGGTCCTTGTCGAAGGTGACCTTCTCGTCACCGCGGGCAGCCGGTATCCGGCGGGGATCAGTGTGGCCCGTGTCGCGGAAGCAGCTCGGGCCGAACTCGGCTTCACCCTCCGGACGACGGCGATACCCACTTCCGAAGTCACCCGTGTCGATTTTGTCGAGGTGCTGATCTTCACGAGCGATGATGTTGAGATCGCCGAGCTCGAGGGCGATGAAGACGGTTCGGTGGATACGCCCCCGGATCAAGGTGAGCCCACAGAGGGCGGGCCGGAGGAGAATCCGGTGACCACCGAACCCGGAACGACGCTGAACCCGTGAAGTGGCGCAGAGCGATCGTCGTTGTCGCCATCATCGTGTTGACCGCGGCTATGCAGACGACGGTGTTTGTCCGTCTCAGGCTCTTTGGTGCGGCCCCGCAGCTCGGGGTGCTTGTGGTCATCGCTATGTCGCGGAACCTGGAGCCGATTGAATCTCTTCTGTACGGCTTCGGCACCGGGCTGCTTCTCGATCTGCTGGCAGAGACTCCGTTGGGGTTGTGGGCCCTGGTCTGTGCCGCGGTGGCCTACACAACGGTGCGGCTGCGGCGGCGCCTCGAGGACGAGGTGACGCTTCTGGGTCCGGCGGTGTTCGTGTTCACCTTCGGCGCACTCGCTCTATTCGCCATCCTCAGTACGATCTTCGGTCAGAAGACATTCTCCAACGCAGGGTGGGTGGGCTTCATGATGCTCCCCGCGCTCTACAACTCTCTGCTCGCCGTCCTGGTGCTTCCGCTTATCACGAGGCTGATCCCGGGGGCCGGACGCCGGTACGACACTGTGAGGTGGGACCTGTGACCCGCGGCTGGCGAGTTGTCACCTTGGGTGTGGTGTTTATCGCCTTTTTCACCGTTGTTGTGCTGCGGCTCTGGTATCTGCAGGTGAGCACGCTGGCTTCGGCACTGGAGACGTCGTACCTGCAGCGCATCCGGGTCGTCACCATCGAGGCGCCGCGCGGCGACATCTACGACCGCGACGGGCTGCAACTGATGGCGGGCACCCGGGCCACGCTCGGGCTTGTGGTCGATCGGAAGCTTGTCACCGAAGACCGTGAGGGTCAGCTGATCAACAACCTGGCGGCTCTGCTCGGTGTGCCTCCGTCGGAGATCCGGGCCGAGTTCGACGAGCAGGGCCTCGGCGAGCGATTCCGGCTCAGCGACGATATCGGTGAGGCGACCGGGCTGTTCGTTCTCGAGCACACCGAGGACTTCCCCGGGGTGACCATCGAGCCGGTTCCGGTCCGGGTCTACCCCATGGGGGAAGTGGCGGCGCACGTCATCGGCTACGTCGGGGCGCCGGCTGAGGACGACCTGAGGCGGCCTGAGATCACCATCCGCGATCGGGTGGGACGATTCGGCATCGAGGGAGAGTACGACCGGCTCTTGAGGGGGACTCCGGGCACCATTTACTACGAAGTGAATGCCCGGGGCGAGGTTCTGGGGATTATCGAAGAGGAGCCGCCGATTGCCGGTGCGAGCGTCATGACCACCATCGACATCGAGCTGCAGCGTTTTCTGGAAGACTCGCTGTACGACGGAATCTCGCTGGCGCGTCAGGATGGCGAGGACGTCATCCGCGCCGCCGGAGTGGTGCTCGACCCGCGTGATGGCTCGGTGCTGGCGATGGCGTCGGTACCTGCCTACGACCCCAGCTTGCTCTCTGACGGCACGCTCACCCAGGAGGAGTGGGCCGGGATGTCCGAGAAGGCGGTGCTCAACAACTTCGCCATCCAAGGGCTCTACCCGCCGGCATCCGCCTTCAAGGCCGTCCCCTATACGCTGGCGCTCGAGAACGAGATCTGGCCTGAGGTCGAGCAGGAGGAATACCGGCATTTGCTCGACCCCAACGATCCATCGTCGTTCTATGCCGACGGCGATCTTGAGTTTCCGGAGACTCCACCCTTCCACGACTGGAAGGTGCACGGTCTCGTCAACATCAACACGGCGTTCCAGGTGTCGGCCGACAACTACTTCTGGGGTATCGCCCTCAAGATCTGGTACGACGAGGATCAGAACCTTCTTCAGGATTGGGCTCGAGCTTTTGGGTACGGCACCGAGACGGGCATAGATCTTCCCTACGAGCTGGCCGGGATTGTCCCCGATCGTGATTGGTTCGCCTATCACCAGTTCAACAACACCGGCCTGGTGCGCGCCGAGGGCCCCTGGTCGGGCGGTGATCTGATGAACGTCGCCATCGGCCAGGGCGCCATGGTGGCCACTCCGCTGCAGGTGGCGAACTCCTATGCAGCAATGGCCAACGGGGGAACACTGTGGCGGCCTCGGGTGGTCGATTCGGTGCGCGATGCAGAGAACCAGACGATCTTCTCGAATCCGCCGAGCGTTATTCGGACCATCGACATATCGGACGAGACGGTGCGAAACTTCCTCTCCGACCTGCATGGTGTCGTCGCCAATGAGGGTGGGACGGCCCACAAGGCGTTTGAGGGTTTTGGAGACAGCTTCGAACGGGTCGGAGGCAAGACCGGCACTGCCCAGATTCTGGTGGCGATCGAGGAAGACGAGCAGGACATAGATACCGCCTGGTTTGTCGGCGTGGCTCCGCTTGATGATCCCCAGTATGTGGTGGCGATTGTGGTGGATCAGGGTGGAAGCGGCGGGAAGATCGCAGCACCGGTGGCGCGGGCCATCCTGCAGTATGTGATGGGCGAAGACGTCGATCGGATCATCCTGGGCGAGGACACAGACTGATGGCGCTGGGCGCTCGCCTCGAGATTTCTCCCCGCACCAGCCGGCGCCCCGATTTTGTGGTGATCACGACGCTGCTTGCCCTCAGCGCGATTGGCCTCACCCTCATCTACAGCGTCACCGCGCCGCGTCTCGAGGCGCTGGGGCTGAGCCGTTTTGAAGATGTGGCCCGACAAACCGTTTTCGTCGCCGGGGGTCTCGGCGTGTTCGCGCTTGCTTCGCTCGGCAGCGACCGGCAGTGGAGGCTGATGACGCCGTATGTCTACGCGGCGACCCTCCTGCTCCTGGTGCTGGTGTTGACGCCGATAGGGGCCGAGCGCTACGGGGCCCAGCGCTGGATTCCGTTGGGGATTCTCGATTTGCAGCCCTCGGAGTTCGCCAAACCGGCGCTCATACTTGCGCTGGCCGCTCTTCTTTCCTCTTCGGATGAGGAGCACATGTCGTGGACACGTATTGGCCAGGTCGTGCTCCTCACCGCGGTCCCTTCGGTCCTCATCTTCCAGCAGCCCGACCTGGGCACGATGCTCGTGTTCGGGTTTGTCGCGGTGGCGATGTTGTTTGTCGCCGGGACCTCTTTCCGGCAGATCGCATTGCTGCTGCTGTTTGGCATCATCGCCATCTTTATTGCGTTCCAGCTCGACATTCTCAAGGACTATCAGTTGGCCCGGCTGACCGGCTTTCTCAATCCGGCGAGTGAAACTTCGAGCACGGTCAACTACAACCAGCTACAGAGCCAGATCGCTGTTGCCTCGGGCGGGATCTCTGGGACGGGCCTGTTTGAGGGCACCCTGACCAATCTCGCCTTTGTGCCGTCGCAGCAGACTGACTTCATCTTCACTGCGGCGGCGGAGCAGCTCGGGTTTGTCGGAGCCGTTGTCATCCTCGGCCTTTTTGCGCTGATGTTGTGGCGACTCTTTGTGGTGGCGGTGGTGGCACGTGATCGTTTCGGTCAGCTGGTGGCCTTGGGCGCGACGGCCATGCTGGGGTTCCACATCTTCGTGAACGTAGGCATGACACTCGGATTGCTTCCGGTCACCGGGCTGCCGCTGCCTCTGCTATCGGATGGCGGCTCGTTCTACGGGACGGTGGCGCTGATGCTGGGGGTCGTCCACGGGATCTGGCTGCGCCGTTCCCGAGTTCCCGGCGATCGGCATCTCCTCTAGGGCGAGACCTTCGCGGGCTGACTACGCTGTTTGCCCATGGACCGACGGGGCGAAAGAGGCTGGATCGAAGTCATCTGCGGCCCCATGTTCTCCGGGAAGAGCGAAGAGCTCATCCGCAAGATCGTTCGCTACCGGATTGCGCGTGTTCCCAACCAGACCTTCAAGCCCATCGTCGATGATCGTTATGCGGTGAGTGAGGTGGTGTCGCACAGCTCTCTCTCGGTGGCCGCGCAGGCGGTGTCCAGCAGCGAGGAGCTCCTGCGGGAGGTGGAGGAACGCACTGTGGTCGTCGGAATCGACGAGGGGCAGTTTTTTGATCAGGATCTGGTCGGCGTAGCGGAGCATCTTGCCGCGTCGGGCCGGCGGGTGATCGTCGCCGGCCTCGATCTTGATTATCTAGGAAGGCCCTTCGAGCCGATACCGACGTTGATGACCCGGGCGGAGTATGTGACGAAGACCCTTGCCGTGTGTCATCGATGCGGCGGCGCCGGCATGTTCACTCAGCGGGTGGTGGAATCCGACGAGCTCGTGCTCATCGGAGCCACCGGTGCTTACGAGGCTCGATGCCGCTACTGCTACGATCCTGGGGAATCGTACCAAGAGAGTTTTGAAATCGAAGATTCCTGAGGCTGGGTTCACCGCATGTGACGACCCCCGTGGTAACCTCGCCCCGGCGTGCCCTCAGGTGTCGACCCATGGGCCAGGGTTTGATCCCGGATGGGCGCTCTTCCGACCGAACGGAGCGTACTGGTGAACACCCTCGGCTCTGCTACCGAGCAGCGGCCTACCTCTCTGGCGCCAGGTCGCCGGCGGGCCTCTTTGTTTCCCGCCGGGTCCGAGGATCGCCCCTCCGGTTCGGTTACACCGAATATTGGGTTTTGCTCGCAGGCGCGAGCATTGAAGGAGTACCGCAGATGGGCTTGTTACGCAAGCGCCGCCCCGAGGTCATTCGTCGGGGCGTGGGCAAGAATGCAATCGAAGAGACCAAAGTCCGACGTGTCGCAGGCGGCCGCGTCGAGATCCGCCGATTCCGCCGGTTAGCCGAGCCAGAGAGCCCGGCAGAAGAAGAGCGGCAGCGCCCCCCCTCTGGTGAGGGTAAGGGTCAAGCGCGCCGCAGGCGCAGTGCTCACCCCGAGCCGATCCTCCCGCCGGAGACCGAACGCAAGCAGATGCTGATCCGGCGGACCACGCACCAGACTCAGATCGTGGTGCTCGAAGGCGCCACACTCGTCGAGCACTATCTCGCCCGCTCAGATCGGCGGTCGCTGGCGCAGAACATCTACTTGGGCAGGGTGCGTAACGTTCTTCCCGGCATGGAGGCCGCTTTCGTCGACTTCGGCGAACCGAAGAATGGGGTGCTCTACGCCGGGGATGTGCAGATCGACACCAAGGAGAATGGCGGGCGGCAGCCGCGTATCGAAAAAGCGCTGAAGGTGGGTGATGAGATCCTCGTGCAGGTGGTGAAGGATGCCATGGGCAGCAAGGGTGCCCGCCTCACCAATCAGGTGAGTCTGCCGGGCCGCTATCTGGTGCTGGCTCCGGGATCCGATATGCGTGGCATCAGCCGCAGGCTTCCGGACGCCGAGCGGGAGCGATTGCGCCGATTGGTTGCAGATCTCCGGCCCAAGGATTTTGGCGTGATTGTGCGTACTGCCGCTCGGGAGGCCACGACGGCGGAGATCAAGGAAGACATTGATCGGCTGCTTTCGGTGTGGGATGAGATCAACAAGAAGATGCCCAAGGGGAATGCCCCACGGCTGCTCTACGAAGAGCCGTCGCTGGTGATCCGGGTCATCCGCGAGCATTTCACCCGCGAATTCCGCCGGCTTGTTGTGGACGATGGTGAGATCCACAGCCAGGTGATCGAATACCTCAAGGCCACCGATCCCGAGCTGGTGCCGAAGGTGCACTTCTACAAGGACGAGTTGTCGTTGTTCGAGCGGTTCCACGTCGAGGACCAGCTGAGGAGGGCACTCGATCGTAGGGTGTGGCTTCCCTCGGGCGGGCACATAGTTATCGACGTCACCGAGGCACTGACCGTCGTCGATGTGAACACCGGACGTTTTGTGGGCCAATCGAATCTTGAGAAGACCGTGTTGCAGAACAATCTCGAGGCTGCCGAGGAGATCGCCCGCCAGCTTCGCTTGCGTGACATCGGGGGGATCATCGTCATCGATTTCATCGACATGGAAATCGAGCGGAACCGCAACGCGGTGCTCCGCAGACTTCGCGAGGAACTGGCCAAGGACAAAACGCGAACGCAGGTCTTTGAAGTGTCCAATCTGGGGCTGGTCGAGATGACCCGTAAGAACGTGTCCGAAGGGCTGGTCGAATCGTTCTCCCGCGTCTGCTCCGAGTGTGGCGGTCGGGGTGTCTTGCTCTATGAGGAGGCGGCGATGACGGGGGCCGCCATACCGGCGGGCGAAGACGGCGAGTAGGGGTAGCCGGGCGGTCAACGGCTATGATGTTGCGGCATTCCACCCGCTAAAGGACCCATGACCATGTACGCCATCATTCGCACAGGCGGCCGGCAATTCAAAGTCGAGCCGGGCGACGTCATCGACGTCGATCGCCTGCGCGGCGAGGGCGAGGTCTTCTTTTCCCCGCTGCTTATCGTCGATGACAAGGGCAAGGTGTTCTCGCGACGGGACCAGCTGAAGGACGCCAAGGTCGTGGCCAAGATCGTGGGAGCCAGTGCCGGGCCCAAGGTCGACATCTTCAAGTACAAGGCGAAGAGCGGATATCGGCGCCGTCAGGGTCATCGACAGCGCTACACCACCATCGAGGTGACCGCTATTCAGTCCCCGGTGACCGCGGCCAAAGCGGCTGCCCCGGCCGCGGCGGCCCAGCCGGCGGCAGAGGCCGCGGTCGAGAAGCCCGCCGCTGAAACCATTGAGACCGCGGTGGCCCAGCGCGCGGCAGAGAGGGCGGCGAAGACAACGACGGCGGCCAAGAAGACGACGGCGAAGAAGCCGGCGACGGCGGCCAAGAAGCCGGCAGCCAAGAAGCCGGC
>CAZTJO010000013.1:38926-51713 GCA_964614095.1 uncultured Acidimicrobiia bacterium
CGACGGCGAAGAAGCCGGCGACGGCGGCCAAGAAGCCGGCAGCCAAGAAGCCGGCGGCGAAGACAACGACGGCGGCCAAGAAGACGACGGCGAAGAAGACAACGACGGCGGCCAAGAAGCCGGCGTCGAAGAAGCCGGCGACCGCGGCCAAGAAGACGACGACGAAGAAGAAGGCCTCCACCTCGAAGCCCTCGTCGTCGAAGAAGACCCCGAAGAAGGAGGGCTGATGTCGAAGACAAAGGGAGGCGGTTCCACCCGGAATGGCCGCGACTCGGCCTCAAAGCGCCTCGGGCCCAAGGTGTTCGATGGTGAGCGCGTGATGGCCGGAGCCATTCTGGTTCGGCAGCGCGGCACCCGGATCCACGCCGGAGACAACGTCGGTCGTGGAGGTGACGACACCCTCTTTGCCAAGGCCGATGGAGTAGTCAGCTACGGCAGCCGACGGGGCCGGCAGCAGGTCAGCGTCGTCACCGAGGGCTGACCTCGTTTCGCCCTCTCACGGGCATGTTTGTTGACGAGGTCTCCGTCCAATTGCGCTCCGGCGATGGCGGTGCGGGAGTTGCCTCGTTCCGGAAGACGAGGGGCAAGCCGCGGGGCAAGCCGGAGGGCGGCTCAGGTGGCAGAGGGGGAGATGTCATCGTTGCGGCCGACCCGGCTGTGGGCACTCTGCTCTCGTTCCAGCGTTCACCTCATCGGCGGGCTGGCGACGGCACCCACGGGCGGGGCGATCTGCGCAACGGCAGGCAGGGGGCGGATCTTGTGCTGCCGGTGCCGGTGGGCACGGTGATCCGGGATGTCGAGGGCACCATGGTGGCCGACCTGGCTGCACCCGGTCTGAGGGCGACACTTGTCAGCGGCGGGCGCGGAGGGCGCGGGAATGCCGCACTGGCCGGCCCTGAGCGGGTCTCTCCAGCCTTCGCCGAGCAGGGGGAGTACGGCGCGGAGGCGACCTTTCACTTTGAACTCAAGCTTGTTGCCGATGCAGCGGTTGTCGGCTTCCCGAACGCCGGCAAGAGCACGCTGCTCGCTCGGGTATCGGCAGCGAAACCGAAGATCGCCGATTACCCCTTCACCACTTTGGAGCCGACTCTGGGTGTGGTCGAGGTCGACGACAGGGAGTTTGTGCTCGCCGACATCCCCGGCCTCATCGAAGGAGCTGCCGATGGAAAGGGCCTCGGCCATGCGTTTTTGCGTCACGCCGAACGGGCCCGCGTGCTTCTGATGCTGCTTGATCCCTCGCCGCTCCAGGAAACAAGTGTGGCGGAGCAGTTTCGGGTGCTGACACGGGAACTGGGGCGTCACGGCCCGGCGCTGGCCCAGCGGCCCCGCCTGGTTGCGGTGAACAAGGCCGATCTGCCCGAGGCGCGTCCGGCCGCCACAGCTCTCGCCGAGAGTCTGGGCGAGAAAGTTCTGCTGGTATCGGCGGTTACCGGTGCCGGTATCGACGAGTTGATGCACGCCGTTGCGGACGTGGTCGATGTGGCCTGGCGGGAGACTCCTGAGGGAGAGGGTTATGTGCTCCATCGGCCCCTTGAGCAAGGTTTTGAGATTCGCCGCCGGGCAGGACGCTGGTTGGTGACGGGCCGGCAGGCCGAACGTGCGGTGGCGCTCGACGATCTGACCCGGCCTGAAGCGGCGGATTTTGCCGCCAAGCGGCTGGAACGCGCAGGCGTGGATGATGCGCTCCGTCGCCTGGGAGCCAAACCAGGCGATGAAGTCCAGATAGGCGACATCATCTTCGAGTTCAGTGAGCCCGATGATGTGCAGTAGGCGGCGGGTTCATGCCGGCCGTCTCCAAAATCACGCGGCGGGGGGGCCATATCCCTATAATTGCCAGGACTAAGTTATGGTGGTACTCAAGCCCTATCGCACCGCTGTCGATACTTGACAAGCAGATCTATCAGGGTGCTGCGCAGGACACTGCGCGCGGAAAGGATCGAACGTGGGCCAGCGTGTCCTTGTAGTCGAAGACTCGGCAGTCATCCAGAGGCTCATTTCCGTATGTCTTCGTCCGGCAGGAGTCAGCGTTGAGACCCGTGATGATGGTCCTGCGGGACTCGAGGCGGCCCTGACCAATCCTCCCGACCTCCTCATCCTCGATGTCGGCTTGCCGGAGATGGACGGCTGGAGCGTTCTCGAGCACATTCGTGGCGACGAGCGCACCAAGGATCTCAAGGTGCTTGTCCTGACCGCACACGCTCAAGAGGAGACGCGTGAGCGTGCCGACAAGGGTGGGGCGGATGCCTTCATCACCAAACCCTTCCGCCCCGATGATCTACGACGAGTAGCGATGGAGCTGTTGTCTGATTCGACGCCGGCCGTCGGCTTCGTGTAGCGAGTCCCTGCCCCAGGCGCCGGCGATGTCCGAGCCCGCTTCCTTCGGTGCGGGCGCGCGGGAGACCGAACCTCTGGATGGTGCCGGCGCGAGGCGATACCTTCGATCTTGTGGGACCTCACATCCTGTTGGCTGTGCTGTTGGTCGTCGTGCCGCCGCCCTTGTGCCCGCGTCGAGACTGGCCCGTGCCGGGGCCGGTGGTGAGGCCCTTCGCTCCCTCGGGCTCCTACGCCGGTCACTGGGGTCTGGACTTGGCCGCGGATCCTGGCACTCCGGTACGGGTCATCGCCGCCGGGACTGTGACGTTCGCCGGCTCCGTGGCCGGCCGCAACAGCGTCACCGTGTACCACGGTGGCGGGGTGCGAACCTCGTATTCGTATCTGGATACGGTCGCGGTCGCTCGGGGGGCGTCGGTGCCGGCAGGGACGATCATCGGGACCTCAGGAACCGATCACGGAATCGGTGCCGTACACCTGTCGGTTCGGGTCGGAGACCGCTACGTCGATCCGGCGACCTGGCTGTCCTGCGCCTTTGTTCCCCAGCCGGGGATTCGCCTCGCACCGCTGTTTGCGTCCTATGCTTCCGATCGTGCGACGAGGCATCCTCGGTGGGACTTTCGATCCGCCGCATCTGGCCCATCTCGTAGCCGGCGAGGCGGCGCACCGGGAGCTGGACCTGGACGTCGTCACCTACGTTCCGGCCGGCGCCCCTTGGCAGAAGGCCGGGATGGATGTGAGCGATCCCGAGCACCGATGGGAGATGACGGTTCGCAGCGTTGCCGGCGTGGATTACTTCGAGGCTGATCACTGCGAGGTCCGGCGCGACGGGTGGACCTTCACTGCGGATACCCTGGCGCTGTTTCCGGAAGCTGAGGACATCTTCCTGGTGCTCGGCGCCGACGCTGCAGCAAGAATCCAGACGTGGCAGCGAGTCACCGAGGTGCTAGAGCGGTGCCGGGTTGTGGTGATGCCTCGTCCCGGGACCCCGAGAGAAGACGTCGAATCGGCGGTTGGGTCCTGCCACTGGCTGGATGCGCCTCTGCTCGACGTGAGCGGCACCAGATTGCGCCAGAGACGGCGGGCGGGGATGAGCCTTCGTTTCCTTGTGCCGGACGAGGTGCTCGACTACATCGAAGCGGCAGGTCTCTATGGCCCGGCCTGAGCCGTGGAACACTCCCCGACGGGTGATGTTCATCGTGTTGGTGCTGCTCACCCTGTCCTACTTCTGCTGGCTCGCACGGGGCCCGCTGGGTGAGGCGGCCGGATGGGTGTCGGACCAGGTTGCCAACGCCGGAGACACTTGGGAGGACTGGAGCACCCGCCTGCAGCAGATCGCCGAAGAGGCCGCCGAGACCGAGATCGAAGAGCGCACCAGCGATGCGGTGTCTCAATCCGTGCTGGTCGTGATCGGGTCGTCGGCGGATGATGCCGCCTTCGCCCTGCTTGCCCTGTCGCCGGAGGGTGAGGCAACGGTCACGCTTGTTCCCCAAAGCATGTACGCCGTGCTCCCCGGGTACGGCGAGGCACTGCTCGCCGAAGCCCTCGATTACGAAGGGCTCGATCTCCTGGCTCTCTCCGTGATGAATTCGCTCGGCGTGCGCATCGATCATGTGCTGCAGCTGCCCGGCGGCTCGCTTGCCGAGGCCCTCGGAGGGCAGGTCGAGATTGATCTGCCGGTGCCGCTGTTCGAGGAGGACGAAGACGGGGTGACTCGCCGGGTGCTTGGCGACGGCGTTCAGGAGATCCCGGCTGCCTCGATAGAGCTCCTGCTGGTGGAGCCGGGTGTCGGCGACCCCTTTGAATGGCTGCAGCGTCAGGGGGCAGCCTGGCGGGCCGTGATCGACAGCATTGCCGAAGACGAGGACACCGCCGATCGAATCGGCCTGGCGGGGCTGGGCGCCGGTCCGGATGTGGCCGACCTGCTTCTCGGGGTTGCTCTCAGTGAGGACTTCAGCCTGGCGACACTGCCCGTCGCGGTTCCGGAGGCCGGCGAACCGAACACGTTTGTGCTGCCCGCCGCTTTGGTGAATGAGTACGCAGCATCGCGCTTTGGGCATTTGCTGCTTCGCGAGGGCGATCGGCCCCGGCTGGAGATACTCAACGGGAACGGGCGCATCGGAACGGCCCGGCCGGTGGCCGAGGTACTGGTGCCACTCGGATTCCGGGTGGTGCGTACCGACAACGCCGACCGTTTCGACTACGAGACGACCCAGGTGGTCGCCCAGGGTGAGGATGCCGAGGATGCGGCCCGCGAGGTGGCACTGGCGCTGGGAACCGAGTCGGTGTTTGTGGAGCTGCGCCTTCCGTCGGGAGTCATCGACGTCAGTATCATTGTTGGACTGGACATGCCAGCAGGGGAGGGTTGAGGCCCCATAGCAGTACATCCGGACACCCTGACTTCTGCACACACAGCTGCGGCCGCGGCCGACGGCAAGAAGGGTCTGGGTGTGGTGCTCCTCGATGTTTCCCGGCTGCTGGTTATCACCGACCTCTTCGTGATCGCCAGCGGTACCTCACGCCGGCACGTCCGCACCCTTGCTGAAGAGGTCGAGGAGAAGCTGAAGCGGGAGGGCCGTCATCCTCTGCGCCGGGAAGGTATGGAGGACGCCACCTGGGTCTTGCTCGACTATGGAGACATAGTCGTGCACCTATTCGATGAGCCCACCCGGCGCTTCTACGACTTGGAGCGTCTCTGGGGAGATGCTCCCCGGACCGAGTTCAGTACGGCGGCATCGAGCGCCTGAGCTGAGCCTTCTTTCCGGGCTCCACAACGTCATAGGTCGGTGCCGTCGGCGCCGGTCTGTTCGCTGAGGCGGCTGATACAATGCGGCCGCCTCAGGGGGCTGTAGCTCAGCCTGGCAGAGCACTTGCATGGCATGCAAGGGGTCAGGGGTTCAAATCCCCTCAGCTCCACAAGTACACCGACCCTCGAGGGTCGGTGTACTTGTTCAGAGTTCAGAGTCGGCAGCGCGCTCTTCTGTATTCTGTCTCCTGGCTTCTGATTGCTGGATTCTGAACTCTGAATTCTCTCTATCCCAGCCGCTTCTCAAAGGTGAATGAGGTCTTCACTTTCTGGTACCCGGCGTTGAGATAAAACCCATGAGCGGGGCGGCGTGTTGTGCGCGAACGAATCCGCGTGATGTGGTGCTCCCGACTTTGCGCCCAGTCTTCAGCTGCGGCGAGCGGCGAGCGACCCACACCGGCACCACGGTCGCCCTCTGCAACACCAAGGCCGCCCAGTTCGGCGCCGGGCGGGGCCTGTATCAACAGTGAATAGTGCACACGGGCCCATCCGACCACCCGGCCGGCGACCTCGGCGACCAGGACGGCATGCCTCTCAGCGGCATGTGCCGCCGCAAGCCGATTGGCGACCTCTATGGCGGTCACCGGGTAGCCAAGCTCGGCAGATAATCGAACGATGACGGCTACATCGTCCACAGTCGCGCTGCGGACAGAGATCGCCGAACCCACGTGGAGCAGAAACTAGTGAGGATTACGATCGAGCAGTCTGCATGCTGCATGCAGATCTCTGCATTCTGCCCTCAGGATTCTGAACTCTGAGCTCTGCTACTCCTCCGCAGCCACAAACCCCAGTCGATTCCCAAACGGATCATCGGTAGAGAAGCGTCGGCCCGGCACGCGGTAGTCCCAGCGTGCCTCAAAACCGTGGGACACAAGACGGTTCGCCAACCGTTCAATGTCCTCGGTCTCAATGCCGGGGTGGGCCTTTTTGGCCGGGCGGAACTCCTCTTCGACACCGAGATGGATCTCGACCTCTCCGGCGCGGAACCACACCCCGGCACCGCCCAGCTCTTCGGGCCGGGGGATCTCTTCGAGGCCAAGTGCGTCGCGGTAGAAGACGCGTGCCCGGAATTCTCCACCGGGCGGCATGGCGATCTGAAAGTGATGGAACCTCACACTCCAGATTGTTGCACCTGTTGTGTTCCGGCGGCTCCTTCGGGGCCGGCCCAGGCCGGTGGTAGCCTGGCGAATCCCTGTTATGGCCGCCTACGACCACGCTGCAGTCGAGAGGAAATGGCAGGATCGCTGGGAGGAGCAGGGCACCTTTTTGGTCCCCAACCCCGGTGACCCCGCCTTCGATCCAGCGCGCCCCAAGCTGTACGTGCTCGACATGTTTCCCTACCCATCCGGGGAGGGCCTGCACGTCGGGCATCCGCTCGGCTACATCGCCTCCGACATCTACTCGCGTTTCAAGCGCATGCGGGGCAGCAACGTGTTGCATCCGATGGGTTTTGATGCCTTTGGGCTTCCGGCGGACCAGTACGCCGTGGAGACCGGCGTACACCCGCGCCTGACCACCGAAAAGAACATCTCGACGTTCACGCGGCAGCTGAAGGCGTTTGGGTTCTCCTATGACTGGAGCCGGGTGTTTGCCACCATCGAGCCGGACTACTACCGCTGGACCCAGTGGATCTTCCTGCAGTTTTTTCATTCATGGTTCGATCCCATCGAGAGCCGGGCCCGGCCCATCACCGAACTCATCGACGAGCTGGAGGCCGGAAGCAGAGATGCCGCGGGCCGAGTTTGGGCCGATCTCAGCGACGAGGAGCGGCGCGCTTATCTGGACGACCGCCGGCTCGCCTATATCGACGAGGTCCCGGTCAATTGGTGCCCAGGGCTCGGTACGGTGCTCGCCAACGAGGAAGTGACTAACGAGGGCCGTTCGGACCGCGGTGATTTCCCCGTATTTCAGCGTCCATTGCGACAGTGGATGCTTCGTATCACCGCCTATGCGGACCGGCTGATCGAGGATCTCGAGCTGGTCGATTGGCCCGAATCGGTCAAGGCGATGCAGCGCAACTGGATCGGCCGCAGCTACGGCGCCAACGTCACCTTCCCAGTTCGCGGTGGCGACGACGTCATCGAGGTCTTCACCACGAGGCCGGACACGCTGTTTGGTGCCACGTACATGGTCCTTGCCCCCGAGCACCCGCTGGTTGATGTGCTAACGGCCGAATCCTGGCCCGAAGGCACCAAACCGGCGTGGACCGGTGGCGCCACCACGCCCGGTGAGGCGATCGCGGCCTATCGGAGAGGGGCCGCGTCCAAGTCTCAGCTCGAGCGCCAGATGGAGGAACAGGAGAAGACCGGGGTCTTCACCGGGTCATTTGCCATCAACCCGGTCAACGATGACACCATCCCTGTATTTTTGGCCGACTACGTGCTCATGGGGTATGGGACCGGCGCCATTATGGCCGTTCCCGGAGAGGACGAGCGCGACTGGGAGTTCGCCGAGATCTACGACTTGCCCATTCTCCGCACCGTGCAGCCGCCTGCCGACTGGGATGAGAGCCGGGCATATGCCGGCGACGGCCCCTCGATCAACAGCGCCTTCCTCGATGGGCTGCATATGGACGAGGCCAAGGAGAGCATCATTGCCTGGCTGCGGGAGAGGGGCGCGGGTGAGTCCGCGGTCTCCTACAAGCTGCGGGACTGGCTCTTCAGCCGGCAGCGGTACTGGGGTGAGCCCATTCCCATCCTGCACGGGCCCGGCGGAGAGCTGCGCGCGCTGGCCGATGAAGACCTGCCTCTGCTGCTGCCGGAGATCGACGACTACCGCCCTCACGCCTCCGACGATGAAAACGCCGAGCCCGAGCCGGCGTTGTCCCGGGCTCCCGACGAGTGGAAGACGGTGGCCATCGATGGTGTCACCTACCGGCGGGAGCTCAACACCATGCCTCAGTGGGCCGGCTCCTGCTGGTACTACCTCCGCTTCATCGACCCGAAGAACGGTGAACGTCTAGTCGGCCGGGAGGCGGAGCGGTACTGGATGATGGATCAGGGCGTTGATCTGTACGTGGGTGGCGTGGAACATGCCGTGCTCCATCTGCTGTACGCCCGCTTCTGGCACAAGGTCCTCTACGACCTCGGCCACGTGTCGACCGTGGAACCGTTCGGCCGGCTCTTCAACCAGGGGTACATCCTGGCCGACGCCTTCCAGGACGAGCGTGGCGTGTACGTTCCGGCAGCCGAAGTCGAAGAGGTCGAAGGCGAGTATTTGCACCGGGGCAAGCCGGTGCTGCGCAGTCACGGCAAGATGGGCAAGTCGCTGAAGAATTCGGTGAACCCCGACGACGTCTCTGCCGAGTACGGCGTCGATACGCTGCGCCTCTACGAGATGTTCATGGGGCCGCTCGATGCGTCGAAGCCGTGGACGACGAGGGATATCGTCGGAGTGCATCGGTTCGTGCAGCGCTTGTGGCGCAACTACGTGGATCCGGAAACGGGCGAGCTGCTCATGTCGGATGAGGAGCCCGACGCGGACCTGCTTGCGCTCACCCATCGCACCATCAGGGCGGTGACGGACGATCTGGAGGGATTGCGGTTCAACACCGCGGTGGCACGGTTCTTCGAGCTCAACAATGCCCTTGTCGGGCTGGAGCGGCTTCCCCGCACCGTCGCCGAGCCGTTCGTTCGCCTGCTGGCGCCGTTTGCGCCGCACGTCTGTGAGGAGCTCTGGGAGCGGATCGGAAACGCCGATTCGGTCACCGTCGCCGGTTGGCCGGCATACGATCCGGGTTTGGCCACCGAAAACGTCGTCACGATGATCATCCAGGTGAACGGCAAGGTCCGCGATCGTGTCGATGTGCCCGCCGACATCGGGGACGACGGAGCCGAGCGCCTCGCCTTGGCCTCGGAGCGGGTGCAGAAGTACACGTGTGGCGCGGCGCCGGAGCGGGTCATCGTACGGGCCCCCAAGCTGGTCAACATTGTGGTGAGGCAGGGGTGAGGCTGGGCCCGCCGAGTTCCTGCTCCGGAAGGCTCCTGATCCGCGGCGTGCACCGCGGCGCCGGTTTGTGGCGGATCCATCGGCCATGACGGAAGACACAGGCCAGGGGCGAGCGCCTTGGCGTATCACCGATGCCCTGATAGTTGTGTTCGCCGGTCTGCTCGGTTCCTGGGTGGCCACCGTGGCGGTGGCGCCAGACTTCGCGGAGGACGGCTTCACCGTCCTGCAGCTCTTTGGCGTCGTGCTGGTGGCCCAGGACGTGATGATCTTCGGCACGGTATGGGTCTTGTCGGCCAAGCTGGCCGAACCGCGCCGGCTCCTCCGGTTGAGGCCCACGCCGCAGGATTATCCGGGCGTTCTCATCGGGCTCGCCTTCAGCCTGGCCGTAGTCGCCGGATACTGGCTGGCGATCAGATTGGGCCTCGACATTGAGCGACAGGAGGTTGTTGGGGCCGCCGAGCAGGCGGAAAACGGCGCCGAGTGGCTGGCCGTGGCGGTCTCCGTTGTGTTGCTGGGTCCACTGGCCGAGGAAATCGCCTTTCGGGGTGTTCTACTCAAGGCCCTGCAGGAGCGGTTCAGCGACACCGCCGCCGTCTACGTGTCGGCGGTAGTCTTTGGTGCGATCCATCTGCTTGGCGACGCCGGCGCCCTGTATGCCGTCCCCGCCTCGGTGCTCCTCGGGATCGTGCTGGCGCGCCTGACCATCGCCACCGATCGCCTCGGCATGGCCATCCTCACGCACGCCGGCTTCAACCTGTTCTCGGTGTTGGTGATAGCCCTCACTTAGCGGGCGAACCCTCTTCCAGGGCGCCGATGAGCCCGAGGACCATGTCGAGCCGGCCTCCCGAGCGAAGCCATTCCAGTGGTGCTCTGCCGGCAAGTTCGGGGTGGGGCCGGGCCAGCCAGTCGGCGGCGCGGCACGGGTCGAGCTGCTGCTCGAGGTGCGTCACCGCCGCGGCCACGTCGGGCCGGATTCCGCCAACATCAAACTGGAAGGCGAAGTAGGCCTCCTCGACCGAAAAACGGCCGGCCAGGCGGATGAGCCCATCTCGTTCGATCAACTCGGCGGCCGAAAGCTGGGCACGGTGGGCGGCCTCGTGACGTGTGTAGAAGGGGCCGAGAAGAATGGTGTCTTGTGTGGTGGCGGCGGGCGTCATGTGTAGACCGAGGGTTGCGGCATCGGCTGGGGCCGGGCCGGCGTGTCCGCAATCATAGGCAGCGGCCCGCGGTCTCCTGCTCACACTCCCGGTATCCGGCGGCCGGGCGGCACTCCGACGGGGGCCTTCCTACTTTGGCCCCATTGTGGTATTCGCGGGGAGATGCCGAACCGTCTCTACGAGTATTCGCATTGGCTCGGTGCCGGCGTTCTGCTCGCCGTGGCCGTCGTCGCCGGTCTCTGGTATTCCGGCCGGGCTCCGGAGCCAGTGCCGGTGAGCATCGGGCGCGGCGCCGACGAGGGGGTGATAACCGTGCATGTTGCCGGCGCCGTGCGCCGGCCGGGGCTGGTGCAGGTGACGCAGCCGGCAAGGGTCGCCGACGCCATTGCCTCGGCGGGAGGGGCGCTTCCCGAGGCCGATCTGCACCAGATCAATCTGGCCGCGCCCTTGGTGGATGGCCAGCAGCTGCTGGTGCCCTCTGAGAGTGCACCGGCGGGTTCACCCGGCGACGGGAGGGTGCGGGTGAACGTTGCCGATGCCGTGGAGCTGCAGGAGCTTCCCGGTGTGGGCCCGGTGCTGGCGCAGCGAATACTCGACCATCGCAACGAGCATGGCCCGTTTGTTGCCGTCGAGGATCTCCTCGAGGTCCCCGGAATTGGAGAGGGGAAGCTCGCCGCGCTGCGCGACGCGGTCCTGTTGCCCTGAGCCGGCTCCATCTGCCGTCGGGGCCGGGCGCCGCCGCCTGCAGCGGCGCAATCCTCGCCTGGGTGGGAGCTGCCGCCGGCGGTCGGGATCTCTGCCTTGGTGTTGCTCTGGTGGTGCCGGCGGCGGCCGCAGCCTGGCTACTGCGCCGGCGGCTGCTGCCCGGAGTTGTGGTGCTGGTGGCGGCCGCGCTGTCGGGCAGCATGGCCGCAAGCCGTCAGGCCGCGGTTCTCGAGACGCCGGTGCCGGCCGGTCTCGCGGTTTTTGCGGGTCGTGTAATTCGGGATCCGGAGGCCGGGCTGTCTGGCAGCTTTCTGGTGGTGCAGCCGACCCATCTCCTCGTCGAGGGGGAATGGACCGGTTGGCAGGGGCCTCGGCTGTTGGTATTGGCTGACGAGGCCGATGTGGCCGCGGGAGAACGTGTGCTTGTGGACGGCACGGTGCGGGTCGGCTCCGGCCGGCGGTACCCGGAACCGGTGGCGGCGGTCGTGGCGGCACGCCGGGTGACACCTTTAGGACGGGCGGAGGACCCGCTGTTTGCCGTGGGAAACGCGCTGCGCCGGCGTGTGCTCGACGGTGTTGCCGGCTACCAGGGCCGCCCCGCTTCGGCCCTGCTGAGCGGCTTCCTGATCGGCGATGTGCGGGAGTTGCCGGCAGAGGACGAAGAGGCGCTGCGTCGCTCCGGGTTGAGCCACTTCGTCGCCGTGTCGGGCAGCAACGTGGCGCTCTTCCTGGCGGCGTGGTGGCTGGCGAGCGGGCCGCTGGGATGGGAGCCGCGCCGCCGTGCCGTGCTGGGGCTCTTCGGCCTCGCCATCTTCCTGGTGGTGACGCGCTGGGAACCGTCGGTGGTGAGGGCGGCCGCCATGGCCTCAATTGTGCTGGGAGGCCGAATCATCGGCGTGCCGGTTGATGGCTGGACGGCTCTGGGCGGAGCGGTGAGTGGACTCGTTCTGATGTCCGGCGACATCATCGCCGAAGTCGGATTTCAGCTTTCGGTGGCGGCGACTGCCGGAGTGCTGGCAGGTGCCGGGCTGTGGAAGGGACGCCGACCCCGATGGGTTTGGACGGCGCTCGGTGCCACGGTGTCGGCACAGGCGGCGGTGGCGCCGCTGCTGCTGGTTCACTTCGGGTCGGTCCCGCTGTTCGCGCCGGTCACCAATGTGGTGTCTGCACCGCTTGTCGCCGCATCCACGGCGCTGGGCGGCATAGGTGTGATCACCGGGCTGAAGCCCCTCACCGGTCTCGGTTTGCTGGCCGCCGACGGGGTCCTGGCCGTGGCTCGTTTCGGCCGTCACCTGCCGCAACTGGGCTGGGGAGGTGTCGCGACTGCCGGCGGGCTCCTGGCCGCGGTGTTGCGGCCCCGGCTGCGCGCTCC
The DNA here is from genome assembly GCA_964614095.1 of uncultured Acidimicrobiia bacterium. Classification (GTDB taxonomy): domain Bacteria; phylum Actinomycetota; class Acidimicrobiia; order Spongiisociales; family UBA11373; genus CAZWKX01. Next base: position 51,246 of record CAZTJO010000013.1, read on the forward strand.
GGCGGCCCTTGCCGGGATGTTGTGGGTCCTGCTGCTTGTGTTGCCGCCGATGCCGCCGGATGGCCCGGAAATCACGTTCCTCGATGTGGGCCAGGGGGATGCAGCGCTGCTGCGAGGGCCTTCGGGAGAGACTGTGCTTGTGGACGGTGGGCCCGACGCGGAGATCCTGGCGGAGGCTCTGGCGCGCCGTGGCGTCCACCGCATCGATCTGCTGGTGATCAGCCACCGTCACGCCGATCATTGCTGCGGGCTGGTCCGGCTCACCGCGGCCGCCGCGGTGAAGCGTGTTTGGGTTGCCGACGAGGGCGACGAGGACGGGTGCCTCGCCGTCGTTCTGGAAGAGCTGGCCCGGTCGGGTACCGTGCTGGAGCAACCTGGGCCGGGGTGGACGGCGCAGGTAGGCGTTTTTGACATCACGGTGCTGGGACCGGCGCGGCGCTACATGTCCGCCAACGACAACTCGATCGT
>CAZTJO010000014.1:0-50732 GCA_964614095.1 uncultured Acidimicrobiia bacterium
CCAGAAGATCGTTGGCGCCGATGTCGATGGTGATGTAGGCAACCCGGTTGCCGCGAAGAAACTCGAGTGCGGCGTCGAGCTGGCCGGAGCGAATCAACGAGCCGCTGGTCTCGCCTGAGATCCCGGTGTTGAGAAGGCCGTACTCACGGCCATCGGCCAGCTGGAGCTGATTGTGGAGACGGGACACGTAGCCGTCGGAGGCGTTGGCGACTCCCACATTGGCGGCAAGCGAGTCGCCGAGAGCGACGTAGAAGACGGAGCCGTCGGAGAAGGTTCCGTTGACAGCGCCGGGGCCGAGGACTTCGGGGGGTGGGGTGATCGATGCGCCGAGTATCGCTGCCTGTGCCGCCAGGCTGTTGAGCAGCACCTGTGAGGTGATTAACGCGTTTCCGTCCTGCACACCGGTGACGACGATGCGGTCGTCGCCGATGGTGATCGACTGAACGTCGGCCCCGGCCTCCTTGAGGAGCGAGTTCACGTCTTCGACCGATCCAAGAAGCTCGTCTATGTAGTCCTCGATGGCGCTCTCGGCAAAACCGGGCAGGTTGATGGCGCCGAGTTCGATCGAAAGCACCTCCACGTGGACCGCACCGGCGACTATCTCGACGGCAACGCTGCCGGTGGCGGTGTAGTCGCCACTCTTGAATTCGCCGATGAAGTCGATACGCCCGTCGCGGGCCGTCGCGCCGTCGACGATGTCGACGGTTATCTGGCGCAGCGGCTGTTCGCTCTCGCTGAGTCCATCCTGCAATACCGCGGTGATCTCATCTTCATGCAGCTCCAAGTGGAAGGCGGCATCGTCGGCGGCGGCGGCGAGACTTGCTTCGGCGGAGGCAAGTGCATCGGCATCGGCGGTGGCTACCGGGCCCTCCGTGGTGGAGAAGGCGGTGAGGGCAGCCCTTACCTGTCCGGCGATGAAGAAGCCGGCCCAAGTGAGCAGCACCAACTCGATCAGGATCGTTCCGATTAAGCCGGGTGGAGGCGCCATGGCGGCAACCAGGAAGCTGAGGGCGATCATGCCGGCGAAGGCGACGAGGCCGGTTCGCTCTCCAACCGTGAAGAAGATCACGGCGCCGACGACCACGGCAACAAGCGTGCCGAGCAGGACCACCAATACCTTCAGGCCCGGCCTGCCGCGCCGGGCCTGAAGACGTTTGCGAGCCGATGCGCGCGGGCTAAGCCGTTGGCGGCCCCTCGGGATCGAGGGCGGCATCGGCGGTGGGGGCTGGCTCATCTTCTGTTTCTTCTGCTTCTGACGGTTCTGGGGCCGGAGGCGGAGCATCCAACTCCGGAGCCGGAGGTGGAAGATCCGGTTCTGGGGTCGGAGGCGGAGCATCGGTGGCGGCTGCCAATCGGGCTCCCTTCGGCTTCTTGGCCGGCCCGAACATACCCCAAAGCGCGCCTAGTGCCATCGCGGCAATCACAACAAGCACGATCTTGACGGTGACCGAAGTCACGTTGTCGAACCCGATGACCTTGAAGATCACCAGATAGACCGCTACGCCAAGCCCGAGGAGGAAACCCCAAAGGGCTCCTCGAATCGGATGCCTCTTGAGCGCTGTCTTTTGGTTGGTCATGTCACGCCCTCCAGCTCAGCGCCGGCCGCGAGTTGAACAGAATCCCAGCGAAGCCGGCGGCCGCGAACGCAGTTGCCAGCGCCCCGGGCACGGTGAACAGCGGATAGGCATCTCCGGTGAACTCAACCCAGACCTCGCCGAAGCAGAACTCGTGTCCGGCAAAGACCGAGGCCACGTTGTCGGCGGTGTACTCGGGTAGCTCGGCCGGAGCCCAGAGGTCGACCATTACGCCTTTGGCTTTCACCAGGAAATCGAGCTGGAAGGGGAACGGCAGTTCTTCCGCCAGATCCATCACCCCGGCGTTCCGGTTCTTGTCACGCTGGTTGGGGTCGCCGCCCTTGTCACTGGAGATCTCCATGATGGTGACTTCCCACTTGTGGTCGTGGAACGCCAGCGCCGGGTCTCCATAATCGACACCCTCGATCCGGCCGGCATCGGAGAGGTTGGGGTCATCCGGGGTGAACCCGAAGTAGAGCACGACCCCTCCGGAATCCACCGTGAAGGGATTGTCGGCGGTCATGGCCGGGTTGCCGTACAGGTCGATGGGGGGACCGTCGTCGCCGCGGTCGACGGCGGCGTCGAGTGAATTCCCATTGGCGTCGTAGGAGATGGCTGCTCCCCCACACGGCCCAATCAGCACGGCACCAGTGTCGGTGAGATCGAAACTGGTTCCCTCGGGATCGACCGCGGCAAGGAATTGCTCCGGGGTGGTGGCCCCGACGGCGTCATCCCAAATGCCGGCAATTCCCACCGGTATCGCCTGGTCGGGTCCCTCCTGGGGCAGGTCGGGTATGCCGTCTGCGTTCCTGTCGCCCCAGTCGACCGATATTGTCATGAATTGGCTGAGATCGACAACGGGCTCCTGGTTGCCCTGGGACAGGGCGGGTCCTGCCGTCAGCAGCAGGATCACCCCGGCGACCAGGAGCACGCGGGCTACTCGGCCCATACTCCTCCCCAATCGTTGACTACAGGGCAGGGTACCCGATTGGGTGTTACCACGCAGAGGACTGATCGCGTGCGTCGTCCCCTTCATCCAGCACCACATCGAGGCGAAGCCCGCACGAAGAGCACAGGTACACGACGCTTTCGCCGGGCTCAAAACCCTCGTCGGGCCGGGGCCGGCTGGCGAGGTGGGCAGCCTCGCCGCACTCCACACAGACAATTGTGTTGGGAACTTCCACAACCCCAAGGCTACGGGTCGGCTCGTCTGCGTGCCGGGCGATCGCCGGGCCCTCGGATCACTTGCGGCTGGAGCCGGGGTATCGCGATGGAGGGGCAATACACTGTGCAGCCGTGCCTTTGGTTCTTGTGCTCCAGCACAGCGCCGCCGCGCCTCCCGGCTACTTGGCCGATGCGCTCGAGGATGCGGGGGCCGAGTGGACCGTGTTCGATCTCGACGCCGGCATGCGGGTGCCCTCACACCACGACTGGGCCGGGATCGTCTCCCTCGGGGGGCTCATGGCGGCATATGCGGACGACCACCACACCTGGCTGGCCGCCGAGAAGAGCCTGCTCCGATCGGCCGTTGCCGCCGGCGTGCCGGTGCTGGGGATATGCCTGGGCTGTCAGATCCTCGCTGAAGCCCTCGGTGGGCGCGCCCTTCCGGGCTCGGGGCTCGAGGTGGGTCTTGTCTCGCTGCAGTTCTCGGAGGCTGCGGCTGTGGACCCGGTAATCCGCCACATGACCGAACCGGTTCCGGTGTGCCACGGTGACACTTGGGAGGCACCGGTTGGGGCGGATCTGCTGGCCCGCAGTGACCGCTACCCACACGCCTTTCGGATGGGCGCCGCGCTGGGCCTCCAATCCCATCCGGAGGCGCCGCCCGAGGTCTTTGCCAATTGGGTGCGTTTGTGTGGCGAGGAGCGGCTTGTCGCGGCCGGTGTTCGGCCGGAGGTGGTCATCGCCGACGTCGAAGCGAACGCGGGCGCGCAGAAGGCGATGGCGATGAGGCTGTTCGGCGGGTGGCTCGGCGAGGTCGCCGGCGCCTAGCAGGACTCAGGTGCCCGAGCTATCAAAGCCTGGCTTCTGCCGTCCGCATTCTGTCTACTTCTTTCGCTCAAAATGAACGTGCCTTTCGGCAGCCGGACGGTGGGCGGCATCGTCGAGCACTAGCGATCCATCCTCGAGGTGCACGATGCCGACGCCGTATGCGTCGGACAGGCGATCGGGGTGCAGCGCTGTTGCCGGGGGGCCCTCGGTGTGCACTCGCCCGGCCATGAGCAGGACATGGTGAGCCTTGTTCGCCTCGGCCACGTCGTGGGTGGTGGTGACCACCGTGGTTCCCCGTTCGAGCTCCTCGATGATGGTGCGGTTGATGCGGTCGGTAGACACGAGGTCGAGCCCGTTCACCGGCTCGTCGAGAAGTAGCAGTTCGGATTCTTGGGCAAGGCCTTGGGCGACGAACACGCGCTGGCGCTGGCCGCCGGACAGCTCGGTGAGGTGGCGGGAGGCCAGGTCGGCGATGTCGAGACGCCGCATGGCGCGCCGGCAGGCTGCTCGATCGGATGACCGCATCGGGGCAAACAAGCCGCGTATGGCATAGCGGCCCATGAGGACGGTCTCGGCGACGGTGATCGGCATCACCTCGTTCACCTTGGTGGACTGAAGCACATACGCAATGTGCTGCCGCTGCTTCGCCGGCGGGCCGCCGAGGACCTCGATACTGCCGCGACTGGGGTCGAGGAGGCCGGCGATGGCATTGAGCAGCGTCGACTTGCCCGATCCGTTGGGCCCGATCACTGCGGTAAGACGGCCGATCGGGATCGAGAAACCGGAACGATCGACGGCAACGTGCCCGTTGTAGGCGAGCACCAGATCTTGTCCTTCGGCGGCTAGCCCTTTGCGCACGTCGAACATCTCCCTTCGATGTCGATGCGGTGGCCGCGGACCACATACCCGCCGGCGTCGCCTATGTGGTCGATGAGTGAGCCGACTTTCATCTCGGTCTCGGCGTCGATCACGACGTCTTGGACCTCTCCACAGTTGGTGCATACGAGGTGGTGGTGGTGCCCGGTGAGCCACTCGGCCAGCTCATACCGGGCGATTCCATTGTTGCCGTGCTCCCTGGCCAGCACACCGGCGCTCTCGAGCACGCCGAGGGTCCGGTAAAGCGAAGAGAGTGGCACCACCTCGGCGACGGTGGAGCAAAGATCGGCGGCGGACAAAGGCCCGGGGCTTGCAGCAAGACAGCCGACGACCAGACGCCGGGCTGCGGTGTAGCGGAGCCCGTGTGAACTCAGCCGAGCTGCCACTAGGTGCTCGGTGTTGTGGTCACTTGAGGTTTCCGGCATACAGGATATAATGATAATGAGAATCATTATCATTATGCAACCCCCGTATCCGACCAGAATGCGCCGGGCAATGGGCAGGATGCTGCTCGTTTGCGTCTTGAGCGCTGCCGCCGTATCGGCGGGGTGTGGTGGGGAGCCGGAGTTGTCGGTGTCAGGAGACGCACCGCAGGGGTGCATGAGCCTGTTGGTAGTCGCCAGCACGACGGTGCTGGGCGACATCGTGGAGAATGTTGTGGGGGACCGGGGGAGGGTGGAGACCCTGATGCCGATCGGGGCCGATCCGCATGGTTTTCAAGCGTCCGCTCGTCAAGCGGCGTTGTTGCGCGAGGCCGATCTGGTGGTGGTGAACGGCCTGGGCCTCGAAGAAGGGCTGCAGGATGTGATCGCGGGGGCGGAGAGCGACGGGGCCGCGGTGCTGGAGGCGGGAGACTTCGTGGAGGTGCTGCCCTTTGCGAGCATGGGTTCGGATGAGCAGGGCCATGCCGGGTCACATGAGAACGGTGACGCAGATCCACACATCTGGCTCGATCCGGCGCGTATGGCCGCCGTGGTCACCGGTATCGGCAATACCTTGGCCGCAGTCGATCCGGGGTGCGCCGAGGAGTGGACCTCCGCGGCACGCGCCTATCGAGACGAGCTGCTGGGCGTGGACGCCGAAGTGGAGCGGATTCTCGACGCCGTGCCCGCAGAGCGGAGGGCACTGGTGACCAGCCACGCTGCTCTTGGCTACTTCGCCGATCGGTACGGCTTCCGGATCATCGGGGTGGTTGTTCCCGGAGGCACAACGCTGTCGGAGCCGAGCGCGGCGGATCTCGCCGGCCTGGTCGAGGTTCTCGAGCGTGAAGGGGTTGACGTCATCTTTGCCGAGACCACGCAGTCGACCGATCTCTCCGCGGCGGTTGCAGCCGAGCTGGGCATGGAAGTGAGGGTGGTGACGCTGCACACCGGTTCACTTGGTGAAGCCGGATCAGAGGCCGAGACGTACGTCGGCATGCTTCTCGACAATGCCGCGCTCGTAGCCGAGGCTCTTGGTGGTTGAGGAGCTCTCCATCGGTGTGCCGCGGCCCGCCGCCTGGTGTCTTGCTCGACGTAAGGTGGTGATGCGATGGCCTGGCTGACAGAGCCCTTTGCCTACGAGTTCATGCAACGTGCGCTGGTTGCCGGCGTGCTCGCCGTCATTACCACATCCGTTGTCGGCACCTGGGTCATACTGCGCCGGCTCGCCTTTATGGGTGATGCGCTGGCTCACGGGGTGCTGCCCGGCATCGCCATCGCGTTCCTCCTCGATGTGAATCTGGTTCTGGGTGCCGCAGTGGCTGCGGTGGTGATGATCGGAGCGATCTCGATAGTGCATCGACTGACCCGACTATCGGAGGACACCGCCATCGGGCTCCTGTTCGTCGGCATGCTCGCTCTCGGGGTCATCATCATCTCGCGCAGCGGGTCCTTCGCCGTTGATCTCGTCGCCATCCTCTTCGGTGATGTGCTGGGCACCACCGGCGGCGACCTCGTACTCCAGGCCGCGGCGGCCGGTGCTGCCATCGCCGGTGTCATCGTCTTCTACCGGCCCCTCATTGCTCTCTGCTTCAACGAGGAGAAAGCGGAGGTTTTGGGCATGTATCCGGGCTGGGCCCACTTGGTCATGATGGCGCTGATCACCCTGGCCGTGGTCAGTTCGTTCCAGGCGGTCGGCGCCCTGCTTGTCTTTGGGCTGCTGGTAGCGCCGCCGGCGACCGCGGTCCTGCTGGCGCGCCGCGTGCCCACCATCATGGCGACCGCGATGGCGATCGGCGTTGTCGAGGTGGTGGGCGGACTGTTGATCTCTTATCACTTTGACACTGCGGCGGGGGCGACCATGTCGGGGCTGGCGGTAGCGGTGTTTTTTGTGGTGCTGGTGCTGTCCCGCTTCTGGCGGGCGATACAAGCGGTGTAATGATGGCCGGCGAGGCGCAGCAGGACCGGTACGCTGCCGGGACCATGCGAAGTCACCTGCTTCTGCCTGCCGCGGCGCTCCTCGTCGTGTCGGCCTGCGCCTACGAGTCTTCGGGGACCATGGGCACCACAGCACCCGCCGCGGCCAGTGACCTTCCGCCGGCCACCGCGCCGGCAGAGATCGTTTTCGAGGATCAGTTTGTTGAGGGCTCAAGCGTGTTGATCGCCTCGGTCACGATGCCGGCCAGCGGATTTGTTGTTCTACGTAGCGATGAAGTGGGCGACCCCGGCCAGGTCATCGGTGTGTCGGCCCCACTGGGTGAAGGGGTAATCGCCAATGTTCCCGTGCCGTTCTTCAGCGTGCTCCTGGAGGAGTCCACCGTTCACGCCACCGTGCACATCGACGTGGATGAGGATGGCATCTTCGACTACGAACCACCCGATGGCTTCATCGACGTGCCGGCGGAGCGCGCCTCCGGAGATGTGGCCACCGCCGCGGCCGAGGTCCGCCTGCTGGCCCCGCTGGCCCCTGCATCGATCGAGCTAGACGAGCAGACAAGCGACGGCCGCGTGGTGGTGGTCGGCACCGTCGACTTGCCTTCGAGCGGGTTCGTCGTCATTCAGAGTGACAACGACGGCGAGCCGGGCACCGTGCTCGGGGTGAGTGCAATGCTGCCTGCCGGCGAGAGCACCAATGTCGAGGTCCGGCTCGATCCGTGGCTGAGGGACGATGAGGACCTCTGGGCCGTTGTCTGGATCGATCGGGACCGTGACGGCCTCGCCACGATCGATGTCGAGGGCACCCTCGACGGCATGGCCCTGACGGCCGACAACGAGTTCGCCTTCACCCACTTGCCGATCGACGTCAGGGCCATCTACCCGGTGACGATCGGTGTTGATGACCAGGAGGGTGACGGCACCAACGTCAACATAGCTCTGGTCACAATGCCCTCCGGCGGGTTTGTTGAGCTGCTCAGCGATGTCGACGGTGAGCCCGGCGCACGCATCGGGTTCAGCGGCCTGGTGCCGACGGGGACATCGACCGACCTCGAGATCGAACTCAACGAGCCTCTGGACGAAGATGGCACCATCTGGGTTCGCGTCTTCATCGACTACGACGGAGACCGGGAGCTGAGCGCGGGCGATCTGCTTGGCTTCATCACCCAGGAAGAGGAAGCCCTGGTGAGCCTGGCCTTCACCTTCAGTGAGGAGGACGGCGGGAGCTAGCCGCCGTGGCCGCGGTCGGATTGTCCCAAAGGAGGCCTCTGCCGCCCATGGATGTGCAGCGGCGATGGGGCGGTGGGCTTGTAGCCTGGTCATGTCGGACGATAGGAGGGCTTGTGCCTCTCAACTTCGGCCTGGCCGGCAAGACTTACCCACCAGTCGAGGCCACGGTGACGGCAGGGCAGATGGATCGCTTCGCCCGGGCCTGCGGCGACCTCAATGAGCGGTACCTCATGGGGCCCGATCAGGTTGCACCGCCTCTGTTTGCAGTTGTTCCCGGTTTCCCGCTGTTGGCCGCGATCGTGGGCGATCCCGAGCTCGGTGTCGACAACCCGTTCGCCGTGGTGCACGGCGAGCAGGAGATCGTCTACCACCGGCTGCTGCATTCCGGTGATGAGATTGTTCTGGAGCCCTCACTCGAGAGCATCGAGGACAAGGGCCGCAACGCGGTCTTCAAGGGGAAGATGGCGGTGTCGACGAAGGACGGCGAGGCCGTGGTCGACCTGTACACCACCGTCGTGGTGCGCGGCGGCGGCAGTGGGGCAGAGCGCCCGGCATCGGTGAAGTCGACACCGCCGACGCGAGGGCAGATCGTGAGCACCTTTTCCAAGCGTGTGGACGAGAACATGCCAGCCAGGTATGCCGAGGCCTCCGGGGACATGAACCCGATACACCTCGACGACATGGTGGCCAAGGCGGTGGGCCTGCCCGGCGTCATCAACCACGGCCTGGGCACGCTAGGCCTGGTCGCTGCCGGCCTCGTCGACATTGTTGCCGGCGGTGATATCGCTCGACTGCGCCGTTTGGCCGCCCGGTTCACCGATTTGGTCGTGCCTGGGACCGATCTCGAGACCACGGTGTGGGCCTCGGAGGCGGACACTTTCATCTTCGAGACTCGGCGGCCCGACGACGTGATTGCCGTGAGCGGGATGCTGGAGGTGAGTTCCGGCTGATGGCTCGCCTTCGCCTCTTTGCCAATCTCCGCGAGATAGCGGGCACCGGTTCGGTCGAGATTCCCGGAAGAACGGTCGGTGAGGTGCTGGATGTCGCCACGCAGTACTTCGGGCCCGAGTTCGCCGGGGGCCTGAGCATGGCACAGGTGTGGGTGAACGGGGTGCGGGCGGGGAACGCCACGACGGTGGGCGAAAACGATGAGATCGCGTTGGTCCCACCGGTATCGGGGGGCACCTCCCTGGTGCGCTCGCCGATGTGGATGGAGGTGGGCCTCGTGGTCGTACTGGTGGCCGTACTCTTCATCGCCAACAGCATCGACATACAGGCGCTTGCCGTCACCACGGTCGTCGCCGGCTGCGTCTGGGTTTATGACGTGACTGATGTCGCCGGTCGCCGGGGGCTGTTTGTTGGAGCGATCCCTTTGATGTTCACCATCTGTGGGTCGGTGGTGGCGAGCTACGCCTTCGGCATTCCCGGCATGGCGGCGGCCACGGTGGGCGGCGGGCTGATCGCATTGGTGTGGGCCGTTGTCACTCCCCGGTTGCGGCCGCTCGACTCGGTGGCGAGCACGGTGCTGCTGGCCACCGTCACCGCATTCGGCTCAGGGTCGATGATGCTGCTCAGACTGCGGTCCCAGGAGGAGGTTGCCGCGTTCTTGCTGGTTGCCACAGTGTCCGTGGCCGCATCGTGGATCGCCGGCGCGGCGGACATCAGCACGCTGGATCCGTTCACCGTCGGCATCGTTACCGCTCTCGGCGCCGGCGGGGTGGCCGGCGCGCTGTGGTCGGAGGAGCTGTGGCCGATGGTGGTGGCATCGGCCGGGGCGGCGATTGCTCTCATTGCCGGCCGGAACCTCGGCTCCTTGGCCCGCTCCGGTGGCTTCTACCTGGTTGGGGCTCTGCCGGGAAGTCTCCACTATCTGGACGGAGTCATGATGGCAGCCGGCACCTTCTGGGTGATGCTCCGCCTGATGGCCTGATAGCTCCATATTGACCGATCGCCGGGAGGAGACCCTTAGGGCCGATCCCGCGCTGGCACCCTGGCTCGGGCCCGCCTCGCCGGTCTAGTCGCTTCACCCCGCTGGAGCGCGTGCCGATATCAGCGCGAAAGGCTGTGGATAAATCGGATTTGATCATACGATGAATCGCGTGATTCCGGTCTGGAGGCGCGCACGCGCCCCCATCGTGCTTGCCCTCGTCATCGCCCTTTCCGCGGTGGCGGCACCGGCGCGCTCGATTGACGAAGACGATGTCGAGCAGGCTCGCCTCGAGGCGGAGCAGGCGCGGCAGCAGGCGCAAGAGGCGGCGGCGGCACGCGCCGCCGCTCTGGAGAGCCTCGATGCCGCCACGCTTGCCTATGAGCAGATCAACGGCGAATACCAGACCCTCGTATCCGAGATGACCCAGATGCGCAGGCGCCTGGATCAGTATGCAGGAGAGGTGGCGAGGATGCGCGAGCAGGCGCGCCACTGGGCCATCGAGGCCTACATGGCGGGTACGACTCGCGGCGACGAGCTGCTCGTCATCGACACGGACAGCATGCAGCTGGCGATGTTGACTCGGGCGGTGTTTGCCGAGGCCGCCGCCGAGGACCTGGCTGCACTCGAGGACCTCAAGGCCATCACTGCCCAGATGGAAATACTCGAGGAGCAGCTGGATGTGGACACCGAACAGGCCAGCGCTCTGCGTATCGAGGCGGAGGCTGTGGCGAGTCGTATGTACGAGCTGCTGGGCCAAGCCGAATCGAGCTACTCCACGGCGCAAGGGACCCTGGTCCAGGCCGAGGCGACCTTGGTGGAGACCGAACGTCTTGCCGAGGAGGAGCGGCTTCGACAGGAGGCTATTCGTATGGCGCTGCTCGGTCCGGCGGCAGGCGTGCCTGCGAACGTGACTCCAGGATTCATCTGTCCCGTCGTCGGCGTGTCGGCGTTCACCGATACTTGGGGAGCGCCTCGTTCTTACGGTCGGGGGCATATCGGCACCGACCTGATGGCTCCCCAGGGAACACCACTGGTGGCCGTTGCCGACGGCATCGCCATAAGCAGGCTCACGGTGCTGGGCGGGAACACTGTCAGGCTCTACGCCGATTACGGGGTCTACTACGTGTACGCCCATCTCGTTTCCTACCCGGCGGGTTTTGTCGACGGGCAGTGGGTGCCGAAGGGAACGGTTATCGGCTACATGGGTGATACCGGGAACGCGGCTCCCGGCGCCTACCACCTCCACTTCGAGATCCATCCGGACGGCGTCGGCGCGGTGAACCCGTATCCCACCGTGGCGCGTGCCTGTCCACGTTCCTGATCAAAACCGGGCTCGGATGGGATAGGCTGACGCCGATTCAGGGGATAGATCTTGACCAAAAAGTATCGCCGTCGTATCGACACCATCCAGTCACCGGATTTCGTCGGGAATCTGCATCTTGTGGACACCGATGAGTTGAGGCGTCGCCGTACCTTGTGCGGCGATCTCGACACCGAGCTGTCCTTCTACCGTCGGCTGCTGCACGGGCGGATGGATTTGCTCGCCTTTGAGATGCGCCGCCGTTCCGGCGAGGAGGAGCGCAGCCTGCTCGAGGCTCTGCCTGAGATCCTTGCCGCGGGGGCCAGCAGTGGGCCCGGCTTGGGCTTGCGGCAGCTCGACTTCGACATGCCCGACATCCCGGAGCGGGGTCAGCGGGCCGTCGACCATGTGCTCGCAGATGACTTCCTGGCCCGATTGCCCGAGATGGCCGATGCGGAGCTTCTCGAGATGCAGCAGCGTCTCGCCGAGGTGGAGGTGGAGGTCTCGCGGCAGCGCCGGGCCGTGTACGAAGCGTACGACCGGGTGCTCGAGGAGCTCACCAGTCGCTACCGCGGCGGCCTCACCGGGGACGACGGCGAGACCGAAGACTGATGATCGCCGGATTGGTCCGGTCCGGGATCGTCGAGTCCCGGCATCCGGTCAGTGTTGCCGTTGTCGATTCCTCCGGCCGCCTCATTGCCCTCTCAGGCGAGAGATACATGGACCGGGCCTTCTTCATGCGTTCGGCAGCAAAACCTTTCCAGGCGGCGGTGAGCCAGCGCAGCGGCGCCGCGCTCATTCCCGAGCAGATGGCGGTGGCGGCCGGCAGCCACACAGCACAGCCGGTTCACCTTGCCTTCGTTCGGAGCATGCTCGTCGAGGTAGGGCTGGACGAACAAGATCTCCTGTGTCCCCCGGCATGGCCGGCATCATCGGAGTCGCTGGCGAGGGTGGCCGCCGCCGGCGCCGCCGCGCCGCTGCCGGTGTTCCACAATTGCTCGGGCAAACATGCCGGGATGCTGCGGGCCTGTGCCTCCCAGGATTGGCCGCTTCTCTACACCGGCCCGGAACATCCTCTGCAGCTGGCGGTGGCCGAGCACATGGACGATGTGACCGATGGAGGTGTGACCTCGATCGGTGTCGACGGATGCGGTGTTCCGACGTTTGCCGTGACCGTGAGAAGCATGGCTCTCGCCTTTGCCCGCCTCGTCATCGACGATGATCTGGCCCCGGTGGCAAGCGCCATGTCGCGATTTGCCGCCCTCACCGCCGATGGCGATAGGGCCGAGACGAAGCTGGCTCTGTGGAGCCACAGCGTGGTGAAGGGAGGTGCCGAGGGCTGCCTTGGGATGGGGTGGTTCGGAGGGTTGGGTATAGCCGCAAAATCGTGGACCGGCGTGTTTGCCCCGGCCGCCATGGCCGTCGTCGAGACGATGCGCCGCCTGGGTTTACTCCCGGATCATCCGTACGCCATGCTCGCCGAGGTGGGCCGCCCTTTGGTTCTTGGTGGTGGAAAGCCTGTGGGCCACATGATGCTCCTCGGGGAAGGCGCCTGATGCGTGTTCACCGCGATTGGGGCACCGACGGCTTCAAACTGGAACCGATTGCCCCGCTGGTGGGCCCGTTTGTGGGGCGGGCGTTTCTCGAGACTTGGTGGCGGCATCGTGGTGAGGGCGAGCCGATCTTGGCCGAGACGGACGGCGCGCTGCTCGCCGCGCACCGGGGACTTGGTGGTGTGAGGCTAATGGGAGAGGCCGACCTAATCGATTACCACAGCCCACTCGGCGCCGGCGTTGCTGGGCTGCTGGTCGATCTTGTTGCCTTTCTTCCGAAGGGAACACCGCTGTCTTTCGATTCTCTCCCCGGCGAGGCGGCCCAGGTGGTTAGCCAGGGTCTCGAGCAGGCGGGAGTCGCCGCTTCGGTGACTCCACACGAGGTGGCGGCCGTTCTCGATCTGTCGGCGTCGTACGACGAGTACCTCGCCTCACTTGACAAGAAAGAGCGGCACGAGATACGCCGCAAGGGGCGCCGCTTCGAAAGCGTCCGGGGAGCGCCTCATTTGATCGACGACACCTCTTTGTCGGGCTTGGCCGTCTTTGTCGCCATGCACCGCACGGCCCCGGGTGAAAAGGGCCGGTTCATGACCGGGGAGATGGAGGCGTTTTTTGCTGATCTTCTCCTGGTGCCGGGGGCCAGGCTCGACTTTCTCGTCGACGGCGAGGGAGCCGCGGTGGCGGCAGGTTTCGGCTTTCAGGACGAGCGGGCCTACTACCTGTACAACTCGGCCTTTGACCCGGGCGCCGGAGAAGCATCTCCCGGAGCGGTGCTGCTCGACCGACTGATACGACGAGCGATCGGCGAACGCCTTTCTCGGTTCGACCTGCTGAAGGGAGATGAGGCGTACAAGTTTCGGATCGGGGCGCAGCGCCGGCGTTTGTACCTGGTGGAGGCGTCGACGTGATCCGCCGAGTTGCCTTCCTGAGCATCCACACCTCACCGCTGGCGATTCCCGGATCCGGTAATGCCGGGGGCATGAACGTCTATGTGAGGGAGCTGGCCACCGAGATGCAGCGACGCGGCGTTGCCGTCGATGTATTCACCAGGCGCAGCGATCTCGATGTTGCGGACGTTGTGGAGACCGATGCCGGGTATCGCGTGGTTCACATCGATGTGGGGCCAGCGGAGTTACTCCCCGTGGCCAGACTTGTCGATGTGGTCGGAGAGTTTGCCGAGGGTGTTGTCGCCACGCAGGCCCGCAGTGGCGTCAAGTACGACCTGGTGCACAGCCACTACTGGCTATCGGGCTGGGCCGGTGTGCTCATAGGCGAGGTGCTGGGGATCCCTCTGGCCATCTCCTTCCACACTCTGGGCCGGGTCAAGGATGCCGCCAGACGTGAGGACGAAGCTCCAACGAGCCTGCTGCGTATCGCTGCCGAGACCGAGGTGATCGCCCGCGCCGGGTGTGTGATCGCATCGACCCCGGCCGAGGCGGAGGAGCTGATCGAGCACTACTCGGCTAATCCGGAGCGCCTCTGTGTGTCGCCGCCCGGGGTGGATCACACCATCTTCACTCCCGGTTCACAGATCGAGGCTCGGGCCCGGCTGGGTCTGGCAGGGGGGCCGTTGGTCCTGTACGTGGGCCGGATTCAGCCGCTCAAGGGCATCGATGTGGTGATGGCGGCATTTGCCGACGTAGCGGCGGCGGTGGCCGATGCCCGTCTGCTGATTGTGGGAGGTCCCAGCGGTGAGCAGGGAGATGCCGAGGTCGCCCGGCTGGCCGCGATGGCATCAGAGTTCGGTGTGGCGGAGCGTGTCGAGGTTCACGATCCGATACCTCATCCCGAGCTGGCCTCGGCCTACCGCAGCGCCGATGTCCTGCTCGTGCCGTCGCGGAGCGAATCATTCGGCCTTGTGGCCGTGGAGGCGCAGGCGTGCGCGCTGCCCGTGGTGGCGGCAGAGGTGGGTGGTCTGGCTCACACCGTGGTGGACGGTGAATCAGGATTCCTGATCCAGGGATGGAATCCGGCCGGTTATGCCGAGGCCGTGCGGCGCATCCTCCAGGACTCCCAGCTGGCGGCTCAGCTCTCGCAAGGAGCGCTGGCCCACGCTGAGACCTTCTCTTGGTCGGCTGCGGCGAAACGATTCCTCGAGCTCTACGAGGGCATCACCGAGGACTAGCGCTTGTGCTAGGCGCCGCGGCGCCGGGCGTGGAGTCGTCGTGCCAGGCTGCGCCCGGCGCGCAGTGAAGCCCAGGCGACGATGCCTCCGGCAAGGCCGAACACGATGTGGTTGCGGAGCCCGGCCAGGAAGCCATAGATCTCGATGTCCCTGAGCATTCCCGAGAGCCAGGCTGCCAGGAGCACGTAGCCGTACTTGACGGTGTGCACGACCACGCCGCTGGCTGTGGCGCCGTAGAGTCGGTGAACCGGCAGTGTCTGTCGAGTCCCCTCGAGTGTGGCCGCCGCCAAGGTGAACAGGGCAACGTTGTAGCCCATGGAGTGGCTGATGCCGAGGGGGACTCCCCATACGCCCATGGAAACTCCGGCAAGGAGGGTCATGCCGCGGCGGGGATTGACCACCGATCCGATGAGCAAGGTGGCGATCCATCCCACGCCGGAATGGCCGGGAAGGCCGATGTGGAATCCCAGGTAGCGCTTGGCGACGGCGGCGGCGAATCCGATGATCAGGGCGAGCCCAACGTCGAGGAGCAGCCTTCGCTGTCTGGAGATATCAGTCTTTGGGTAGAGGGACGTCTGCATTCACCCAAAGCCTTTCTTGTTCGTCTCTCTTCACGAAGAGCACCGGGTGGCCTTTGATCAGGCGAGGCCGTACCCAATCACCGGTCTCGAGGATAGCGGTGGCTGCGACTGGGCCTCCGTCGGCCTCGTTGAGCACGGCGGCGATGGGAGTCGACTCCAGCACGTGGCGTGCCTCGACCTTCCCGGTCAGATCCCTGATGCCGCGCAGGCCGATGAAGCGGCCGTCGTTGCCGTCGGCACGCAGCACTGCAGCGCACAGCGCTCCGACGACTCCCGTTCCCGCTCCGGCAATGGCGACAAGATGAATCCCCGCGGCGGCGGCAAGGCGCTCCGCTTCGGAGCGCTCTACGGGGCCGGTTTGGGCGCGGCGGGCAAACTCGAGTACGGGCCGCGGCGGCGGCCCGGCGAGGAGAGCAAGCCCGGGGTCGGCACCCGGGGCGGAGCACTCGCGCAAGAACGCGGTGGCCAGCTCCTCGAGGCCGGCGGCAACGCCAGAGTCGAGAGCGATCGCTGCGGCCGAGTTGTGCCGTGTGGCCTCGGTGCTGGGTCCGGTGAACAGCTGGTGGCGGGTGACTCCCAGCGAGCAGCCCCGGCCCGCGGCTTCGATCGTGTCGGCAAGCAGCCGGGTGGTGTAGCCGGTGCCCTTACTTGCCGGGGTGTCGGTGTCGTCAATGCCGAGGAAGATCGGACTACTCAACAGCGATCTCGCTGACGTCTCGGACCCATTGTTCTTTGGGCAGCGCGTCCGCGGCCAGCTTCAGGGTGCCCAGATTGGTGATGTCGAGGATCCATGTTGTGTCGACCTCGGCTGCGTTGACCTCGAGGACCACATCGAAGGCCCGGCCTTCACCCTTGCCGATCACTTCGGCCCGCTGCCAGTCGCCTGCGCCGGATGCTTCGAGCAGGTCTAGGAGCAGATGCCCTCTCTGGACCTGGCCGTCGATCTCGACCTCGGCGAGCGGCAGCTCGGCGGCGAGCCGGTCCAGAGTCCAGGCGGCGATGGTATCGCCGTGTTGGGTGACAAGCAGGACAACTTCAAACCCGCCACCTGACGGTTCGGCGGCGTTGGAGCAGCCGATGACGGCGAACACGACCACCACGATCGTTGCCGCCTTCCATCGCAAGCTCACGACCTCCTTTATAGTCGCCGCCGGCTATGCCGTCGTCGGCGCGCCGTAGCCGGGGGTGCGGCGGTCAATCGCGAAAAAGAACTTCCTACCGCACTTGTCGACATCGCTTGTGCACAACCCCCTGTGGATTGCTGTGGAAATGTGGAACACGTGGCGCTCATTGGATCGGTTGGTGCCACCTGGCCACAGCAGTGTGCAGGCCGAACTCAGAAATCGCCAGAAACAAGCCAATTGGAGCCGGTTGACTACCCACCGCCCCACTCCTAGGTTCGGTGATGCAAGGCCCGAAGTGCCGAATCGATCCGAATCCTCGTTTGGGGAAGTGCGGGGTGGGGGATCGGAGAGGTTCTTCGGGCCTTAGCGCGTCGGTGAGGACTCGGCTCAGCCGATGCCGAACATCAGGTCGCGCAGCTTCACCCGATGCACGTTGAACGTCTCGAGGTCGATGGTGAGCGAACCGAGGCGCAGGCCGCGCATGCCCTCGCCGGCGTTGGTGATCACCCGGAGCAGGCCGTTGTCATGTTCCAGCGCTCCCAGGCCCAGACACCGGCCGGTGCCGTCCATGACGCCGACCAGCACCCCGTGCAAGCTGCTCAAATCGAGTCCGGCGGGGAGAGTGGGAGCGAACACAGTGGATCGCACCCTCCACCTCTGCAGCGGCTCGGCAAACGCTTCGGCAAACGCCTCTGCCCTCTTGGCCCTGCGGTCCTCGGGCGTGGGGGGCCGCAGCGCTGGATCGACGGGCGCCACCTCGACGTCGGCGCTGAAAAATCGACGCAGCATCCCAACAAGAGGCTCGAGCTCGGCGCCACGCTGGAGACCGACGATGACGTCGGGCCGGCACAGCAGCGCCTTGTGGTATTTGAGCGCCTGGCCGGCAACGCCGGAGATGTCGCTGGTGGTGTCGATGACGAGGAGATCGACATCCCTGCGGGCGGTGTCGACGAGCATCGAGGTGCCGACCACCTGCTGCAATACCATACCCTCCGGGGAGTTAGATCCGACAAACTGAATGGCGTCGGCCCGGCTCAAATCCTCGGCATCGGCGGCGGTGCTCACCAGGTGAAGACCAATACACGTGGGCGGTCCGGTCACCGTCTGGTCGACGTCGGCATCTATGTAGGCGGCGGTTCTGCCCGCCGCCACCGCGGCCGCGAGCAGCTTGCGGGCGAACGAGGTCTTTCCCGTATCTCTGGCCCCGACGAGCATGACAACTCCGCGGCGGCATACATCATCGATGAGTCCTTCGTGAATGTCGGCGGCCACCGCGTCTCCTCGTCGTGGCTGCCGATTGTATGCCTGCGGCCGCTAGAGGCGGCCGGCCGCTGCTGGGTATGCTGCAGCCGCCATGAACGAACCTTCGCTTCCCATCGCCTTCCTGTCGGATTTCGGGCTGGTGGACGAGTTTGTGGGGGTGGTACATGGGGTCGTGGCGCGGGTTGCTCCCGAAGTCCGTGTGATCGATGTCACCCACCAGGTACGCCGTGGCGACGTGCGCGCCGGGGCGCTGGCGTTGCT
This sequence comes from uncultured Acidimicrobiia bacterium, assembly GCA_964614095.1. Lineage (GTDB taxonomy): Bacteria > Actinomycetota > Acidimicrobiia > Spongiisociales > UBA11373 > CAZWKX01. Next base: position 18,164 of record CAZTJO010000014.1, read on the forward strand.
TCGGGCGGTGCAGTACCTGCCTCCCGGTGTGGTGCTGGCGGTGGTCGACCCGGGTGTTGGCACCGAGCGGCGCGGCATCGCCGCCTCGACGCCGTGGGGGTCTTTTGTGGGCCCGGACAACGGCCTGCTGGCACCGGCGGTGGCAATGGTCGGGGGTGCCCAGCGTATTGTCTCGCTCGAGAATCCACGGTTCCGGCTGCCCGGCGATGGAGTCACTTTTGACGGCCGGGACGTGTTTGCTCCCGCTGCTGCCGTGCTGGCCTCCTTTCAGGCCACACTCGACGATCTCGGGCCCGATATCCCTGCAGAATCGATCACGCCGCTTCTACTGCCCCTCGCCGAGGTGGGTGACAATGTGGTGAGGGGTGAGGTGTGGTGGATCGATGGCTACGGCAATGCCGAGACGAACGTGGCCCCGGATGACCTGCGCGCTTTGGGGCTCGATGTAGGCGACGCCGTGGCCGTTGGGATCGGGTCGGTGACTCGCGTCATGGTGTGGCGTCTCGGCTACGGCGAATCCGGCGAGTTGGGTGTGGTGAATGTGGACTCCTACGGCATGGTGGCCGTGGCCGTTCCGGGGGGTAGGGCCGACGAGGCCTTTGGCTTGTCAGCGGGCGTCCCCATCGGTTTCGGGAAGCCAGCGGGATGAAAGCCGGCTCGCGGCCGGGGTGGTGACCAGGGTGCGCCGGCTTAGCGTCATCGTCGAGGCCGGATGCCCGACCTGTGCCTCCGGGTTGAGGAGGGTGAAACGCTGGGCGGCGGTGCTCGGGTTCGTCGTCGGAGTATTGGACGGCGAGAGAGCTGGATGGGAGAACACTGCGGCCGATCGGTGCCCGGTCGTTCTCGCCGCGGACGGGAGGGTGCTTGCTGCCGGCCGGCTGAGAGGTTTGGGCCGGCGGCTGCTGGGGGAGCGGCTCTGCAGTTAGGGGCGACGATCGAAAACGCGAAAACCAAGGCTACGGGGTTTGGTGTTATTGGACCCGCTATATTGCGCGCTTGTGAAGGACCGGCTTCCAGGCGTAACCGTCCAGCGTCTGCCCCTCTATCTGAAGTGTCTCGACGACCTGCCCGCCGGGCAGGTTCAGCTGTCTTCGGATGAGTTGGCGGCCCGGATAGGTCTCAATGCGGCCATGGTCCGCAAGGATCTCTCCTACCTCGGCTCCTACGGTGTGCGCGGAGTCGGCTACGAGGTGGAGCATCTCCGTTTCTACATAAGGCAGGCCCTCGGCCTCAATAACGAATGGCCCATAGTCATCGTGGGCATCGGCAATCTGGGGCGGGCCCTGGCCAAATTCGATCGATTCAGCAGCGAGGGATTCCATGCCGTCGGGCTGTTCGACAACGATCTGGAGAAGATCGGAGACCAGGTCAACGGACTCGTTATCGAACCTGTGGAGGATCTTCCGGCGGCGGTAGCCGATAGGTCGGTAGTTATCGGAGTCATCGCCACGCCGGCGCATGCCGCGCAGGAGGTGGCCGAACTGCTGGCCGGGTCCGGCGTGCGCTCGATCCTCAACTTCGCGCCCACAGTGATCAAGGTGCCGGCCGGGGTGAAGGTGCGCCAGGCGGATTTCTCCACCGAGATGCAGGTCCTCGCCTTCTACCTCCACGACCGGCCCTGAGCCGTCATCGAATCCCCGACGGGGGATATCACCTCCCGTCCTGCCGGCCCTAGCCTCCTCCTATGCCCTCCACTGCCGAGGTGGTTGTTGTCGGCGGCGGTCCCGGTGGCGCGGCCGCCGCCTACTGGCTCGCCCGGCGTGGGCACCTCGTCATGCTGATCGAGAAGCGAGAGTTCCCCCGCGCCAAGACCTGCGGTGACGGCCTCACGCCTCGGGCCATACACGAACTCCTCGAGATGGGATTCGATTTCTCCAGTTCCGAGTTTCATCGCTGTAGGGGTCTTCGTGCCGTGGCAGGCGGGCTCACTCTCGAGCTGGAGTGGCCCGAGCACCCGGTGTATCCCAGCTGGGGCGGGGTGATGCGTAGAAGTGACCTAGACGGCCAGGTGGCGCGTCTGGTCGAGGAGCAGGGTGTTGTGGTGCACCAGGGGACCGTGGCCCGGCCCCTGCTCGGGGACGGCGGTGTCGTGGCCGTCGCTCTGGAGCACAACGGGGAGACCGAGATGGTGTCTCCTCGGGCCGTCGTCGTCGCCGACGGCTCGCTGAGCCGGTTCGGGCGGGCCCTGGGCGCCCGGCGTGACGAGCGCCGCCCGTTCGGCCTCGGCGCCCGCGGCTATTTCAGCAGCCCTCGATCCGATGACGACTATCTGGAGAGCTACCTCGACCTTCGCCAGAGCGGCTCGGCGCTTCCCGGATATGGGTGGATCTTCCCTCTGGGCGATGGCACGGTGAACGCCGGTGTCGGAGTGATCTCGACCTTCCATCGTTGGAAAGAAGTGAACACGTCGACTCTGTTGGATGTGCTGGTCGCCACGGCCGATCCGTCTTGGGGCCTTTCCGCCGCTGGTGCCATCGGCAGACCTGCCGGAGGCAAGCTGCCCATGTCGTTCTCGGTAGGTCCGTTGGTCGGGGCCAATTGGGTTCTGGTAGGCGATGCCGCCGGTGCGGTCAACCCCTTCAACGGTGAGGGCATCGCCTATGCGTACGAGACCGGGCGTGCCGCCGCCCGGCACGTCTCCACGGCCCTGGGCGCCGATGATCTCACGCGCCTTCAGGGATACCGGCAGGAGATCGAAGATCGGTACGGCCTCTATCACAGGGTGGGCCGAGCCTTTGTACGTCTCATCGGAAGGCCCGGGGTGATGCCGCTGCTAACCCGCACCGGGCTGCGCTCACGCCCGCTCATGGAGTGGGTGATGAAGGTCATGGCCAATCTCCTCGATCCTGCCGACCAGGGGGCGGGATTCGCCGCCTACCGTGCCCTCGAGCGCCTGGTGCAGATCGGGCCCGAGCCCTAGACGGCTTGCCGCGACACATCGGGCCCGGCGGCCCGCTACCAGCGCGCGTTGTGCCATTGCCGCGAGTTCAGTCTCGCGCGTCCAGACATGGGTGCCTCCCGGTGCTCTATCCTCCTCCCCGTCACCAGGAACAAAGGGGTTGGATGTCGCTGACCGCCTACCTGCCGATCGCCCTGATGTTCCTGCTCGTGGTCGGCTTTGCCGGCATTTCACTTCTGCTCAATCGCCTGATAGCACCGCGCTATCCCACCAGGGAGAAGCTGGAACCCTATGAGTGCGGCATCGTCCCTCTGCAGGAGCCGGTGCAGCGTTTTCCGGTGAAGTTCTATCTGGTGGCGATGCTTTTTGTCATCTTCGACATCGAGATCGTCTTCCTCTTTGCCTGGGCGGCCCGCTTCTACGACCTCGGTTGGTACGGCATGGCCGCCGTTGGCATCTTCACGGCTCTCCTTGCCGAGACCCTGATCTACGTGTGGAGGCGAGGAGCTCTCGACTGGAACATTCCCCGGCGGGGCCGCTACCGGCGTGTCGTCGCTCCCTCTAGAGAGGAGACTGCCTGATGGCTCGGGCCGAGGGCTCGACGAGTCTGCTCACCACGACGCTGAACAAAGCGGTGAATTGGGCCCGTACCAGATCGATGTGGCCGGCCACCTTCGGTCTGGCCTGCTGCGCCATCGAGATGATGGCGACCGGCGCCGCCCACCACGACCTGGCTCGTTTCGGCATGGAGGTATTCAGGGCCTCGCCCCGGCAGGCAGACTTGATGATTGTCGCCGGCCGGGTCTCGCAGAAAATGGCGCCGGTGCTTCGGCAGATCTACGACCAGATGGCCGAGCCCAAGTGGGTGATCTCCATGGGAGCTTGTGCTTCCACCGGGGGTATGTTCAACAACTATGCCCTCGTGCAGGGTGTCGACCAGGTGGTGCCGGTCGACATCTACGTGCCGGGATGCCCACCGGGTCCGCAGTCTCTGCAGCACGGGATCCTCACCCTTCACGAGAGAATTCAGAGGGGGAGCTGACGTGGCGTTCACCGATCTGGCGGCCCGGTTCCCGCAAGCGGTCTTTCGCACTTCGTATGGCCAGGATGTGGTGCGGGTGGAGCGTGGCGACCTGGTGGCTTTTGTCTCGGCGGCGCGTGCGGACGGCTTCGATTTTTTCATCGACCTGTGCGCCGTGGACTATCTGACCCGCCGGCCTCACCGCTTTGAGCTGGTGGTGAACATCGTGTCCACCAAACAGGAGAGCCGCCTGCGCATCCTGACGGGCATTCCCGGCGGTGATCCGGTGGCCCCGTCGCTGACCGGCCTGTATGCCGGGGCCAATTTCTACGAAAGGGAGGCCTACGACCTTTTCGGGATTCGGTTCGACGGCCATCCCGATCTCACCCGCATCGTGCTGCCCGATGACTGGCAGGGCCATCCGTTGCGCAAAGACGCCCCGATGGGGTCGGTCCCCGTGCAGTTCAAGGAGGCGGACGCGTGAGCGATCCTCCCGACATGGTTACCGGCAATACCGAGGCTCCGAGCGGGGAAACGCAGGAAGCCGCGCCGGTGGGCGGTGCCGGGGAAGAGCGTCGGCGCCGCCACGACCTCTGGATGTCCGGCACCGAGGTTCCACCCGACCTGGGCCGTTACACCGATGAAGGTTCGCAGGAGATGCTTGAGCACGAGGACGCGGGCATGCTGGCCGAGCAGTGGGGGACTCTGGTCAGCGATGACTACCTCGAGGATCCGGCGGCTTCGGACGAGGAGACCCAGATCGTCAACATGGGACCGCAGCATCCCGCCACGCACGGGGTGCTGCGGCTCCAGGTCGAGCTGGAGGGCGAAACGATCCGCCGGGCTAAACCGATCATCGGCTATCTGCACACCGGTATGGAGAAGACTGCAGAGAGGCTGAGTTTCCTCCAGGGCCCCACCAACGTCACCCGCATGGATTACCTGTCGCCGTTTTTCAACGAGCTTTGTTTCTCCCTGGCTACCGAGCGGCTGCTCGGTATCGAGATTCCTCCGCGGGCCCGAGCGATCCGGGTGCTCATGACGGAGATGAATCGTGTGGCCAGCCACCTGGTGTGGCTGGCCACACAGGGCCTCGACATCGGCGCCCTGTCGATGATGTTGTACGGCTGGCGGGAGCGGGAGCTATTCCTCGATTTCTTCGAGAAGGTCACCGGGCTTCGCATGAACCACAACTACATCCGTCCCGGCGGGGTGGCGGCCGATTTGCCCGACGGCTGGGAGGAGGACGTGGAGGCGATTCTGGCCGCCATGCCGGGTGGCCTTGCTGACTACGAGGGCATGCTCACCGAAAACCCAATCTTCATCGAGCGGACCCAAGGCGTCGGCGTGATCACCCCCGAGGAGTGTCTGGCCTACGGGGTCACCGGGCCTGTGCTCCGGGCTGCGGGAGTCGATTGGGATTTGCGGAAGGTGGCTCCCTACTCGGGCATTGATCAGTACGAGTTTGAGGTCGTCACCGGGCAACACGGGGACACCTACGACCGGTATCTGGTGCGGCTCGAAGAGATGCGGCAATCGCTGGCGATAGTGCGGCAGGTGGCCGAGAGCATGCCGGCCGGTGACTACCGCAGTGACGATCGCAAGGTGACACCGCCGCCGCGGGCCCGAATCGACGAATCGATGGAGGCGCTGATTCACCACTTCAAGATCTTCACCGAGGGCTTCAAGGTGCCCGCAGGCGAGGTATACGAAGCGGTGGAATCGCCACGGGGTGAGCTCGGCATGTACCTGGTTTCCGATGGTGGCACCAAACCGTGGCGCCTGCATGTGCGCGGGCCGTCGTTCGCCAACGTGCAAGCCCTGCCGGTTTTGCTCACTGACTCTCTCATCGCCGACACCGTGGCCACGCTGGCTTCGGTGGATCCTGTGCTTGGGGACGTGGATCGATGAGCCGCTGGAGCGCCGAGACTCAGAATCGGGCCCGGGCCATCGTGGCCCAGTATCCCGAGTGCCGCTCCGCAGTCATGCCGCTGCTGTATCTGGCCATGCTCGAAGAGGGGCACGTGAGCAACGAGGGCATGCGTGAGGTTGCTGAGTGGACCGGCCTCACCCCGGCGCAGGTGCAGGCGGTGGCCTCCTTCTACACCATGTTCAAGCGCCGTGCCCCCGGCCGCTACCTGATCTCGCTGTGCGCCTCCATCTCGTGTCATCTGCTCGGCGCCGCCGAGGTATTGGCCGCAATAGAGGAGGAGACCGGCGTGGTCGCCGGTGAGACGGGGGATGACGGCCTGTTCGGTGTGGAGCGAGTCGAGTGTATCGGGGCCTGCGGAGGTGCGGTTGCCCTGCAAGTCAACTACGAGCTTGTTGAAGGGGTCACCCCCGACAAGGCCCGGGAGCTGTGCCGCTGGCTGCGTGAGGAACAGCCGGAGGTGATTCGCAGCGACGTATTGCAGGAGCGTTTTGGAGGTCAGCGTTCCTTCGAGTGGGGGGCCGGCGAGAAGGAGGGGTCGGTGGCCCCCGTGCCCGGCTTCGGTCCCTACGGGAGCGCGGCGGGGGAGCCGGTATGAGCGGGCAAATCCTCACCAGCCGCTTACAGATAGGCGACGGCCACACGCTGGAGCGCTACGAGGCGACCGGCGGATATCAGACCCTCCGCCAGGTTCTCTCCGAAAGGCAGCCGGCCGACATCGTCGCTGAGGTGAAGGCGGCCAATCTGCGGGGCCGCGGTGGCGCCGGTTTCCCGGCCGGGGTCAAGTGGGGGTTCCTCGCCGAAGCCGAGCCCCGCTACCTGGTAGTCAACGGTGATGAGTCCGAACCGGGCAGCTTCAAAGATCGCCAACTGCTGGAGAGAGATCCACACCAGCTTGTCGAGGGCATCGCCATTACCGCCTATGCGCTCGGGGTGCACCATGCCTTTGTGTACGTGCGGGGCGAGTACGCGCGTTCGGCCCGTCGTTTGCAGCGTGCCGTCGACGAGGCGCGAGGCGCCGGCTATCTGGGAGACGATGTACTCGGCTCCGGCTTCGACCTCGAGGTGACTGTGCATCTCGGTGCCGGCGCCTACATCTGCGGTGAAGAGACCGCCCTGCTCAACAGCCTCGAAGGCAGGCGCGGTGAGCCTCGACTGAGACCGCCGTATCCGGCGGTGGCAGGCCTTTACGCCCGGCCCACCATCGTCAACAACGTGGAGACCATCAGCACTATCCCCTGGATCCTGCGCAACGGCGGGTCCGCCTACGATGCCATTGGGCCCGAAGGGTCGCGGGGCACCCGGATCTTCTCGCTGTCGGGTCATGTGAAGCGGCCCGGCAACTATGAGCTGGTCATGGGAAATACCTGGCGGCATCTCATCTATGAGATCGGAGGCGGTGTCAGGGAGGACCGCGCACTCAAGGCCTGGATCCCGGGTGGAGCTTCGGCTCCTTGGCTGGTCCCCGAGTATCTCGACGAGCCGGTGACCATCGACGACGCCGAGCGGCTCGGCACCATGCTGGGTTCGGGTTCGGTTGTGGTCATGGACGAGACCACCAACGTGGTGGGGGCTGCGCTCAGCATCATGCGCTTCTTCGCCCATGAGTCTTGTGGTCAGTGCACCCCGTGTCGGGAAGGCACGGCGTGGATGGAGCGCATCCTGGAGAGGATCTTCAGCGGAGCGGGCCGGCCTGCCGACCTCGATCTGCTGCTCGATATCGGCGACAACATCAGCCCGGGATTGGCCTGGCCGCCGGCAATGACCACGATCTGCCCGCTCGGCCCGTCTGCCGTGTCGCCGGTCGTCTCGATCATGAGGCATTTCCGTGCTGAGGTGGAGGCCATGGTGAATGGAGGCGGCGGTGTCTGATCTCGTCACCATCACCGTGGATGGGCGCCAGGTGCAGGTGCCTGCCGGAGAGCTGTTGATCAAGGCCCTTCGGGACGAGGGCATCTACGTTCCTCACTTCTGCTGGCATCCGCGGATGAAACCGGTGGGCATGTGTCGCATGTGCCTGGTTGAGGTAGAGAGCAGTCGAGGAGCAGCGCTCACCACGGCATGCACGGCACCGGTGCAGGACGGGATGGTGGTCTCCACCAGTTCGGAGACGGTGGTGAAGGCACAGGAGGGAGTGCTCGAGTTTCTGCTCATCAACCATCCTCTCGACTGTCCCGTCTGCGACAAGGGTGGGGAGTGCCCGCTCCAGGATCAGACCGTGGCCTACGGACCCGGTGAGAGCCGTTATGTGGAGGAGAAGCGGCACTTCCCCAAGCCCATACCCATCTCCGACCTCGTCTTTCTGGACCGGGAGCGCTGCATTCTGTGCGCCCGCTGCACCCGGTTCGCCGAGGAGATCGCCGGCGAGCCTCTCATCGAGTTTGTCGAGCGCAGCGGACACACCCAGGTGCTCACCTTCCCCGGAGAGCCTTTCGCCTCGTACTTCTCCGGCAACACGGTGCAGATCTGTCCGGTGGGGGCGTTGACGGCGACGCCGTACCGGTTCCGGGCACGGCCCTGGGATCTCGACGCCGTGGAGAGCACCTGTCCCCTTTGTTCGGTGGGATGCCGCATTCTGGTGCAGGCATCGCGCAATCGGGTGCTGCGGTTCCTGGGGGTGGACAATGAGCCCACAAACCAGGGCTGGCTGTGTGACAAGGGTCGCTTCGGTTTCGAGTACCTGAACTCCGTGGATCGGCTCGGCACTCCGCTGGTGCGCTCGAAGAAAGGCATACTCCAGGAGGCCTCCTGGACCAAGGCGCTGGACACCGCCGCCGCCAAGCTACGCCAGATCATCGATGGTTGCGGTGCCGATGCCGTGGCCGGGCTCGGCGGCGGGCGCGGCACCAACGAAGAGGCCTACGCGTTCGGCAAGCTGCTGCGGGCCACCATCGGCACCAACCACGTCGACGCTCGGCTCGGCGATGCCCTCGACGAGCGGTTTCTGGCGGGCGCCGACCGCAGGGCCACCATCGGCGATTTGGATGATGCTGGCGCCGTACTTGTGTGGGCTCCCGACCTCATCGAAGAGCTCCCCGTTCTGTACCTGCGGGTGCGCCGGGCCGCAACGGAGCTGGGTGCCGCCCTGGTTGTGGTGCACCCGCGCGCCAACGGTCTTGACTCGGTGGCCGCGAGCGTCGTGCGTTACCGGCCCGGGGACGGGGCGGCGACGCTGCAGCGGCTCGCCGCCGGTGAGGGCGATCTTGCCGCGACCAGAGCCACTCTGGAGCGGGGCCCGGTGGTGGCCATCGTCGGGCGTACCGGGCTTGCCGAGTCACCGCAGCTGGCCGAGGCGGTGGCGGCATTCGCCGCCGGGCTGCCCGAGGCCAAGGTGCTGCCGGTGACCCGGCGTTCCAACACCTATGGAGCTCTCGACATGGGGCTCGCACCCAATCTGCTGCCGGGGAGGGTGGCGGCCGACGATCCCGCTGCAGTGGCCAACCTTGCCGAGCGTTGGGGCGGCGTGCCGGAAGTGGCCGGCCGTGACGCCACCGCGATCATCGAAGGTTTGGAGGAGGGCGTGGTCCGGGCGGTGCTGCTGCTCGGGGCCGATCCGGCGGCCGATTTTCCCGATCCAGCACGAGCGGCGGCGGCCCTGGAGCGGGCCGAGTTCATCGTGGCCATCGATCTCTTCTTGAACGAATCCTCACGCCGGGCCGATGTGGTTCTTCCCACCCTGGGGTTCGCCGAGGTGGAGGGCACGGTGACCAACCTGGAGGGACGGGTGCAGAAGGTGAATCGGCTGATCACCGGGCCCGGCCAGGCCCGTCCTGCGGTCGAGGTGCTGGAGGAGCTGAGCCGCCGCCTCGGGCATGCCATCGGGGCGACCAGCGCCGAGGCCGTTGCGGCCGAGATCGCCGAGGTGGCTCCGGAATACGGCGCCGCGAGTTGGCAGGCACTCGAGCGGGAAGAGGGGCGTTGTGGAATCGTCGTCGACGCGTCTTTCGCCTATACGCCGGGCGATGCAGCGCCGGACGAAGCTGTCGACGGTCTCTCGTTGCATCTTGCCCGGGTGCTCTACGACGACGGCACCGCCCTGGCTCGAAGCGAGTCGCTGGCCAAAATGCGCCCCGAGGCCGCAGTTCACCTGAACCCCGAGGATGCGGCCCGGCTGGGCATCGAAGCCGAATCCATCGTCCAAGTTCGTGGATCGGCCGGGGAGGCCGAGCTGAAGACGATCATCGATGATTCTCTGGCGCCGGGCACCGTGTACCTGCCGTTCAACCTCGGCGTCTCCGTTGGCAGCGGTCTCCGGGTGGAGGTGGTCTCGTGAGTTTCCTCGAAGACCTCTTCGCCAACGTGCTCTTCAGCGGGCTGATCAAGGTGGTGGTGGCCTTTGCCCTGCTGCTCGTCGCCTGCATCCTCTTGGTGTGGATCGAGCGCAAGATCGTGGCGGACATGCAGAACCGGGTCGGTCCCTACCGGGCCGGTCCTTGGGGCATACTCCAGACGCTGGCCGATGGGCTCAAGCTGCTGTTCAAGGAGCAGGTGACGCCCCGCAAGGTGGAGCTGGGTGCATATCTGCTGGCTCCGGTCCTGGCCATGGTTCCGGCTTTCCTCATCTTCCTCGTCGTCCCCATTGGGGCGCCGTTCCACATCGGTGAGACCGAGGTGACGCTCCAGGCCATGGACCTCAACGTTGCTCTGCTCTTCATCTTGGCGTTCTCGTCGATAGCGGTGTACGCCGTAGTGCTGGCCGGCTGGGCCTCGGGGTCCAAATATCCGCTACTGGGCGGGGTGCGGGCCACGGCGCAGATGATCTCCTATGAGGCGGCCATGGGCCTCGCCCTTGTGCCGGTCGTTGTTTTTGCCTCAACACAGATAGGCGATGGTGACGGTGGACTGGGAGTCATGTCGATCTCCAAGCTCGTCGAGCTTCAGGATCAGACGTTTGCCGAGTTCCAGATAGGGAGCTGGCAGCTGGGGGTCCCGGGTTGGTTCGTCTTCTGGTTGGCACCCTCGTTCATCATCTTTTTCATCGCCGGCATCGCTGAGACCAATCGGGCGCCGTTTGACCTGGTCGAGGCGGAGTCGGAGATTGTGGGCGGATACCACACCGAATACTCCGGCTTCCGGTTCGCCCTGTTCTTCCTGGCCGAGTACATCAACATGTTCAACATTTCGGCCATTGCCGTCACTCTGTTCCTGGGAGGTTGGCTGGGCCCCGACTTCGGGCTGCCACCGCAGGTCGCCTGGGTGATGCCATTGTTCTGGTTCTTCCTGAAGACGTTCGTGCTGGTTTTCGTCTTTATCTGGATCCGGGGCACGCTGCCGCGGATGCGCTACGACCAGCTCATGACGTTCGGCTGGAAGCGGCTCATTCCGTGGAGCCTCGTCTGGCTGGGCCTCTTTTCGTTTGTGATCGCCTGGAGGCACTTCGGTGCTCTGTGGAATTGGCCATGGTGATGAGAGGATTGCTCTGATGGCTGCGTTCACCGGCTTTTGGGTCACCTTCAAGCAGATGTTCCGCCGTCGCGTCACCACGCCCTACCCGAAACGTATGCGGCAGAAACCGCAGCGGTTCCACGGGCGGCACGTGCTCAACCGATACCCCGATGGTCTGGAGAAGTGCATCGGGTGCGAGCTGTGCGCCGGCGTGTGCCCGGCCCGCTGCATCTATGTGCGGGGCAAAGAGAATCCTCGCGGCGAGCCGGTGAGCCCCGGCGAACGTTACGGCTTCGTGTACGAGATCAACATGCTGCGCTGCATCTTCTGCGGGCTCTGTGTCGAAGCCTGTCCCACCGAGGCCATCACCATGAGCCAGCTCTTCGAGATGTCGGTGGACAACCGGAAGGACGCCATCTACACCAGAGGCGAGCTGCTCATGGATGCCGACGGGAACGTGCCCCATGCGCAGCCGGCCAGCGAGCTGAACGATCTCGAGGAGCTGTATGAGGCCGATGGATGGATGCGGGCCACCGCCTCGGCGGGACGGGCGGCATACGAGGGAGTGACGGCATGGACCCCCACTGCCGGTGCAGGATTGCGTCCTGCCGAGCGGGGGCAGTCGGGGGGCGCCGCCGGGGAGGAAGAGGTCTGATGGTCGAGTTTGTGCTCTTCGTCATTTTTGGCATCGCCGCCGTCTTTGGGGGGATCACCATGGTATGGGCCCGCAACCCGGTGTACTCGGCAATGGGCCTGATGCTCACCCTGTTCTCGGTCGCAGTCTTCTATGTCTCCAACGCCGGGCATTTTGTGGCCGCGGTGCAGGTGATCGTCTACGCCGGGGCGGTGATGACCCTCTTCCTGTTCGTCATCATGCTCATCGGTGTCGACCGGGCCGAGGACTTCAGCGAGAATCTTCCTCTGCAGCGCACACTGTCTTTGGGCCTGCTCGCCCTGTTCGGAGCCGGGGTCCTGGTTGCCGGGCGGCTGGACTGGGCTACCGGACCTCATATGCCCGGAGAGGCAGTGAACGGCACCGTCGAGGCGATCGGGGATCAGCTGTTCCGCCGCTGGCTGCTGCCCTTTGAGGTCACCGCCCTGCTGCTCATCATCGCTGCCGCCGGCACCATCGCCTTGGCTCAATTCCGGCGCCCGGATGAGGAGGAGACGCCATGACCGATGTGACCTCCTGGTACACCGTGACCCCGGGCTGGTACATGGCGCTGGCCGCCATCCTCTTCATCATCGGCGCCTCGGGCATGCTGTTGCGGCGCAACGCTCTGGTCATGTTTATGTCGGTGGAGCTCATGCTCAACGCGGTCAATCTCTCCTTTGTCGCCGCCGGCCGGGAGCTCAACCTCATTGAAGGCCAGGTATCGGTGTTTTTTGTCATGGTGGTGGCAGCGGCTGAGGTGGTGGTGGGCCTGGCCATCATCGTGGCGGTGTTCCGGCGCAGGAACACCGCCTCGGTGGACGAGCTCGTGGACCTGAAGGGATAGGCGATGGAGAACGTGCTCATCTCTCTCGTCGTTCTCCTGCCGCTCGGAGGAGCGGTGGTGCTGCTGGCCGCCGGTAAACGCCTTGGTGAGCCTGGGGCCGGCATCATCGCCACCGGCACCATGGCGGCTTCTTTTGGCTTGGCGCTGGTTGCCGCCCTGGATTTCCTTGGTGGCCACGCCCCGGCCCGGGTGGTGACCTGGTTTGACTGGCTTCCGGCACTCGGTGTGGATGCCGAGCTGCTGTGGGATCCGCTGGCGGCGCTGATGGCCCTGGTGGTTACCGGGGTCGGGGCTCTCATCCACCTGTACTCGATCGGGTACATGAAGGGCGACAGGGGTTACGGGCGGTTCTTCGCCTATATGAACCTGTTCGGCGCCTCGATGCTGATCCTGGTGCTGGCGAACAACTTCGCCGTGCTGTATGTGGGCTGGGAGCTGGTGGGTCTTTGTTCCTATCTGCTGATCTCCTTCTGGTTCGACAGGCCGACTGCGGCAGCGGCGGGCAAAAAGGCCTTTGTGGTCAACCGGGTCGGTGATGCCGGTTTCCTGGTGGGAATCATGCTCGTGTTCTCTACATTCGGCACGCTCGAATTCGGCCACGTCTTTGAGTCCGCCCCCGCCGAACTCGGCACCGGCCTGGCCACCGCCATCACCATTCTGCTGCTGGTGGGCGCAACCGGAAAGTCGGCACAGCTGCCCCTCTATGTCTGGCTGCCCGACGCTATGGAGGGCCCGACGCCGGTGTCGGCCCTGATCCACGCCGCCACCATGGTCACTGCGGGGGTGTACATGGTGGCCCGCACCGGAGCCCTCTTCGAGCTGGCACCGGTGTCCGCCGGCATTGTGGCTACGGTGGGTGCGGCCACTGCCCTATACGCCGCCACCATCGCTCTGGGGCAGCGTGATATCAAACGTGTGCTGGCCTATTCGACGATCAGCCAGCTGGGCTACATGTTTATGGCGGTGGGGGCGGCGGCCTACGTGGCCGGCATCTTCCACCTCATGACTCACGCCTTCTTCAAGGCGCTGCTGTTCCTCGGGGCCGGGTCGGTGATCCATGCTCTAAGTGGCGAACAGGACCTGCGCCGTATGGGCGGTCTGGCCCGGCTCATGCCCCTCACCTTCGGCACCATGGCGGTGGCCTGGCTCGCCATCTCGGGCATTCCCCCGTTCTCCGGGTTCTGGTCCAAGGATGAGATCCTTGCCGCGGTGTTCCAGCGCGGCGGGCTCTGGACCGTCCTGTGGGCGGTGGGGCTGGCCACGGCTCTCATCACAGCCTTCTACATGAGCCGGCTGATGTATCTGACCTTCTTTGGGGATCGGCGCTGGTCGGAGGGTGTCAGCCCCCATGAATCGCCTCCGGTGATGACCGTGCCCCTGGTGGTGCTGGGCGGGGCCAGCCTCGTCGGAGGTTTGGTCAATACCACCTGGAAGCCCGTGCTGGAGCACTTCCTGGAGCCTGCATTCGAGGGTCTGCAGCCGGCGGTGTTGCCGGGTGGCCTGAACCTATTCCTGCTGGCGTTGGTTTCAGCCGGCGCCGGGCTGGTCGGCATCGTTGCCGCCGCCGATGTCTACCTGCGGAGAAAGGCGGCCCGCGAAGAGGGACCGGTTTGGGATCTGCTGCGGGGCGGCTACGGGGTCGACGATCTGTACGCACGGGTGTTTGCAGGAGGGGGCGGGGCCTTGACCAGTTTTGCCGCGGCAACCATCGACGAGAAGGGTGTCGACGGTGCGGTCAACGGGGTGGCTCGGCTGACCGGCTGGCTCGGCTCCCGGTTGCGTCTTCTGCAGACCGGTTTTGTGCGCAGCTACGGCCTCGCCGTGCTTGCCGGTGCGGTGGCGTTGCTCGCCTGGTTCCTGTCGAGGGGAGCGTTCTAGATGGACTTCCCCATTCTCTCCACGATCATCCTGCTTCCGATTGCCGGTGCCGTCACCGTCGCGGTTCTGCCGTGCTCCCGCGCTCAGTTGGTACTCCCGGTGGCGGTGACGGTGAGCGTGCTGCCTCTGGGGGCTGCCGGCTGGCTGTTGTGGCAGTTCGAGTCGGGTGTGGCTGATTTCCAGTTTGTCGAGCAGTACGGTCTGTCCAAGGTCTGGGGAGTCTCCTGTCACCTCGGGGTGGACGGCATTTCGCTGCTTCTGGTGGCGCTCACCACACTGCTCTTTCCCATCGGCTTGCTGGCCTCGATTTCGATCACCGAGCGGGTCAAGGGCTACGCCGTCTCCATGCTCCTTCTCGAGGCCGGCATCCTCGGGGTCTTCCTCTCGCTCGACCTTCTCGTCTTCTTCGTGTTCTGGGAGGTCATGCTCGTCCCGATGTACTTCATCATCGGCCTGTGGGGAGGAGAGCGCCGGGTCTACGCCGCTCTGAAGTTCTTCCTCTTCACCGCCTTCGGCTCGGCTCTGCTGCTCGCCGGGATCCTTTGGCTGGGTATTGCCAACGGCACCTTCGACTTCGTCGAGCTTCTAGGGAGAGGCATTCCGCGAACTTCCCAGTTCTGGTTGTTCGGCGCGTTCGCCCTCTCCTTCGGCATCAAGGTGCCCATCTTCCCCTTCCACACCTGGTTGCCCGATGCTCACGTCGAGGCCCCGACCGCCGGCTCGGTGATCCTGGCCGGTATCCTCCTGAAGCTCGGTGCCTACGGTCTCATCCGGTTCAACCTGACGCTGTTCCCCGACGCCTCGGTGGGCCTGGTGCCGGTGCTTGCCGTGCTGGCCGTCATCGGCATCATCTACGGGGCGGTGGTTGCCATCGCTCAGTCGGACATCAAACGCCTGGTCGCTTATTCCTCGGTGAGCCACCTGGGCTTTGTGGTGCTCGGGATCTTTGCGCTCACCACACAGGGGCTCCAGGGTGGTGTGCTGCAGATGGTGAATCACGGCCTGACCACGGGCGCCCTCTTCCTTTTGGTGGGCATGATCTACGAGCGCCGTCACACCAGGAACATCGCCGACTTCGGCGGCCTGGCCGCGGTGATGCCACTGTTTGCCGGCGTTTTTCTCTTCATTGCGCTCGCTTCAATTGGGCTGCCCGGCCTCAACGGCTTTGTCGGCGAGTTCCTGATCCTGCTCGGGTCGTTCCTGTCGCTGCCTTGGTACGCCGTGGTGGCCGTCCTTGGAGTCGTACTTGCCGCCGTCTACCTGCTCTGGGCGTACCAGCGGGTGTTCACCGGGCCGCTGACGGTGGAGGAGAACAAGGGCCTGGTCGACCTCGGGTTCCGCGAGATTGCGCTGCTGGCGCCCATTGTCCTGCTCGTGCTGTTCCTCGGGCTGTACCCGAAGCCGGCGCTTGACAGGATTGAGCCTTCGGTTGGGGTGATCCTCGACCGGATCGAAGATGCCACCGACTATGAGGTTCCGGAGTTTGGGTCCGAGGTCGATCTGGGTGTGGTGGTGGAGATCGAGGCGGAATCATGAACGGCGATCTGAGCTTCATCGCGGTGGGACCTGAGGTGGCCATCACCGCGGCCGTGGTTCTGCTGCTGATGATCGAAGTATCGGTGCACCCGCGGCCCTGGGTGTGGGGGCTCATCGCCGGCACCGGGGCGGCAACGGCCACCGCGCTCTGCGGCTGGCAGTGGTGGTGGCTGGGTCGGGTGGCTAACGACGCCGGCACGTCGTTCCACGGGATGATCGCCCTCGACGGGTTCGGCGCGTTTGCCGGCTTGGTCATGTTCCCGCTTGTGGGTTTTGGGCTGATGAGTTCGTGGAGCCTCGTGGTGAAGCAGGGAAGGCGTGGCGCCGAATTCATCGTCCTGGCCCTGCTGGCTGCTGCCGGGGGCCACCTGATGGCGGCTTCGGCAAACCTCATCATGCTGTTTGTCGGCCTCGAGGTGTTCTCGATCAGCCTCTACGTGCTGGTCGGATTCACCAGGAACCGGGTCTCGGACGAGGCCGCACTCAAGTACTTCCTGCTCGGGGCTTTCGCCTCGGCGGTGTTCCTGTACGGGATCGCTCTTGTGTTTGCCTCCACCGGATCCACCAGCATCTACGGCCCCGGGGGCGTCGCCGCCCACTTCCAGCAAACGATCGTCTTCCGGCCGGCGGTGCTGCTTGTCGGTGTCGCTCTCCTTCTTGCCGGCATGGCCTTCAAGGTGTCGGCGGCGCCTTTCCATGTGTGGGCCCCCGACGTGTACCAGGGAGCGCCGAACGGCATCACCGGTTTTGTCGCCGCCGCCGCCAAGGTGGCGGGTTTTGCCGCCATGGCGCGGGTGCTGATCGCAGCTTTGAGCTGGCACATCGACGACTGGGCCCCGGCGGTGGCGGCGATTGCCGCCGTCTCGGCCGTGGTCGGCACGCTCATGGCGATAGTCCAGGATGACGTCAAGCGTTTGCTCGCCTACTCGTCGGTGGCGCATGCCGGATTCATCTTGAGTGCCCTGTTGGTGGCGACGGGCGCCGACGGAATACTGAAGGTGGGTGATGCCGTCGGCGCCATGTGGTTCTACGTGGCCACCTACGCCATCCAGGTTGTGGGCGCTTTCACCGTCGTTGCCGTGGTGGCGGGCGACGCCGAAGGCCGGGCTCCACTGGACAGATTCAACGGCCTGGGCCGCCGTTCACCATGGCTGGCCGCCGCCTTGACCTTCATGCTGCTGGCCATGGCCGGCATTCCGGTCACGGCCGGATTTTGGGGGAAGGTTGCCGTGTTCAGCATCGCCGTCGATTCCGGCTACCTGTGGCTGGTGATCGTGGCCCTCGTTGCCACGGTGGCCGGGTTGTTCTTCTACCTGCGGATCATCGTGCGGATGTACATGGAAGAGCCGGATGGGGAGATGGAGGTGGCCCGAGCCGGTCTGGGAGTACGCGTTGTGCTGGTGCTGGCATCGGCCGTCACGCTCGTTCTGGGGGTGGTTCCATGGCCTCTGCTCAGGGTACTGCGCGCCGATGCGACTCTGCTGGTCCAGGTTCTGCGCGATGCGGTCTTGCTCTAGCCGGCTCTTCGGCGTCACCTTTATCGCTGCTCTGCTGGCCCTGCCGCCGCTGCTGGGCAGCATCTACACCTCCAACCATGTCTTGATAGGGGCCGACGAGGTCGTGTCCGAGGATCTCTACGCGGCGGGCGGCCGGGTGACCGTTGCCGGCACCATCGAGGGGGATCTGCTGGTGCTTTCTGGAGAGCTGACCATCACCGGGACTGTGCAGGGCGATGTCCTTGGGCTGGTCTGGGGCTCAACCCGCATCTCCGGCGAGGTCGAGGGCTCGGTGCGGCTGGCCGGTCTTCGGCTCGAGGTGGACGGCGAAGTGCACGATGATGTCTCGGCGCTTGCCGTCGAGGGTCGGTTGAGTGGCGACGTGGGTCGCGATCTGCTGGTTATTGCCGGACAAGCTGTGGTCGGCGGCGAGATCGAGCGTGATGTGCACGCCCAGGCTTGGCGCCTGGAGATGGACGGCGCCGTTGGCGGTGACGTGCAGGCTCGCGTCGATGATCTGCGCATCGGCGGCTCCACTCGAGTCGGCGGCAACGTTTTGTTCCGAGCCAGCGGCGATGTGTCCATCTCCGCGGACGCGGCAGTGGCCGGCATCACCACCCGCCGGGAGGTGCTCTCGCCGGTCTGGGCAAAGGCGGTGACCCGGCTGTTCGTTTGGCTGAGTGTTGCCGCCTTCCTTGTCGCCGGCCTGCTCCTGCTGTGGTTGTTTCCGCGAAGCGGCCGGCGAGCGGTCGAAGTGGTGGGGGAGCGGCCCTGGCGGTCGCTGCTTGTCGGCGTGGCCGTGCTGGTGGTGCCTCCGTTGCTCGCCGTGCCGCTCTTCCTGACGCTGGTGGGGCTGCCCCTGGCCGTCCTGCTCCTGGTCTGCTGGGTGCTGGGGCTGGTCCTGGGCCCGCTGCCGGCGGTGGCCTGGATGGGACGGCGTCTGCTGCCGAAGCACTACAGCCTGTATCTGGGATTCGTCGTGGGCGCACTGCTGTGGCGATCGGCGATTTGGCTGCTGTCGCTGGTTGCCGCTCTGATTTACGCCGTGCCGCTTTTTCTGGGTCTTGGTGCTTTTGTCCTGGCGGCGTGGGAGACACGCCAGGCCGCGCTGGTGCCGGCCGGTGAGAGCGGTTGATTTCGGACGGCATCGGCGGGCAGGCGCCGCTGTGGTCCTCAGCCTTCCACCAGCAGCGGCACCCGCAGCTCCTGCGGGGTGAGGCCGCCGTGGTGACCGACCAATCGATCGTCGCCGAAACGATGGAGCACTACATGGCCGTCGTCGGCGATGATGGCACCGTCGGGGGAGCGCTCCGCAAAATGTGGGTGAGGTGTGGCATCCCCCCACCACCCGTCCATGCCGGCGATAGGAATCCAGGAGGCGGGCAGCTCGGCGGCCAGTCCGGCTCCGTCGCCGCGTACAAAAAGAGCGCGGCCATCTCCGTAGAAGGTACGGCCCTCATGATCCGGCTTGGAGATGCGCGCCTGGCGGGCCGCGGGCACGTCGACGTGCCCGTGATCTGCAGTGCCCACCGCGACTGCGCCGGGAGGAAGGCGCTGGCACAGCAGCTCCCAGGTGGCGGCGACGATATCCAGCGCCTCTGTGTACTCCTCGGATTCTTGGCCGGAGACGTGAGCGGCAAAATCCACGTGGGGCAGATACAGCAGAATGCACCGCCCCGGCTCTGCCGCCAGCTGCGCCGCCGCCTCGGCAGCCTGATTGGTGGTGGTCCACGGTTCCCAGCGACAGCCCCGGTAAAGAACCCGGGAGAGGGGGCTGCCCTCAAAATTGTAGGGCTGGATCACAATTGGCTCGGCTCCGGCCGCGGCGAGGCGCTCCCACGTGTTGGGCGACGGGAGGAAACCTTCGTAGTCGTGGGGTACGGGGTCGCCCCAGAGTGTGGTCCACTTGATGGTGTTGATCACCTGATCGGCCTCGGGCAACCACATCTGATAGGCAATGAGGCCGTGAGCGATCGGAGGCAGGCCGGTGGCGATGGTGGCGAGGTTCACCGTTGTGGTGGTGGGGAAGGAGGCATCGACGGCCCCGCGGCGGGAGACGGCGAGAGGCTGCGCAGACGGATGGTCCAGTTGATAGTCACCGAGACCGTCCATAAGCACGAGCACGTAGGAGGAGGCCTCGGGGATGGCGGCGGCCAGGCTGCCGCGGAGGCCCGGAGACGGGGCGGCTCCCCCGAGACGGAGCTCCAATTCGGCGACGAGATTGACCAGGCCGCCTCCGGCGTAGTCGGGTGGGCTCATGCCGACGAGAGTAGCGGGGCACCGGGGCCGATACCGAGGCAAACCGATTGGCACATCGGCAGAGTTGGAGCAGATCGGCGAGTGCATCTAGCCTCGTCGCCAAGAGCAGTTCACGCGGAGATCCACGTTGACGCAGTATTTCGAGGACTACATCACAGTTGCCGCCTTTGTCGGCTTTGGCGCCGTGCTGGTGGCGGTGTCGGTTGGATTGGCGGCGCTGCTTCGACCTCGCAAGCCCTCGGCGGTGAAGTCGCGCCCCTACGAGTGCGGAATCGATCCCGTCGGTGGCGGCTGGAGCCAATCCCACGTCCGCTACTACATTTTTGCGCTGCTGTTCCTGGTGTTCGACGTCGAGGCGGTCTTCATCTTTCCCTGGGCACTCAGGCTCGAGAGCCTGGGGATGTTTGCCCTCATTGAGATGATGATTTTTATCGTCATCCTGCTCGGCGGACTGCTGTACGCAGTGCGCAAGGGGGTGCTCAAGTGGGAGTCCTAGAGCGTTTTGATGCGCCCCGGCCCATTTCGTGGCTCCTCAACTGGTCGCGGCGGTACTCGCTGTGGCTTTTCCAGTTCGGGCTCGCCTGCTGCGCCCTGGAGATGCTGGCCACATCGGGTCCCCGCTACGACTTCATGCGTTTTGGGATCATCCCCCTGCCCGCCTCGCCTCGCCAGGCCGACCTCATGGTGGTGGCGGGCACGGTCACCGACAAGATGGCGCCGGCGCTGCGCCGTCTCTACGACCAGATGCCGGACCCCAAATACGTCATCTCCATGGGATCGTGCGCCAACTGCGGCGGCCCCTACTGGGACTCCTACTCGGTGACCAAGGGCGTGGATCAGCTGATCCCGGTCGATATTTACGTACCCGGGTGCCCACCCCGGCCGGAGGCGCTCATGGATGCCATCGTCCGGCTGCAAGCGAAGATCAAGAACGAGAATATTCGGGAGAAGTGGGCTCATGAGCCCGTCTGAATCCCGGCTGAGAGACCTGATCTCAGATGTCTGCCCCTCCGCGGTGTGGAGGGAGGAGCTCGGCACCGCCAAGCTGTCTATCGCCCGGTCGGATTGGGTGGAGGCGCATCGGGCCCTCAAGAGTCGTTTCCCCTTCTTCTCATGGTTGTCGGCCATCGATTGGGCCGCCGAGGTTGCCGTGGGAGATGCCCCCGAGATGGAGGAAGGGGAGCAGATGGTGGAGCGTTTTGAGGTCCTGAGCCGCATCTCCGACGTCTCCGACGGCGACGGCCTCATCCTGTCGACCGACGTTCCCAAAGAGGATGCCTGCGTCGACTCCCTCACCGGGGTGTATGCCGGAGCCGATTGGCACGAGCGGGAGGCCGCGGAGATGTTCGGCATCGATTTCATCGGGCATCCCAACCTCGTCGGGCTGTATCTGCCCGATGGCTTTGTGGGTCATCCGCTGCGCAAGTCCTACGCCCTGCTCAGCCGTGAGGTCAAACCCTGGCCTGGTGATGTCGACGTCGAGCCGCGGGAAGGTGACGGATGAGCAGCGGCGGTGGCCGAGTCCTGCACTCCGAGGCCAGGGTTTCGGTGGAGTTGCAGACCCCCGAGATGACCCTGAACATTGGGCCCCAGCATCCTTCTACCCATGGCGTGCTGCGCCTGGTGGCCAAGGTCGACGGGGAACGTATTGACTCCGTGGAGCCGGTGGTGGGCTACATGCATCGAGGCTACGAGAAGCTTGCCGAGGTGCGCACCTACCCGCAGGTGACCGCTCTCCTGAACCGCATTGATTGGACGGCTGGCTTGGCCAACGAGGTGCCGTTCATAATCGCCGCGGAGCGCCTCATGGGTGTGGAGGCGCCACCGAGGGCGCAATACCTCCGGATCATGCTCACCGAGATGTTCCGCATCTCGGCGCATCTGCTGTTCCTTTCTTCATACCCGCTGGAGCTGGGGGCGTCGACACCGCTTATGTACGCACTGCGGGAACGTGAGCACGTGCTCGACCTGATCGAGGGTGTCACCGGGGGCCGATTCCATCCCAATTTCAATCGTATCGGGGGAGTGAAGCCGGCCGCCGGAGGTGGCAAGGGGCAGCGCACCGTGGTGCAGGATCTCCCTGAGGGTTTCCTCGAGGGGACCCGCCGGGCCATGGCCAAGGTGTCTGCGGTGTGTGACGACATGGAGGCGCTGGTACGGGGCAATGAGATCTTCCAGCAGCGAACCAAGGGTGTGGGCATCATCCCCGCCGAGAAGGCGCTTGAGTACGGCGTGTCGGGGCCAAACCTGCGGGGGTCCGGGGTGCGGTTCGATCTGCGCAAGGTCGAAGCCCACCTGCCCTACGACCGTTTTGATTTTGAGATCCCGGTAGGCGAGAACGGCGACTGCTTCGACCGGTATGTGGTCCGCCTCGAGGAGATCCGTCAAGCGGCCCGGATCGTCGTGCAGGCGGTGGATGGCATACCCGATGGTCCGTTGCGCGCCAAGGTTCCCCGGGTTATCAAGGTGCCGAAGGGTGAGTGCTACGTGCGGGCGGAGAATCCGAAAGGGGAGATGGGTTACTACCTCGTCTCCACCGGCGGCAGGGGACCGTACCGAGTGAAGATCCGCTCCGCCTCCTTCTCCAACATCTCGGTGCTGCCCTGGCTGCTGGAGGGTGTGCTGGTGCCCGACATCATTGCCATATTGGGCAGCCTCGACTTTGTGCTCGGAGACGTAGACCGATGATCTTCGACGGCTTCTGGGTGCTGCTCGGGGTCAAGCTTCTCGCTCTGACCGTGGTCGTCATCGGCGGCTCCCTGGTCATCATCTATGCCGAGCTCAAGGTGGGCGCCCACATGCAGAATCGAGTCGGCCCCTACTACGCCGGCGTGCGCTGGGGTTGGGCGCAGCCCCTCGCCGACGCGGTGAAGTTTCTTCAGAAGGAGGACCTGGTGCCGGCCGACGCCGATACCAAAGTCTTCAAGGCGGCCCCGATGGTGTCGCTCATGGGGACGATGGCGGTGTTTGTCATCGTGCCGTTTTCCCCCAAGCTGATCGTCCGGGATCTCGATCTGGGGATCTTCTACGCCCTTGCTGCCTCCTCACTGGGCACACTGGCCATGCTGATGGCGGGGTGGTCGTCGGCCAACAAGTTTTCGCTGATGGGTGGGCTGAGGGCTGCCGCCCAGCTGATTGCCTATGAGCTTCCGATGGTGCTTGCAGTTGTTGGTGTGGTCATACAGGCAGGCACGCTGTCGATGGTGCAGATTGTCGATGCCCAGGTGGCGCTGGGCCTGCCCTACGTCATCGGTGGCCAGGCAGTCGGGTTCTTCATCTTCGTGACGGCGAGCCTCGCCGAGCTGTCGCGGACCCCATTCGATATGCCCATCGCCGAGTCGGAGCTCGTCTCCGGGTACATGACCGAGTACTCGGGCATCCGTTTCACCATGTTCTATCTGGCCGAGTACGCCGGCCTTTTTGCCGCCGCCGCCATCGCCTCGACGCTGTTCCTCGGCGGCTATCACTTCCCCGGCCTCGATGTCGAGGTGTGGGGCCCCTTTGTCCTTCTAGCCAAGGTAGGCGCGCTCGCCTTCCTGATGATCTGGTTTCGCTGGACCTGGCCGCGCCTGCGTGAGGATCAGCTGCAGTCCTTTGCCTGGCGCTGGCTGGTGCCGCTGGCCCTGGCCAACATCGTGGTCACCGCAGTGCTCAAGGTGGCACTGTGATGGCGCGTTTGCCCGGATTCGGCCTCCTCGAGGGCATGTGGGTCACCCTGCGCAATCTGCTGCATCGGCCGCCGACCGTCATGTATCCGAAGGACAAGGTGGTGCCGCCGGCACGCGCACGAGGTGTCATCGCCCTGGACGCCGAGGCATGCACCGTCTGCATGCTGTGTGCACGCGAATGCCCGGACTGGTGCATCTATATCGAAGGCCACAAGGAACAGCAGCCACCTGCCGAGCCCGGCGGCCGGGAACGGTCGCGCTCGGTGCTCGATCGTTTCGACATCGACTACGCACTCTGTATGTATTGCGGGATCTGCGTTGAGGTGTGCCCGTTCGATGCTCTGTTTTGGTCGCCGGAGGCCGAGTACTCCGAGGGCAGCATCGCCGACCTGCTCCACAACCAGCAGCGTCTCGGCGAATGGCTGAAAACGGTGCCCGAACCACCATTGCTGGAGTCGTGATGGGTTTTTCAGACTGGATATCCAAGGCCGGGAACATCGTGTTCCTGGTGATCTCGGTGCTCATGGTGGGAGCGGCGGTCCTGGTGGTGACGGTGCGCAACTTGGTACACGCCGCCCTCATGCTCGTGGCGGCCCTAGCCGGATCGGCGGCGCTGTTCATCATGCTCGGGGCCGAGTTTGTTGCCTGGACGGTGGTGCTCATCTACATCGGCGCCGTCATCGTGCTGTTCCTGTTCGGGATCATGATCACGAGGGCGCCGACGGGGAATGACCCGGTGCGTCTGGATCACAAACGGCGGTGGCCGGCTGTGCTTGTGGCGGCGGCCACCTTCGGCACCATCGTCACCGCTACCACCCTGGCCTTCGGCGCCAAGGAGATCCCCGAGGGCGTCGTGCGTACCGACGTTCTCGGCGACTCACTCTTCGGCCGCTACGTGATTCCCTTCGAGGTGGTCTCCTTTGTGCTGCTGGCGGCACTCATCGGGGGCATCGTGCTGGCGAGGAAGGACCCGGAGTGATTGTCAACCAGTTCCTTGTGTTGGCCGCTCTGCTCTTCTCCATCGGCATCTACGGCGTGCTGGCGCGGCGCAACGCCGTCCTCGTGCTTCTGTCGATCGAACTGATGCTGGCTGCGGTGAACATCAACCTGGTGGCGTTTGGGTCCTACATCGGCGACGTGTTCGCCTCGGGTCAAGTGTTCGCCCTCTTTGTCATCACGGTGGCGGCCGCGGAGGTTGGCATCGGCCTGGGAATCATCGTCCTCATCTTCCGCAATCGCTCCTCGGCGAACGTTGATGAGCTGGATCTCATGAAATGGTGAGCCTGGCCACACTCGCAGCCGCCATCGAGGGCGGTGTTGGGGTCGAGACCGACCCCAGGGGGTTTGTTGGTGTGCTGGTACATGGTGCCTGGCTCATCCCGGTGCTGCCGCTGGTGGCCATGGTTCTCATCATCGCCGTGGGCAAGCGGCTACCGGCCCGGGGCTGGGAGCTGGCCGAAGCGGCCATGGCTTTTGTGGCGGTGTACTCAGTAGCTCTGCTTGTGGCCAATTGGATCGATCCCATCGCCTATGAGCAGCACGTGGAACTGTCCCAGATCGGGTCGGTGGGCGGAGCCGGCCTCGTGGTGGAGTGGGGTTGGGTGGTCGACGGCCTCAGCATCCTGATGTTCACCGTGGTCGGCATCGTCGGCTTTTTCGTCTTCACCTATGCGAAGGGCTACATGGAGGGGGACGAGCGATTCACCTTCTTCTTCTCTGCCTTCTGCCTGTTCGCCGGCGGCATGCTCGTCCTGGTGGCGGCGCCGAATCTGGTGCAGTTCATCGTCGGCTGGGAGATGGTCGGTGTTGCTTCCTACCTGCTCATCGGCCACTGGTGGGAGGACCACGCCAACAACGCCGCGGCCATCAAGGCCTTCATCACCAACAAAATCGCCGATATCGGGCTCATCGTCGGGGTCATCATCGCCGGCGCCACCGTGGGCTCCTTCCGCATCACCAACGTGCTTGATGCCGTCGAGGGTGCCGATTCCGCGCTGGCCGATGTGGCCTTCTGGGTGGGCCTGGCCCTGTTCATCGGCGCCATGGGCAAGAGCGCCCAGATGCCTTTCCACGTGTGGCTGCCCGACGCCATGGCCGGTCCGACGCCGGTGTCGTCGCTGATGCACGCAGCCACAATGGTCACCGCCGGGGTATATCTGCTGGGCCGGATGATGCCCCTGTACAACACGGCCGGCTTCGCCGACGATGTGAAGCTCATCATCGTGCTCGTGGGAGGGTTCACCCTCTTTTTTGCCGGGTTGCTCGCTTTGGTCCAGGACGACATCAAGAAGGTGCTGGCCTACTCGACGGTGAGTCAGCTGGGCTACATGACGGCGGCGATGGGAGCCGGTGCCTATACCGCCGGGCTTTTCCATCTATTCACCCATGCCTTCTTCAAGGGCCTGTTGTTCCTGGCTGCCGGCTCGATGATCCATGCCGTGCGCAGCAACAACATGAGCGACATGGGCGGGCTGCGCCGGCAGATGCCCTATACCTTTTGGACGTTCTTGATCGGGTCGCTTGCCCTGGCCGGGATCGTTCCCCTGGCTGGGTTCTGGTCGAAAGACGAGATCCTGGCATCACTCTCCGAGGATGCGTTCGGATTGGGCGCCGCCGCCGATCTTGTGCTGGTGTTGGCGATCGCCGGGGCTTTTGTGACCGCCTTCTACATGGCCCGGGCGGTCTATCTGTCGTTCTTCGGCAGCTACAAGGGGAAGGCGGAGCCCCATGAATCGCCGGCCGTCATGACCTACCCGCTGGTGGGGCTTGCCGCGTTCTCGGTGATTGCCGGTTGGGTGAACGTGCCCGGTGCCTTCACCGCTTTCACCGACTGGCTGGGAGCACGGGCCCACGCCGCCCTCGATCATCACGCCGCCACGCTAGATCTGGGCGTCGCCGCGGCGGGCACGCTGGCGGCCCTGATCGGAATCGGTGCAGGCACCGCTCTGTTCCGGCGTGACGCCGCCACCCAGGCTCAGCGGGACCGGCTTCGGGTGCCGCTGCTGTACCCGGTGCTGCGGCGCAAGTACTACTTCGACGATCTATACATGCACGGCCTGGTGAACCCGATCAAGGGACCCGTCGCCCGGGCGGTCAACTGGACAAACGATGTGATCATCGATGGTGTGGTGAACGGCGCCGGGGCGCTGGCCCGGCAGCTCTCCCGCCTGGTCTACGCAGGCCTCGATCAGCTGGGCATCGATCGCATCTTCAATGCCGCCGCCGCCGCCACCGGCGAGGCCGGGTCGGCGCTCCGCCGGGTCCAGACGGGGAAGGTGCAGCAGTACGCCGGGGCATTGTTTGCCGGCGCAGTGCTGCTTGTAGTCGGTTTTCTGATCTTCAGTTAGGAGGAGGGCGAAAGAGATGGCGTGGTTCGACAACGGTTGCGGCCTGAGCCTCATCGTGTTCCTGCCCTTGGTGGGAGCCGGCGCGGTCCTGCTCATTCCGAAAACCCGTGAGGGCATTATCAAGTCGGCCGCGCTCGCCTTCTCCGCTGCCTCCTTTCTGCTGGCCGTCGCCGCCGCAGTCAGATTCGACTTTGGCGCTTCCGAGCAGTTCCACTTCGGGACCGATTTGTCCTGGATCCCGGCGATCGGATCAAGATTCCACATCGGAATCGACGGCATCAGCCTTCCCTTGCTGGTGTTGTCGACCTTCATCACCATGCTTGCCGTCGTCTACTCGTGGAACCACTGGCCGGAGCCGCGCAACCCGAAGGCTTTCCTTCTGCTGGTGCTGGTGCTGGCCACCGGCATGGCGGGAACGTTTGTCGCCCTCGATTTGGTGCTCTTTTTTGTGTTCTTCGAGCTCGTGCTTCTGCCCATGTACTTCATGATCGGAATCTGGGGTGACCGCACCCGTATACGCCTTCCCGGCTTCAAGCGTGAGGTGGAGACGCGGCTCTACGCGGCAATCAAGTTCTTCCTCTTCACCCTGTTCGGCTCGGCGTTCATGCTGCTGGGTTTCCTTGCCCTCTTTTTCCGTGCCGATCCGCACACTTTCGACATGGTGGCGCTCGCCGCGGCGGGGCAGGGGGGTGCTTTTGGGGGGACTTTCGGGTTCTGGGTGTTTTTTGCTCTTTTCCTCGGCTTCGCGGTGAAGGTGCCCATGTGGCCGTTGCACACCTGGCTTCCCGATGCCCACACCGCGGCGCCGACCGTGGGCTCGGTCCTGCTGGCCGCCGTGCTCCTGAAACTGGGCTCCTACGGGTTCATCCGCATCAGCCTGCCGATACTGCCCGGGCAAGCCGTGCAGTGGGCCCCCTTTATTGCCGTCCTGGCCGTGATCGCCATCATCTACGGGTCGCTGGCGTGCCTGGCCCAGACCGACATGAAGCGGCTCATCGCCTTCTCGTCGGTGGGCCACATGGGTTTTGTCATGCTGGGCATAGCCACACTCACCGAAGTCGGCATCAATGCCGCGGTCATCGGCATGGTGGCGCACGGGCTCATCACCGGGCTGCTCTTCTTCCTGGCCGGATCGGTGCAGCACCGCTACCACACCCGGGAGATGGCACGGCTGGGAGGCAATCAGAAGCTGCTGCCGCGCCTGGGCGGCATCCTCGGGTTCACCGCCATCGCCTCGCTGGGACTTCCCGGCCTCGCCGGATTTTGGGGCGAGTTCATGGCTCTGTTCGGCTCCTACAGCCCGGCAGCCGGGCTGAGCCTTCCGCTGTTCCGCAGCGCCATGGTCGTGGGCGCGGTGGGAACCGTGCTCACCGCCGGCTACATGTTGTGGATGCTGCAACGGGTGAACCTGGGCGAGCCTGCCCTGGAGTGGCTCGACAAAGGCCTTGTCGACATCGATCGATACGAGCTGGCGGCTTGGGCTCCGCTGATCGCCGCCATCATTGCCATCGGGGTGTACCCGAAGATCGTGTTCGGCGCCAGCACCGGCGCCGTCGTCGATCTCGTGAGCAAGGCGTTTGGGGGCTGAGTTGTTCGATTACCACGCTTTGGCGCCCGAACTGATC
This sequence comes from uncultured Acidimicrobiia bacterium, assembly GCA_964614095.1. Lineage (GTDB taxonomy): Bacteria > Actinomycetota > Acidimicrobiia > Spongiisociales > UBA11373 > CAZWKX01. The sequence goes on from CAZTJO010000014.1 coordinate 46,707, forward strand.
CTGGGGGTGACTCTGCTGGTGGTGCTGGTCGCCGACCTCGTACTCTCCGAGGAGCGCAAGTACCTGGTCGGGGTGCTCGGCATCGTGGGTTTGGTGGCTGCCGTTTTCCCTCTCTTGACCTTGGGGTTCTGTGACCGACTCGATTTCTGCAGCGGCTCGGGTGTGCGCGGCATGTTTGCCGACGGTGCCGGCAACTTCTCCTACGTCGTGGATGACTTTGCGCTGGTGCTCAAAGGCCTCTTCATCCTCGTCGGCATCTTGAGCCTGCTGCTGTCGGTCTCCTACCTCGAGGGTGACCGCTACCACCGGGGTGAGTATTACTTCCTGATGGTGGCGTCGGTGACGGGCGCCGTGGTGATGGCGTCGAGCCGCGACCTGATCACTCTTTTTATCGGCCTCGAATTGGCATCGGGGCCCGCATTTCTGCTCGCCGGGTGGCGCAAGGGGGATGTGCGTTCGAACGAGGCCGCGCTCAAGTTTTTCCTCATCGGAGTGTTGTCGGCTGCGGTGCTGCTGTTCGGCATGTCGCTGGTCTATGGCCTAACCGGGGAAGTCACGTTTGCCGGCATTGCCGCTGCGGCCGGTGGACTTGCCGACGATGCGGCCTTTGCCCTTGGTGTCATCTTCATGCTGGTCGGGTTTGGCTTCAAGATCTCGGCGGTCCCATTCCACTTCTGGGCACCGGACACTTATGAGGGTGCTCCGACCCCGGTGGCGGCATATATCTCAGTGGGGTCGAAGGCGGCGGGCTTTGTTGGGCTCATGACGGTGTGTTACGTGGCCTTGCCCGGGGTCAGCGAGATCTGGGGGCCGGTGCTCTGGGTGCTCGCCGCCGTCACCATGACGTTGGGGAACCTGACCGCTCTGCGGCAGCCCAATCTCGTTCGTTTGCTCGCCTATTCGTCGATCGCACACGCCGGGTTCGTGCTGGTGCCCCTGGCCTCCGCCGCCCTTGGAGATGCCGATCTCGGTGATGGATTGTTCGGGTCTCTCACTTATCTGATCGTCTACGCGTTCATGAACCTGGGCGCTTTCGGGGCGGTGATGGCGGCAGCCCGCAAGACGGGCAGCACCGAAGTCGAGGGCCTTGGGGGCCTGGGAACCTACGCCCCCGGGGTGGCGGCCATGCTGGGCCTGTCGTTCTTCTCTCTCGCCGGGATTCCGCCGCTGGGCGGCTGGTACGCAAAACTCGTTATGTTCCGGGCCGTCCTGGCCGGAGGCGGGCTGTGGGGAGCCTTGTTGGCGGCCATCACCGCCCTCAATGCCGTGGTGGCGCTGTTCTATTACGCGCGGGTGGTGAAAACGGTGTACATGGACCCGGTTCCACGGACGGTGGACGTCGACCAGGCCGCCGAGTTTCCGCTCTCGCCGTCTCTGGTGCTGGCGCTCGGCCTGACCGCCGCGGTGGTGCTCGCTTCCGGCTTCTATCCCCAGATCGTGGGGTTCTTCGGCGACATGGGCCGGACCTTGATCGCGGTGCCGTAGGCCTGGGGCCGGTATGCCGGGCTCCTAGGCTGAGGCTGGTGCTGCGCCAACTGCTCCTCGAGCGCATCCGGGACCGGGGCCCGATGCCTTTTGACGAGTTCATGCACGCCGCCCTCTATGACCCCGACCACGGCTTTTTCACCTCTGGACCGCTTCGTTCCGTCGCGGGCGGCGATTTCCTGACCAGCCCGGAGGTGAGCCCGCTGTTCGGCGCCACACTCGCCCGCTTTCTCGATGCCGAAGCAGAGCGCGTCGGCGCCGATCCGGTGACCGTCGTTGAGGTCGGATCGGGATCGGGATCTCTGCTGCGGGCTCTTGTCGATGAGCTGGAGCGGGGGGTGGATGTCTGGGCGGTGGAGGTGTCCCCGGCGGCGCGCCGTCGTCTCGAATCACGGGTGCCCGAGGCGACGGCGGTGGATTCTCTCGGTGATGTTCCGGGGCCGGTGCGCGGGGTTGTCTTCGCCAACGAGCTCCTCGACAATCTGCCGGCGGCGGTGGCGGTGCGGCGCGGGGACTCCTGGGAGGAGCGTTTGGTGAGCGCGGCTGGAGATGAGCTGGTTCCGGTATCGGGACCAGCCCGAGGCGAAGTTGTGGAGTGGGCTGCTGCTCACGGCGGACCGGTGCCCGAGGGCGGCTTCGTCGAGGTGCAGCTGGCGGCCGGCGCCTGGCTGCGCCGCGCGCTTCGGCTCATCGAGGCGGGTTCGGTGGTGGTGGCCGACTACGGCGACAGCGCCGAGGGCCTGGCATCGCGCCGGCCCGAAGGCACCATCCGCACCTACCACGCTCACCATCTGGGACCGGATCCGTTGGCCGATCCGGGGACGGTCGACATGACCATGGACGTGAACTTCAGCGCTCTCGAGGAGGTGGCCCGGGAAGCGGGGGCGCGGGTCAGCGTGGTGCGGCAAGCCGATTTCCTGAACCGGTGGGGTTTGGACGGGCGCATCGAGGGTATGAGGGAGCAGGAAAGGCGGCTTGCCGCGGACGGGGATGCCATGGAGCGCCTGAAGCTGCGCAGCGAGATCACCAACGCCGAGACGCTGCTCCACCCCAGAGGCCTGGGCGATTTCCGGGTCCTGGTGGCCGAGGTGGGGTGACTGCGCCCGATGGAGTCGCCGGCGGCGCACCGAGGTGTGCAGGCCTGAGGCGCCGGTATGCTTCCGGCCATGCGCAACAACCTGAAGACGCTCGTCCTCATGGTGGTCCTGGGCTCGCTTTTTGTGCTCGTGGGCCAGTTCATCGGCGGCACGAGCGGGGCGCTCATCGCCCTCGGCATCGCCGCCGCGATGAACTTCGCTATGTACTTCTTCTCGCACAAGATCGCCCTGGCTTCGGCTCGGGCCAAGCCGGTCGAGGAGCACGAACTGCCCAACGTCTACTCGACGGTTCGTTCGCTCACACAGCGGGAGGGTATGCCCATGCCCCGCATCTACCTGATTGATTCTCCACAGCCGAACGCCTTTGCCACCGGGCGCAGCCCGCGCCATGCCGCGGTGGCGGTGACCACGGGCATCCTGCAACTCATGGATCACCGGGAGCTGGAGGCGGTGCTGGCCCACGAGATCTCACACGTGAGGAACCGCGACGTGCTGATCTCGACCATCGCGGCCACGGTGGCGGTGGCTCTCACCTTCCTTGTGCGCATCGCCTTCTGGACCGGCATGGGAGGGGATAGACGCCGGAATGACGCCTTCAGCGCCATCATCGGGATAGTCGCCATCATCCTGGCACCACTGGCGGCGATGGTCATTCAGATGGCAATCAGCCGTTCTCGCGAGTTCGAAGCCGATCGGAGCGGGGCGGTCATCACCGGATCGCCGCTGGCGCTGGCCCGGGCCCTGGAGAAGTTGGACGCCGGAACGCGGCAGATCCCAATGGAGGTGAACCCCTCCACGGCGCAGCTCTTCATTGCCGATCCGCTGAAGGCGTTTGGGGGACGCAAGGGCGGTATGGGCGCGCTGAGCAGGCTCTTCTCCACTCACCCGCCGATCCCGGAACGGGTGGAGCGCCTCTCGGAGATGGCTCAGGGGATTCGCTAGCGGCGGCAGCCGATTGGGCCTGCAGCAGGGCCCGTGTGGGGCACCGAGTTCGGTATGCCCGGTACCGGCGATTCGCTACACTTCCCGCGCTCCGCAGGAGTGCTTGGGGGGATGCCCGAGCGGCCAAAGGGAGCAGACTGTAAATCTGCCGGCTCAGCCTACGGAGGTTCGAATCCTTCTCCCCCCACGGCGTGCGGTAACCTGACGGCTACCGCAGGCCCCCTTAGCTCAGCGGTAGAGCACTTCCATGGTAAGGAAGGGGTCCCCGGTTCGATCCCGGGAGGGGGCTCGGTGATGGCTCGGTTGTCGTCCGACGGGGATGGCGGCTCCAGCACCGCGAGGCGGCGTAGCTCAGAGGTAGAGCACCCGGCTCATAATCGGGTAGTCGGTGGTTCGAGTCCACCCGCCGCTACGCAGGCAAGACGGATTACATCTTCCAAGGAGACTGGGAGCGATGGGTAAGGCGAAGTTTGAGCGGACGAAGCCTCATGTGAATGTGGGG
>CAZTJO010000015.1:0-47781 GCA_964614095.1 uncultured Acidimicrobiia bacterium
CTCGGCCCAAGCGACTGTTTACTAAAAACACAGGAGCGTGCTAAGTCGCAAGACGCCGTATACGCTCTGACGCCTGCCCGGTGCCGGAAGGTTAAGGGGAGGGGTTAGCCACTTCGGTGGCGAAGCTCTGAACCAAAGCCCCGGTAAACGGCGGCGGTAACTATAACCGTCCTAAGGTAGCGAAATTCCTTGTCGGGTAAGTTCCGACCTGCACGAATGGCGCAACGACTTGGGCGCTGTCTCAACCACGGACTCGGCGAAATTGCAGTGTGAGTAAAGATGCTCACTACCTGCGACAGGACGGAAAGACCCCGGGACCTTTACTGCAGCTTGGCATTGGAGTCTGGTATGGCATGTGTAGGATAGGTGGGAGACTTGGAAGCGGCGGCGCTAGCCGTCGTGGAGTCATCCTTGAAATACCACCCTTGGCATATTGGGCTTCTAACCTCGATCCGTTATCCGGATCAGGGACAGTGCCTGGCGGGCAGTTTCACTGGGGTGGTGGCCTCCCAAAACGTAACGGAGGCGCCCAAAGGTTCCCTCAGTCTGGTTGGCAATCAGACGGCGAGTGTAAGGGCACAAGGGAGCTTAACTGCGAGACCTACAAGTCGAGCAGATGCGAAAGCAGGGCCTAGTGATCCTACGGCGGCATGTGGAAGCGCCGTGGCTCATCGGCTAAAAGGTACCCCGGGGATAACAGGCTAATCTTGCCCAAGAGTCCATATCGACGGCAAGGCTTGGCACCTCGATGTCGGCTCGTCTCATCCTGGGGCTGGAGCAGGTCCCAAGGGTCGGGCTGTTCGCCCGTTAAAGAGGCACGCGAGCTGGGTTTAGAACGTCGTGAGACAGTTCGGTCCCTATCCGTCGCGGGCGCAGGAGATTTGAGGAGATCTGTCCCTAGTACGAGAGGACCGGGATGGACGTACCTCTGGTGTGCCAGTTGTCCTGCCAAGGGCATGGCTGGTTGGCTACGTACGGAGCGGATAAGCGCTGAAGGCATCTAAGCGCGAAGCCGACTTCAAGATGAGACCTCCCACCGCATATGCGGGTAAGGCCCCTGGTAGAACACCAGGTGGATAGGCCGGAAGTGGAAGCGCAGCAATGCGTTCAGCTGACCGGTACTAATCGGCCGAGGGCTTGATCTGAATCCAACGTGCGTGCTCGCTATGGAGTGCTCGGGGTGCCGAGCACATAAAGTTTCCGGTGGCGATAGCGGCGGGGAACCACCCGTTCCCATTCCGAACACGGAAGTTAAGCCCGCCAGCGCCGATGGTACTTGGGGCGTAGGCCCCCGGGAGAGTAGGTCGCTGCCGGTTCTTGTTTGAGGGGCTGCCGTCAGGCAGCCCCTCCCTCGCGTCTGTGGCAGCCGGAGTACGATGTCGGGCCGGTGAGCAGCAAACAGCCTTCGGGCAGGAGACCGCGGCGGGCGGCGGACGGGACCGGGGCGTGCAGTGCCGGCAAGGCACCGGGGCGCCATGTCGGCACCCGGGGTGGCGATGGCTCATTGCCGAATTGGGTGATGGATGAGATCACCCGGGTGACGCCAAAGGCGCATCTGCAGGAAGCTGTGGAGGCACTCGAGAGAGCAGCCGCAGCGGTGTCGAAGGGGAATCACGGGAAGGCGCTCCAGCATGCGCAGAGGGCGAAGGAGCTCTCGCCGCGGGATGCGACCATCCGCGAAATCATCGGATTGTCGGCGTACCGCCTGGGCCGGTGGGAGCAGGCGCTGCGAGAGCTGAGGACGTTTCGGCGCCTGACCGGGGAGACCACCCACCTGCCGGTAGAGATGGACACGCTGCGAGCCCTGGAGCGGCCCAAGGATGTCGAGACTGCTTGGGCCCAGCTGCAGCGCCTTGGCGGCAGCGAGGCCACAAGAGACGAGGGCAAGGTGGTGTTCGCCTCGTACCTCCTCGACTCGGAGCGGGCCGCTGAGGCTTGGGAGGTGGTGAAGCCGGGCCGGATCACCTCCGATGTCTCCGAGAGCCGTCATCGAGTGTGGTATGTGGCGGCCCGAGTTGCGGCGCGCCTTGGCGACAGGAAGACGGCACTGCAGCTGTACGAGGCCATCACCAGGGCAGATGCAGCATTTCCCGGCCTGGACGAGCTCAGGGCGGCGATCGGCTAAGCCCCGGTTTCGAGCCAGTGCAGGATCCCGGCCGCCTGCATCGGCCAGTAGGTGTTGCGGTCGTAGGTCTCGATTGCCTCGTCCGAGATGCCTTGGGCCCGGTATTCGTCGAGCACCCAGCGGCGCATGGGGTCGGTCAGGTTGCCGCTGCCGGACGCTGCATCAACCCAGGCGACCCATGCCTGGATACGCTCCTCGGCCTGGGCGAGCGCCGCCGGGGGGTCGGGGTGGGGGTCAAAATGGGCAAAACCGAGGAAAGAAGGGTGGCGCTCGGCAATACGGTGGAGCTGGGTGACGGCCAGTTCGGGATTGAAGTCCGGGGGCGGTGTGACCGGGTGCACCATGTGGCCGTGGGGGAAGGCGATGCCGACGGCGTCGCCGACATAACAGGCGCCGGTGTCGTCCTCGGAGAAGGCCACGTGGTGTTTGGCATGACCCGGCGTGTAGAGGACGTCGAGGTGGCGGCCACCGCCTAGCGGAATCCGGTCGCCTTCGTCCAGCACTTTGAGACGGTGGGCATCTACCGGTTCCATGGGGCCTCAAAGGTCTGCCATGCCCTGCTCGCCGTAGATTTGCGCTGCCGAATCCCGGAGACGGCCGGGGTCGGCCAGGTGACGAGTGCCCCGGCTGTGAACGGCGATCTCGGCGCCCGGGAAACGCCGGGCCAGGTGGCCGGCTCCGCCGGCGTGGTCCAGGTGGATGCGGGTCACGGCCAGGGTGGCCGCATCATCGATGCCGAGACCATCGAGGGCGCCGTACAGGTGGCCGATGGAGCGTGAGGGCCCGCATTCGACGAGCAGGCGCTGGGGCGTGTCGAACAGATAGCAGGCGAGCCGCTCGGGCTCATCATGCATGCAGGCGTCGATGAGGTAGAGGTCGTGGCCGAGGGAGATGGCGGCGGCATCGCCCATGACCACACCCTAGGGAGCGGATGCCGGGTGGCGGGGAGCGAAAAGAGTGTGTCACTGCAAGGCCATACCTTGGACACCACCTCGTGAAAGGCACGTCATGGACCTCAACCTCGTGGTGCTCTCCGGCCGGCTCTGCGCTCCGGCCGAGATACGCCAATTCGACAACGGCACCTGCCTGGCTCGCTATCTGCTCACCGTGCGGTCGGAACGGCCGCGGCGGCGGGTCGACGTGCTGCCGGTGACGATGTGGGACCCACCCGACGAGCTGGTCGACGCCGATCCCAAGGTGGGAATGAGGGTGTGGGCCGCGGGAGCGGTGCAGCGTCGTTTCTGGAGCGAGGCGGAGGGGCGGCGTAGCCGCATCGAGCTGGTGGCCGAGCAGATCTGCCTGCGGGAGGATTCGGCGGCCGACGACGAGCACTAGCCTGCCCGAGGTGCGACGGGTCTGCATTGCGGCAGCGTCGGAGATCGCCGCCCACACGGGCGCCGAGATCGCCGATGCCGGAGGCAACGCCGTGGATGCTGCGGTGGCGGCCACGCTGGCGGCTATGTGCACCGATCCGGGGATCATTGCTCCGGGAGCCGGTGCGTTCATTTTGGTGTGGCCGGCTGCGGGTGAGCCCGTGGTCATCGACGGCTATGCAGAGATGCCGGGGCGCGGACTCGACGCCGGTTCCGTCGAGGGTTTCGGCGAGCGGGTCCATATGGACTACGGGGGCGGCATGGAAACGCTGATCGGGCATGCCTCCGTGGCCACGCCGGGAGCCTTCGCCGGCCTCTCGGCTGCGTGCGAGTCACAGGGGCAGCTGTCCTGGGCACAGGTGCTGGAGCCGACGATCCGCTGGGCCGACAACGGGTTCCCACTCTCACAGGTGGCTGCCGCCTACCTGGTCTATTCCCGCTCCGCTATCTTCGACCGATTGCCCGAGAGCAGACGCGCGCTGCGGGCCAATGACGGGACTCCGCTCCACGAGGGCGACACCGTGCACATCGACGGTCTTGCCGATGCACTCCGATCGATCGCGGCGGAGGGCCCGGATTGTTTCTATGCCGGATCGATCGGCCGCCTGATGGCAGAGGACATGGCGGCCCGCGGCGGGCGGCTGACCGCAGCAGACCTGGAAGCCTATGAGGCCTGGGAGCGCGCTCCGGTTCGGATCCCATTCGGGCAATGGGAGGTGGCGGTCAACCCACCTCCGGCCATCGGCGGTGCCGCTGTCGGCGCCATTCTGCTTCTGCTCGACGGCGATGCACCCGATCCTTCGACTCAAGCGGGCGCCCGGCGAATGGCTGAGGTGCAGCGGGCGGTGCTCGACTACCGCCTGGAGCATATCGACGGCAGCGATGGCTCCGCAACCGCAGCGGCGACGCTGCTCGAGAAGGCACGCCGCAATGAGCTGCTGGCGTCGCCGTCCACGGTGCACACCTCGGCAGTGGACAGCAGCGGCCTCGCCTGTGCCATCACCGCCTCGGCCGGGTACGGGTCCGGGGTGATGATCCCGGGAACCGGGCTCTGGCTGAATAACTCTCTGGGCGAACTGGAGCTTCTGCCCGACGGAAGCGACGCCGTGCCGGTGGGGGATAGGCTCCCGTCGAACATGGCCCCGACCATCGCTCGCCGCGACGACGGAGCTGTGCTTGCCGTGGGATCGCCGGGAGCCAGCAGGATCACCACATCGGTGGCACAGGTGCTGCTCAACTTCGTCCACCTGGGGATGTCGTTGACCGAAGCCGTGGCGCATGCCCGGCTGCATGTCGAGGTGTTCGAGGATCGGCCGAACATCGCCTGTGAGCCTGGTGTGCCTATTGAAGGATTCGATGATCTCGTCGTACGGCGCTTCCCCGATATCTCCATGTACTTCGGCGCCGTCGGCGCCGCCATGTGGGACCCGCTCGGAGGGCTGTTTGGAGCAGCGGACCCGCGCCGCGCGGGCCGGGTGGCCGTTGGGGGCTTCTAGGCGCGGCCGACGACGGGGTGCCGGAGCAACGCCATCGCCGGCGCCGGACGCCGAGCGGGACCGGTGATGGCAGGGCCGGAACGATCAGGCCGGGTCAGGTGTTCGTGTCGATCAGTCCCCAGCGGCGCCTGATGAGCCGGTCGAGGCTGCCGAAGAGCAGGGTGTCCACCGCGATGCCGATGCAGAGGATGACGATCATGGTGGCGAGCAGCCCGGCGGCATCGGCGAACTCGCGGGCGATCTGCAGCTGGACGCCGATGGAGGGCCGGTTGGCGATGATGACAAGCAGTTCCCCCGCCATCAGGCTGCGCCAGGCGAACGACCACCCCTGTTTCAGGCCGGCGACAAACGACGGCAGGCAAGCCGGCAGGATCACATAGCGGAAGAGGCTCAGGTCTCGGGCGCCGAGCACTCGGCCGGCCCGGATGTAGATGGGGGGAATGTGGTCGGTGCCCGAGATGAGGCCGTTGGCGATGGCCGGGGCCGCACCGAGGACCACCACAAACAGAATCGCCTGCTCGGACAGCTTGAACAGAAGGATGGCGAAGGGGAACCAGGCGATGGAGGGCATGGTCTGGACCCCGGTGATCAGTGAGCCCACTGCAGTTCTCAACACCTTGATCCGGGTCACCAGACTGCCGACGACGGTGCCCGCCAGCACCGCCAGCGCGAAGCCCGTTAGCGCCCGTCGCAAGGTGATACTTGCCGCGGTGATCAGGGTGCCGTCGCCGAGGCGCTCGCCGAGTTCACCGAAGACGGTGACCGGTCCGGGAAGCACGTAGGTGGGTCGCCAGCCGCTCCAGACCACCACCTGCCAGCCGGCCAGAGCCAGCAGCAGCGCCGCCGCCTTGGGCCAGGTGGCGGACCAGGCTCTGGAGCCGAGCGAAGGGCCGGATCCAACGGGGGTCTCCAGGGTGTCGAGACCGGTGACCTCCTGCCTGAGGGTGGTCTCAGACATGACCATGGCGGCGCACCTCCCGGCGCAGGCGATCAGTGATCTCGGCGGCCAGGGCTGAGACCTCCGGAGTCTCGATACGGCGTGGTCTCGGGATCGGGACGTCGAAAGAGGCAGCCAGTCGGCCCGGGCGTGAGGTGAGCACAAACACCCGATCGGCGAGCCGGACCGCCTCACGCACGTTGTGGGTCACGAAGACGATGGTGAGATCGAGAGCGCCCCAGAGACTTTCCAGCTCAGCGTGCAGAAGATCGCGGGTCATGGCGTCGAGAGCGCCGAAGGGCTCGTCCATGAGCAGGACATCGGCGTCTTGGGCAAAGGCTCGGGCCAGGGCGACTCGCTGCCGCATGCCCCCGGACAGCTCGTGGGGCCTTTTTGCGGCGAATTCGCCGAGGTGCACGGTCTCGAGCAGGGAGGCGACTCGGGAACGGCGTGCAGAGCGGGGCACCTTCTGCAGCCGCAGGGCGAGATCCACGTTTCCGGCTGTGGTGAGCCAAGGGAACAGAGCCGGGTCCTGGAACATGAGAGCGCTGCGCCCGTCGACTGTGATGCAGCCGCTGGTCGGCGCTTCGAGACCCGCGGCCATGTGCAGCAGAGTGCTCTTTCCACACCCCGAGGCGCCAACCACACAAACGAACTCGCCGGGGCACACCTCGAGACTGAGCCGGTCGAGTGCAAACACGGCCGCGGGGCCGGCGCCGAATACCTTGCTCACCTCCTCAGCGTGTAGTGCCGGTTGCGGGGCCGGCCTTGGCGCCGATTCCAGGGTGGTTGCGGTCAGGGTGGCAGTCATAGTCCCGGCACCTTCTTAATGCCTTGCTCGCTGAGCAGGTCGTTCAGTAGATCGAGGGCGTAGATCCCGGCCAGGTCGAGCGGGTCCAGCAGGCCAACGGCCACGGCGTGATCGGCCGATCCCTGGAGTGAATCGGCGATGGGGTCCCAAGTGAAGGTGAGGTTTTCCCAGGCGGCCGCAATGACGTCGTCGCCAAGGCGGTAGCCGGTGATGGCCTCGATACCGTCGTTGGTGATCCGGCGCGCCTCGTCCGGGTTCTCGTTGACAAAACCGGTGGCGGCCAGGTGCCCCTGCAGCAGGCGCCGCACCAAGTCCGGGTTCTCCTCGAGCAGCTGGGTGCGGACGATGAGGTGGGTGGTGACGAACTCGCCGTCGGGCCACAGGTCGCGCTCGTCGACGAGCACGATGCCCGCGGCCTCGAGGATCAGGCGGGTGGCCCATGGCTCGGGTTCCCAGGCGCCGTCTATGTCGCCGGTCTGGAAGGCTCGGAGGGTGTCGGCATTGGACTGGGGCCGGATCGACACGTCACCGCCGCCGGTGGTGTCTGCTGCCAGACCCTGAGCGGCGAGCCAGGCTCGCAGCGCGACGTCCTGAGTGTTTCCCAAGGACGGAGTGGCGAGTGTCGTCCCGACCAGATCTCCGGGGGTCTCGATTCCCGGACGAACAACGAGGAAAGCGCCGCCCGAGGTGGCACCCGCGATGATACGGAGAGCGGCGCCATCCGATTGGGCGAAGCCGTTGATGGCGGGATTGGGGCCGATGTAGGAGGCATCAATCGCCCCGGCGAAGAGGGCCTGGATGGCCTCCGTGCCGGAGTTGAAGTATGTGGTCTCGAGGACGACGTCGGGACCCAGCGCATCGGGGATGAGTCCGCTGTCGACGCCGACGATGGCCGTGGCGTGGGTCACATTGGGGAAGTAGCCGAGCCGAAGAGTCTCCTGGCCTTGTTCGCTTGAGGAATCGCCACAAGAGGCCAGCAGGGCGGCGGCCAGCAGGAAGGGGAGAAGGCGGGGACGTTTGAAAGTCATGGCGTTGTGTTCCCTGGCTGTGGTGTTGTATATTGTCGACATAAAATATAAAGAATACTAACTATGTCGTAATATAGAGGAAGCGGTGCGCCGGGTCAACCGCCTCACGCGGGCCGGCAACGCGGGTAGTGTGCGCACCCAGGACGATCAGGAACGCAGATGTGGGTTACACGTCGAGCTGACTACGCCACACGTGCGGTGTTGGCCCTCACCTTGGCCGGAGGCGGGGAGGCTTTGACGCTGAATGACCTGGCGCAGCGAACAGCAGCGCCCCGGTCCGTGATGGAGCAGGTCATGCGTCAGCTCCGCAGTGCCGGGTTGGTGCGTTCGGAAAGGGGACCCGCTGGGGGATACCGATTGAATCACGATCCGGCCGACATCACCCTGGAGCGGGTGGTGCGGCTGTTTAAAGGGCAGCTGGCGCCCATCGGCTGTGCCACTCGAAAGGAGCCGGAGCCGTGCCCCATGGAGGTGGGATGTACGTTGCGTGCGGTGTGGGGTGAGGTGCGCGAGGCGACCATCGCCATGCTGGAGGGGGTGAGCTTCGCCGACCTGGCTGCCGGGGCCTCGGGGCCGTGGCTGACGCTGGGCCGTGGGGACTCCTAGAGGAGGGAGGCGGCGCGAAGCGAGGCGCCGGCCGGCGGGCGGGCCGGCCCCGGTCTGAAGCACCTTTCTCAGCTTTTTCCCAGGCAAAAACACTGCGGCGAGGGCCGGGTGGTCTACGGTTGGCGCGTTGTGCCGCCCGACGACATCGATCTGTTCTTCCGGCCGGATCCTGGCGAGCGCCAGGAGCGGCAAAGAGACCTGAGCCGACTGCTCGAGCCGGAGCAGGCGGCGTTGATTCGTGCTGTCCCCTTGATCATCTCGGCGGTTCTCGCGGTGGCGACGGTGCTCGGGATGGTATTGCTCCGGCCCACCGGCGAGGAGCGGCCCGATCTGTCTGCCATCGGGGTAAATCCGGCGGTCTACGGCGCCGTCGTGGAGACGGTCGAGGTCGCACCGTGCACCGGCACCACCGAGGAGGACGGCATCCCGTGCGCCTTTGTCGGCTTTCGGCTCGAGCAAGGCCCCGATGCGGGAGAGGTCGTCACCCTCGGTGTAACGGTGGCTGAGACTTCTCCCCGTTTTGCCGTGGGTGAACACGTGGTGCTGGACTACCGGCCCGATGCCGAGCCGGCGTTTCGCTACAACTACTACGATCGGCAGCGGCGGCCGATTCTGGTGGCCGTCGCCCTCCTGTTTGCCATCGTTGTGGTTGTTCTGGGGCGGCTGCGCGGTGCCGCGGCACTCCTCGGTTTGGTCGTCACCGTGGTCATCCTCCTGCAGTTTGTGGTACCGGCGATACTCGATGGCCGTCCTCCCGTGCTGGTTGCGATCGTGGGGGCGGCCGCCGTTTCGTATGTCGGGCTCTACCTGGCCCACGGATTCAACAGAATGGCCACGGTGGCACTGCTGGGCACTCTGGCCGCCCTGGCGCTGACGACGCTGCTGTCTTGGGTAGCGCTGGGCATTGCCCAGCTCAGCGGTTTTGCCAGCGATGAGTCATACATCCTCACGCTGGTGGGCCGCATCGATATCTCAGGGTTGATACTGGCCGGGGTGGTGCTCGGCACGGTGGGCGCGGTGGATGACGTCACCATCACCCAGGCATCTGCGGTGTGGGAGCTGCAGCGGGCCCGGCCGGGCATGTCTCATCTCGATCTTTTCCGTGCCGGCCTGCGGGTGGGCCGGGATCATGTGGCCTCGATGGTCAATACCCTGTTGCTGGCCTACGCCGGCGCCTCGATGCCGCTGCTCATCTTCTTTGTTCTCTCCAATCAATCACTGGGCACCGTCATGAACTCGGAGGTGGTGGCCACCGAGGTGCTGCGCACACTGATCGGCAGCATTGGAGTTGTCGCAGCCGTGCCTCTCACCACCTGGCTGGCAGCGGCGACTGCCACCAATGTTCCAGGCAGCAAAGCGGAGGCCGCTGCCATCTGAGGCTCATTCCTTGGATGTGCTGCGCTTGAACCACAAGAGATAGAGGCGCGTCGCGCTTGCCGAGTTGCGCCAGAAAGCGCCGACGACCCGGCGATCTCCAGATGGGGCCGGAATACCATTGGCGGCACGTCGAGGGAGGAGCCGGGCCATGAACGCTTCCGCCGGCAGCACCAGTAGCCAATCGCCCCCAGATTGGGTCGCCGACGCCATCTTCTATCAGATCTTCCCCGATCGGTTTGCCTGCTCGCAGGGTGTGCCCAAGCCGGGCAACCTGGAGTCCTGGGATTCGCCTGCCACCAGGCACGGCTACAAGGGCGGTGACCTGCTCGGGATCGTGGAGCACCTGGACTGGCTGACCGACCTCGGGGTGAACGCCATTTACCTGAACCCGATCTTCCAGTCGGCCTCCAACCACCGCTACCACACCCACGACTACTACCGCGTGGACCCGCTACTGGGCGGGAATGAGGCTTTTGACGTGCTTGTTGCCGCGGCCCACGACCGGGGCCTGCGGGTGATCATCGACGGAGTGTTCAATCACGCCAGCCGCGGTTTTCTGCAGTTCAACGACATCCTGGAGAACGGCGCTGCATCGGCTTGGCGGGACTGGTTCACTGTCTTCAGGTACCCGCCGAACGCCTACGACCTCAGCCGGCCGCCGGACTACGCCGCCTGGTGGGGCCTGCACGCCCTTCCCGAGTTCAACACCGAGAACCTCGAGGTGCGAGAGTTCATCATGAGGGTGGCCGAGCACTGGATTGAACGTGGGGCCGATGGCTGGCGCCTCGATGTGCCGGCCAATATCAAGACCCAAGGCTTTTGGGAAGAATTTCGTGTTCGGGTGAAGGCGGTGAATCCCGAGGCCTACCTCGTGGGTGAAATCTGGGTCACGGACCCACAGTGGACCAGCGACCGGGGTCGGTTCGACGGGGTCATGAACTACGCCTTGCTCTCGGCCATCCTGCGCTTCGTAGCGGCCGGGCGTATCGATGGAGACCACGCCAGCAGGATCCCTTTGGATTTTGACCCTCACGACGCCCACGGCTACGAAGCCGCGATCGCCTACCTTCTTGCTGCTTATTCCAAGGCGACCACTCGGGCCAATCTCAACCTGCTGGGATCTCACGACACGCCCCGTCTGTTGAGCCTGGTGGGCGGTCACCGGTCGGCGGTGAAACTGGCGGCGACGCTGCTGTTCACCTTCCCCGGCGCCCCCTGCGTCTATTACGGCGACGAGATCGGCATGGCCGGCGGCCACGACCCCGGGTGCCGGGAAGGGTTCCCCTGGGGACGTGAGGACGAGTGGGATCACGAACTGCTCGAGACGTTCCGGAGCTTGATGGCTCTACGCCATCGAGAACCGGCCCTGCGGCACGGCGGCTACCGCCACTTCCACGCGTACGGAGGTTTCTACGCCTTCGCTCGTGAGCACGGCAGCGATTGTCTGCTGGTGGCGGTGAACGCCGGCGATGAAGCTGCGGGTTTCACCACCCGGCTCCCCGGGACTCGGACCGAGCCCCTCTGGGGCGAAGGCCAGGCGAGCCTGGTCGACGGCTGTGTGCACGTGGATCTCCCCGCCCGCAGCGCCGGCGTGTGGAAGATCTAGGCCTGGTTGGTGCTGCGTCGGTGACGGCGCCGGAGACGCTTGCTTGCCTGCACGCCCCACAAGACCTGGAGGGGAGGGTCTGCCATGAGGAGGACGTTTCAGCTGGTGGTGGTGACCTAAGGCGCCGCTCTGGCGAGTCTGGAGGGAACAACGATCTCCTACGAGATCTGGGACCAGTTCCCCTGTCTCCGCCGAGGGTGCGGCTACCTCTCCGAGGTGCTCACAGCCGCAGGTATCGAACACGAGCTGGCCACGTTCGAGGAGCTCCATGACGACAAGGTGGGCGAACGTATCGGGGAATACATGCTGCCCTTCTTTTCTACGATTTTCTCCGAGGGAGCAGAGAGCCCTCTGTAGCCGGACAACCTCAAACCCTCAACTCTGGGTTGAGGACGACCTTCGAGGCCCCATTGAGTGCCACCGAGGCGGACCTGGACCTCGGATTGAGGTCTCGCCGGGGTAGGGTTCCGGCAGCCGGGAGAGGAGAAGATGAACGACGACCTGCCCCGCACCGATGAGGAGTGGCGGGCCCGCCTCGACGCCGGGCAGTACGAGGTGCTGCGCTGCTCCGCCACCGAGGCTCCCTTCAGCGGCGCCTACTGGGACACCAAGGACCAAGGCACCTACCGGTGTGCTGGCTGTGGCGCCGAGCTGTTCCGCTCGGAAGCCAAGTACGACTCGGGCACGGGATGGCCGTCTTTTTTTGAGGCCGTCGACCCCGAGCGGGTCACCACCCGTCCCGACCACTCGTTGGGCCGGGTACGCACCGAGGCTCTCTGCGCTCGCTGCGGAGGCCACTTGGGACACCTCTTCGACGACGGTCCGGAGCCCACGGGCCTGCGATATTGTATGAACTCGGCGGCGCTGGATCTCAAGAAGGACGAGGCCTGACTCAGCCGGCCGATCCGGTCTGGAGAATGGCGTCGATCCGGCGGTCAGCGTCGCCACGGTTGAACCGCCCATGGTTTTGCCCACGATGATGCCGTCGGCATCGATGAGGTAGGTCTCGGGCTGGCCAGAGACGCCGAGTTCGATGGATGCTGGCGAGACCACGTCGACGACGTACAGGCAGCTCTCGCCCCAGGCGTGGCGATCGAGGTAGTCGATGGCTGCCTCTTCATTGCTGCCGTAGACCGTGAGCAGAGTCGCCGACACCAGGGCGATCCACAGCCCGGTCACCCCCAGGGGGGCGATCACCCTCTCGCTGCGGGGCAGGGAGCCGACGTGTCGACGCTCACCGTGTGCCACCTCCCGATCGGCCAATGCAGAGAACGGGTCCTGGGTGCCGACACGCTAGCGCGCCGCGTGGGCGTGTCTCCGGCCGTTCAGGGGTGGGCCGTGCTGTTGGCTCTGCGCCGGCGCAGCCAGAAGGCTACGGCGATGGCGACCAGGGCTACCGCCACTGAGAACAGGAAGGTCTCGGCCAGCGCGTCGGCGGTGAGCTGGGCCCGGGCCTGGTCCATGGCTTGCTGGTAGCCGGGATCGCCTATTGGGGGCAAGTCGACGGTGCGCCGGGCCATGTCGAAACGGTGCAGGGCCCAGGCGGTGAGCCCGGAGAGACCGACGGCCAGGCCCATGAGGCGGGCCAGGATCACCAGGCCGCCGGCGACGCCGCGCCGGTCGGCGGGCACCGCGTCCACGGCGGCGGCGTTGGTGGGGGCGGCGATCAGGCCGAAGCCGACGCCGAGAACGGCGAGGTTCCACACCATGTGCAGGAGCGCCACGTCTTCGTTCCAGGTGAGGCCCATGATCAGGAACCCGGCGGCGGTCACCACGAGTCCGGCGAGGACGACGGGGCGGTACCAGGTTCGTTCGGTCAGGCGTCCGCCGGCATAGGCGGCAAGGGCCATGGTCGCGGTGAGGGAGCAGAGCACCCAGCCGCTGAGAACGGCGGCGCGCTCCAGGTCGGTCTCCACCACCAGATTGACGAAGAGGGGTACGTCGACCATGGCGATGATGAGCACGGCGCCGACCAGGAAGTTGATCGCCAGGGAGGAGGCGAAATTGGGCCGGAGGAACAGCCGCAGGTCGATGACCGGGTCCGGGCTGCGCTGCTCGAAGAAGAGGAACAACACCAGGGCGGCTCCCGCCACCACAAAAAAGGGCAGTGTGGGTATCGAGCGCTCGCCGGTCAGCTCGGCAAGCTCACTAACCCCGGAGATCTCACCAGTGCTGACCAAGGCAATGTTGAGGGCGACGAGGGTGCCCGAAAGGGCTGCGGCGGCGGGCCAGTCGATACGCCGGCGTTCGGCGGGGCGATCGAGCCCCTGCAGGGCCCACCAGGTGGCGGTGATGCCGACCAACGCCAGGGGCACGTTGAGGTAGAACTGCCAGCGCCAACTCAGGTAGCGGACCAGCATGGCGCCGAACAGCGGGCCCCACACCCAGCCAATGGTGTCGACGGCCCCGAGCACCCCGAGGGCTCCGGGACGGCGCTCCTCCTCGTAGACGTCGCCGATGACCGCCAGCGCCACCGGCACCATGGCCCCGCCGCCGATGGCGGTGAGCACCCGGCCGACGATGAACCAGCCGAGACTGCTGGTGAACGGAATCCACAGCGAGCCGGCGAGGAACAGCGCCAGCGCCCCTACAAACACCCGCCGCCGCCCCAGGACGTCGCTCAGGCGTCCCATAAAGGGCATCACCGCCACGTAGGCGACCAGATAGGAGTTGACCAGCCAGGCCACCTGGTCGAAACCCTCGGGAACGGGGATGCCGAGGTCGCCGATGATCTGGCGCAGCATGGTCGATACGACGGTCAGGTCGTCGGCGGCGATGAACACTCCAAAGGCGACGACACCGAGAACGAGGCGAGGGGGGACCGGCCGCCTCACGTCAGTCGGTGGGGGGCTCGATGGTGACCGGCTCGTTGAACTCGGAGAGCTCGATGGCCCAGTCGCTGACGCCGGCGTCGCCGGTGGTGGAGAACTCGAGGCGAACGATGTGGCCGGTGGAGGCGCGAATCCAGAAACGCATGGGTACGTCCTCCTGGCCGGCGAACCCGGCGGTGAGAACGGCGATCCGGTCCCGTGCCACCGTTCCCGTCACTACCCACAGCAGCTCGTCTCCGCTTCCCTCGGTGCCCAGGACGGTGACGCTGCTCAGGTCCGTATCCAGGAGGGGCCGCCAGCCCACCTCGGCGTCGAAGATGAGAGCCGGGTTGAAGCCGGTTCCCGGGTTGAGCTCCTCCATGCGGCCGGTGAGGGGATTCTCGAGCCAGGTGCGCTCGCCCACAGAGATGGTCCCCAGCTCGACGGTCAGGTCGGCGGCCTTCAATCGCAGCATGGCCCAGGCCGAAGTGGGCGCCGCGTACTGCCCCACCGCCGATTCGAACTCGAGGCCGGAGACGGTGACCGGGGCCCCTTCGCTGCGCATTTCGAATCGTGCCGATTCCAGCGCGGTCATGGCGGCGGCGGCCTGGTCGATCGCCTCATCGGCCGTAGGAAGTGGAGCCTGCTCATCGTCGCCGCAGCCGGTGCCCAGGATGCACAGGGCGACGAGCAGAAGCCGGTAACGCATTGCGCGGAGCAGGCTACTGGTCTCGGAGCCGTGGAGGGGAGTTCTGTGCCGGCTAGGTCATTTTGACGATGACCGACCCGATGAGGTTGGCCGCTTCGTCGGCCCGGTCGGCGGCATTGCTCACGTGGCGGTACACCTCGCGGCGCCGCAGCATCTCGATCACGTGGTGCACGTCCTCGGGCCCGGTGAACAGCTCCCCGACGGCCTGGCGGTAGGCCTTCTCCACCTGGTTCTCGCGATGTTTCACCCGACGGGCGTGATCGAGGGCAACCATGGGGTTGTCGTCGATGCGCTCCATGGCCTGACGCAGATCCTCACCGGCCCGCACCAGCCGGTCCACCATGGCAACCAGGTGCTCGTCGCTGTCGACCTCGAGCTCCTCCATCTCCTGCACCGTGCTGTAGGCATAGTCCAAGACATCGTCCAGGTAGAGGGAGAGATTCCAGATGTCCTCCCGATCGAAGGGAGTGACAAACGTTTTGTGGAGTTCGTCGACGAGGATGCGCCTCATTTCGTCGGCATCGTGCTCGCAGCGGCGCACCTGCTCGCGGCCTTCTGGGTCCTGGTCGGTCACATAGCGAAGCAGCCCTTCGAGGCCCTGCTCCACGAGTTCGGCCTGCTCGCGCAGGAGAAGGATGAACCGGTTCTCCTTTTTGCGCCGGAAAGCCAAATGACTCACCTCCTGGTCGATTGTCGCATGCCGGCGCCGCTCAGTCACCCAGCAGTGCCCGCAAGGGCAGGTAGCAGCCGGCGGCCAACAGTGCCGTTATGGGAACGGTGACAAGCCAGGCAACGGCGATCTCGCCGAATCGTCCCCAGCGCACCATGCTCTTTCGCTCGGCGGCGCCGGCGCCGACGACGGCGGAGCTGGCCACATGGGTGGTGCTGACCGGGCCGCCCACGAGTGATGCCGCGATGATGACGGCGGCGGAAGCTCCCTGTGCGGTGAGGCTGTGGATGGGCCGTACCCGGAAGAAGTCCCCGCCCACGGTACGGATGATCTTCCAGCCCCCGCTGGCTGTGCCCAATGAGATGGCGGCTGCGGTCACGAGAAGGGCCCACATGGGCACAACAAAGGAGCTCCGGTAGCCGAGGGTGACGAGACCGAGCGTGATGATCCCCAGGATCTTCTGGGCGTCGTTGCTGCCGTGGGAGAGGCTCAGAGCCGCGGCAGTGACGAACTGAAGCCGATTGAACATTCTGCTCACCTTGGGTCTGGCGCGGCGGGAGAGGAGCAGGATGAGGCGGAAGACGAGCCAGGCGAGCACAAAGCCGAGTATGGGGGAGGCGATCAGCGCGGCTCCGATCTTCACCAGCCCGGAAGCGTGGAGCTGATCCCAGCCGCCGAAGGCGACGGCGGCGCCGATGATCCCGCCGGCCAGGGCGTGTGAGGACGACGAGGGGATGCCGAGCCACCAGGTGGCGAGGTTCCAGGCGCACGCCGCCAGCAGGGCGGCGAGGACCACGCTTATGGTCACCACGTTCGGGTCGACGATCTCCTTGCCGATTGTGGTGGCGACGGCAACGCCAAAAAGCAGTGGGCCGGTGAAATTGCCTGCTGCGGAAAGCAGCAAGGCCGAGCGGGGGGTCATGGCCCCGGAGGCGATGATGGTGGCCACGACGTTGGCGGCGTCGTGGAAGCCGTTGAGGAAAGCGAATCCAACGGCAAGCACCAGAAGCAGGGCGAGGAGCAGAGGGTCACTCATGGGCCCACGCTAAAGGGTAGCGATGGGAGCGCTGCTGTAGGGGGAATCGCCTAAGCCTTGGCAGCGGCGCCCATGGCGGCACCCAGCGCAACGATCTCGAGCTGCTCTCGGCCGCGTCCGGCGGCCTCAACGGCGCTGATGAGAGCCTGCCGGGGAAACAGGCCGAGGATTTCCAGTGCCGCAGCGGCGCCGGCAAGGGCCCGGTCCGCCTTCGAAAGGCGCGGCTTCTCCGGAGGCTCCAGGATGATCACCTTTGCCGGGGTAGGCACGGTGGCCGACCCGGGCAGTCTCAGCACGAGGGCGGGCGTTTTGAGTGATTCCAGCAGCGGTGCCAGCTTCCCGGCTCCCTCTTGGCTGAGAAGCAGCACGGCATCGGGCTCGTCACCGGCCGGCACCACGGGCTGGGGAGACAGGCTGAGGGTGGTGACGCTGTGGCCGCTGCGAACGGTGACGGGATAGTCGTCGCTCTGGGCGGCGTAGAGCCCCGACATTATGGCGGCGGTGGCCAGGAGACGGCCGGCGCTGCGCACCCGCCCTCCGGCGGCACCGGCGAGCAGCAGGGTGAAAGGGCGGTCGAGGGAGGCGCGGTACGTCGGCGTGATGGGCTGTGGGGCCGAGGGCGGCGGGTTTGCGGCCGCGGCGGCGCGGTAGGCGGCGGCGTACTCGGGGATGTCGGGCCGGTGCTGGATCATTCCGGTGGCAAAACCGAGGGTGTCGAGGGTGGAGGCGATGGCGCGGCGCGAGAACTGGTTGCGCCGCACGAAATAGGCGGTGCAGAGTTCCCAGATGTCGAGCAGGGCGAAACCATCGCTGCCCATCGCAGCGGCGATGCGGTCGGGAAGATCGTTGTCGAAGGAAGTCCCGCGCCAGACATACCCGGCCCCATTCACGGCAACGGTCCCGCAGATGTCCAGCGGCCGCTCGAGGTTGCCGAGGGGAGTACTGGCGGTGAAGGATCCGGTGGGGGTGGTGACCGAGTGCTGGCCGCCGGTCATGCCGAAATTGAGGTTGTTCATCACCAGTAGTGTGATCCCGATGTTGCGCCGGGCCGCGTTGATCAGGTGGGCGCCGCCGATGCCGGCGCCCCCGTCTCCCATGATCACGATCACGTCGAGATCGGGCCGGACCAGCTTCATGCCGGTGGCGTAGGTGATGCTGCGCCCGTGGAGCCCGTGGAAGGCGCTGGTGGCGAAGTACTCGTCGGAAAGACCGCTGCAGCCGATGTCGCTGACGATCACGACCGATGCCGGGTCGGCGCGGCGCCGCACCAGGGCCTCATTGAGCGCATCCAGGATGGCGGAGTGGCCGCAGCCGGGGCAGAAGGGGTAGGGGCGCTCATTGCGGTACGAGCTGAGCGGAGTGACGACGGTGGTCACGCCGCCTCCACGATCTCGGAAGCAGCGATGAGGTTTCCGTCGATGCGATTGACTCCACGGATCTCCACCCCGGGAAGGAGCCGCTCGATCTCCCTCCGGTATTGGCCCAGGTTCAGCTCCGGGACCACAATCCGCTCGACGCCGGCGGCGGCGGCGGTGAGAGCGGCCTCGGGCAGGGGCCACAGGCTCTTGACCACAACCGATGAGACCCTGCGGCCTTGGTGCCGGAGTCTGGAGACGGCGAGGCCGACGGCGCCGGCGACTACCCCGTAGGACACGATCAGGGTGGAGGCCTCCGGGTCGAGATCCGTGTCGACGATCGATATGACGTCGACGTGATCCTCGATCTTGGCCGCCAGGTGCCGGTTTAGAGCATCGATGGTGGCCGGATCCTTGGTGATGAAGGCTCTCTCGTCGTGGCTGGAGCCGGTGAAGCGCACCACTTCGCCGCCGCCGAAGGTCCGCAGCGGCGGCACCTGATCGGCGGGGGAGAAGAGGTAGGGCGGACCGGGCGATCCCGGTGAGGGCCGGGGCGGAACGGCCCCGGGCTTGAGATCGCCGATATCGACGGTGTTGAGTGTCAGACCCAGCTCCTTGTCGGCCACGACAAACACGGGGCAGCGGAAACGTTCGGCCATCTCAAAGGCGCGGGCGGTGAGGTGGTAGCAGTCGGGAATGGAGGCGGGAGCCAGCGCGATGATCGGATACCCGCCTGGGGTGCCCCAGCGCACGAACTGGGTGTCCCCCTGGGCGGTGGCGGTGGGCCCGCCGGTGGCCGGCCCCAGCCGCTGCACGTCGACGATGACCAGCGGGATCTCGCTCATCACGGCAAGGCCGATGTTCTCGCTGTACAGGCTCATGCCGGGGCCGCTGGTGGCGGTCATGGCCCTGGCCCCTGCCGAGACCGCTCCGATGCACATGCCGATGGAGGCGATCTCGTCCTCGCCCTGGACGGCGACGCCGCCCGCCGCCGGTAGCTGGCGGATCATCATGCCGAGGATGCCGGAGGCCGGAGTGATCGGGTAGCCGGCGAAGAAGTCGCAGCCGGCATCGAGGGCGCCGCGAACGATGGCGGTGGAGCCGTCGATCAGCTCACGACGCACCGGATTGGTATCGCTGGGAACCATTGCTGGAATCGTCGCTCCCGGCCGGGACGGAGGGCAGGGTAGGAAGTCCCGGGGGGTAGCGAGGCTCAGGTGTGCAGGTGGGGCAGGCGAATGGTCGCCGCGGCCTGGGGCAGGGTGAGTTCGAAGACCGTGCAGCGCTCCCGCCGCAGGTAGCGCAACTCGCCGTCCATGCTGCGTGCCAGCTTCCTGGAGACGGCCAGGCCGAGGCCGACCGAGAGCGGGGTGTTGGCCGCGCTGACCGAGCGGCGATAAGGCTGGAAGATGACTTCCTCCTCGCCGGGCCGCACGCCGTCGCCGTTGTCGATGATGGAAACGGTGACCTGCTCTCCACGATCGGAGAGTTCGACCCAGGTGTGCTCCCCGCCGTAGCGATGGGCATTTTGCAGCAGGTTGCGCACGATCTGGCGTACCCGCAACCGGTCGGCGGAGGCCTTGGAAGCAGAGCCCACAACTTCGATTTCGGCGCCGCTGCGGCCGTCGGAGGTGCGGAAACGCTGCAGCACCGCGGTGACTTCGGCGACCGTGTCGAAGTCCTCGATCTTGAGGGCAAGGGTCCCGATGTCGGCACGGGCGGCGACGAGGAGGTCCTCGACGATGTTAGAGATCTCCACGCTCTGCTCGGCGATGAGGGTCATGAACTCTTCGATCTCTTCTTCGGTCAGCGTGTTGCGGTTATGCCTCAGCTCATCGGTGAGTGCCACCACTGCGGTCAGCGGGGTGCGGAGCTCGTGGCTGACTGATGCCACGAACTGGTCCTTGGAGCGGATCATCTCCTCCAGCTGCTCCTTGAGGCGGGTCAGCTGCGCCAGGGAGTCCTCGAGGCGGCCGTTCTCCAGCGATACCGCCACCTGGCTGGCCAGGGTCTCGAGCAGCTGGACGTCGTCGTTGTCGAAGGTGCTGACGTCACCGAGGCGGTTGGCCACGAGCATGACGCCGACGAGCGTGTTGTGAATGAGCAGAGGAGCGACAACTCCATCCTGGATCTCGATCTGGTCTCCCGGGCCGGCAACATGCACAAAGGGTGAATTCACCAGCCCGGCACGATGTTCGAGAACCAGGCGGCGCATGGAGGCGGCCGCCTGCGGGGGTGCGGCCTGCATGACCTCGGTGCTGCCGTTGCCGACCGTAGTCCGGTAGGCGACGTGCTCGCTGCCGGTGGGGAACAGCAGGATCTCGGAGTACTCGGCATCGAGCATCTCCCGCGCCCGGGTGGCGGCGATGGTGAGGGCGGCATCGATCTGCGGCGAGGCGTGCAGGTCGATGGTCGCCTCGTAGATGGACTCGACACGAGCCCGTTCGGTTCGCTGTGATACGTAGGCCCGGTAGGCCAGGAATACCACCGCGGGCGGAGCCAGGGCCAGCCACGCGGTGTCGGGCCGCAAGTCGATGAGGATGACCGCGATGAGGGCCAGGATGACGTTCATGCCGGTGCCCAGGCTGGACAGGCCTAGGAGCTGGAATGCCTCGAGATTTCTGAGCTTGCCGCCGGAGAGGCGGATGACGATGTTGATGAGGAATTCGGCGACGGCGAGGGCGGCGAGTGCCGCGGCCAGGGCGGCCGCCCAGCCCACCGCACCGAGGGGATCACCAAAGGAGACGATGCTGCGGAACACCAGCACGGCGACGGACGTCTGGACGGCGAACTGGGCGAGATTGAACCCCAGCTTCACCAGGGGTTGGCGCCGGTGCAGGCTGAGCACCAGGGCATTGCCGGCCACCTGCCCGAGAACGAGAGCAAATGGGGAGGCAAAATACAGGCCGAGAACAAGCGGGATTTCGCTCATCGAGAAGGAGTGGGCGTCGTTGCGGAACCTGAGGTGCAGCACGGCGCTCTCGGCCAGGTAGAACAGGACGGCAAGCCCCCACCAGGGGATCTCGGGCGATGGCAGCACCCGCGTCAGCGAGGCCACGGCCCCAACCAGACCGGCGGCGGCTGCGGCGAGCCCGCCGGTAAAGACCCAGACGCGCGCTGCTCCGGAGATTCGAAGCCGCGTGCGACGGGCAACACCGGCGGGAGGCGCGTTGTTCTCCGTCATCTGCTGGCCTATCCGGTGTTGGGGCTGTATCGGCAGGCCCTCAGGAGGGGGTGAGGGAATTCGGCTGACGATCGGCGTGGCTGATCTTGGCGGATAGGCCGAGCAGATTTCGAGGGTCCGAGCCAGGTTTAATTCCAACTCAGACCACTCCAGACGTCGCCGGACCAGGAGACGCTGCTCCAGGAAGCACTCGACCAGGAGGCACCGGCCCAGTGATTCCCCGTCCATACCGCGCCGCTCCAGGAGGCGCCGCTCCAGGAGGCGCCGCTCCAGGAGGCGCCGCTCCAGGAGACGCTGCTCCAGGAGGCGCCGCTCCAGGAGGCGCCGTTCCAGTCACCACCGCTCCAGGAGACCCCGGCGGCGGCGGCCTGTGACCAGGAGACGCCGTCCCAAGGATTGCCGAAGATGTCCTGTTCACCCTCCAGCACCACTCCGTCCTGGACGAGGTGGGAGCTGCCCCGGGCGCCTTCCAGCGTTCCCTGGCCGGTGGAGCGCGGGTGGTTCTGGGTGGGGTTGCCGTAAGGGTGCCACGCCCACATGGTGTCGATGAGGTCGATGACCCCGCCACCCTGGCAGAGCGAAGATGCATTGATGCGGTCGCCCGTGGAGGTGATCAGGGCCTTGACCTCATCCGGAGTCCTCCAGGGCTCACGATCGAGGATGAGGGCCACCGATCCGGAGACCACTGCCGCAGCCTGGGATGTCCCGCTTCCCTTGAAGTAGCGATTGCTGACGCGGGCATCGGGGAACTCGACGTCGGCCAGCGACCCGGGATTGCGCAGCGAGGCGATGGAGCGTCCCGGCGCCAGGATGTCGACATGGCGCTGCCAGTTTCCGCAGCTGGTGAATGAGGTCACGCTGTCGTCGCTCCTGTTCCATGGGGTGCCCAGGGTGTCGCTGGCTCCCACGGCGATCACGTACGGGTCGAAAGCCGGGTTGCGTAGCAGCGAGCTGTTGCCATCGTTGCCGGCGGCCACCACTACGACGATCCCGCTGTGCCAGGCCTGCTCGACGGCGTAGGCAAGAGGATCGAGCAGATAGGGCTGCGTGCTGTCGGTGCCGAAGGCCAGGTTGAGCACCCGGATGTTCATTCCGTTGTCGTGGCGGTGCTGCACCACCCAGTCGATGGCGGCGATGATCTGGGAGACGTCTGCGGCTCCCTGGGCGTTGGCCACCTTCACATTGATGATGCGGGCGTGGGGGGCGATGCCGAAGAACTTGCTGGCGCCGAAGTTCCAGGGCCAGTTCGTCTCCAGGTCCTCGCCGGCGATGATCCCGGCCAGGTGGGTGCCGTGGCCGTAGGTGTCCATGTAGCGCAGATCATCGTCCTGGGACTCGAAGGAGAGGTCGGGCCCGTTCACCACCTTGTCGGAGGTGGTGAGGCCTTTCACCGGCACCACACCCGAGTCGATGAGGGCGATGTCGATGCCGTCGCCTAGGTAGCCCGAGTACCAGTAGTTGACCGCGCCGGCGGCGATGGCGGTCTTCTCCATGTTGGTGGCAAGGTCCCGGTAGGCCACCGAATTGTCGTAACTCGGATCCTGGAACTCGTCCCACTCTCCGGTGAGTAGCGAGACGGACGAGTCCGGGGTGACCTCGATGACACCGGGGAGCGCCGCCAGCCCGGCCAGCTCATCGGCGGGCACCTCGGCGACGAAACCTCCGATGATGCCGAGTGGCTGCAGCACGCTGCCGCCGGCATCGGCCACAAACTGTTCGGCGCCGGATCCGCCAGCCTCGCGCACGATGACCCGCTGCAGGGGGGCTGCTGGTGCTGAGACCGCTACGACGGCGGTGATGGTGAGCGCGACAACAACGGCGCCGAGTGCTCGTGTGAGTCTGGACAAGACGTCCTCCGATCGTCTCTGGTGCTAGGAGCTGGCCCTAACTACTCTTAGTAGTCGAAGGTGGCATCGGCCCCTCCGAGCCGGAATCTGGAGGAGGGTTCTGGGCTGCTCCAAATGCCTAGCGCGAACGGGCCAGGAGGCGGTGAATGACTGATCTAGTGCGAACGTGCTATGGGCTTGTGCAGAGGTGCGCTAGTCATCTGCACGAGAGTCTGCAATGCGGAGCCGGAGGGCAACGCGGGCGGAAGGCCGGACGCGAGAACTCCCCCGGCGGCGGGGGAGTTCTCGGTTCTTTCTGGCTTTAGTGCCAGGAGAGACCCTCGCACATGACCGTTAGTTCCATGAGGCGCTCACAGGGACGGGCAGGCGAAGAGTTGGCAGCCCGGGCTGCGGGGGGTTCACGCCGTTCCGGCTTGCACTGGCAAGCGCCGTCTGGTCGCCATTCCCAAGCCCAGTTGGAGCATCCGGCGTCGTGGCTCCGGGGAGGAGGAAAAGGACCGCCGTCAGTGCCACAGTCGGTAGCAGCGCGTTAGCCACCAGGTTTCGTCTGGAGGAGACGATGGTCATGGTGGTTACCCTTCGTAGTCGGTACTGCCACTATCCGCATCGGACCCGGCCCGGAGATACTGGAGGAGGGTTGCGGACAACACGGGGTGACTAGCCCTCGTCGGGAGCTCGGGGAGGCGGCTCGGGAGGGTGAAGCTGCAGAGTGTGGTTGACTGTCTCGGGCCGTTGGGCGGCGCAAGGAGAAGGGCCGATGATCGAGCTGGTGGACGTGTCGAAGGTGTTCGGAGCGGGTGCATCCGAAGTCCGGGCCCTTGAGCAGGTGAACCTGACGGTGGGCGCCGGCGACTTTGTGGTGGTGCTGGGGCCGTCCGGCAGCGGCAAGACGACGCTGCTCAACCTCATCGGTGCCCTGGACAGTCCCACGGAGGGCAGCATCGTCGTGGGCGGTACCGACATCTCCCGGGCTTCGCGGACATCGCTGTTCGAGTTCCGCCGAGCAACGGTGAGCTTCATCTTCCAGAGTTTCAACATCTTCCCCGGCCTCACCGCCGCGGAGAACGTGCGCTTCGGGCGTGATGCTTCAGGACGCGATGGCAGTTCCGGCGCCGAGGAGATCCTGGCGAGCGTCGGCCTGGCGGGCCGCGAGGACAGCTTCCCGCACCAGCTGTCCGGTGGTGAGCAGCAGCGGGTGGCGATAGCCCGCGCCCTGGCCACGGGCAATCCCGTCATGCTGGCCGACGAGCCCACCGGGGAGCTCGATTTCGAGACTGGTGTGCAGATCCTCGAGCTGCTGCAGCATCAGGCCGGCGAAGGCAAGGCCGTGCTGGTCGTCACCCACAATCGTGAGATCTCGCGCATTGCCGACCGCGTCATTGAGCTGAGCAGCGGACGTATCGCCCGCGACGGGCTGCCGGTCAACGGCCGGGCCGAGCTCTCCGAGCTGCACTGGTGAGGCGGTGAAGGTGGACAGACTCGGACTGTGGCTGCGCTGGTCCTGGCGCGATATCCGCGCCCACTGGATTCAGGTCGCCGCCATCGCTCTTGTTATTGCGCTCGGCACCGGGACCTACGCCGGGCTCGGGAGTGTGGCCCGCTGGCGGCAGGCATCCGCCGATGTGTCCTACGAGTTGGTGGGCTTCCACGACGTCGAGGTCAGGCTCAGCTCCGGCTCGTTTGTGGACAACGGTGCCTTGCTCGACATCCTCGATGAGGTCGAGGGCGATTTAGTCAAGGGCGGAGAGGAGCGGCTGCGAGCCGACATCCAGGTGGATGCGAGCACCGACGCGCAGTCCATCCTCGTTCCCGGGGTCGTCATCGGCGTGCCCGTCGCACAAGGGGGCCCCGCCATCGACCGCTTGGTGCCCGTCGCCGGGCGGGGCCTCGTCGCCACGGACGCCGGGCGGCCGGTGGCCGTGCTCGAGCGCAATTTCGCCGAGTACTACGAGCTGCCCGAAACGGGAACGGTCGCGGTCAGTGGTGACCGCACTCTTGAATACACGGGCTACGTCTCTTCGCCGGAGTACTTCATCGTCATACCCGATGACGGCGCCGGCTACTTCCTCCACGCCAACTTCGCCGCGGTGTTCACCTCCCTGGAAACGGCTCAGGAGCTGGCCGGGTTCCCGGGCCAGGTGAACGACCTCGTGGTCAGGGTGTCGAGCGACGCCGATGCCGTCTCCGCGGCAGCGGCCATCGAGCGGGCTTTTGCGGTGGGGCTGCCCGATATCGGGGTGGACATCGTGGCCCGGGATGACGATCAGGTGTATTCATCGATCTACGCCGATATCGAGAACGATCAGCAGCTCTACAACCTCTTTGCCCTGCTCATCTTCCTGGGGGCCATTGCCGCCGCATTCAACCTGACCACCCGTCTTGTGGAGGCGCAGCGGCGGGAGATCGGGATCGCCATGGCGCTGGGCGTGCCGCGGCGAAGAATCGCGCTGCGGCCGCTCCTGGTGGGTTTGCAGATTGCCCTTCTGGGCGTGGTGTTCGGCGTAGGGGTGGGTGTGGGGCTCTCGCTGGCGATGAAGCCGTTGCTGGAGAGCCTCCTGCCGCTGCCGGTGTGGCAGACCGACTTCATCCCGGGCCTGTTTGTCGGCGCCGCCGTGATCGGTGTGATCGTCCCTTTCCTGGCCACAGTGATGCCGGTGTGGCGCGCGGTCCGGGTTCGTCCCATCGAGGCCATCAAGACGGCTCATCTGACCCGGAGGGTCAGGGTGCCGTGGCGGCGCCGGCAGGCGGCCGCCGGCAACACCTTCCGGCGCCTACCCTTCCGCAACCTGTTCCGAGCCACACGGCGCACCGTCCTGACCGCGATCGGCATCGCCGCCGCCATCGCAGTGGCGGTGGGGCTGCTGGGCATGCTGGATTCCTTCTCCAAGACCCTGGACATCAGCGACGAGGAGATAACCGGCCGGGCCGAGGATCGAGTCCTGGTGGAGCTGAATTGGGTGTACCCCGAGGCCTCCACCGAGGTGGACGCGGTTGTCAGATCGCCGGTGGTCGGGGTTGCAGAGACCTCGCTGCAGCTGCCGGGACGGCTGGTGGATGGCGAGACCGGCTTCGACGTGCTCATCGGGCTGACCGATTTCGAAACGGGCAGCTCGCTACCCAGGGTCATCGAAGGCTCTGCGCCGGGGGGCCGTGCCGGTGTGCTGCTTTCGCAGAAGGCGGCCTCCGATCTGGCCGTAGGCATTGGGGACAGGGTGACCCTCAGCCACCCGGTACGCACCGGGCTGCTGTCCTTTTCGTTTGTGGAGACCGAGCTCGAGGTGCTCGGCATCCACCGCAACCCCTACCGATTCGCTCTGTACATGGATGATTCCCAGGCGGAGCTAATGGGGCTCGCCGGCATGGTCAACCAGGTGAGCGTCACCCCCGCCGACGGGAGAACTGTCGATGACGTCAAGCGGGTTCTATTCCAGGTGGAGGCGGTGGCGTCGGTGCAGCCGGCTTCGGTGGTGGCGGACACGCTGCGCGATCTCATCGGCAACTTCATCGCCGTGTTCCAGGCCATCGAGTTTGTCGTCTTCCTGATGGCTTTGGTGATCGCCTTCAACTCGGCGAGCCTCAACCTCGACGAACGGGCGCGCGACCACGCCACGATGTTCGCCTTCGGGGTGCGGGTGCGGACCGCGCTGCGTATGGCCATGGTGGAGGGGGCAACGCTGGGGCTGATCGCCACGGCGCTGGGGCTGGCGGCCGGGTACGGCATCGTGCGCTGGTTTGTGGCCGCGGTGGCGACGGACACCGCGCCGGATTTTGGTTTGATCGTCAGCATCAGCCCAAAGAGCCTCGCCCTGATTGTGCTGTTTGGTGTGGCTGCAGTGGCCCTGGCCCCCATCTTCACCGTGCGCAAGATGCGGCGAATGGATGTTTCCGGAACCCTGCGAGTTATGGAGTAACGGCGAGCGGGCTCGGTCTGCTCCGGCGGGGAGGCCTGCTTCCTTGGATGGGGCCACAGGTGGGGCATACTGGGGCTGGTGGCTGCTCTTCTGAGATTCCTCGTCCTGGCCCTGGCGCTCTCCGGCGCCGGAGTTGCCGCGCCGCAGAGCACGGTGGCGAAGGTGTATCCCGCGTTCGAGATGTCGATGCCGGACCGGTTCGGCATCGACAGCGACGGCGACGGGCTGATCGATCTGCCCAACACCGGCGAGTACGTGCACGGCCGCAGCACCGCGGGCTGCGATGGCGTCTGCCCTGAGGCAAAGTTCACCGTGGTGCTCGATGGCTCGGCCTCGAGGGTGACGTTGGGGCAGGAGGAGATGGCCATCTCGGTGCGGCACCATTGGGAGGTCACGTCCGCAGGTGAGCCGATCGTGCAACTCGAGAGTTATGGGCCGCGCGCCCAGGTTGAACTTCCCGAAGGCGAGTACACGGTGACGCTGACTCTTCACGCCCAGCTGCCGGACGGTGAGCTGACCGGGCGAGCGAGCCGGGAGATCGTGGTCGAGGATCTGCTGGTGGTGGCAATCGGCGATTCCTATGCCTCTGGAGAGGGGAACCCGGAACGGTACCGGGCTGCCGGCGGGGGTGAGGCGGAGTGGGCAGATGGCTTGGCGGCCCCGGCTGTGGCCGAGGCACACGCCGCCGCCCACCGTTCCACGGTGGCCTGGCCCGCCCTGACCGCCCTGGGTCTGGAAAGGGCCGATCCCAGGTCGTCGGTGACGTTTGTGTCGGTAGCGGCGAGCGGAGCGTCGGTGGCCGAGGGTCTTCTCGGAGGACAGAACGCCGCTCTGCCGGTGTCGCAGATCGACCAGGTCGCCGCGCTCGTCGGCGACCGCAAGATCGATGTGCTGCTGGTGTCCGTCGGCGGCAACGACATCGGGTTCTCGCATCTGATCCGGGGACTCGTCGATGCCGACGAGCTGATGGATCCGATTTGCTACGGCACCGACGTGGCCAACGTGTTTCTGGCGGTCGAGGACGGCGATTGGGGACGGGGGTCATCCCTCAGCTACCAGCTGTGGCCACCGGTGAGCTGCCGGGCGACCACCGCAGCCGACGGGCCTCGGCTGGCGGGCCTGCGCGGGCTTCCCGGCGAGCTCGACCGCCTGGCGCAAGCGATCGAGACCACCCTCGACGTCGAGGCGGTCTACCTGATGGAGTATCCGGACCCGACTGGAGCCGCCGCAGGCCGGGGCGACGGGACCTGTGGCGAGATCGTTGGAGACACCACACCACCCTTTGGTTTCCACGAGATCAGCACCGAGGAGCAGCGGCAGGGCCGGCTTCGGGTACTCGAGCCGCTGAATGATGTTCTGGCCGATGCCGCGGGTCGACACGGCTGGACAATTGTCGGCGGCATCGCTGAGAGGTTCTTCGACGGACATGGCTACTGCGGTGACTGGCCCGATTACGGATACCCCGAGGCGTACTACAACGCTTTCTTCGCAGATCGGCTCGATTTTCCGGATGGCTGGTATCGCCATCCGGCCCTGGAGAGCCTGAAGATTGAGGCCGCGGCGGCGGGCATCAGCTGGTACCGGACCGCGGCCCAATCGGCCGTCCTGCAGGGACCCGGCGCCCGCCACAACACCATGGGGACCATGCACCCCAATGAGCTGGGCCATCTGGTGATGGCCCGGGCTACCCTGGCTGCTATTCAGTCCGGCTAGTCCGCGGCCGCGGCCACCGCAAGAGGCCCGGCCGCGCTCCGCCGTTGCGTCTCGAGCGGAGAACGGACCCTATGACTCAGCGTTCTGGGCGGCTGGCCAGCCAGGCACCCAACAGGATCAGTGCCATGCCGGCCAAGGAGACCGGGTGGAATCGCTCCTCGCGCAGCACGGTCCCTAGGAACACGGCCACGATGGGGATGAAGTAGATGGCAATAGAGCCCCGGGTGGCGCCGACGCGTCCCACCAGCACGGCCATGGCCACGTAGGCGGCGCCGGTGCCGAGCACCCCCAGGAGAAAGACCGCCGTAGCGGACGACCACGCCCAGCCGGATGAGGGAAGGGCGGCGGCAAAAAACGGCGTGACGACGACGAGGGACACAAGCTGCGAGCGCAGCAGGACCGGAAGTGCGCCGTATCGTTGCTGAAGGGGCACGGCCAGGTTCACGGCGAGGCCGTAGCAGAGAACGGCCAGCAGGATCAGCACGACACCCATCGGGCTTCCTGAGCTGCCCGTGGCGGCGGGCCACGAGACCAACAGCACTCCGGCGAACCCGACGGCCAAACCTGCCGCCTGGGCCGGGCCGGGCCAGCGTCGCAGGAACGCGGCGGCCATCAACCCGGCGAAAAGGGGCATGGCCCCGTTGATCATCCCGGCGATGCCGGAGACGATCCACTGCTGAGCAATGGGAAAGAGGAGGAGGGGGATCGCCATCCACACGAGGGAGAGCACGATGAGGCTCGGCCAATCGGCCCGATCGACGGGACGGCGGCTGGCCGGGGCCAGCGAGAGGGCCAGGGCGCCCAGGGCGATGCGCGCCCATGCCACCACCGGAGGCGGAAAGGCCTCGAGGCCCTCGGCGATGAGCACAAACGACGTGCCCCAGATCAGCGCGCTCGTTCCCAGTAATACCCAGTCGGCGAGGGCGAAGGCTTGCGGCCGGGTTCCCGGAGCGGTGGACAGGACACGGTGCCGACGCGTCATAACGCGCCGAGGCTAACCAGATGGTGTGTGCTCTGGAGCGGCGCCCGAGCGCGGTTCCACCTCGACCCTCCAGAGACTGCTGGCGATTAGGGAAAGGGCAACGATGAGGAGCGTCGCCGAGGCTCCGCCGTAGACGGCGGAGACGCCGAATGCTTCACCAAAGGCCCCGCCTGCGGTCGCCCCGATGGGCAGGAGCGCCCAGGCCAGGGTGCGTGATGCTGCGGTGACGCGTCCCAGCAGGTGAGCCGGCGGGATCTGCTGTCGCAGCGTGGTGAAGGCCACATTGGAGAGCGAGACTCCCGCCACCGAAAGTCCGGCGGGGAAGATCGAAGCCACGGTTGACGCCACGGGAGACAGATCGGCGATGTAGGGAGCGGCCAGATTGAGGGCGAAGAAGCCGGCTCCAAGGAAGAACAGGCCGATGACGAAGACCCGGCCCAGCCCGAAGCGGCGGGCGAGCACGGGAGCCGCCACCAGGCCCACGGCACCCAGCAGTGCATGGCCGCCGAAGAACCAGCCGATCAGGTTGCCGGGGATGTCCAGCTGGTCCTCGGCCAGTGCCACCAGCAGCGCCTCCATAGGGGCAAAGGTGAGGTTGAAGACCATGGCGGCCGCGGTAGCCACCCGCAGGTGGGGCTGGCGCCACAGATAGGCGATGCCGGCACGAAACGATTGCAGCCAGGGGAGGTGCTTTCTGCGAGGCGGCGGGTGCAGTTCATGTAGCAAAACGACAAAAACCGCCGAGGCGCAGAAAGTGGCCGCGTTCAGGCCAAAGGCGGCCTGGAAACCGCCTGCCTGCGTGGCGAGAATGCCGGCGACCATAGGGCCGATGGTCCAGGCGCTGGTCCGGATTACCTGGAGGCCTGTGTTCACTCCCACCAGCGCATGATCCGGCAGCAAGGATGGCATCCACGCCTGGAACCCGGAGTCGAACCCCACCGCCATGCTGCCGGCCAGGAAGGCCACGGCAAAGGCCATCCAGACGCGGGGCTCGCCGGAGGCGGCGGCGACGGCAAGGGCGGCGAACGCCGCCGCCCGGCCGAGATCGGTGACGATGAGGGCGCGTTTTATCGGCACCCGATCGAGGACCACGCCTACCGCAAACCCGAAGAGCAGCGTGGGCAAGGTCTCGAACGCGGTGGTGAGGCCGAGGTCGAGGGTGGATCCGGTCAGGTGGTAGACAAAAAGCGGGAGGGCGAGCAGTGATACATAGTCGCCCAGCAGGGTCACCGCCTGTCCGCCGAGGATGAGCGCGGTGTTCCTTCGCACCCGTTCGCGGTAGCCGGATTGCGGCGAGCTCATGCCGAGCGAGCATACCGGGGCGGCCGGCGGCTGCCAGGTAGCACCTTGGCCGATGCGCGTACCATGGTTCTCATGCCTGAGGAGATGCTTGTCGTCCCGATTACCCGGGTGCTGGTGCCCGGCACCCAGATGTCGCTGCGCAGACCGCGTGGTGACTGCAAGCCGGGAGACACGTTCGTGGTGATTCTCCGCGATGATTCCGCAACATCCGGCCACAGCGTGGGCACTCTGGCCCGGGTCACGGGAGTCACGTCTCTGGACGCCGGTGGCGCCATGGTTCGGCTTCACGGAGAGCGTCTTGTGTGTGTCCCTCCCGCGGCGAACACCGAGGGCCGGGCGCCGGTCGGCATTGTGGACGAAGCCGATAGTGATGAGCCGGTGGCTCTGGATGTTGTCCGGAGCTTGCTTTCACGCTACATGGCGCTCCGAGCGGAGGCGGGGCTCGGCGGCAACGTATACCCGCGGCTCAGCAACGACCCGGTGGCGGCCTCGCATGAGGTAGCCTCCCACCTGGAGATCAGCCGGCCCGAGCTTCAGGAGCTGCTCGAAGCGGGGAACGCGTCGAGGCGCCTGCGCAAGGGGCTGGCGATAATGAGGCGCGAGACGGAGCTGCTCCGGCGGCTCCTGGCCTGGGAAGGTTCGTAGTGGCGAAGTTCAAAGAACTACCCGAGCTCGTGGGTGAGTTTGTCGATTTGGCGCGGAAGTACGTCAAGGAGCAGACGGTAGAACCGGCAAAACGGCTGGGGCGGCTGGCGGGCATGGGCTTTGCCGCCGCATTCGTCTTTGTGCTCGCCGCCCTGTTCCTCGCCGTGGCCGGGATGAGGGTCATCGTCGGACTGCTCCCCGATGGTGTGATCTGGAGCGGTTTCGGCTACATCATTGCCGCCATCGCGGCGCTGGCTGTAGCGGGGCTCGTCGTGTGGAGGGCGGCCAAGTGAGCGTAGAGAAGAACGACCTCGAGGCGAAGCTACGCGAGATCCAGGACATCGTCGACGAGACGACGGGCTCGGCTCGTGCCGGAGTGATGGCGGCAGTCGGAGCGGTGGGGCTGGCGCTGCTCGTCTTCCTTCTCGGCCGCCGCAAGGGCAAGAAGGGAAAGGCTCGAGTCGAGGTCTACCGGATCGGCTAGAGGCGCTGCCGCGGGTCTACTCCTCCGGCTTCACCAGCTGGACACGCAGTGCCTCGCCCTTTTTGAGGTTCTTCGAGTAGACCAGCTCCCGTTTGGGGTGGCGGTGGAGCCAGCCCAAGGCCAGAAGCGCCGCTCCCAGGCCGGCCAGTGCCGCGCTCCCGAGACGCGCCCCTCGCGCCAGGACGCGGGCTCCGGTGCGAACGAGGTTCATGAGCCTGATGATAGAGGGGCGGCCTAGAGTGTCGGCGTGTTCCGCAATCGCCGGCGTATGGTGCAGATCCTGGTCATCGTCGTCAGCGCCGCCCTGGTTCTCTCGGTGGCGCTGCCCCTTCTCCTCGCAGGTCGGTGATGGAAGCGTTAGCCGCAGGGGAGCCCTGCCTCTTCATCGATGGGAAGGGGCGGCATTACCTTGTCGATCTCGAGCCCGAAGGCCGGTTCCAGTACCACGCCGGATCGCTGGCGCACGCCGACGTGATCGGCTCGCCTGAGGGGTCCGTGTTCCGCAGCTCCGGTGGCGGGCGCCTGGTGGCCCTGCGTCCCCGCCTGGCCGACTACGTCCTGGGCATGCGGCGCGGCGCCCAGGTGGTGTATCCCAAGGACATCGGCCCCATGCTGCACTGGGGCGACATCGCCCCGGGCATGACGGTTTTGGAGGGTGGCACCGGCTCGGGCGCCCTCACCTCGGCCCTGCTGCGTGCGGTGGGGCCGGAGGGGCGCGTCGTGAGCGTCGACGAACGAGAAGACCACAGCGCAGTGGCCCGGGCGGTGATAACCCGCTTCTTCGGGCTCATGCCGCCGAACCTCGATCTGCGGGTTGGGAGTGTTGAGGACCTGGTCGAAGCCGTTGCCCCGGAGCGGCTGGTGCTGGACGTGCCGGAGCCTTGGCATGTTGTGGGCCCTGCTGTGGCCGGGCTTCAGTCGGGCGGGGTGCTGACCGCATACTCGCCGACGGTTCCCCAAGTTCAACGTCTGCACCACGAGCTGCGCCAGTGCAAACGATTTGCCGATATCGGCGCCTTTGAGGTGCTATTGCGCGAATGGGTGGCGGAAGGCCGCTCCGTGCGGCCCGCTCACCGTATGGTCGGGCACACCGGATTCGTCACCGTTGCTCGCAAGGTCGAGCCTGGGGCCGACGCGCCCGACCCCACCGGGTAGGCGGGGCCGGAGGTTTCTGACGGCCTCGGGGTGTTACTCCTGCATGAAGATGCACTCGCCGGGGCACTCCTCAGCGGATTCGACGACCGCGTCCGTGAGTTCGGCGGGGACTTCCGCCAGACCCTGGGCACCTTGGGGATTGCCCGCGGACTCTGCATAGATCTTGTCGCCCTCACGTACATAGGCGAGGCCATCGTCGAGGAGCACAAACACGTCGGGAGCGATTTCCTCACAGAGGCCATCGCCGGTACATAGGTCTTGGTCGATCCAAACCTTCATTTCAGTGATCTCCGAGTCACTCGGCCGGTTCTCGATTGTAACGAGCGCGATCCGTTGGACAAGCATCTGAGAGACCGGTGAAGTGGGGGCCCCGCCGTATAATCCAGGTTTCGTCGTCGGGGATCTGTGTTTCATGCCGGAATCGCAACGCTCGATCGAGGAGCTCCAACAGACCATAAAGATGCTCGAGGAGGAGATCGCCGTCTTGCGGCGCCGCCTCCAAGATGCGCCACGCCGCGTCCGAGTGCTCGAGGAGCGCCTGATCGAATCGAAAGGGAGGCTTTCCCAGGCGGCGTCGCAGAACGATCGCCTCTCGGCTGTGTTGGAGGAGACGCGTGAGCAGCTGGCCCTGCTCCGCAATGAGGTGGAGAAGCTCACCGCCCCGCCCAACAATTTCGGCGTTGTCGAGCAGCTCAACGTGGACGGCACCGTCGACGTGATCACCGCTGGACGCAAGCTGCGGGTCAGCGTCGAGCCATCCATCGAGGTCAAGGAGCTGGAACGCGGTCAAGAGGTCCTGCTCAACGAAGCCATGAACGTCATCGACGTCTGCTACTTCGAGCCCAGGGGCGAAGTGGTCACGGTCAAGGAGATGCTCGGTGACGGCCGCCTGATCGTGCTGGGGAGAGGAGACGAGGAGCTGGTGGTCGGACTGGCCGGTCCCATGGAGCACACGTTCTTGCGGGTGGGCGACAGCGTGCGCCTCGATGTGCGCACCGGGCTCGTTTTCGAGAGGCTGCTGCGTCCGGAGGTCGAAGAGCTCGTCTTGGAGGAAGTGCCCGACATTTCCTATTCCGACATCGGCGGTCTGGAGGAGCAGATCGAGACCATCCGGGACGCAGTCGAGCTGCCCTATATGCACAAGAATCTTTTCGAGCGCTACGACCTCCCCGCCCCCAAGGGCGTGCTCCTCTACGGCCCGCCCGGGTGCGGCAAGACGCTCATTGCCAAAGCGGTGGCGAATAGCCTGGCCAAGGCGGTGGCGGAGAAGACCGGGTCGGAAGATGCCCGCTCGTACTTCCTCAACATCAAGGGCCCGGAGCTGCTGAACAAATATGTAGGCGAGACGGAGCGTCAGATCCGCCTGATCTTTGCCAGGGCCAAGGAGAAGTCGGACGAGGGCGTTCCAGTCATTGTGTTCTTCGACGAGATGGACTC
This sequence comes from uncultured Acidimicrobiia bacterium, assembly GCA_964614095.1. Classification (GTDB taxonomy): domain Bacteria; phylum Actinomycetota; class Acidimicrobiia; order Spongiisociales; family UBA11373; genus CAZWKX01. Next base: position 34,600 of record CAZTJO010000015.1, read on the forward strand.
TCTCTTCCGCACCAGGGGCAGCGGCATCTCGTCGGACGTGGAATCGACCATCGTGCCTCAGCTTCTCTCCGAGCTCGACGGTGTCGAGGCGCTGAAGAACGTCATCGTCATCGGTGCCTCCAACCGGGAAGACCTCATCGACCCGGCGATCCTGCGTCCGGGCCGGCTCGATGTGAAGATCAAGATCGAGCGTCCCGGCTATGAGGCGGCCCGTCAGATACTTGGCATATACCTGACCGAGGAAGTGCCTCTTGCCGCGACCGAACTCGCCGAGCACGGCAACGACGGCGCCGCGCTCGTCAAATCGCTCATCGACGATGTGGTCAAGCAGATGTACACCGAGAACGAGCCAAACCGTTTCCTCGAGGTGACCTACGCCAACGGGGACAAGGAAGTGCTCTACTTCAAGGATTTCTCCTCCGGGGCGATGATCGAGAACATCGTGCGCCGAGCGAAGAACTCCGCCATCAAGCGTGAGATCGCCTCTGGGGAGCCGGGGATCCGGCGGGCCGATCTACTCGAAGCCATCACACGTGAATTCCGCGAGCACGAGGATCTCCCCAACACCACGAACCCCGACGATTGGGCCCGAATCTCGGGCAAAAAGGGTGAGCGGATCGTCTACGTGCGCACCCTCGTCGACGACACCAAGAACCGGAGTATCGAGGCCATCAGCACGGGCCAGTACCTGTGACCGAGGCCGTGGCGCACAAGGTGCTCGGCACCGAGACCGAGTTCGGCATCAGCATCCTTCGGCAGGAGGACTTCAATCCCGTTCTTGCCTCCAGCCTGGTCATCAATGCCTACGCCGGCGGACGGGGCCGGATCCAGTGGTCCTACGAGGAGGAGACCCCCGGCCGCGATGCACGCGGCTTGGGATACGAAGCCGGGGGTGCTGGAGAGATCGAGACCGGCCTGCTCAACGTCGTGCTGACCAACGGGGCTCGGCTCTATGTGGATCACGCCCACCCTGAGTACTCGACGCCCGAGTGTTACGACCCGCTCGAGGCCGCTCTCTACGACAAAGCCGGGGAGCTGGTGATGGCTCGTGCCGTGGCGGCATCGCACGAAATCCTCCAGCCCGGCCAAAGGGTCTTGATCCACAAGAACAACAGCGACGGCAAGGGCAACTCCTACGGGTCTCACGAGAATTACCTGGTGGCTCGGTCGGTACCGTTCGGGGATATCGTCGCCCACCTGACCACGTTTTTGGTCAGCCGCCAGATCTTCACCGGCTCGGGCAAGGTGGGGAGCGAGAACAATCGGCGGCCCGTCGAGTACCAAATCACCCAGCGTGCCGACTTCTTCGAGGCGGAGGTCGGCCTCGAGACGACGCTCAAGCGCCCCATCATCAACACTCGGGACGAGCCTCATGCCGAACCGGGCAAGTACCGGCGCCTGCACGTGATCATCGGCGACGCCAATCTCTGCGAGGTGCAGACCTATCTGAAGCTCGGAGCTACCTCGCTGATGCTCGCCGCTCTCGAGGCCGGGGCACTAGGGGAGCCGATCATCCTGGAGGCACCGGTCGAATCGGTGTGGCGAGTGAGCCACGACATCTCGTTGCAGACTCCGTTGCGGCTGGCCGACGGGTCGACGGCCACGCCTATCGAGCTGCAGTGGTCTTTTCTGGAGCGTGTCGGGGCCTACGCGAAACAGGCTGAACTGCTGCCCGAACAAAGCCGGGTGCTGGTGGAGTGGGAGGAGGTGCTCACCGATCTCGAGCGGGATCCCCTCGTTACCGCGGATCGCCTGGACTGGACGGCCAAACTCCTGCTCCTGCGCCAGTACGCCGAGCGGCACGGACTTTCCTGGGACGACCCGCGGCTCCGTCTGCTCGACCTCCAGTACCACGATGTCGATGTGGCTCGCAGCCTTTATCACCGCCTCGTCGCGGCGGGCATGGTGCGCCGTTTGTTCACCGCCGAGCAGATTGCCGACGCCGCGGTGAACCCGCCGCAGCGGACCCGCGCATTTTTCCGCGGCCGGTGCATCGAAAAATACGGAGACGCCATCGTCGCCGCCAATTGGGACTCGCTGGTGTTTGATGTTGGGGAAAACAGCCTGAAGCGAGTGCCTATGATGGAACCTCTGCGCGGTAGCCGAGAGTGGGTCGCAGACATCCTTGACCGGTCTCCCACCGCCGCCGATCTGATTTGTGCCCTCGGAGGAACCCATGGCTGAGCAAGAGCGAAAGCGGACCCGCCGGGAGACTCCCGAAAAAGAGGAGATCGAGGAGGCTCCCTCCGGCGTTCGCGGCGAGCTCACCGATAAGATCGACGATCTCCTCGACGAGATCGATTCCGTGCTGGAAGAGAACGCCGAGGAGTTCGTGGCCAACTACGTGCAGAAGGGGGGCCAGTGAACCTGGATGGGTCGCCCCTGGGCGAGGTGAGCCCGCCGGAGAGTTTCGGTGCTCTGCTGAGGGTTCGCGGCCTGGAGCCGCGCTGGGACGCCGGAAGCGGCGGCTTGCGCCTCGAGGCGCCGGAAGCCACCACGGTTCTCGCCTTTCGTTATGCCGACGGGGTAATCATGGCGGGCGACCGCCGGGCCACCGCGGGCAACATCATCGCCCACCGCAATGTGCAGAAGGTGTTCCCTGCCGATGCCTTCTCCGCCGTCGCCATCTCCGGCGTTGCCGGTGTTGCCGCGGAGTTGGTCCGGCTGTTCCAGACAGAGCTTGAGCATTACGAGAAGCTGGAGGGCAGTCGTCTCAGCCTCGACGGCAAGGCGAATCACCTGGCCGCCATGATCCGCCACCACTTGCCCATGGCTTTCCAGGGGCTCGTGGTGGTACCTCTCTTCTGCGGCTTTGACGAGATCGGCCAGTGCGGGCGCCTCTACAGCTTCGATGTTGTCGGCGGCCGTTACGAGGAGACTGACTATGCCGCCACGGGATCGGGGGGACGTGACGCCAAGCTCTACATACGCACCGCTTTCCAAGACGGCATGAGCCACGATGATGCTCTGCGGCTTGCTCTTGAGGCCCTCGTGGCCGCGGCCGAAGAGGACACTTCTACCGGCGGGCCCGATCTGCAGCGCAGTATCTACCCCAACGTGGTGGTCGTTTCCGCCGACGGCTACCAGGAGGTCGAGGAGGAGGCGGTCGCCGCCACGGCGCGCGACGTGATGGGAGGATTGTCGTGACACTTCCGTTCTACGTGCCGCCCGAACAGCTGATGAAGGATCGGGCCGAGTATGCCCGCAAGGGCATCGCACGGGGCAAGGCGATCCTCGCCGTCGACTACCAGGACGGCATTCTGGTGGTTGCGGAGAACCCGAGCGGGACGTTGCAGAAGATCGGCGAGGTCTACGACCGCATCGCTTTTGCCGGGGCGGGGAAGTACAACGAGTTCGAGGCGCTGCGTGTCGCCGGCGTCCGTCATGCCGACCTGAAGGGTTATGCCTACGCTCGCAGCGATGTGACGGCGAAGGGGCTGGCCAACGCCTACTCCCAGGCGCTGGGTCACATCTTCACGCAAGAGGTGAAGCCCTACGAGGTGGAGATCATGGTGGCCGAAGTCGGGCTCACCAACGAGGAGAACCGCCTCTACAAAGTCTTGTACGACGGCACCCTCTATGACGAGGAACATTTCTCGGCCATTGGCGGCCAGAGCGAGCAGCTCACGGCGCTGCTGGAGGAACGTTTTGTTCCAGGGGCCGATCTGGGCCAGGCCACCGCCTGGGCCAGAGAGGTATTCACCGTGGCGATGGAAAGGGAATTCGCCCCCAGCGACTGGGAGGCCGCGGTTGTCGACCGCACCCTGGGCCGCCGCACGTTCCGCCGGCTGTCGGCCGACGAGCTGGCCGGCTAGGGCAGAAGCAGTAGGCGCACCAGCAAGACCACCAGAATCAGGCTGAGTGCGCCGAGCACGAGCGCTTCGGGAGTGGGGAGCCGTCCCGCCCGACTTGGGGGCAGATCGGCGGGTTCCGCTAAGCCGCTTTTGTCCAGCAGCTCCCGGGCCTCTTCAAGGTCGCTCTCGGTGACCCACACCTCGGTGGCGGCCATGGCGCCCACGGTCATGCGGTAGGGTCCGAGGGATTCTCCGCGCAGGCGTACCACGATGCCGGCCGATTCCAGGCGGGCAGCCAGCACCTGCGCTGAGGCCAGGTCGCCGAGGGTGGCCAGAAGCATGAGACGGTCGTGTGATTGCATGCGCGATCAGAGTACCGAGATGCGGGCGCTGCACCCTGAAGGCCGCCGACCTGGGTACCCTCTTCGGCGTGGAACGCCGCATCTTCGGCCTGGAGAACGAGTACGGGGTGACGTGCACCCTGCGTGGCCAGCGCCGTCTTTCGCCCGACGAAGTGGCCCGGTACCTGTTTCGGCGGGTTGTCTCCTGGGGGCGTTCGTCCAACGTATTCCTCGAGAACGGGGCCCGGCTCTATCTTGACGTGGGCAGCCATCCCGAGTACGCCACACCGGAGTGCGACAGCCTCTACGACCTGATCGCTCACGACAGGGCGGGCGAGCGGGTGCTGGAGGCTCTGTTGGAGTCTGCGGAGCAGCGTCTTCAGGAAGAGGGCATTCGCGGCCAGGTGTATCTCTTCAAGAACAACACCGACTCGGCGGGCAATTCGTACGGCTGTCACGAAAACTATTTGGTGTCGCGGCACAGCGACTTCCAGCGGATCCTCGACACGCTGATCCCGTTTTTTGTATCACGCCAGGTCTACGCCGGCGCCGGCAAGCTGCTGCACACGTCCCGCGGCACCGTTTTTTGCCTATCGCAACGGGCCGAGCACATCTGGGAGGGGGTGTCGTCGGCCACCACCCGCAGCCGTCCCATCATCAACACCCGGGACGAGCCCCATGCCGACGCCGAGCGATATCGGCGGCTGCATGTGATCGCCGGCGACTCGAACATGTCGGAGTATGTGACCTACACCAAGGTGGGGACCACCATCGCTCTGCTGCAGATGCTCGAGGACGAGGTGGTGTTTCGCGACATGACTCTGGAGAATCCGATCCGGGCGCTGCGCGAGATCAGCCACGATCTCACCTGCCGCCGCAAGGTGCGTCTCGCCAACGGCAGGGAGCTGTCCGCTCTCGATATGCAGTGGGAGTACCTGGAGCGTGTGCTGCGTTATGCCCGCACCCGAGGCTTCCCCGCGCAGGTGCAGTCGGCCGTCGGGATGTGGGAGAACCTGCTCACCGGGCTCGAGAAGGATCCCATGTCGCTGAGCCGGGAGTGCGACTGGGTGGCGAAGCACCATCTCGTCGAGGAGTACCGGGCTCGGCACGGTCTGCCGCTCGCCCACCCGCGGCTGGCACTCGTCGATCTCGCCTATCACGATGTGACTCGGGAACGCGGTCTCTATTTCATCATGGAGCGCCGTGGGCTCATGGAGCGGGTGGTGACCGACGAGGACGTGTCGCGCGCTCTGCTGCAGCCGCCTCAGACCACACGGGCCCGGCTTCGCGGCGAGTTCATCAAGGCGGCGAAGGCGCGGCAGCGGGACTTCACCGTCGACTGGGTGCATCTGAAGCTGAACGACCAGGCGCAGCGGACCGTGCTGTGCAAGGACCCGTTCCGCGCCATCGATGAACGAGTCGAGAAGCTGATCGCCGCTCTCTGAGCCGCGGCTTCTTCACCTGAGCCTCCCCGCCGCCGGGTCTCCCCGATACAGTGCTCGCGATGCAGCGTGTCGTGGAGCGTGTGCTCAATCTGCTGGCCTTTCTCTTGACCGCGGAGCGGCCGGTGACCGCCGACGAGATCAGGCACACCGTCGCCGGCTACAACCAGGGCAGCGATGAGGCCTTCCGCCGCACTTTTGAACGCGACAAGGAGCTGCTGCGGGATCTCGGGGTGCCTCTGCAGCTGAGCTTCACCGATCCCTGGGAAGTCGAGCAGGGCTATGTGGTGCCTCCCCAGGAATACGCGCTCGAAGACCCGGGCCTCACCGACGCCGAACGTGCCGCCTTGTGTCTGGCCACCCAGGTGGTGCGGCTTGGCGGCCAGTCATCGGGAAGGGCCGCCGTGCTGAAGCTGGGAGGGGCCGGCGCCGCCTCTGCAGGAGAGCCTCTGGCCGCAGAGCTCGGCGACGCTCTCGACGACCTGTCGGTGCTCTTCGGCGCCGTCGTGGAGCGGCGCCCGATCCGATTCACCTATCGAAATCGGCGGCGCCGTCTGAACCCGCTGGGTTTGGCGCACCGGCGCGGTCACTGGTACCTCGTCGGCCTGCCGGCGGGTGGCAGCGATGTCCGATCGTTCCGGGTGGACCGTGTCGAGGATCTGGAGGTACCCGGCTCGCAGAACGCCTTCACCCCTCCGCCCGGCTTCCACGTCTCCGACGTGCTTCCCGAGGCGCCTTGGGAAGCGGGCGAGGAGAGGTTGATGATCGAGGCGAAGTTCGACCCGGAGGTGGCATGGTGGGCCCGCCGCCAGCTGACCAGCGCCGCTCACGTCGAGGACCAGGACGGCGGCGCCCTGACCGCCCGTATTCCCGTCGCCAATGTGGACGCCTTCATCGGCTGGATGATCGGCTTCGAGGATGCCGCCGAGGTGGTGGCGCCGCCGCAGGTGCGTGAGCGGCTCATCGCGCAGGTGAGGGCATCGTGACCGGCACACGAACGGCCCAGCGGCTGTCTCGCATCTTGGCCATGGTGCCCTGGGTCATCGCCCACCCGGGCGCAACGGTGGAAGAGGTGTGCAAACGGTTCGACTACAGCCGGGCCGAGCTGGTGCGCGACCTGAACCTCGTCTTTGTCTGCGGCCTCCCCGGCTACGGGCCCGGGGACCTCATGGAGGCCTACATCGATGGTGATGAGGTGATCGTCGACATGGCCGATTACTTTGCCTCGCCGCTCCGCTTGACCCCGGCAGAGACCTTGATGCTGCTGGCTGCGGGAATGGCGCTGGTGTCGTCGGGAACTGCGCCTGAGGCACTCGAATCGGCGGTGGACAAGCTGCAAAAGGTGCTGATGCCGGAGGGAACCCTGGCGGTGGAGCTGCCGGCCGAGCCCGAATACGTGTCGCAGCTGAGTGGCCACGCCGCCCGCGGCGAGGTGGTCGAGATCTCCTATACGTCCATCGCCAAGGGGGAGACGACCACCCGTGAGGTTGAGCCCTGGAGCGTGCACTCGTCGATGGGCAACTGGTACCTCAGGGGCTTCTGCCGTCTCGCCGGTGACGAGAGGTTGTTCCGCATCGATCGGATTCGCCGTTTGCGGCCGACGGGGGGATCCTTCACGCCCGCCGCGCGCGAAGCCCGGACCGGAATCCGGTACAGCCCCGGAGTCGACGACGTCACCGCCGTCATTCGCCTCAGCCCGGCAGCCTCGTGGGTGTCCGAGTACTACCCGGTGGAGATTGTCTCCGAAGATGACGGGGCGCAGGTGGTGCGCTTTTCTGCTGCCGACCCCTCTGTGGCGGCCCGCCTTTTCTTGCGTCTGGGCGGAACGGCGGCCCTACTCGAAGGGGACGAGGTGGCGGAGGCTTTGGGCGACCTCAGATCGAGGATTCTGCGGCGTTATGGGGCTGCTGGCTAGCCCGTTCTGACTATTCGGGCCAATGGTCATTCAGGGTCCCCACAAGCCTCCCGATACACGCGGCAGAGCACCGAACACGTTGAGAGAGCCAGCCCCATGACCACCATTCGTACCTCGTGTCCCGTCTGCGGCGATGTCGAGCTTGCTCCCACCGATCTTTCTCTCCGCCTCACCCCTTCCTCAGGGACTGGGACCTATGACTTTGCCTGCCCGCATTGCGAGCAGATACAAAGCCGACCGGCAAACCATCGAGTCGTAAGCATCCTCTTGGCGACAGGAGTCGCCTATGAGGTGATCGACGACTCCGGACCCATCACCGAGACTGAGATCAGGGAGTTCGTGGATTCCCTTAACGGTGATGAATGGCGTCACCACCTGCGCCTGTAGCCACACACGCACGGAGGAGAGGGCGGCCCCGAGGGGCCGTCCTCTGTTTCTGGGGAAGTCGCCGACCTCTACCATGACCGCGTGTTCAGCGTCAGTCCGGCCGAGCTCGCCACCATCGTCATCGTCGCCATCATCGTCATTGGCCCCAAACGCCTTCCCGAGCTTGCGCGCAAGGCGGGAGCCATGCTGCGGGCCATTCGTCGCGCCACGGAGGAGCTGAAGAGCGGAATCGAGGAGGAGTATCAGGAGGCTGTAGCTCCGCTGCGGGAGATGAAGCAGGAGTACCGGGAGGCCGTAGCCCCGCTGCGGGAGATGAAGGACGAGATCGAGTCCATGCTCGATGTACCCGGCAAGACGGAGCCGCAGAACTCGCCTGGGGGCAAGCCGGACGACGATGAGTCTGGGGAGCCGGAGGCGTGAGCGATAAGTCTCCGCTCATGACCCACATCACGGAGCTGCGGAACCGGCTCATCAAGGTCAGCATCGCCGTGATTATCGGCAGCATCGTTGCCTTTGTGTTCCGGATCTGGATCTTCGATGTGATCGTGGCTCCATATGAGAGGTACACACAAGCGAGCCAGCTGGCCTTTTTTCGGCCCACCGAGGCCTTCTCTCTGTTCATGCGGCTCTCGCTGTTCGCCGGCTTTGTGCTGGCCAGTCCCATAGTCATCTACCAGGCATGGGCTTTCGTCAGCCCGGCGCTGACCCGGCGGGAGAAGTGCCGGACGCTGCCGGTGGTCGCCGTGCTCATCCTTCTTTTTCTGGGCGGAGTCGCCTTCGGCTACTGGTCCCTCGAGCGGGGCATTGCCTTCCTCCTCGATTTCGGCTCCGACCGCATCGAGCCGGTGATCGGGGGCGACTACTACCTCACCTTCGCCCTGCGATTCCTGCTTGTGTTCGGCCTCGCCTTCGAGTTTCCCGTGTTCCTCTTTGCGGCAGCCGCCATGGGGCTGGTGGGGTGGCGGACTCTGGCGCGCGGCCGGCGCTGGGCGGTGCTCATCATCGTGACCGTCGGGGCGGTGGTTACCCCCAGCGGCGATCCACTGACTCTTCTCCTGCTCTCGGTCCCGCTGTACCTCTTCTACGAGATCACCATCTGGCTGGTGAGGCTGGTGCTGCGACGGTGACGGCCCGCGAGTACCTGGCTCTTCTGCCCTTTCGCCCCGACCGATTTCAGGTCGATGCGGCCGAGGCCATCGACCGGGGGGAGACGGTTGTGGTCACTGCCCCCACCGGATCGGGAAAGACCGTGGTCGCCGAAGCGGCGATGGCGAGAGCGCGGGGCCGCGGCCGGCGAGCGCTCTACACCACCCCTCTCAAGGCGCTGTCCAATCAGAAATACGGCGATCTGCGGCGTCAGCACGGCGACTCCGGTGTGGGCTTGCTGACCGGAGACAACTCGATCCGGGGGGGCGCGCCGATTGTCGTGATGACCACCGAGGTCCTGCGAAACATGATGTACGAACACAGCCCCGACCTCGACAACGTCGGCGTGGTGGTTCTGGACGAGGTGCACTACTTGGCCGATCGTGCCCGGGGGCCGGTATGGGAGGAGATAATCATCCACCTGGACCGGGACATCCCCCTGGTCTGCCTGTCGGCCACGGTGGCCAACGCCGAGGAGTTCGCTTCCTGGGTCGAAAGCAGGCGAGGCCCGACCAGCCTGGTCGTCGAGAAGACGCGGGCGGTGGCGCTCGACTCCGAGTACCTGCTCAGGGATCGGTGGGAACGGGGGGCACTGCGTATGCTGCCTGCCTTTGCCGGCGGGCGTCCCAACGACCGTATTGTGGGCATGCTTCGTAGAGGCGGGGGCCGGCGCTATGGCGCCCCGCGACGAGTCGAGTCCTGCGGATTCCTTCAACGCCGGGGACTGCTCCCTGCCATCTACTTCATCTTTTCTAGGGCAGGATGTGATGCGGCCGCGGGGCGGGCCGTCGATGGGGGTCTGCGGCTGACCACCGCCGAGGAAGCCGAGCAGATCGGTCGGATTGCGCAAGAGCACACGGCGCACTTGTCCAGCGCCGATCTCGCCGTGCTCGGCTATGGGGTCTGGGTGGCCGGGCTCGAAGCCGGCATTGCCACCCACCACGCCGGACTCGTTCCCGCCTTCAAAGAGACCGCCGAGTATTTGTTTGCCGCCGGCCTGGTCAAGCTGGTGTTCGCCACCGAAACCCTCTCCCTGGGTATCAACATGCCGGCGCGCACCGTTGTGCTGGAGAGCCTGTCGAAGTTCACCGGTGAGGGGCATGAGTTGATGAGCGCCGGCGACTACACCCAGCTCACCGGGCGTGCCGGGCGGCGAGGCATCGACACCCTCGGCACCGCAGTGGTGCTTCATTCGCCCTATCTTCCGTTCGAACGAGTGACCGCCATCGCCGCCGCGGGATCACACCCCCTGCGATCTGCTTTTGTGCCCAGCTACAACATGGTGGCGAATCTGGTGGCCTCCTATGGCCGTGAGCATGCCGAGACGCTGCTGAACGCCTCGTTCGCCCAATTCCACGAGCAGCAATCCACCGAGGCGCTGGCAGTCTCCATCGCCGAAGAGCAGGAGGGATTAGCTGCCGATCGTGAAGCGGCCCGGTGTGAGCTCGGAGATGTGTGGGCCGTCGCGGATCGTGTCCTCCAGAATCGGGGCCGGGCCATGGGCCGCTTTGTGGCCGAGGCCGATCCCGGTGACGTGCTCGAGTGGGAGCAGGCCGGGGCCGGCCGGCGCCACGTAGTTGTGGCTCGAGGCCACGGCCGTTACCCGCGCCTTCTCACTATCACCGCGGACGGAAGCCTGGAGCGCATCTCGTCGCAGCGCCTGCCGGTGACAACGGCGGTGGTGGGACATCTCGATATCCCTATGCCTCCCGAGCCGCGCCGGGCCGGTTACCGAAATCAAGTGGCTGAGATGCTGGCCTCCTGGTCGCCGGGTGATGCCGCGCCCCGGTTTGCCCTGGCCGGCGCCGGGGATGAGAGCGGTGCCGCGCGCTGCGCTCACCTGGAGAGCCATCTCGAGGCGGCGCGGTCGATCCGGAGGCGGGAGCGGCGTATCGAAGGCCTGCTCCGCCGGCAGACGACGGGCACCGAAGGCATGGTGCCTCTGCTCAACGACATCCTGCGGCTCCTGGAGGACTGGGGGTACGTCGACGGCTGGACGCTCACCGCGGCGGGCCGCCGGCTGCGACTTATCCACAACGAGCTGGACCTGCTCTTGGCCGAGTCGCTGGAGACGGCATTGTTCACCGGTCTTGCGCCGGCCGAGATCGCCGCGCTCACCTCGATCTTCACCTACGAGCCTCGTGCCGAGCCAAGTGCAGAGCAACTGCCGACCCCGCGTCTCGATCGTGTGGTCTACACCATCACCGACGTCTGGGAACGGCTCGCCGCCGCCGAGGAGCAGGCAGGGCTCGAGAGAAGCAGGGCTCCAGAGGCCGGCTTTGCGGACATCGCCTACCGTTGGGCAAACGGAAGCGAGCTGCGGGGGCTCTTCGAGGAGAATACGAGTGGGGTCGGGGACTTTGTGCGGAACTGTCGGCAGCTCATCGACCTCATGCGCCAGATGGCGGAGGTTGCCCCCGAGCTGGAGCAGGGAGTGAGGGCGGCCATCACCGCCGTGGATCGTGGAGTCGTGGCCGCCGCGGGAGCGATATGACCTGGTGGACCATTGTGAATCCGGCTGCGGGAAGCCGGGAGAGAGTGGAGCGCCGAGTGTACAGCGCTCTCGAGGAGCGCAGTATTCCCGCTGAGATACACAGCTCCGATTCACCTGAGCACCTGCGGGAGCTTGTTGCAGATGGGATCGCCGCGGGTGCCGAGCGCTACCTCGCCGTCGGCGGGGACGGCACGGTCAGTCTCATGGCCGACGCACTGCTGCAGCACGATTGGAGTGAACCACCGATCATCGGAGTGCTGCCGGCGGGATCCGGGTGCGATCTGATCCGGTCGGTGGGGATGCCGCAGTCGCTGGAGGAGGCGGCAGCTCACCTGGAGGGCGATGCCACCTACAGCATTGATGTCGGCGTAGCCGAAGGGGAGTGGGGAACCCGGCGTTTCCTCAACGTTCTCGACGTCGGGGTGATCGCGGGCACGGTGCGCGCCGCCGAGCGGGTGACTCGCCGCCTCGGCAAGTTCAGGTATAAGGCGGCCTTCTGGCTGACTCTGCCGAGGTTCCGAGCCGCCAGACTCGACCTGACCACCGACCGAGAGTCATTTCAGGGCAAGGCACTGGCTGTTGCCGTGGCCAATGGCCAGTACTTTGGATTCGGCATGAACATCGCTCCCAAAGCGGCGCTCGGCGACGGCATTTTTGATGTGCAGGCCTTCTCGTGTTGGAAATGGGCGGCGCTGTCGCTCTTTCCCAGAGTGAAGAGAGGCTCACATCTGTCGCACCGGGCGGTCAGGCGCTACCGATCCACCTCAGTCACCATCAAGACCGATCGGGCCTGGCCCATCGAGGTCGACGGCGACTACCTTGGTGAGACACCGGTGACCGTGAGCATCGAGCCGGGCGCACTTCGACTCAAAATCTGACGCCGGATTCCCGATAGGGGACCTATACTCCGGCCGCCCTGATCCCTAGGAGTTGGATTGGCGACTTCCGACACCTCACCGGACGAGGACGAGTTCGGCATCGAAGAGCCCAGCGACGACTGGCTCGAGGAGGACATCGAGGAGATGGAAGAAGACCTCGATGATGCCGACGATTTTTCCGGCGAGGAGGACGAGGACGAAGAGTCCGACGAAGGCGATTCGCCTGCCGAGGAGGAGGAAGAGGCGCTCGACGAACTCGAAGCCGAAGAGCTCGAGATGCTCACTGAGGACGAAGCGGCCGAGGCCCTTCCCGTGGATGAAGCCGAGGAGCTGCGGCAGATCCGCCGCGAGGCAATGGCCCTTGAAACGGGAGCCGAGTCGGTGGGTTCGGACGAGTTCGTCTGTGCCGCGTGTTTCCTGGTGAAACGAACCACTCAACTGGCCGACAAGCGGAAGTCCCTCTGCCGCGACTGCGTCTGAGCAGGGCGTCTGGCTACGCTGCCGTTCCATGGAGGTCGGCGCCAGGCGAGCCACAGCGGGCGACATCGGCGTCATCGTTGATCTGTACCGGTCGCTGGAAAGAGAGATGGCAAGGCTCACCGATATGTGGCCGCGAGCCGGTGTCGGAGGGGCCATGATGTCCCTCTTCTTCGAGGCAGCCGCCTCCTCCGGCCACCTGCGCCTGGACGGCCGAGTGCCTCCCGGCCATCGGGCGGCGAAGAGCTTCTTCGAATCGTGCGGCTTCACGGCGCGCCGGATCACTCTGCATCGCAGCCTGGGGTCGG
>CAZTJO010000016.1:0-47216 GCA_964614095.1 uncultured Acidimicrobiia bacterium
GATTCCACAGCATTTACATACAGTTATCAGCAACTAGATGCAATAGAAGCGTATGGGGGCGCGAAAGAAGAACGGGAACGTGTGACTTGACACCACCCGCGAGACCGGTAGTAGTTTCCTCTCATGGCACGCGTGTTCGTTTACATCGATGGACTGAATCTCTATCACGATCTTGTTCGACGAATGGACGAACGCGGGAAGTGGCTGGACTTCGAGGCTCTGGTGGACACCCTCGCCGAGAAAAGGGTAGATCGTATTCATTACTTCACGTCTCGCGTCAAGGCGCTTCGCGGAGACGACGGCCCGCAACGGCGGCAGGCAACTTACCTGCGTGTCGTTGAGAACATGCAACGGGTGACTGTCTCCTATGGCAAGGTGAAGGTGGAGCGTGTGCGGCGATTCCTGTTCCGGCCCCTTCTCTGGGAACGACGGTTCCCACGTGTGCTGAATCCAAAGGAGAAGGGCTCGGATGTTGCTCTCGCTTCACAGCTGCTTGGTGACGCGTTCGCCCGTCGATTCGACACAGCCCTGGCGATCACGAACGACTCGGACCTTGTTCCGCCGTTCCGGATGGTTCGCGACCTGGGGCTAGACCTGAAGATATTTCACCCATCCGATGCGCCCGCCGGAGCCTTTGTCAAAGCACAGCTGACAACCGCGCAGCTGCCCGTTGCCACCGTTCTCGCCTGCGGACTCCCAAACCCGGCCCCAACGCGGACTGGGTATGTGCATTGCCCCCCTGAATGGGAATATCAACCTTGACTTCGTATCGGTCTAGACCGATAATGGTTGCACACAAGTAGCTGGTGGTCTCGTCCACCAGACCAGACACCCGCCTTCGGGCGGGTGTTCTGTATTTGACACCACCGTTTCTGTCATACCCCCCTGATATGTTGCAGGTATGGAAGAACTGAACCTGGCCACCATCGCGAAACACTTCTCCGATGAGCACTCGGCGTGGGAACTTGTCGAGCGTATCCGCTGGCCGGAAGGGCCGACATGCCCGCACTGCAAGCATCGCAAGGCGTACCGGCTCGGAGCGAAATCGACACGTCAGGGGAAACCGTCACCGCGCCGGGTGTGGCGCTGCCGCAAATGCCGCAAAGACTTCACCTGCCTGGTCGGAACCATCTTCGAGCGCACCCACATACCGCTCTCCAAGTGGCTGCTCGGTGTTCACATGATGTGCGCCGGAAAAAACGGTGTCTCCGCGCATGAACTTCACCGCCAGCTTGGCATCACCCTCAAATCGGCATGGTTCATGGCGCATCGTGTCCGGTACGCGATGGCAAGGGAGCCTCTGCGCTCCAAGCTCATCGGCACCATCGAGGCTGACGAGACCTGGATCGGTGGCAAGCAGGGCGGCTACAACTGGCGCGACAACAAAGTCCCGGTCGTCTCCCTGGTGGAGCGTGACGGCGACGCCCGCTCCCATGTCGTCGGGGACGTGGGCAGCATGACCCTCGCCCTGGTACTCCGCGAGAACGTGGACCCGGACGCGGTACTCATCACCGACGAATGGACCGGCTACACATAGCCGGGCAGGCGCTTCCAGGCTCACCATACGGTGCATCACAAGTCCGGCGAATACGTCAGGGGCAAGATTCACACCAACACAGTCGAAGGATTCTTCGGACAGTTGAAACGGTCGATCAATGGCACCCACCACTCCATCTCGCATCGGCATTTGCACCGCTACCTGGCCGAGTTCGATTGGCGGTACAACACCCGCAGAATGACAGACGGCGCCAGGACGCTGGCGACGATCAAGGCCGGCGAGGGGAAACGGCTCCGCTACTCCGAACCTACCTGACTAGTAGGTTCTAGGTGGGAGGGGTGGCCGAGCGGACGAAGGCGGCGGCCTCATAAGCCGTTGAGTCCTATTAGGGGTTCCGTGGGTTCAAATCCCACCCCCTCCGCATGTGAAACGGGGCGATCCTTGGATCGCCCCGTTTCAATACTCCGAGAGCTAGCCACTGTATGCCCGCCCATTACAGACGGACACGGCGGACTCGGTTTCCCAGGCCTTGCGGCCCTTCGCTATTAGGCGCGGCCCGCCAGCACTACTCGGTTTCTCCTCCGTAGAGGATCGGTATAAGCGTATCACGACTTGACGCCAAATACCCCCCTCAGGAGGAATCCTCAGATTCTTCGTCCTCGTCAGGTTCGTCGTCGGGCCAGCCGTCCTCCGGTGGCTCCGTGGCCAGGAGATCGGCCAGCGTTTCCTCGAAATCGTCGGGGAGCGCTATCGGTTCGTCGTTCTCTCGGTTCATGGCACCTTCAACGTGTTGTGCGCTGTGGATAAGTCGGCTACCTTTGGCCTGGACTGGACGACACGCGTGTAACTACACTTGTGTTCCCCTTTGAGGAGAATCATTTAGTGGAAGGCCCCGCCGCCTTCACGTTCGGGGCCTTCCAACGACAAGCAAAGGAGGCAGCAATGCCACCGCCTTGGCCAGCCTGATGACCCTTGAACCCAATGGGCCTGCTTGGCAGGTGGTCGTCAGGCATCTCCTGCCCCCGTAGCCGAATTGGTATAGGCGGCGGACTAGGGGTCCGCTGCGCTTCGGCGCTTCCGGGTTCGAATCCCGGCGGGGGCACTCGGGTGGTGCGGTCCTGGTCACTACTCAACTCCCAGTCAAGCGCCAGGGCTGCACCGCCCGAAACCTTTTTTAGTTCTTCGGCGCGCGTCTTTCTAAGACTTGAGTAGACGGGGGCATAACCGGGCACGCAACCGGGGAGCCATACCATTCCCTTCTTAGCGTTGCAAGGTTAAATCACACTCGCGCGATTCGCCAATCAATTTGCGTATTCGCGCGTAGAAAGTGCTCTACCGCCTGCGTTCGTCCTGATTCTGTTGTCAATCCGGTGGTGTCAAGTAGCACGTTCCCAGAAGAACTAGGGAGGCTCTTCGTAGACGGTGTACCGGACGATGATCACCGTGTCCTCGGTGATCTCACCCCCTGCCGGCGGTGTGGTGGACACCACTTGGTTGTCGGCGGCAGGGTCGTCGATCGTCTGCGATTCGAGCTCCCAGGAGAATTCGATTCCGGTGTCGTTGCGGAGATCTTGAAGTTCGGCGACGGCGGCCTCACTGGTCATTCCGACAAGATCCGGCATCATGGTGGTGGGGGACATTCCATTGGAAACCTCGATGGTCATCGCAGTGCCCTGTCTCAGCCTCCGCGGTGACTCGGGGTCCTGTCCCACTACCTGGTCTCGAGGCTCATCGGAGTTCACATACTCGATGTCGAAGAGGAACCCGGCTTTGTAGATCTCTTCTTTGGCCTCATCGAGATCCATACCGATGACGTCGGGGACCTCCTCCGAAGGGGTCTGGTAGTAGAGCGAGATACCATCCGGATCGGGTGGGAAGTCGAGAACCGGCAGATTCTCGGTAACGATGTTCATAAAATCGCGCCATATGGGCGCGGCCACGCTGCCGCCCCAGGCCACGTCGTGATAGACACCGTTGATCACGAGGTTGCGCATCTCGACCTGGCTGTCCGGGAAACCCACCCACACCGAGGCTGTGTACTGGGGAATGAAGCCGATGAACCACACATCGGTGTGGTTCTCGTGGGTACCTGTCTTGCCCGCCTGTGGCCGATCGATCCAGGCCGAGGTCCCGGTGCCACTCGTCACCACCTTTTCCATGGTGTTGACGACGGCAGCGCTGAGAGTGGGATCGAGCACCTGGGTGCGCACCGTCTCGTGCTGATATATGACGTTGCCGTCGGCGTCCTCGATGCGCTCGATCAAGTAGTTGTCGACCCTTTCACCGTAATTGGCGATGGTCGAGAACGCCGCAGCCATCTCTAGCGGGGTGACCGCCTGCGCCCCGAGAACGATGGCCGGGACTGCGCCGAGGGGTGATTGGATACCCATACGATGGGCGACATCGACAATGTTCTCCGGTCCCACCTTCAACGAGAGCTGGCAGAACACCGTGTTGGT
This sequence comes from uncultured Acidimicrobiia bacterium, assembly GCA_964614095.1. Lineage (GTDB taxonomy): Bacteria > Actinomycetota > Acidimicrobiia > Spongiisociales > UBA11373 > CAZWKX01. The sequence goes on from CAZTJO010000016.1 coordinate 3,958, forward strand.
GGAGGCGATGAGCGCCCGCTCGAGGGTGCGGATGCCGCCGTTGGCAAGGCCGCCCCGGCAAATCCAATCCGGCGAGCCGGGGATCTCGAGTTCCTGGGGTGATTCGTCCCACCACCATGAGTTCAGTGTGGTTCCCTGCTCCAGGGCGGCGATGAGGCCGAATGGTTTGAAGGCCGAACCCGGGTTGCGCCGGCCTTTGGTGGCAATGTCGTAGGTGCGCTGGCCGGCCTCGATGTCCTCTCCGAACTCGAGGCCCGAAGCCATGACGATGGTGCCTCCGGTGTTGTTGTCGACCATGGCGATGGAGCCGGTGGGACCGCTTTCCCCGGGCGGGAACCACGACTGCAGCAGCTCCTGGGCTTGCACCTGCAGCGAGTAGTCGACCGTGGTGTAGATCCTGAGGCCGCCGCCTCCTGCACACTCGGTGTCTTCGGCGGGGCACCCGAACAAGGATCGTTTGCGCTCCAGGTACGAGTCGCCCAAGCCGTAGGTGGGATCGTTGAGAACCTCGTCCTTGGCCGCGATAAGCACCAGCGGGGCCAGCTGCTCGAACTCCCGGTGGGCGATGGTCTCCAAGGGCTCACGTTTGGCGGCGTCTCCTTCCTCGGCGGTGATGAAGCCTTCGTCAACCATCTCGTCGATGACCCGGTTGCGGGCGCGCAGGGGGATGTCGCTGTCGCTGCGGAGGCTGTACAGGGTGGGGTTGCGGATGGGCACGGCCAGAGCGGCCGCCTCGGCGATGGTCAGCTCATCGAGTTCCTTGCCGAAGTACTCCTGGGCGGCCGCCTTGACGCCGTAGGCGTTGGCGCCGAAGTAGACCGAGTTCAGGTAGTACTCCAGGATCTGCTCTTTGGAGTAACGGTTCTCCAAAGCGATGGCGATGACCGCCTCGCTGGCCTTGCGCTGCAGCGTCGGCTCGCTACCGACAAAGTTCTGTTTCACCACCTGCTGGGTGATCGTGGAACCGCCCTGGGTCGTGGCGCCGCCGCGAAAGTTGGCCAGAAGCGCCCGCACGATGGCCCAGAAGTCGTAGCCCGGGTGTTCCCAGTACTCGGCGTCTTCGGCGGCGAGCACGGCATCGATCACCAGCTCGGGGATCTCGTCCAACAGCACCGGCTGGCTGTTGCGTTCGGTCAACTCGCCCAGCAGCACCCCATCGGCGGTGTAGACCTCCGAGAGGCGGGAAAGGTCGGGCAGGGCCAGCGCCATGGAGTCCGTGTCGGGGATCCAATAGGCCTCCAGATCTTGAATAGTGCCGTAGGCCGCGTTGGCGCCCAGATAGGCAAAAAGGCCGAACCACGAAGAGGAGATGATGACCAGGGCGGCGAGAATGGCGAACGAAATGAAGCGCCGGCCCCGGCGCTCGTGCCTCTCGGCCCTGTGAATGGACACATCCATAGACCGCTACCTGGTTCGACGTCCGGGGAGGCCGGCCGGTTCCCCGGGTAGCATGCGGCTTTCGACAGTGTACTGATGCCCCAAGATTCCGATGCTCCCCGCCGCACTTCCAGCGGTTTCGAGATCGACGTCACGTACGGTCCCGATCGCCCCATCACCTGGCGCCCCGAAGAAGCTCTCGGTGATCCCGGCGAGTACTCGTTCACCCGGGGCCCATATCCGACCATGTACCGGGGCCGGCTGTGGACCATACGCCAGTACGCGGGTTTCGGCAGCGCCGAGGCTACCAATGAGCGTTTTCGCGCACTGCTAGATGCCGGTCAGACCGGACTTTCGGTGGCGTTTGACCTTCCCCCCCAGCTGGGTCTCGACCCCGACGACCCCCTCGCCGCCGGCGAGGTGGGCAAGGTGGGAGTGGCGGCGGGGAGCGGCAACCTCCTCTACCCGATGAAGGTGGCGCTGGAGCGCGGAGCCACCGTCGGCGAGGTGTCTGCAGCCCTGGTCGGCGTGTTTGGGCGCTACCGTCCCCGGACATGAGCCAGCAGCGTCACTTTGTCGTCATCGGCAGCGGGCCGGCCGGCAACACTGCCGCCACCATCGCTGCCGCCGGGGGCGCCCAGGTCACCTTGATCGAAAACGACGTGGTCGGCGGTGCCGCCCATCTTCTCGACTGCATCCCTTCAAAGGCTTTGGTGGCCAGCTCGATGCGCCTGGCCAACGTACGCGCCAGCGGGCATTTGGGCCTCGCCGATCTGGGTGACCTGAGGATCGATATGGCACGGCTCGCCGAGCGCCGCGAAGCCATCAGCACTCGTTTGGTCTCCGGTCTCACCGGGCTGTTGGAGTCGCGGGGCGTAAACATCGTGCTTGGCCGGGGCCGTCTCACCGATGCGGGTACCGCAGCTGCGGAAACGAGGGAGGGCACCGTCGCGTTGCCCTTCGACGTGGCCCTTCTCGCCACCGGCTCGGTGCCACGAGTTCCCGAGTGGGCGCAGGTCGACGGTGAGAGGGTGCTGACCACCAGGCATGCCTATCGGCTGCCCGAGCTTCCGGACCACCTCGTGGTGATCGGGTCGGGGGTCAGTGGAGTCGAGCTGACTCACATCTTCTCGAGCCTGGGGTCCCGGGTCACCCTGTTGGTGAGCCGACAGCAGGTGCTCCCCCACCGCGACCCGGAGGTGACTGCGGTGCTGGAGGAAGACTTCCTGAGGCGTGGCGTTGTGCTTTTCAAGGGCGCCCGTGCCGATGCGGCCCATGCCGACGGGGACGGCGCCGTGGTCCACACCGAGGATGGGCGGGTAGTGCGGGGTTCGCATGTGCTTCTGGCCGTCGGGCTGGTGCCGAACACGGCCGGATTGGGCCTCGACGCCGCCGGGGTGCAGACCGACGGCACCTTTGTGGTCGTCGACGAATTCCAGCGCACCAGCGTGCCCACCATCTACGCCGCCGGCGACATAACCGGCCAGCTTCCCCTCTCGTCGGTGGCGGCGGCACAGGGCCGGGTGGTGGGGCGTCATGCGGTCGGGCTTGCCGTCGAGCCGGTCGACCTGCGCCGGGCAGCTCAGGCCATCTTCACCGAGCCCGAAATCGCTTCCGTCGGCCTCGAAGAGATCGATGCCGCGACAGAGGGGCGCAAGGTCCGGATCACCAAGGTTCCGTTCGCCGCCAATCCCCGGTCGCTGATTCAGGCGAATCCGCGCGGGTTTGTGAAGGTGATCAGTGATCCGGCCACACGGGTGGTGCTCGGCGGCACCATCGTGGGCCACCTTGCCAGCGAGCTGATCGGGATTCTGGCGCTGGCGGTCCAGGGTGGCCTGCGCACCGAGGTTCTGGTGAGCACCCTCATGGTGCACCCGTCGCTGGCGGAAAGCGTCGCCGAGGCCGCCGATTAGCCGCGGGCCCGGCGCGACAGATTCAGCCGGTCGATCAGCTCTTCGATGATGCCGGTGAGGCTGGGACTGCCGATCTCCTCCAGGTCGTAGTGCACTCTGGTGTGCGGCTTGTCGAACTGCACCACGCGGGCCAGGTCTATGGGCGTTCCCACCACAATCACGTCGGCATCGGTGGCGGCGATGGTCTTCTGCAGGTCGCTCAGCTGCTTGTCGCTGTATCCCATCGCCGGCAGCACCGCGCCGACGTTGGGATAGGCGGCGAAGGTGTCGGCGATGGTTCCCACCGCAAATGGCCTGGGGTCGACGATGACAGCGGCTCCGAACCGTCTCGCCGCCACCACTCCGGCACCGATCTCCATCTCCCCGTGGGTCAGGGTGGGCCCGTCTTCGATGACCAGGACACGTTTGCCGGTCACCATGCCGGGATCGTCGATATGCACCGCGGAAGCAGCTTCGACGATCTTCGCCGTCGGATTGACCTGAGCCACGCCGGCGCGCACCTCCGCCACGCCGTGGGGAGGGGCGCTGTCGATCTTGTTGATCACCACCACGTCGGCGGTTCGCAGGTTCACCTCACCGGGGTAGTAGCGCAGCCCGTGACCGGCTCGGTGGGGGTCGGCGACGGTGATCTGGAGATCGGGCGCGATAAACGAGAAGTCATTGTTGCCGCCGTCCCAGATGATCACGTCGCATCCGGCGGGGTCTGCCTCGGCGGCACGCAGGATCATCTCGTAGTCGACGCCGGCGTAGACGACGTTGCCACGCACGATGTGGGGCTCGTACTCCTCCATCTCCTCGATGGTGCAGTTGTGCCGCTCGAGATCGGCAAGTGCGGCGAAACGCTGCATCCGCTGCGCGGCCAGGTCGCCGTAGGGCATGGGATGACGGATGGCGACCACGGCGAGGTCGTGTTCCATCAGGATCTCGATGACCCGGCGCGATGTCTGGCTCTTGCCGCTTCCGGTGCGCACGGCACACACGGCGATGACCGGCTTGCTGCTCTTCAGCTGCGTGTCGGCGGGGCCCGGGAGGGTAAAGGAGGCGCCGGCCGCCTGGACGATGGCAGCCACACCCATGACGTGGTCGTAGGACACGTCGCTGTAGGAGAACACACATTCGTCGACCTCGAGTTCCTTGATGAGGCCGGGCAGGTCTAGCTGATCGAGGATGGGGATTCCGTCCGGATAGCGCTCACCGGCGAGTTCCGGCGGATAGCGCCTTCGGTCGATGTCTGGAATCTGCGTCGCGGTGAAGGCGACGACCTCGTAGCCGATGTCGTCCCGGTAGCGGGTATTGAAGTTGTGAAAATCACGCCCGGCGGCGCCGATGATGATCAGCTTCCGCGGTGTCATCCTTGCCTCTTTCCTGGCCGGTGCCGCCGACATAAGCCGGTCGTGTGACCGGCTCGGTATCGGAACGTGGCGCTTACCCCAAACTATCGGCCTCGGCGAGCCTATGTCTACCGGCGGAGCGGCGGCGACCGCCGCCGCCAGGTCGGGCGCCCCGTTGCTAGACGTTGCTCCGAGCCCGGTGGAAGGCGGCATACCGCCCGGCACGATCGAGGAGGGCGGCGTGGGTGCCGCGCTCGACCACACGGCCGTTGTCCAGCACCAGGATTTCGTCCATTCTCTCCAGGCCCACGGGGCTGTGCGTGATCAGAAGCAGGGCACGGGTGCCATCGGCATCGAGAATGTTCTGCAGCACGGCTGCGGCCGTGGCGGTATCGAGGCCGGCGGTGGGCTCATCCAGCACGAGTACGGAGAACGGAGCCAGCAGAGCCCGAGCCAGCGAGATACGGCGCCGCTCGCCGCCGGAGACCTGGGCGGCGGCCACCGGTGTGTCCAGGCGCGCGGGTAGAGATTTCACCCATGAGGTGAGCCGGGTGGCGGCGAGGGCAGCCTCGATCTCGGCGGCGCCGGCGTCGGGACGGCCCAGTAGAAGATTGGATCCCAGAGTGCCCGGCAGAAGATGGGCCTCCTCGCCGGCCAGTCCGACGATTCGGCGCACGTCTTCGGCCCGCAGGCGCCGGGCGTCCACACCGCCGATCCGGTAGGTGCCGTCGTCGATCTCCTGCAGGCGAAGAAGGGCTCGGGCCACCGTCGACTTGCCGGCGCCGCTTTCGCCCACGAGGGCCACCTTGCTCCCGGGCGTGAGGTCAAGATCTACGTCGTAGAGCGCCCAGGGCCCCGACACGAAGTGGCGGAGCCGGATCCTCTCGAGATGCACACTCGAGTCATCGGGTGGGGGAAGCGGCTCGGACGGCTCGGCAATCGGCGGCGGCGCCCTCTCGAGGTCATGGAATCGGCGGGCGGCGTCGATGCCCGATTCGAGCCCGGCGAGACCGGAGGGGAGGAGAGCGACCGGCTCGAAGGCGGCCAGCACGAGGAGGGTGAGGGCTCCCAGCAACACGGGGTTCATGGCGCCGCGCCACGCCGCATCGATCCCGATACGCAGCACGAGCCACACGGTGATGCCGGTTCCGAGGCTGACGAGAGCCGACCCGAGCCCGGTCACCCAAGCCGCCCGTCGGAAGAGCCGGGTGAGATGGGAATCGGCCTCGTCGGCCCGGGCGAGCAGTGATTCCGCCTGCCCGAAGGCGATTGCTTCCCGGGCCCCTTCGGCGATATCCACTACGGCAACGGCGAGAGCAGCCCGAAGCGGGGCCAGGCCTCGTCCGTGAGTACCGGCCGCCGCCACAGTGACGAGCCCTGCCGTAGCAGCGGTCACGGCAGCGGCGGCAAGGAAGGTGGCCCCGGCGGCAGGGAGCATAAAGGCAGCGGCTGCGGCGGCGCCGACGAGGGTTAGGGCCGTCACCGGCAGCGGAAGCACGGCACGAATTAGCGCGGACTGGAGTTCCTCGAGGTCGTCGGTGACCCGGCTGAGTAGATCGCCGGCTCTCTCGCCGCCGAGCCCGACCGGCGAAAGACGTTCGATGGCGCCGAAGGCCCGAGTCCGAAGGCGGGCGACAAGATGAAGGGCGGCATTGTGGGAGGAGAGACGCTCCAAGTACCGGAGGGCGGCCCGGGAGATGCCGAAGAAGCGGACTCCGACGATGGCCACGGTCAGCTCGAGGATTGGTGGGTGCAGATCGGCTCGGACCACCAGGTAGGCGCCGGTGGCGAGCAGGCCGATGCCGGCGGCGACCGTGCCCGTGCCGGCAACAGCGGCGGCGGCTAGTCGGCCCCACACTCCGCGCAGGAGCGAGAGGAAGCCCTTCACGGTGCCACCGCCCTGCCATCTACCAGGCGGAGCACCCGATCGGCCCGGGCTGCGACCGCAGGGCGATGCGCCACCGCGACGATGGTGCAGCTGGCGCGTCGGACGTCGAGAGCATCGAGCACGGCGATTTCGGTGATCGGATCGAGGTGTGCGGTCACCTCGTCCAGCAAGAGGAGAGGCGCACGGCGCACAAAGGCGCGGGCCAGGGCGATCCGCGCCCTCTCTCCGGCCGAGAACCGCGTTCCCAGCTCGCCGACGTCGGTGTTGATGCCTGCGGGCAGGTCCTGGACAAAACCGGCGGCGGCCGCCTCCAGCGCTGCTTTCACCTCGTCGTCGCTTGCCTCCGTCCTGCCGAAACGCACGTTGTCGGCGATGCTGCCGGAGAATAGGTGCGGTTCTTGGGGAACCCAGGCCATCAAACGGCGGAGCGCGGCCGGGTTGATGTCGTCGATGGTGACGCCACCGATTCTAAGGTCCCCACGGTCCCGGGCGACAAGCCCGAGGATCAGGGCGAGCATCGTGCTTTTGCCCGACCCGGTGGGCCCGGCCACCGCCAGGTACTCCCCGGTATTGATCCGCAGGGAAGCGCCGTCGAGTGTCGGGTTGCGGCCGGTGAAGGAGACGGAGACATCCTCAAATACGATGGGGACGGGCTCGAATGGCGCGGCCGTTCCCACTGGCCGGATCGGCGGTGTTTCTGCTTCGATTGCATCGAGGAGATGGGATGCCGCGGCGACCCCTTCGGCGGCGGCATGGAATTCGGCGGCAACCCGGCGCAGAGGCAGATAGGCCTCCGGAGCGAGGATGAGTACGGCGAGCGCGGCCTCAAGGCCAAGCCCGCCGCCGAGCACCCGCAGGCCGACGGCTACGGCGACAACGGCCACCGACATAGTGGCCGCCAATTCGAGGGCCAAGGCCGAGACGAAGGCGATGCGGAGCGTGCCCATAGTCTCGTGTCGGTGCCGTTCGGCGAGCCCGGCAAAGAGGGCCATCTGCTCGCGGCTGCGGCCGAAGATCTTGAGAGTGGGGAGGGCGCGTACGGCGTCCACAAAGCCGGCGCTCAACTCGGTGAACGCCTGCCAGCGGCGGGCGACCCGGGTTCGGGTGGCTGCGCCGATGAGTGCGGCGAAGACGGGGATGAGGGGAAGGGTGACCAGCACGATGAAACCGGCCCATGGGTCTTGGGGGAACATGCAGCCGACCACGGCGGCCGGGGCAACGGCGGCAAGGATGAGGGCCGGGACGAAGCGCCCGAAGTAGGTCTGCAGCGCCTCAATCCCTCGTCCGGCCCCGGCTGCCACGGCTCCGGCGCTCTGCGGGCTGGTGAGGGCTCGGCGCAGCGAGGCCCGTCTCAGGGCCGACTGGACACCGGCGCCACTGCGGTGGGCCACGACCTCCGTGCTCCAGGCGACAAGGGCGCGACCCGCGGCCACCGCCAGCAAGAGATCGAGATCGGGAGTCAGATCAGCGAGGCCGCTGCCGTGGAACGAGGCGGCGATGATGTGGGCCAGTAGGAATGCCTGGGCGATGGTGAGAGCGGTGGCTCCCAACCCGAGCGCCACCGCCGCGGCCAAGCTGCTCGGGGAAGGGCCGAATTGCAGCAGGCGGCGGTCGATCGGACGCCGGGGGCCGGCGGGCGGCTTCACGCCGCGTCGGGGGCGGAGAGGCTCTCCCTGCTGATCCGCCTCCTGAACACCCAGTAGGACCAGGCTTGATACCCGAGAACTATCGGGAAGAAGGCCAGCACCAGCCACGACATGAGCCGGAGGGTGGTTGTGGTCGAGGAGGCGTTGTAGATGTCGAGGGAGTAGGCGGGGTCGAGGCTCGACGGCATCACCCTGGGGTAGAGGGTGACAAAGATCGTGACCACGGCGAGGACGATGGCAAACCCGGTGGTCACAAAGGTCCAGCCCCAGCGGCGTCGTCGGGCCAGCACAACACAGAGCCCGGCGGCGGCGACGGCGGCGACGGCAAAGCCCAGAACCGCGCCGGAGGGCAGAAGATCGGCCCGTGCCGGCTCCAATAGAGCCTCCGTGCTGCCCCTGACAACATTGAACCTGTCGGCCCACGTCCAGGCGAGGAAGGCGGCGATCAGTATTGCCGCCGGCGCGGCCAGGCCGGTGGCGTAGCGCTGGGCCCGCTCGGTGATCTTGCCTTTGGTCTTCAGTGCGACGAACACCGCTCCGTGCAGGGTGAACAGCACCAGAGTCATGATTCCGCCGAGCAGCGCGTAGGGATTGAGCAGATCCAGTAGGTTGCCTGCATACTCGGCGCCGTCGCCGATGGGTACGCCGCGCACGATATTGGCAAAGGCAACGCCCCAGAGGAAGGCGGGCAGGGTGCTGCCGAAAAAGATGGCCCGGTCCCACCAGGCGCGCCAGCCGAGCCGCTTGTCCTTGGCCCGGAACTCAAGGGCGACACCGCGCAGGATGAGGGCGACGAGGATAAGGAACAGGGGCAGGTAGAAGCCGCTGAACAGGGTGGCGTACCACTCGGGGAAGGCGGCAAAGGTGGCGCCGCCGGCCAGGATGAGCCATACCTCGTTGCCGTCCCAGAGTGGCCCGATGGTGCTGACGAGCACCCGCCGGTCGAGGTCGTCCTTGCCGATCAGAGGTAGCAGGATCCCCACCCCAAAGTCGAATCCTTCCAGGAAGAAATACCCGATCCAGAGGACGGCAATGATCAGGAACCACAGGGTGTTGAGGTCGCAGCTGATTTTGCCCTCCTCCTCCTAGTAGGCCAGAGCGGCGCCGACCTCGTCGGGCGTGGATTCGTCGGTGGCTCCGGCCTTGGCGTATCTCGACATGAGGTAGATGTCCACCACGGCAAGCACCCCGTAGAGCACGGTGAACCCAAGAAGGGTGAAGAGCACGGTGGCACCGCCGACGGACGGCGATACCGATTCCTCGACCCGCAGCAGGCCCTGCACCGCCCAGGGCTGGCGTCCGATCTCGGTGACGATCCAGCCGAGGAGGTTGGCCGCTAAGGGCAGGCCCAGCGACCATAAGGCGATTCTGTGGAACCAGCGGACTTCGCCGAGTCGTCGCCTCCACAGGAAATAGGTGCCCAGGGCTCCGATAGCCACAAGGGCCGTGCCGGCAACAACCATGAGCCGGAACGACCAGTAGATCACGGTCACGGGTGGGATGTAGTCGGCATCTGCGCCGTAACGATCGGCGTATTGCTTCTGGTACTCGGCCTGGATGTCGTTGATGCCTCTGACCTCGGCGTCGAGCGAGTTTGTGGCCAAGAAGCTGAGCAGGCGGGGCACCTTGATGTCAAAGCTGTTCTGTCCCCCGCCTTCGTCGATGAAGGCGACCACGGAGAAGGCGGCGGGTTGCTCCGTCTCCCAGAGGGCTTCGGTTGCGGCCAGCTTCATCGGCTGCTTTTCGGCGGTGATCTGGCCCTGGAAGTGGCCGCTGACGGCAACCCCGACCGCGGTCGCCAGAGCGACGACGGACGCCAGTCCCGCCGAGGCCCGGAAGACCGATTCCTGATTACGGCGCAGCAGGTGCCACGAGCTGATCGCAAGCATGAGGATGGCCGCGGTGAGCACCGCAGCCAGGATGGTGTGGAAGAAGTGGGCCCAGGCGACGGGGTTGGAAACGACATCGAGGAACGAGGCCAGCTCGGCACGGCCCGTCTCTGCGTTGATCGTGTAGCCGACCGGATTGTGCATCCAGGCGTTTGCCACCAGGATCCAGAAGGCCGAGATCATCGTGCCTATCGAGACCATCCAGGCGGCAAACAGGTGTTGCCGAGCCGAGAGGCGCTTCCAGCCGAAGATCCACAGGCCCAAGAACGTGGACTCGAGGAAAAAGGCGAGCAGGCCCTCGAGCGCCAGCGGCGCGCCGAAGATGTCGCCGACGTAGCGGGAGTACGCGGACCAGTTCATGCCGAACTGGAACTCCTGCACGATTCCGGTGACGACGCCGATGGCGAAGTTGATCAAGAAGAGCTTGCCCCAGAACTTGGTGGCACGCAGGTACTTGCGGTCCCCGGTGCGCACCCAACAGGTCTCGAGAACGGCGACAAAGAGGGCGAGGCCGATGGTGAGAGGCACAAAGAGGAAGTGGTACACGGTGGTGATCCCAAACTGCCACCGAGCCACGATCAGGGGATCCATTGGGCCCACTCCCGGTCTGCTTGGGCGTACAGGCTATTCGGAGATGAGCGACAAGGCACGCCGAAGTGAGGGGAAGATCTTCGTTGTGCCGGACGGTGGCTAACGGACGATGGCGAGCACCTGGCCGGCGGACACCCGGTCACCGGCCTGCACGCGTAGATCTACGATCTCGCCCGCCGCTGGCGAACGCACCTCGTTTTCCATCTTCATGGCTTCGAGGATGAAGAGCGGGGCATCTTTCTCGACGGATTCTCCGGCGCGATGGTGGACTTTGACGATGGTTCCCTGCATGGGAGCCACAACGACTCCTTCAGCGCCGGAGGCGCCCAGGGTCTGTGACAGTTTGGGTGGACGACGCCGCGGTGGGGGCCTGCGGCCCGCCTGGGACGGTGCCGGGACCTCCGGCGCCCAGAGCCGGACCGTGTAGCGGCGCCCTCCCACCTCCACGGTCATGGTGCGCTCGGCCTGCTCCTCATCTCCGGGAAGCCGCGCCGACGGCGGATGTTTGATAGAGGTGAGGTCGAGATCCTCTGCCACCGTCTTGGTGTGGTGGGTTCCCGCGATGAACGCCGGGGCATCGATGGCGATGCGGTGGAAGGGGATCGTCGTGGGAACGCCGGAGATCTCGAACTCGTCGAGGGCCCGGCGAGCTCGTGAGATGGCCTCTTTACGATCGCGGCCCCAGACCACGAGCTTGGCGATGAGGTTGTCGTAGTACTGGCTGATCGATGACCCGGCCCGGTAGCCGCTGTCGACTCGCACGCCGTGGCCGCCCGGCTCGCGATAGGTGACGATCGTTCCCGGCGTGGGCAGGAAGTCCTGGGCGGGGTCTTCGGCGTTGATGCGGAATTCGATGGCATGCCCGCGACGCTGAACCACGTCGAGGGCCAGCTCTTTCCCGGCGGCGATACGCAGCTGCTCTTGTACGAGATCGACGCCGGTGACTGCCTCAGTGATCGTGTGCTCGACCTGCAGGCGGGTGTTCATCTCGAGAAAGTAGAAGTTGCCTTCGCCGTCGACGAGGAACTCGACGGTGCCGGCGTTGGTGTATCCGGCGGCTTTGGCCACGGACAGCGCCGCCTTGCCCAAGGCCTTGCGGAGGCGTTCCCCTACGGCCGGCGACGGGGTCTCCTCGATGAGTTTCTGGTGGCGGCGCTGCAGCGAGCAATCCCGCTCGCCGAGGAACACGGCGTTTCCGTGCTCGTCGCAGATGATCTGCGCCTCGATGTGCCGGGGACGCTCCAGGTAGCGCTCGATGTAGACCTCGGGATTGGCGAAGTAGGCGTCGGCCTCGCGGCAGGCCGATTCAAAGGCATCTTCGACCTCGTCGGGCCCTTGCACCACTCGCAGCCCTCTGCCTCCACCGCCGTGAGCCGCCTTGATGACGATCGGAAAGCCGTATGTTTGAACTACCGCTCTCACGTCGTCGACACTGCGGGTCGGTTCCAGAGTGCCGGGCACACCGGGGACCCCGGCGTTCTCGGCGGCGCGTCGTGAGGCGATCTTGTCGCCCATGACGGCGATGGCTTCCGGGGGAGGCCCCACCCAGATGATGCCGCTCTCGCCGACGCGCCGGGCAAAATCGGCGTTCTCGGCGAGGAATCCGTAGCCGGGGTGGATGGCTGCAGCCCTGGATTCTCTGGCCACGTCAAGAATGGCGTCGATATTCAGGTAGGACTCGGCGGCCGGGGCGGGGCCGATGCTCCACGCCTCATCGGCGATTTCCACGTGGAAGGAATCGCGATCGAGCTCGGAGTAGACGGAGATGGCCCTCATCCCCATCTCACGCACGGCGCGGATCACCCGGACTGCAATCTCGCCGCGGTTGGCCACCAGCACCGAATCCATGATCGGCATGCTAGAGAGGGATGTTGCCGTGCTTCTTGGGAGGCAGGCTGTTCCGCTTGGTGCGCAACATCTCGAGCGCCTGGATCAGGCGGGGCCTCGTCTCCCTGGGCTCGATGACCTCGTCGACGAGCCCGCGTTCTGCCGCCACGTAGGGATTGCCGAATCGCTCCTCATAATCCCCGATGAGTTGGTTTCGCCGTGTCTCGCCGTCTTCGGCTTCGGAAAGCTCCCGGCGGTGGATGATGTTCACTGCTCCTTGCGCCCCCATGACGGCGATCTCTGCAGTCGGCCAGGCGAAGACCATGTCGGCTCCCACAGATCGAGAATTCATGACGACGTAGGCGCCGCCGTACGCCTTGCGGGTGATCACCGTGATGCGGGGCACGGTGGCTTCACAGTAGGCGTAGAGGAGTTTGGCGCCGTGGCGGATGATCCCGCCGTGCTCCTGATCGACGCCGGGAAGAAATCCGGGCACGTCCACGAAGCTGACGACGGGGATGTTGAAAGCATCGCAGAACCGAACGAACCGGGCACCCTTCACCGCGGCGTCGATGTCGAGACAGCCGGCGAGCACCGCCGGGTTGTTCCCTACGACACCTACCGAGTAGCCGTCGATACGGGCAAAACCGACGACGATGTTCCGGGCGAAGTGTTGGTGAACCTCATGGAACTCCGCATCGTCCACGACTAGCTCGATGACCGTGCGCATGTCGTACGGCTGATTGGGCGAATCGGGAACGATGGAGGTCAGAGCATCTTCGATACGTTCAGAGCTGTCGCTGGGGGTGAAGAAGGGGGGTGCTTCCATGTTGTTCTGGGGAAGGAACGACAGTAGGTAGCGGATCTCCTCGAGGGCATGGCGCTCGTCGGCGCCGACAAAGTGGGTGACGCCCGAGATGCTGGCATGACTCTGGGCCCCACCTAGGGTGTCGAAGCTGACGTCCTCTCCGGTGACGGCCTTGATCACATCGGGCCCGGTGATGAACAGGTGGCTGAATCCATTCACCTGGTAGACGAAATCGGTGATCGCCGGCGAGTAAACGGCTCCGCCGGCACAGGGGCCCATAATGACCGAGATCTGCGGAATGACCCCCGATGCCCGTACGTTGCGGGCGAAGATCTTGCCGTAGCCGTCGAGGGCGACGACACCCTCCTGGATGCGGGCTCCGCCGGAATCCTTGAGGCCGATCAGAGGAGCGCCGGTATCCATGGCGAGATCCATGACCTTGCAGATTTTGTCAGCGACCACCTCGCCCAGGCTGCCTCCGAACACGGTGAAGTCCTCGGCAAACACGAAGACGGCGCGCCCGTCGACGTTGCCCCAGCCGGTGACGACGGCGTCGCCGGAAGGCCGCTGCTCCTCGATGCCGAAGCCGTGTGCCTGGTGGCGCACCATCATGTCGATCTCAACAAACGAGCCCTTGTCGAGGAAGGCGTTGATGCGTTCCCGCGCCGTCAACTTCCCTGCCTCATGCTGCTTGTCGACGGCGCGCCGACTCCCGGCGTGCTCCGCTTCCTGACGGAGCCGCCGCAGGTGTTCGATGCGTTTCTCGGTGCTCAGAGGGCCCCCGGGTAAGCTCGATCGGCACCTACTTCGACTCGCCGGGACGGGCGAATGGATACACCCCTCGCCAGAATCCATCTCGAGACGGCGGACTCGACTCAAGACGAGGCGAGATCCCGTTTTGGGGGCACGCCCTTGTTGGTGACCACCGATGCCCAGACCGCGGGCCGGGGACGCTTGGGGCGCAGCTGGGTACCGGCGCCGCGCGCAGTGGCAGCCTCTCTTGCCTTTCAGCCCGGCTGGCCGTCGGAACTGTGGCCGCGGTTCACCCTCATTGCTGGGCTCGCCGCAGCCGAGGTGGCCGGTGGTGATGTGGGGCTCAAGTGGCCGAATGATCTGGTGATGGGAGAGGAGAAGGTGGGTGGCCTGCTCGCCGAGAGCGACGGAAGCCTCCTGGTCGTAGGTCTTGGGCTGAATCTGTTCTGGCCCGATCCTCCCTCCGGCATGGCAGCCCTCCACAGGACCGATCCGGGCTCGGCACGGGCCGGTACAATGGCAGAGGACTGGGCTCGGGGTCTGCTCGTTCGCCTCTCCAGAGGGCCCGATGATTGGGGAAGAGCCGAGTACGTCGATCGTTGCGCCACCTTGGGACGCGACATTGTGTGGGAGCCGGAAGGCCGTGGTTGCGCCGTCGATATCTCCGCCGATGGGGCACTCGAGGTGGACACGAGAGAGGGCAGGGTGGTGCTGCGAGCCGGAGAGGTACGGGCGGTTCGGACCTGTTGAGCGCGGGCTGGGCAGCCGTGTAGCGGCGGCCCCGGAAGGTAGGAAGCCTGGGAACCGGCTGTGGGCTGCTTCGTTCTCCGGGGCGTGACGCTGCTATAAATCTCGGCAGGAGTGTTTGCTCCACATCCCAAGGATCCTGATGTCGTTGCCTGTCGTCCCGGAATCGGATGTTGCCCCAAGGCGGTGGCCAAAGCGCGCTCTCATCGTTTTTCTGGTCGTCGCCAACCTCGGGATCTTCGGGGGCCTGGCCTTGGTGTGGCTGGCCGCACACCAGGTCGCTTCATCGGTGCCGACGATCCCGGCGGCGGGATTGGGCCTCACCGAGGCTCCGCGGTCGCTCGACCAGCCGCGGACCTTCCTCATCGTCGGTAGCGACAGCCGTGAGGACCTGCCCGAGGAGCTCAGCGGTTTCGGCCAGTACGAGGGGCAACGCGCCGACGTGATCATGCTGGTCCAGGTTGTCCCCGACCGCGGCGCGGTTCAGATTCTGAGCATTCCACGGGACCTGAGAATTGAGGTGGGGGGAGGGGTCGCCAAGATCAACGGGACTTTCGACGACGGCGCCGCGGCCATCATCGAAGCGGTCGCCTCGGCGACCGGGCTTCCCATCCATCACTACATACAGGTCGATTTTGCCGGCTTTGCCGGCATCGTCGATGCGGTGGGTGGGATCGAAATCGATTTTCCCTATCCGGCTCAGGATCTGAAGTCCAAACTCGATGTGGCCGCCGGTCGCCAGGTTCTCGACGGAGCGATGGCCTTGGCCCTGGCTCGTTCTCGCAACTACCAGGAATTCCGTGATTCGCAGTGGGTCTACGTGGACGCCAGCGACATCGGTCGGACCGGCCGGCAGCAGCAGGTGCTGACCGCCCTGCTGACTCAGATCGATCGTCCCGCCTCGGTCGGCGGCTTCGCGAACCTGGTGGAGAGCCTGGGCGGCTTTGTCACCACCGACGGCTCGCTCACCGAAGACGACATCATCCAGCTTGCCTGGCAGATGCGCTCGGTGTCGGCCGGCGACATCGACGCCGCGACGGCTCCGGTGGAGGGTCTGGAAGAGGGCGGCATCTCATACGTTGTCTTCAGGAAGCCCGAGGTGTATCTGGTACTGGGCGCATTCCGCATCGGCGAGCCCTTCGCCAGCGCCGATATCGGCAGCGCCCGTATCGAGGTGCAGAACGGGAACGGAGTCGACGGGTCTGCCGCGGCCATGGCGGATGGCCTCCGGGCAGGCGGCTGGGATGTGGTCAACGTCACCAACGCCGCCAGGCTCGACTACGAGGCGACGGTGATCATCGCCCCCGCCGGCTCTCGAGTCCTCGCCGAGGGGATCGCTGTCTACCTCGGCATGGGCCGCGCCGAGGAGGGTTTGGTCCCCACGGAGGCCGATGTTGTGGTTATCGTCGGTTCCGATGCCGTCGATGGCTGACCCCGTTCGGACTGAAGCCCAGCTGGTTGTTGCCGTGGCGGGTGCCGGGATGGCAGAGGTCACTTCGGCGATGAGGGGAGCCGTCATTCTCGACTTCCACAGCATTCTCCGTCCGGAGACGGTGGCTGCAGCAGGCCTGTACCGGGGTCTGGGCTGATGAAGCCGCGGCAGGCGGTGCTGCTTGCTGGAGGGCGGGGAACTCGCATGTGGCCCCTCACCGACACCATGCCCAAGGCTCTGCTGCCGGTCGGCGGCCTGGAGTTTGTCGAGTATGAACTGCGGCAGCTGGTAGAGGTGGGAGTTGAGCAGGTGTTCGTCACCGTAGGCCGTGCCCACCAGGAGGAGTGGGAGCACCATGTGTCGCAGCGCGCAGGTGCCCCGGAAGTCCATCTCTGTCTTGAGGACGAGCCACTCGACACGGCGGGGCCGGTGGTGGCGATTCTCGGCCGGCTCGACGACACGTTTTTTGTTCTCAACGGTGACATAATCCTCGACACTGATCTGGCTGCCGTCTTGTCCCAGGCTCCGCCCGATGCAGCGGGGACTCTGGCTTTGATCCGACTCGATGATCCAAGCGCCTATGGGGTTGTTGTTGTCGGCAATAGCGGCCGCATCGAGCGGTTTGTCGAGAAGCCGCCGCCGGGCACCGAGCCGGCGAACACGGTGAGTGCCGGCATCTACCTCCTGCATAGAGATGCTTTTGCCGGCCGCAAACCAGGGCCTCTCTCGTTCGAGAGGGTGGTGTTCCCATCGCTGGTCGACCAAGGCCTGCTGGCCGGAGCGACCATAGATGGGACCTGGCTCGATATCGGGACTCCGGAGCTGTACTTGGCGTGTAACACGTCTGTTTTTGGAGGCGTCACCCGGCTGTATCGACCCCACAAACCGCACGTGGCCGGCGTCGGCGCCTCGGTGCTGGGCCGCACCGAGGGTCTGTGGTCCTGGATCGGCGCCGGATGCTCGGTTGATGCCGGTGCCGTTGTTGCCGAATCGGTGATCCTGCCCGGGGCGAAGATCGGCGCCGCCGCGGTCATCCGCCACGCGGTCATCGGGTGGGACGCTGAGATCGGCGAGAATGCGGTTGTCTCCGGGGCCACACTGGTTGGCGCCGGGGCCCGAGTCGGGGCCGGCTGTGAGCTCGATGGTGGGGCGCGGGTAGCTCCCGGGTCGACGTTTGCGCCGGGATCGATCACGTTTTCGCCGCCGAAGTGAGGAGCGCCAGATGACCCGCCGAGCGATCGTCACCGGAGGGGCCGGGTTCATCGGCAGCCATCTGGTCGATCTGCTCGTCGACCGCGACTGGCAAGTCCTCGTTGTCGATGATCTTTCTTCGGGGCTGATGGAACACATCAGCGCCGCACGTCGGCGGGGGAACGTCGCCGTGCACGTCATGGACGTGCGGGCCCGTGAGTTTGCCGAGGTGGCCGTTCGCTTCGATCCGGAGATCATCTTCCATCTGGCGGCTCAGTCCAAGGTCCGTCCGTCGGTGCAGGACCCGATCCGTGACGCAGACATCAATGTGCTGGGTACGATCAACGTGCTCGAAGCGGCACGGGCGGCCCGTGCCCGTCGTGTCGTCTTTGCCTCGTCCGGCGGTGCCATCTACGGCGGCAAGGCCCGGCTGCCGGCGAGCGAACGCTCGACGATGAAGCCGGAATCGCCCTACGGGATCTCAAAAAAGATCGTTGCCGACTACTTCCGCTGGTTCCGTGAGACTTACGGCGTGGAGTACGTGCTGCTTGCCCTCGCCAATGTGTACGGGCCGCGGCAGGATCCCGGCCTCGAAGGCGGAGTAACGGCCATCTTTGCGAGAACCATGCTGGGAAACGAGCGCCCGGTCATCTTCGGAGACGGCAGCCAGACCCGGGATTACGTCTACGTCGAAGACGTTGTTGATGCTTTCTGGAGGGCCGTCGATGCCGGTGAGGGCCTCCTGCTCAATATCGGGAGTGGTCAGGAGACTTCGGTGCTCGATCTCTACGATTTGCTGGCCCGCATCACCGACTTCGGCACAAGGCCGCAATTTGAGGCACCAAAACCCGGCGATGTGGCGCGGTCGGTGGTCAACCCAGAGAAGGCGCGCACGGTGCTCGGCTGGGAAGCCTGGACTTCGCTTGAGGCAGGCTTGCGCAGGACGGTGGAGTGGTACCGAAGAAGCCTGGATTCCTGAGCGCCGCCCCGGTGTGGGTGATTGGGAAAATCGACCCTGACTGAGTGGTTAGGCGGCGTCGGTGCCGGCCTCTTGTTTCATCTGGCCGGCGGCCTCGAGAGCGTTGTGCATCGAGAGGAACAGCTCTTGCGGGCGGATCGGCTTGGGCACGTACTCGTCCATGCCGGACTCGATGCACTTCTCCCGGTCACCCTTCATGGCGTGTGCCGTCATGGCGACGATGGGAAGGTGCCTGTCCGTGTCTTTCTCGCGACGCCGAATCTCGATCGTTGCATCGAAACCGTCCATCACCGGCATCTGCACGTCCATCAGCACCAGGTCGAAGTCCTTGCTGAACACGGCTTCGATGGCCTCGACACCGTCTCCGGCAGTGTCGGTGGTGTGACCGTGCTTCTCGAGAAGGGCTGTGGCCAGCTTCTGGTTCACCCTGCTGTCCTCGACGACCAGGACGTGAAGGTGCCGGTCCGAAAGGAGCATCGGGGGACGTTCCTCCACAGGGGCCTCATCATCGTCGCTGGTCCTGACGACGGCCGAGACCAGCGCGTCGAAGAGCTCCAAGGGGTTGGCGGGTTTCAGGAGCTGGGCCACGACTCGTGCCTGCTTGGCTCGCTCGGCGTGGTCGCGGAAGCCGCCGGAGCTGAGCATGAGGATGATGACGTCGTCGTACCGGCCGTCGGCGCGCAGCTTCTCGATGAGAGTTATGCCGTCGGTCTCGGGCATGTTGTCGTCGCTCACCACGACGTGGAACGGACGCTTCTCTTCGACGGCCGTGTTCATGGCCGTGATGGCCTCGGCGGCGGACGCAACCGTGGTGGGGCGCATCTGCCAGCCGCGCAGCATTTCGTCGAGGATGCGCCGATTGGTGGCGTTGTCGTCGACGACAAGGACCTCCAGCCCCTTGACCACCGAGGGATCCACCTTCTGCTTCACGACGGTTTCAGGAGTCGCCTTGGGCAGGCGGATGCTGAAGTGGAATGTGCTGCCGACGTTTTCGACGCTGTCGACGCTGAGACGGCCGCCCATCATCTCGACCAAGCGAGAGGAGATGCTGAGGCCGAGGCCTGTGCCGCGAAAGCGGCGGGTGGTCGACGAGTCTGCCTGCTCGAATGCCTCGAAGACCGCTTCGAGCTTGTCCGGGGCGATCCCGATGCCGGTGTCGGCCACGGCGAACTTGAGCTCCACGTCGTCGTCGGTCTCCGAAAGGAGCTCGACGCGCAAGGCAACTTCACCCTCGGAGGTGAACTTGATGGCGTTGCCGACCAGGTTGACGATGATCTGGCGCAGGCGACCAACATCGGCTGCGACACCGTTGGGGACATCTGAGGCGATATCGCAAAGCAGCTCCAGCTCCTTGCGGCCGGCCCGCACCGCCAGCGACTTGAGGGTATCGCTGAGGGTCCTGCGGACCTCCATGGCCTCGGGGAAGAGGTCGAGCTTGCCGGCCTCGATCTTGGAGAAGTCCAGGATGTCGTTGATGATGGACATGAGGGACTCGGCCGAGTCGCGGACCATGGTGAGGTACTCACGCTGCGTATCCTTGATGCCGCTGTCGAGGACCAGCTCGGTCATGCCGATGATGGCGTTCATCGGGGTGCGGATCTCGTGGCTCATGTTCGCCACGAACTCGCTCTTGGCCGCGTTGGCCGCCTCGGCCTCTTCCTTCGCCTCACGCAGTGCAACCTCGGTGCGTTTGCGCTCGGTGATGTCACGCGAGACACCGAACGTGCCGACGATGTGGCCTTGGCGGTCGGTGAGCGGCAGCTTGGTGGTCGAGACGTAGTTGACGTGACCGTCGGGCCAGGTTTCCTTCTCCTCCTTGATCAGCACCGGCTGCTCCGAGCGCATGAGCGACCGCTCGTCGTTCAGGGCGTCCTGGGCGTGCTCCGAGGTGAAGAAGTCGGCGTCGGTCTTGCCGATGACCTGGGCGGCATCGTCGATACCGAACTTGCCGGCCAGTTCCCGGCTGACGCGGATGAAACGGCTGCGGGTGTCCTTGAAGTAGATGGCGTCGGGAAGGGTCTCGAGGAGCGCCTGCAGCAGGTACTTCTCGCGATCGAGCGAGGAGAGCAGGTGCTGGCGTTCCAGGGCCTGCCGCACGCTGTGGTCGAGGCGGACGGCATCGGTCCCACGTTTGGTCAGTGAATCGGCGGCGCCGGCCTTGACCGCTTCTGCGTCGGCCTCAGGGCTTCCCGCCGAGGACAGCACGATGATCGGCGCCTGGCAGCCTACGGCTTGGGCTTGGCCGATAAATTCGATCCCGGTGTGTTCGCCGAGATCGGCATCCACGAGCAGGACGTCGTGCTCGGCGCGCTTGACGGAATCGAGGCCATCGTCGAACGAGGTGATCCAGTCGAGGTCGTAGTGGGTCTCATCGATCTCGCACAGCAGAGAACGCGCCAGGCTGAAGTCGTTCTGGGTGCCTCCGATCAGCAGCACTCGAACCTTGTCGCCTACCATCTCAGCAATCTCCTGAGACCGTCGGGTTGCCGTCTCCGGCGAGGTGCCTACGTGCACGTCGCGCTGCCTTGTGTCGGTCAAGCTCGTTGACTTCTAATCCCATGCGTGTGTTGATACGTGCGTTTTCTGTCGACACGCACCGACTCCTTCTGGCGTATCCCGTGGCTGCGCCGTCCGCCATTGGCTGCAGGACGGCATCCATGTTCTCGTTACTGTCGTCAGTACCCGCCGTCGCCTTGAGCAATTGGCGGGCCAATACTCCGGGTTTTTCCTTGAGGATCCATCATTTTGGGCCATTCTCGCGCCAAAGGAGGTGAATTCACTCCTCGAGGTTTTCCAGTGATCGAGGCCAGTCGTCTTTGAGAAGGCGGCTCAACCCTCGATCAGCGAAGATTCTGCCGCCGGTTTGGCATCCAGGGCAGTAGTTGGTCTCGGTGTCGGCATAGCGGATTCGCTGCACCGGTGCGCCGCATTCGGGACACGGCCGGCCGAATTTGCCGTGCACCGCCATCTCGGGGTGGAAGGCGGTCATCTTCTCAGGGAAGCCGTTCCCGACCTCGGTCCGGAGCCGACTGGTCCATTCCGTGAGAACTTGGCATACGGCGGTATGTAGGCGCTTCAGTTCGGTGTCACCGAGTGAACTCGTCCGTGCCAGGGGGCTGAGCCGGGCACGGTGGAGGATTTCGTCAGCGTAGGCGGCACCGATCCCGGAAACGAGGCGCGGATCGGTGAGGGCGCGCTTCAGGGTGTGCGGCTCCGAGGTGAGAGCGGCGGCGAAGCCCGCCGCCGAATCCTCCATCGGCTCGATGCCGCCGCGGCCGAAGGAGACGAGGCGGTCTCTGCCCCGGACCAAGTGGATCGACGCTCTGCGTTTGGTGCTCTCCTCGGTGACGAGGAATGTCTGCTCGGGGAAATCGAAAGCGGCGAGCCCGCGCCGGGGAGGGATTGGAGCGTCGGGAGGGCGCCGTCGCAGCCGTCCCGACACCATTAGGTGGATAACGGCGTATATGTCGTCGGCAAAATCGAGGACGATACGTTTGCCCAGCCGAAATACATCGGTCAACTCCCGGCCGGCGAGCGCTGAAACCGGCGGATCAACGGAACGTAGCACCCAGGGATTGGCAACACGCAGGCGAGTGAGCCTCTGTCCGCCGGCGAGAGCCATGAGGCGCTCGCAGTAAACGGCGATGTCGGGAAGCTCGGGCATGAGACAAACGCTACCGGCTAGCGAAAGAGATCTTCCGACGCCGGACGTATTAGATCGGCGGCTCTGCCGTCGCCACGGGGCGCGGAGAGGCCACGTATGAGAGCGGCGGGAATGCCGGCGGATTTGCCCATGACGAGATCAGCGGCGGCGGCGATCTCGTCGACGATGGCGATTTCGGTAGCCCGCAGTTCGCGGCCGTGGGTGTCGGCGGTGCCGCGCAGATCGAGTATCGCCTCGATGCCGGAAACTCCGATGGCGACATCGACCAGCCCGCGTCTCCACGGACGGCCGAACGTATCGGTGACGACGACCGGCAAGTCGATGCCGGTGAGGCGCGATAGAGACTGCCGCAGCCGGTGGGCCGATCGATCGGGGCGGGTGGGCAGGAGCACCGCCGTGCCGGGTTTGGTGTTCGAGCGATCGACACCGGCGTTGGCGCAGATGAAGCCGTGGCGAGTGCGGGCAATGACAAGGTCACCGCGTCGTCGCAGCACCTCTACTGCCTGCTCGTCGACAACACGGCGGTAGTCGTTGTCATCGGTGATGGTGGTTACGGAGTCCTCGGCCTTCGAGACGACCTTGTGTGTGACCACCAGCACATCGCCTGCTTCGGGCCCAAGGCCGGCCACAGCGATGGCGTTGGCGAGCATTCCGGCCAGGTCATCACCGGCTTCGATCTCCGGCAGGCCGCGGATCGGGTGTATGGAGACGGTCATGGGAGTTCCAGCAGCCAGGCGGCGAAGCGGGAAGCGGATTCCGCTCGGGCGATCCGGGTGTCGGCGGCGTGAATCCGCACCGCGCCATCGGCAAAACGTTCGATGTCAGCAGCGTCTTTGATGTCGACGACGAGATCGTGGAGCAGACCGGCGTAGGCCTCGATCACGCCTGCCGTT
This sequence comes from uncultured Acidimicrobiia bacterium, assembly GCA_964614095.1. Lineage (GTDB taxonomy): Bacteria > Actinomycetota > Acidimicrobiia > Spongiisociales > UBA11373 > CAZWKX01. The sequence continues at coordinate 26,887 of CAZTJO010000016.1, forward strand.
CCTGGTGGCAGGCCGAGAGAAGACATCACCCGATCGGCGGGACCCTTCAGAGCCTTACCGCCGAAGAGAGGGCTGACTGCGATGGCCCGACGCGCCGCCGCCAGGGCCTGCCGGACCCCGTCAACGGCAAGGATGGGCCAAATGGAGAGCGGAGGATTGGAGGGGCCGACGATGACGATTTCGGCGCCGGCGATGGCGTCTAGGACGCCAGGGGCGGGCCGGGCTGTCTCGGCGCCCGCAAAATGCAGAGCGTGTATCTGGTCGCGGTGTCCCCGGGTCACGAAGTAGTCCTGGAAGGAGAGCCATTCGCCGGCTGGAGTCTGGAGCCGGGTGCGCAAAGGATCGTCCGTCACCGGAAGCACACGGCACAGCACCCAGAGGGCGCGGCAGATGCGGTCGGTTGCCGTGGAGAGGGGCTCGCCGTTGCGCAGGGCCTCGCTGCGCACCAGGTTCGTGGCCAGGTCGGCATCGCCGAGCCGGAAGCTGGTGTCGACACCCAGGCCGTCGAGATGGTCCATGACGGTGAACGTATCGTCGGCCAGACCCCAGCCCTGAGGGCCCTCGCAACCGGCCAGAGTGTAGACGACGGTGTCGAGATCGGGCGAGACGTGGAGGCCGTACCTCTCATCGTCATCACCGACATTGGCGACAACGGTAAGGTCTCCCGGTGACAGGACGGCAGCGAGGCCGCGAGCCAGCCGGGCGCCGCCGACGCCTCCCGACAACAGCGTGATCATTTTCGAAGATTGCCTCTCCGGGCCCGAGGACCAAGAATGGCGACGCCGATGCCCAGCGAAACCACCCCCGAGCACCCCAAGGGTGCAGAGGCGGTTGCTGTCTACGTAGTAGCCAGCAGCGCCGATATGCTCGAGCCCTGCCTGACGGCCCTCGAGCGGCAAGTGTACGAGCCGTCACAGGTGTTTGTGGTCGGTGGGGGCGATGAAGCTCGGCAAGTGGCCGAAGGGCGCGGGGTTGCTTGGAAGCCCAGCGTGCCTGAGGTCATGAAGGCGTTGGGCCGCGACATAGTGCACGTGTGGCGGCTCTCCGATCGGGCCCGGCCTCGTCCTGATGCCCTCGCCGCGCTGATCAGCGACGGATCTCGTGTCGAGGCCGCCGTCGCCGGCAGCAAGGTCATCGATGCCGAAGACCAGGATCTCCTGGTCTCAGTCGGCTACGCCACCGACGTCTTCGATGCGCCGTACACCGGCCTGCAGCCCGGCGAAGTAGACCAGCAGCAGTACGACGTAATCCGTGACGTAGCTGCGCTGTCCGGGGCGTCGATGCTCATCCGGCGCGATCTGTTTTTTGGCCTGCGCGGGTTTGATCCACACATGGCCCCGACGGCGGGTGCCATCGATTTCTGTCAGAGGGCCCGGCTTCTTGGCGGCCGGGTCATTGTCGTGCCTTCCTCAGAGGTGCTGCTGGCCGGGCGCGACAGCAGGTGGGAATGGCGGGAGAGAGCCGGCGAGATCCGGGCGATGCTCAAGATCTACAGCATCGTCACCCTGCTCTGGGCCATTCCGCTGGCTTTCTTGACCGGCCTGGTGGAAGGCATCGTCAGTCCATTCTTCGGACGGTGGCGCCTTTTTGGTTTTTTGGCCGCTTGGCTCTGGAGCATTGTCCAGCTTCCATCCACCATCGTGGCGCGGGTGCGAGCTCGGCGCGGCCGGGTGGTCGGCGATGAGGAGCTGTTCCGCTTCCAGACCGGGGGTTCCGCTCGTCTCCGCGAATTGTACGACGAGTCACTGGCGCGTCTCCGGGCACGGTTCCCCGACGGCGCGCTGGCCGGGCTGTCTGGTGTGGTGCAGGCGGGGCAGCAACAGCTCCGCCGCCCTGCGGTGATCACCAGCTTGCTTGTCGTGGTATTCGCCTTCATGGCCACCCGGGCCATCGTGACCGGCGGCTTGCCTATCAGCAGCTACTCGCTGCCTCCTGCGCCCTCGGCGACCGATGCCCTCGGCGCCTATGCCGGTGGCTGGAACCCGGCGGGCCTGGGGTCGCCCGAGGTGCTGCGGCCCGAGGTCGCGGCCACGGGGATCGTGCAGCTTCTGCTTCTCAATAGGCCGGGTCTTGCAGTGTCCGTTTTGATTGTCGGGGCCTTTGCCGCCGGGGCGCTGGGAACGGGCCGCATGCTGCGGCGATGGGGTGTGGGCTCTGTGGCCGGCTATCTGGCCGGCGTGGTGCTTATGGCCGGGCCGACGATCAGGGTGATTGCCGGCGACGGGGGCTGGTCGAGTCTGATCGCTCTGGGCGCCATGCCCTGGGCCCTGCTTTCGGTCATGGCTCAATGGCCGCGGTCTTGGTGGGCTCGATTGGGCCGAATGGCCGGGGCCACCATTGCCACGGGCATCGTTGGCGCCTTTGCGCCCGCGGCCTTGATGATGCCGGCGGTGGTCATGCTTCTGTGGGGGCTGGTGGGAGTGGGCCGCCGCTGGGTTGGAGCACTGCGGGCCGTGATTGCGCTTGCCCTGGCCGTTCCCCTGCTTCTTCCCTGGATCCTCTACGCAGATCTCCTCGATGTGCTGCGATCCGGGCCGGCGGCATTCTGGGCTCCGGCGGGAGAGATGGAGTGGTTCATGCTGGGCGGCCTGGTGGTGGCGCTGGTGGGGACACTCGTCGGGTCGGATCGGGCCATGGCCACCGTCGCCGGCTGGGGTGGGCTGATCGCGGTCCTGGGAGCGGTGGCGGCACGCGCCGGCAACTACGGCGTGGGCCGGGAAGGCGAGATCGCCGGCCTCATGGCGGTCGCCTTGGGAAGCGCCATCGTTGTGGGCGCAGCTCTCGAGTCCCGGGATCGGCGCAGAGAGATGGGTGGGGCTCTTTCGTCGCTCGCAGCCCTGGGGACCCTCTCGGCGGTTCTGGTTCTGGCGGCCTCGGTGCTCGCCTCTTTGGGCGGCCGGGCCGGCCTTCCCGAGGATCAACACGGCGAGCAGTTCGGTTTTATGGTCGCCCAGAATGAGGAGCCGACCCGGGTACTGGTCTTTGGGCCGGCCGAAGATCTTCCGGGGGAGGCCAGAGACCTCGAGGGAGTCGGCTACCGGGTGTTCACGCCGCCGTACCCGTACTCGTGGGAGCTGTACCTGAACGAGCCGCGTCTCGGCGACGATGCCCTCGAGCAGGTGCTGACCGACATCCTCGACGGTGAGGTGCGACGCGCCGGGGAGCGTTTGGCCCCATTCGGTATCGGCTGGGTGGTTTTCCTCGAGTCTCTGGAGACCAGCTTCGAGTCGCGGTTCGAGGGCCAGCTCGACATGGTGCCTCTTCCCAGCCTTGACTTCTACACGTTCCGCAACAACGTCGAAGCAGCCGTGGCCATCGGCGATGACGGCGTCGTGTGGGTGCGCGACGGGACCGGTTATCACGCCCCGGGCTCGGGCGGCACGGTCACCATCGCCGAGAACGCCGACTACCGCTGGGGGCCGGGCGAGTGGTCACAAGAGGGGTGGGCCAATACTGTGACCGCTTCGGGCGACGAGGTTCATTTTGCCGGGTATGAGCCAAGGCGGAACCTGGCAGTGGCGGCCGCGGCCTGGCTGGCGCTTCTTGTGGTGTTGGGCTTCGTGGGCCGGGCGCGGGGACGGAGGGACGCATGAGGCGCCTTCTATTGGGTCTGCTCATCGGGGCCATCGGCGCGGCCGTCCTCTTGGCTCCCAAGCCGCCCGATTTGCCCGCTCCGCTCGCGGGACGCTACATAGAGCCCCCGGGCTTGTCGTCGCCGGTCGACAGGAGCATCTGGTACTGCCCTTGGGCACAGTCGACCGCAACACGAGATTCCTTCCTTGCCGTCGCTTCGCTGGAAGCGGCCACTGTGTCTTTGACCTTCCCCGTGGCCATTCCGGGCGAAGCTCCGGACGAGGCAACCGTCGAAGTGCCCGGTCCCGGCGCTGCCGGCATCGGCCTCAGCTCTGTGGCACAACGGGGCGATTCGCCGTCGTTCATCGAGTTCAGTGCGGGGCCGGCTGCGGCCGCGGTGGTGGTGGAAGGGGCGGAGATGGTTGCCGCCGATGCCTGTGTGGCGGAGGGCCCGGATGTCTCGCATTTCCTTGGTGGATCGACCATGCCCGGAGAGCACTTGATCCTCCGGCTCTTCAATCCGTTCCTCGAGAGTGCCAAGGTGAAGTTGACGATCATCTCCGAGCTGGGCGAGGAGGCGATCGGCGACCTGCGGAGCATCACGGTGCAGCCGGAAGAGTGGGTAGACATCGATCTCGAGACGGAGCTTCCGCAGCGCCTGGAGATTGTGGTGTCGGTGGAGACCGAAGAGGGAACCATCGTCCCGGCAATGACCTTCGGCACCGAAGATGACGAGGACTGGTGGGCGGGTGTCGATGAGAGCCTGGCCTGGGAATTTCCCATTACCCGAGCCGAAGGCCTGGACGGGGAGATCGTGATCGCAAACGTCGGCGCTGGAGAGGTGGAATTCAGCATCGATGTTCTCACCCTCGACGGGACCATCTTCGATGTCTTGGGCGATTCGCTCGGACCGCAGTCGGTGATGCGAATCGATCCTGCGCTCGAGGGGTACGAAGTGGCAGGCGCCAGGCTGGTGGCCAGTAGCCCCGTGGTGGCGGGTGTGGTGTCCAGCAACGAGTCCGGAGTCGCCGTCATGCCGGGCATCGCGCAGCCGACTAACCGCTGGCTCGTGCCCGGGCCCCGGACGACGGCTAACGGCAAAGCCTCCTTGTGGCTCCTCAACTCGAGTGAGGAGACCATTGCAGTGACGGTCAGCGCCATCACCGATGATGGGCTGGTCGGTGAGCAGGTCCTCATCGAGGCGGGTCGTCCTCTCGAGATCGAGGTCGCTTCGAGCGACGCCGCCGCCTATCTGGTGGAATCGTCGGCACCGTTTTCGGTGGCTTGGAGTGTTCGCGGCGGGTCGGGTCTGGGGCTGGCGGCGGCTTCGCCGATATCGGGCACAGAAGACGTAGGGTCGGGGAGCGTCGAATGACAAAACCGACTTACGCGCGGTCAGCGCGCGTAAGAACAACACCAGCAGAATCACGCGCCCGTAGTTACATCGATGTAAAGTGGCCGGCATGATTGAGCGGTGTGTTCGATGTAGTGGGCCTGCGGCCATCGTTATGGCCTTCGACTACCGGCAACGCCTGGTTTGGCTGGAGGACCTCACCGAGCCTGTGGTTCCCGGCGCCGGCTACGCGTTCTGCGTGCAGCATGCCGACCGGCTCACCCCGCCGCTCGGGTGGACGCTGACCGACCGGCGTGAGCCGGCAGGACCTCTGTTCACTTCACTCGAGGTCGCCTGATGCCCAGGATCTGAGGCGATCATGCCTCTCGACCCTGACGTGCTCGAAGCAGTCAAGGAGATGGATGAGCACGATCTGCGACGGCTGCTCATCCTGGCCAAGGCTCGTCTCGAATCGAAGGGGGTGAGCTTCGGGTCGACGCCGAAGGTGCACTTGCGTTTGCAGCACGTGAAATGCGGCAAGCAGAACTGCACCCGCTGCCCCCACGGGCCGTACTGGTACGCCTATTGGACCGAGGACGGCCGGCGTCGATCGCGCTACGTGGGCAAACTCGAAGAAGAGGCGCTAAGTCCTCGCCTCCGGCCTGCCGAAGAACAACAGGTCGGATAAGGAGGAAGGACAGATGCGCACGCATAGCGCACGGCGTGCTCACCCCGCAGGTGTCGTCTGTCCGCAGTGTGGAGCTGCGGACGTCATCGAGATCGGCCTCACGCTGTCCGACGAGACAGAGGTCGATTTCCGCTCCTGTCACCGGTGTGAGCACCGCTGGTGGAACGCCGCCGGCGAAGTGATCGACCTCACCGTGGTTCTCGAAAAATCCCGCCCCTACTGAGATCAGGCGCCTACTCCCTCTGCACCCGCGGTAGCCTGCTGGCGCAGTGAACCAGGCTCCCGGAACTCTCCTGTCGGATCCGCTGTCGGGCCCAAGTCCTGAGAGGGTGGCGCGCGTCTTTATCCTGGTCGCCATCGGCACCGTGTCGATGGCGATCTTTGCGCTGATGCGGCCCGACCAGATCTTCTTGGCCAACACCCCGACGGGCGGCGACATGGGGGCGCACGTGCTGCTGCCGGCCACGCTGCGGGATTCGGTGCTCCCTTCGGGGCGGCTCTTGGGCTGGAGCGGAGATTGGTACGCCGGCTTCCCGGTTCTCTACTTCTACTTCCCGCTGCCCGCCTTCGCCATCGTTCTGCTCGATGTGTTCCTGCCCTACGGGGTGGCCTTCAAGCTGGTGACCGTTGCCGGCCTGGTTGCCATGCCACCGGCCGCCTACTACTTCGCCCGTTCGATGGGTTTCGATCGTGCCGTGGCGGTGGTTGGAGGTGTTGCCGGGGGCTTTTTTGTGCTGATGGAGAATTACTCGATTCTTGGGGGGAACACCCTGTCGACGTTGGCCGGGGAGTACTCGTACTCCTGGTCGATGGCTCTGTCGCTTTTCTATCTGGGCTTGCTGACCCGGAACACCAGGAAGGGGAGGGGCTTCACTGTGGGCGCGGCGGTTCTCCTGGCGCTGACCGCACTGTCGCATGTCGTCACCGCCTCAGTGGCCGTCGTGGCTTCCGTGGCTCTTCTGTACCGGCGCAAAGGAGTCGAGGCCGTTTTTGGATCTTGGGTGCTCGGATTCCTTTTTGCCGCCTGGTGGGCCGTACCTGTTGTGGTCCGCAAGCTGGGTGGCCTGATGACGAGCATGAAGTGGTGGCCGCGCCAGGACTGGAAACACTGGCTGTGGCCGGATTTTGGGGGCTATTGCGAGACGGCGTGCCCGGCTCGAGACCTGGCTCCGCTGCTCCTGCTCGCCGTCGGCGGCATCGTCTGGGCGGCGGCGCGGCGCAAAGCCATCGGCCCGGCCATCCTTATGATGGCCTTTCCCGTCATCGTCTTCTACGTTTTTGCGGGTGTCCCCTTTGCCTCGATTATGTACCGGGACACGCTCAACTCCCGCTGGCTGCCCTATTTCTATTTTGGCGTGTTCCTCTTCGCCGGGCTTTTTGTCGGCATGCTGCTTGCCGCCATCGCCCGGCGGCTGCGGCAGGTGACGCCCGGACGTGTGTTTGCCGCGCTGGTGGCACTCCTGGCGGCGGGAGAGGGTGCGGCCATCATCATCAACCTGCATCTATCCGGGTCCATCTCCGACAGGCTGTATGTGATGGCTCTCGTCGCGGTGCTGTGTGGGCTAGGGGCGGCCCCGGCCCTACTCGCCTTTGTTGTGGAGCGGCCCGTGCCCCCGGATATGTACGTCGCCATCGGCTCGATGTCGCTGGGCTCGTTGGTGGTGTGGCTGGTGGGAGCCGTTCCCTTCTACTCGGGCCGGGGAGCAAGCATTCTCCAGCTTGGAGGCATCGCCGCCGGATCGGCGGCGCTCCTGGCCCTGGTGATGCTGGTTGCGCTGTGGCGCCCGGCTCCGCGGACGGTATGGGTCACCGCCGGCGCCGGGGTGCTCCTCTTCATGAACCTGTCTCTGTTCTCGGTGCACAAGACCCCGGGATGGGCCGGGTGGAACTACAGCGGATATGAAGGCAAAGGGAGCTACCCCGAATACCAGGCGCTCATGGAGGCGCTCGACGACGAGCCACCGGGCCGGGTGATGTGGGAGGCCAACAGCGATCTGGGCCGATACGGCACACCGATGGCGCTCATGCTCACCGGGTATTGGAGCGAAGGGCACCCGTCGATGGAGGGGCTGCTGTTTGAGTCTTCGCTGACGACGGAATTCCACTTCCTCAACGCCTCCGAGATGAGCCTGCGGCCGTCGAATCCGATCCCCGATCTCAAATACCCGGGTTTCAATCTCGACCGAGGCGTTGTCCATATGGCGCTCTACGACGTGGCCTACTACGTCACCTTCACCGAGGAGGCCACCCGGGCTGCGGTGGGGGCCGGGCTCGAGGTGCTGGCGGAGCCCGACCCATTCACCTTGTATGCCCTGCCTGAAGCCTCGCTGGTGGACGTTGCCTCGTACCTTCCCGCCGTATGGGATGGAGAGGAGGGGTTCCGAAAAGCCGCCCTCGATTGGTACGACAATGTCGATGCGCTCGACTACTGGATGGCCGCCGATGGCCCCGCCGATTGGCCCCGCATCACCGAGGTGGGGCCCGACGATCGCCAGATTCCCTACGACGGTGTTGGAGTGGTGAGCGATATCCAACTCGACCACTACAGCATCTCGTTTCACACCGACGCCGTCGGCGTGCCCCATCTGGTCAAGGTGTCCTACTTCCCCAACTGGCAGGCAGAGGGCGCCGAAGGGCCCTACTACGCCGCTCCTTCGCTCATGATCGTGGTGCCGACCGAGGAGGACGTTTCCATCACCTTCGGCAGGGATTGGGACGACAACCTCGGGCTGCTGTTCACCGGATCCGCTTTGCTGGGCCTGGCTGTGTGGGCGCTGAACCGGAGACGCCGTCGCTGGCGGGACGACGACGGCCGGCTAGCGCTCCTGCCAGAGTCGCCAGCGGATGCGGGCTAGGCCGGCAAGAGTTCGCGGCACCCGGGAGAGGAATGGCGAGCGGGTGTCGCGCTGCTCCTCGACCACGGCAGGCACCTCGGCGATTCGGTAGCCGGCCCGCTCGGCGCGGATGACGAGTTCGGTGTCAAAGAGGTCTTGGGTGGAGTCGACCAACGGAACCACGGCCTCGACAACCTGACGCCGGACCATCTTCATGCCGTGGGTATCACTGACCCGGGATCCGAAGAGAAAGCGCAGGACGAGATTGAACACGAGAGTGCCCGTCCGGCGCAGAAGACCGCGGCGATCGTCGGCGCCTTGGGCCCGTTTGGAGGCCAGCACCAGATCGGCCGCCTCGGCCTTTTCTAAGGCGGCCTGCAGGAACGCTCCAGAGAAGTAGTCGATGTCGAAGTTGACCACCCAGTCTCCGGCTGCTTCCCGGAAGCCACTGCGCATGGCCGCGCCGTAGTCGGCAAGCGGCAGGGTGATCATCCGGGTGTCAGAATGCTGTTCGGCAATGGCGGCGGCGATCTCCACGGTGCCGTCGGTGGATCCGTTCTCGGCGAGGATGATCTCATAGCGCTCACCGAGGTCACCGAGTTCGGTGTGGAGATGCTCGAGGGCGCCGCGGAGATAGGTGGCCTCGTTGTGGATCGGGATGACCACACTCAGCGTGGGCGAATCAGCCATCAGGCGGCGAGTTTAGGGGTGGCGCCGATCGGCAGCGGGAACGTAGCACTCGCCGTGCCCGACCGGCACTCGTGGAGGCTGTCTGCCCGACCACATCTGCCTATCTCCCCGATGTAGGTTCTGGAGGCGACCGGCGAGCCCGTTTGTGTGCCGGCAGCTGCGGTCGCCGTCGCCCGGCGAGCCTAGAACGCTGAGGTGAGCGGCCGGCCCGTACAATGCGGCGCCATGGAGCTCGATTCGATCTTCAAGGCCTACGACATCCGTGGTCTTGTCCCCGAGCAGTTGAACGGAGAGACAGCGCGTGTCCTGGGGGCGGCATTTGCCGCCTTTGCCGGCGCCGAGCGGATCGCCGTGGGCCGGGATTGCCGCACCTCTTCGCCTGAACTCGCCGCGGCGTTTATTGCCGGGGCCGCGTCACAGGGGGTGGACGTTGACGACCTAGGTGTGATTACCACCGACATGGTCTATTTCGCCTCGGGGGCCTTCGACGAGCCGGGCGCCATGATCACGGCATCACACAACCCCAAAGGCTGGAACGGCATCAAACTCTGCCTTCCTGGCGCAGCTCCCGTCGGTGCCGAAAGCGGCCTCGACGAGGTGCGGCGCCTTGCCGCTGACCCTCCGGCGCCGCTGGAGCCCGGGCAGGTGCGGCCGCGCCGGGTGCTTGACGGGTATGTGGATCACCTGCTTTCTATCGTCGACGTTTCGCGTTTTGTCCAGCTACGCGTTGCCGCCGACGGCGGGAACGGGGTGGCGGGGGTGGCCGTGCCGGCCGTGTTCGAGCGGCTCCCCATCGAATTGATAGGCCTCTACCTCGAGCCCGACGGCACGTTTCCCAACCACCATCCCGATCCGCTGCGGCCCGAGAACCTGCGGGATCTGGAAGAGTTGATGCGCCGAGAGCGGCCCGACCTTGGGGTTGCTTTCGACGGCGATGCCGACCGCGCCTTTTTTGTGGACGACCGGCTCCGGCCACTGCCCGGAAGTACGGTGACCGCGATCATTGCCAGGTGGTTCTTGGGTCGCGAGCCCGGATCGTCGGTGGTCCACAATCTCATCTGCAGCCGCGCCGTGCCGGAGGCGGTGCGTCTGGCGGGAGGAACCCCGATTCGCACCCGCGTCGGCCACTCGTTCATCAAGGCGGTCATGAAGGAGAGCGGGGCCATCTTCGGCGGCGAGCACAGCGGCCACTACTACTTTCGCGACAACTACGGAGCCGACTCGGGCATCCTCGCCCTGCTCGTCCTGATGCAGGTTATGTCCGAGGAGGGCCGCCCCTTGTCCGAGATCCGCTCGGTCTATGAGCCCTACGCGCAGTCCGGTGAGATCAACCTGGAGGTCATCGACCAGGCCGCAGCCACCGAGGCGGTGGCCCGAGCTTTTTCCGATGCGGAACAGGATCGGCTGGACGGCCTTACCGCATCGTGGAGCGACCGGTGGTTCAATCTGCGTCCCTCCAACACCGAGGCGGTGCTGCGGCTCAACGTGGAGGCGGCCGACGACGCCGTGGTGGCGGCACTGGCCCGGCAGGTCGAGGAGATAATCGAGGAGGTGTCCGGTGTCGGTTTCTGAGGAACTGCTTGCCATCATGGTCTGTCCGCAATGCCGAGGATCGCTTTCCGAGCTTGGTGATGCGCTGGTGTGCGATGGATGCGGGCTTCACTACCCGGTACGCGATGGCATCCCCTTCATGCTTGTGGAGGAGGCTTACCGGCCGGAGGAACAAGCCGGTGCGGAGGAGGCGCAATGAGCGGAATGCGAGAGGCCATCGCCCAGCTGCCGGACCAGCTGCGCTGGGCCGCCCGTTTGGCTGTCCCCGAGGTTCCCGCCGCCGAGGAAGCCGTGGTGTGCGGAATGGGAGGCTCGGCGATGGCCGGGGACGTCGCCGCCGCAATTGCCGTCCAAGCGGGCCGCCGGGTCCACGTTCACCGGTCCTACGGGGTGCCTTTGTGGGTCGCGGCCTCCGGCGCGCTCGTTGTTGTGGTGTCCCACAGCGGTGATACCGAAGAGGCGCTCTCGTCCTACGACGCCGCCGGCGAGGCTGGCCTGGACCGGGTGGTGGTGGCAACGGGAGGCCAGCTTGTGGCGCGGGCTGAAGCCGATCGAGCCCCGCTGGTGCAGTCTCCGCCCGCTCCCCAGCCTCGCGCCGCGGTCGGTTCGCTGGCGGGCTCGGTGCTCCGGATTCTCGAGGCGGCCGGCATGGTGCCGCCGATGACCGGCGATCTGCAGGAAGCGGCAGAGGTGGTGGAGCGGCTTCTTGGGGATGGCTCCGGCGCGGCGGTGGCACTGGCCGCAGACCTCGCCGAGGCACTCGAGCGCCGCATTGCCGTCGTCTACGGGGGAGATGGGGTGGGGAAGGTGGCAGCCCGGCGCTGGAAGACCCAGATCAACGAGAACGCCAAGTCGATGGCTTTCTGGGCGGAGCTCCCGGAACTCGATCACAACGAGGTCGAGGGCTGGTCGAGCCTTCCGGAGCTGGCCCGGGAACGTGTCGGCCTGGTCTTCCTCCATGATTCCGCCGAGCATCCGAGGATTTCCCGCCGCATGCAGGTGACCACCGAGATACTCGGGAGCCGCGTGGGCATCGCCGGCGAGGTGCACGCCCAGGGGGAGGGGGCGCTGGCCCGTATCTTCAGCTTGATCCTCGTCGGCGATCTGGTTTCCGTGGCGATGGCTGAACGAGCCGGTGTCGATGCCATGCCGGTTGAGGTGATATCCGAGTTCAAGGAGCGTTTGGCCCAGGAGGAATCATGAAGCACGACATCGCCGATCCATCGCTGGCCGAAGAGGGCAGGCGACGCATCGATTGGGCCGGACAACGTATGCCGGTGCTCGCCACCATCACCGAGCGTTTTCGTGCCGAGTCGCCGCTGTCCGGCGTCCGGGTGGGCGCATGCCTGCACGTCACCGCCGAGACGGCCAACCTGATGCTGGCTCTGCAGGCTGGCGGTGCCGAGGTCGGCCTGTGCGCGTCGAATCCGCTCAGCACGCAGGACAACGTGGCCGCTGCCCTGGTGGCCGATGGTATGCCGGTGTTCGCCGTGCGCGGCGAGGACTCCGATCGCTATTACCGGCACATCCGCGATGTGCTGGACATGAATCCCGAGGTGACCATGGACGACGGAGCGGATCTGGTGAGCACCCTGCTTAAGGAGCGTCCCGACCAGGCGCCGCTCGGTTCCACGGAAGAGACCACCACCGGGGTGATTCGGCTGCGGGCCATGGAGGAGGCCGGTGTGCTGCGTTTCCCCGTGGTGGCGGTGAACGATTCGGCGACAAAACACCTCTTCGACAATCGTCACGGCACCGGGCAGTCGGCGCTGGACGGCATTCTTCGGGCCACGAACATACTGTTTGCCGGGCGGACCCTTGTTGTTGTTGGCTACGGCGACTGCGGTATCGGAGTGGCGGCCCGGGCCAAGGGCCTGGGCGCCAAAGTGGTCGTCATTGAGGTTGACCCGGTTCGGGCGCTATCGGCGGCGATGGAGGGCTACCAGGTCATGACTGCAGCCGATGCCGCCGCCGTCGGGGATGTGTTCATCACCGTGACCGGCAATCTGGGTGTTCTGCGCGGCGAACACTTCGATCTCATGAAGGACGGCGCCATCCTGGCCAATGCCGGCCATTTTGACGTGGAGATCGATCTGGGTGATCTGGAGGCGCGTATCACAGCCCGGCGCCGGATTCGCCATGAGCTCGACGAGTGCACCCTTGCCGACGGGCGCAGGCTCTACCTGGCTGCAGGCGGCCGCCTGGTGAATCTGGCCGCGGCCGAGGGACATCCGGCCGACGTCATGGACATGTCGTTTGCCAATCAGGCACTGGCCGCAGAGTGGCTCAAGGCGAACGCCGGAACACTGGAGCCGCGGGTGTACCGGCTGCCGGAGTACCTTGACGCCGAGGTGGCCCGAATCAAGCTGGAGAGTCTGGGGGCCGGCCTGGAGACGCTGACTCCGGAACAGGAGGAGTACCTGCGCTCTTGGGAATTGGGCACCTAGCCGGGTAAGAAGCTCTGGTTGACGGTCTCTCGGACATCAAAGACCAAGCCGTGTTCCCGTGCTGCACTCTCGAGGGTGTCACTGATCTCGCGCTCTACCAGCTCGTCTTTTTCGAGCAGCGCATCGCGCAGGGCAATGATCAGGTGCCGATTCTCGGAAAGCAGTCCCGACACCACAGCCTTCTGCTCGGCAAGGAGGTCGTCCACGGCATCGCGGGCTTTGGGGTCGGAGAGGACCTTGGCGACGAGGTTGCCGGCAAAGGGCCCTCCGTCGAGCGAGCGGAACGATATGAGAGAACCGCCGAGGCCCATGGAGCCGACCATCTCCACCGCCATGTTGGTGGCCGCGGCCAGGTCACCCGCAGGCCCGGTCCCCGACTCACCGTAGAAGAGCTCCTCGGCAACCATGCCCCCGAAGGCAATCTGTATCAAGGCCAGTGTCTCGCTGCGCCGCTTTGTGTAACGCTCTTCCGTTTCGCTGTGGGCGAGCAGGCCCAGGGCATCCTTGCGCTTCACGATGGAGAGGAGCTCGAGCTTGCGTCCTTTGCCCACCAGGTAGGCCACTACGGCGTGTCCCGACTCGTGGGTGGCAATACACTCCCGCTCTTCAGTGGTGTACTCGGTAGGTTCGGCCAGTCCGATCTCCACGTCCATGCGGGCCCGGCGGAGGTCATCGATCGAAAGGCAACGGCGCTCGTCACGCAGGGCGAAGAGCAGAGCCTCGTCGAAGAGGCGCTCCAGGCTGGCGGGCGAGTAGCCCATGGTGGAGGCGGCGAGGTCATCCCGTGCGGTGTCGCTGAGTGTTTCGTCGTGGGATTTGGTCTCGAGGAAATAATCGATGAGCTCGCGGCGCTGTTTGCGAGCCGGCATGGCGAAGTGGAGTACTCGATCGAAGCGTCCCGGCCGCAACAGCGCCGGGTCGAGTTGATCGGCCCGGTTGGTGGCACCGATCAGGAGCACGTTGGCGAATGAGGGCCGGGCCGTCTTCAGCTGGCGATGCGGCGGCAAGAACTTGTTGGCCAGGCGTTTCCTCCAATTGCGGAACTTGAGCCAGCGTGGCGGATCGTCGAACGACTGCATCTGCACGAGAAGTTCGTTGACCACTCCTCCTACTCCTTCGGAGATTGCGGCCCGCTCTGTTGCCGGCTCCAGTGTGGAGTAGTGGCTCAGGCCTCCGCGTTTGGCTCCGATGGCGTCGAACTCCTCGATGAAGCCGATGGCGCCGCCTTCCTCGCGGGCCACCTTGCGCAATTTGCGGAAATACGACCGGATCTTCCGAGCGGTGGCGCCGTACCACATGCTCTGGAAGGCGGTGGAGGAAACGAACAGGAAAGGAACGCCGGCCTCCTTGGCGAGTGCCTTGGCGGTGTAGGTCTTGCCGGTGCCGGGCGGGCCCTCGAACAGAACGCCGCGGCGTGGCTGGCCGCCCATCTGATCACGGAACTGTTGGTGGTTCAGGAAGACGTCCAATGTGTGGCGCACCTCGACAAGCACCGGCCCGAGGCCTTTCACGTCATCAAAGGTGACGTCGATCTGCTCCGGCAGGAAGATGACCTCGGGGGAGCGGCCGTTGCCGAGCATGGGGCCGATGAGGACGATGGCGAGGAGTAGAACGATGACGATGCCGGGGATCCAGTAGACCGCCTCGGGGGGCAGGTCGGGCCAGCCGGGGGACACCGGGTTGCCGGAGATGATTCTTATCCACAGCCAGATGACGAGCGGCGACAGGATGATGGCCACGCGGCGTAGGCGTTTCCGACGCTGGCGTTCTCGATTGACTTGAACGTCGACTGGCATCGGTTCACTCCACCGGACGGGTGCTCTGCGTCACTGTAACCACCGAGAGTGTTTGAGGAAACTGGGAAGCCACTTTGGTCGAGCCATTTGGCCTCCCGGTGTGGACTAGTCAGACGGTGATCTCGTTCCCGCCGGCGCCTCCGGCGGGGCGCCCGCCGATGTTGCGGAGAGTGGTGGTGGCGATGGAGTTACGGGTCTCTCCCCGGTGAACTGGACCTGTTGCCCGGTCACCGGGGCCTTGAGGAGGGTGATGATGTCGGAAGAGGTGGCGAGTTCGTCGGCATGCCGCTCTGCTGAGCCTGGCTGGGCCCGCGTTGGCGAAATCACAGAGCGTTTCGAAACTGCGCCGGCCGGAGGACTCGAGGATGGAGGCGGCGAGCCTCGCCGGGACGAACGTACCGTGGTTCAAACGCACTCGAGCCGTCGCACCTCGTCTATACCGTCGTCATCGTGATGTGTCTGGCTTGTGGAAGGGCGGCCTCGACCGGCCTGTGTCTGCCGTGCCGCTGCGGTTTGGCCTCTGGTGGAGAACGGCGTCTGCCCGGCGGGGTGCTCGTGCGCTCGGCCTACGTGCACCACGGCCCGGCTCGTACGCTCGTGCATCGGCTCAAGTACGGAGCCCTTGCGGCGGCGGCACTCCCGCTTGCCGCCGGCATGCAGGCGCTGGTGGGGGAGGCTGCTTCGGCACTGGTGGCGGTGCGGCGAGTCAGGCTGCGGCGCTGGCGCTACGGGGTGGACCCGGCTGATGAGCTTGCTCGGGCCCTCAGCAGGATGCTGGGACTGCCGGTGTTGGAGGCCCTGGATCCGGGTTGGTGGCATCGGCGCCGAGCGGGTGGGCCCGGGGCACCTCGCGGTCAACCTCGGTTCCGGCCGCTGGTTGGATCAGGCACAGGACTTGTGCTGGTGGACGATGTGTTAACCACGGGTGCGACGCTGGCGGCTGCGTCGAAGGTGCTGCCCGGGGCGCGCCTCGCCGTCACCGCCACCGCGGCACCCGTTCTGGGCAAGCCACTACCGAGGGGGCGTCGGTATAGTGGTTGACAGCCCTTCGGCTAGCACGGGAGCGTGCGTGGTCGGTAAGACCGCATACTTGGAATGCCTGCTCTCGCCGCCTTATCCCCTGCCCGCGTGCTCTAGGCGCGCGCCCGGAAAGGAGTCCCAGTGGAGGTTCACATCCACGGCACGCACATGAGTGTTGGTGAAGACCTGCGTGCTCTCGCCGCGGAAAAGGTCACGCACGCCGCCCGTGCATTCGACGAAGTTGTCTACGCCGATGTCGAATTTGCCGAGGAGCAGAACCCGCGTATATCTGATGTCAAATACCGGGTGGAGATCACCGCCCAAGCCGGTGGACAGGTCGTTCGTGTGGAGGCGGCGGAGTTTGAACCTCGTGCCGCTCTTGAGGTGGCCGTGGGCAAGTTCGAGCGTCTCGTGCGCCGTTTGAAGGGACGTCTCATCGCTCGCCACCGCCGCAGCGGGGAGAAAGGTCTCAATCACGCCTCTGGGGGCGTCGAAGTAACCTCGGACGGACTGCGCATCGAACGTGTCAAGCAGTTCGTCATGAAGCCCATGACGCCAGAGGAGGCAGCCCTTCAGATGGAACTGCTTGGACATAAGTTCTATCTGTTCTTCAACGCGGAGACCGAGCGTTACAGCGTGGTCTACCGGCGGCGAGGAGGTTCGCTGGGGCTGATTGAGCCCCAGTGACGCGTGTACTCGTCGTTGACGACGTCGATCTGTTTCGAAAGGGTCTGCGCGCGGCACTCACCGCGGACGGATTCGAGGTGTGCGGTGAAGCGCGCGACGCCGAGGAGGCAGTCAGCGGCGCCGAATCGCTGCTGCCCGATGTTGTGGTGCTGGACATCCTCATGCCGGGACTGTCCGGCCTCGAGGTAGTCGAGAAGATCCTCGCCGTGTCCCCTCAATCGAAAGTGCTGATGCTCACTGCATCTGAGTCGTCTGAGGATCTTCTCGAGTGCATCAAGACCGGCGCCAGGGGCTACATGGTGAAGGACACGCCTTTTGCGCAGCTCGCCTCCGCCATTCGCGACGTGGTCGATGGCGGTGCCGCCATCTCGGCGAAGATGGGCGGAAAGTTGCTCGATGTGCTCCGGCAGTTGCTCCGTCATCAGGACTTCGCTGTCACGAGAAGGCCCGCCCTCACCGGTAGGGAGATCGAGGTGCTCCAGCATGTGGCGCGGGGCATGACCTCCAAACATATCGGTCGCGAGTTGTACATCTCAGAGAACACCGTGAAGAACCACATCCGGAACATTCTGGACAAGCTCGGCTTGCACTCGCGCAACGAAGCGGTGCTCTACGCCGTTCGAGAGAGCCTCATCGAGTTGTGACCATGAAAGGAAACGGGCCGGCCGATCTCGCCGAAAGCCTTGGTGTCGTGTGGGCCGACGAACACCTGGCAAAGGTGCGGAGCGCTCTCGAAGGCGTCGGGAGTCTCGATACCGACCTGATGGCGCGTCTCCAGGCGCAGTTCCCCGGCGAACACGACCCCGATGAGTCCGGCATTTCCGTGTTCCGCGACCTGTTGCGCATCGAGGGCCGGCGGGCGCGTTTCCGCCGCCTTCTCCGGGTTTGGGCCGGCAAGCTGACGGCGGCGATCCGATCCGGAGACCTGGCGCGAGCCGAGGGCTGGATGCGGGCGCTCATCAAGCAGCCCACCTACCCGACCGAGTTCTCCGATCTGGTCGAGCAGACCCTCGACGAGATCTCCAGGCGCCAGGTACTCGATGATCTCATGGTGAGGCTCTCGTCAAATGAGGAGCCGGCTGCGGGGTCAGGCCTGGTGGCCGCATGGGGCGAGCGTATGGCCCGCTATTTGGTCGATGCCATGGCCCGCGAGGTGCCGCCGGTGAATCGGCGCTATTTGGTGGATGCCCTCGGCTGGCTGGGCCGGGAGGATGTCCGCCTCCTGGCGGCCATGGTGGCCGACCCGCGCTGGTACATCGCCCGCAACCTCGCTATCGCCCTGGGCAAAACCGGCCGGCCTCAGGCCTCGGCGGCGCTCGAAGCACTGCTCGATCATCCCGACGATCGGGTTCGTGTTGAGGCTCTCCGGGGCATGGCGACTTTGCGCCGTGAAGAATCCCTGCCCAGCTTGGTGGCGGCTCTTGGTGACGCCTCGGGTCGGGTCCGGCATGCCGCGGTGTCTTTGTTGCGCGCCTCGCCGAGCCTGCAGGTGATTCCGCTGCTGGTTGAAGTGCTGAGCTCCAATGCGGTGAGCATGGATGAGGCGGAGCGTCTGGTCGAGGTGATCGCCGAGCGCAACGATCCGTCGGTTCCCGACGTGCTGGAGCGCCTGGCCGGACGCCGGTTTGCCATGGGCATGGGCCGAATCGTTCGGGATGCAGCTCGTGAGGCTCTGGAGGCGAGAGAGGCCAGGGCGGCTCTGGAGGCCCGGCAATGATGAACGAACTCTCCGGTCGCTCTTTCCTCAGGGCGTTGTTCCACGTCGGCCAGCGCATCCTGCGCACAGGGACGGAGGACGCCTCCTTCCACGATGCCCTCACCGCCCTGGAGCGGGCGGCAGAGATGCTCACCTCCGGCGCCGACGAGGTGACGCTCACGGTGGGCGACGACGCCTTTTTCCTGGGCACTGCGATGCTGCCGCATGCCTCCATCGAATTCAACGGCATGCTGCGGGACATGCAGAGCCGCAGCATCGACTCCGTCACCATCCTGCCGGGAACCGACCGGCAGGATTTGGCCGACCTGGCCGCGCTCATCTGCGGTACTTCTCCGGATGTGCCGGCGGGAGGCACGGTGCGCCTCAACGAGCGCCCCATTCCGACGGTCGAGCTGGAGAGCCATCCCATCTCCGGCCTGCGCCGGACGTATGCCAGCTCACTGGACGCGCTGCGCTCGGCGTCGGGAGGCCAGGCCCTTGAGTTCGACCGTGCCGTGAGTGCGGTCGACGGGCTGCTCAGCGGCGGAGCCGCCGAACCGGGCCCGTCGCTGATGCTGGCGACGGTGCGCAATCACGACGAGACCACCTTCTACCACTCGGTCAACGTGTGTCTTCTCGCCCTGGCGCTGGGACGTGCCATCGGCCTCGAAGGCGACAGGCTGCGTGAACTTGGTGTTGGGGCGCTGCTTCACGACATCGGCCGGGTGCTGCTGGACGATCCATCACTCCACCTGCAGGGCCGGCTCTCCAATGAGGACTGGGCCGTGGTGAGGCTTCATCCTCAGGAGGGAGCGCAGGCCATTCTCGCCGCCACCGGGCCCGGTCAGGAGACGGCCGCGCTGGTGGCTCTTGAGCATCATGCCCGCGTCGATGGAGGCGGGTACCCGGATCTTGGCGATCGGGAGCTTCATTTCTACAGCCGTGTCGTCGCAGTCGTCGACGCCTACGACGCCATCACCAGCCACCGGCCCTATCGGCCGGCACGCACGCCGAACGAGGCGCTGAGCGTGCTTCTTGATGGAGCCGGCACCATCTTCGATGGTGATCTGGTGCGGGCATTCATCGCCATGATGGGCGTCTACCCGCCGGGATCGCTGCTCCGCCTGGATAGCGGAGAGGTGGTCATGGTGACCGCGGGAGAGGAGGGACGGCGCGACGCCTTCATCGTGCGCGATATGGCGGGCACCGAGCTGCAGAGCCCCGAACCGATCAGTCTTGAAGGCCGTACGGTGACTGCTCAGCTTCTTGCCGACGAGGTCGGCGTCGACCCGGCGTCTCTGCTCGAGGTCCTGCAAGGACCCTCAAACTGAGACTGGGACCTGTCTTCCGGAGCCCGGCTCCGTAGATAAGATGTCCTCGCCATGCCGCTGCTGAACAAGCTTCTGCGCGCCGGTGAAGGCCGCGCCATGAAGGAGCTCGTTGCACTCACCGACCGGGTGAATTCCTTCGAGCCCACCATCGAGGTGCTGACCGATGGCGAGCTGCGCGCCAAGACCGATGAGTTCAAGGCGCGCCTCGCCGATGGTGAGAGTCTCGACAGAATTGAGGCCGAGGCCTACGCGGTGGTGCGTGAAGGGGCTCGCCGGGTGCTCGGTCAGCGGCACTTCGATGTGCAGGTGGTTGGTGCCGGTGCCCTCCACCGCCACATGATCGCCGAGATGAAGACCGGTGAGGGCAAGACGCTGGTTTCCACGATGCCGGTCTACCTCAACGCCCTCGAGGGCAACGGGGTTCACGTCGTCACGGTCAACGACTACCTGGCAAAACGCGATGCCGAGTGGATGGGAGGGATCCACCGTTTCCTCGGGCTCAGCGTGGGACTCATCCAGGCCGACATGCTGCCCGACGAACGGCGTCCCGCCTACCGCGCCGACATCACCTACGGCACCAACAACGAGTTCGGCTTCGACTACCTGCGCGACAACATGGCGATGCGAGTGGAGAACATGGTGCAGCGGGGTCACAACTACGCCATCGTCGACGAGGTGGACTCG
>CAZTJO010000017.1:0-44912 GCA_964614095.1 uncultured Acidimicrobiia bacterium
TGATCTGGCAGTGGCTGACCAGCGGGATGGTGATTCCCATCGACATCACCGGGCAGCTCGCCGTTCCGGTGCTGCCGGTCCCGGGATTGGAGCGAATCGAGATCCCCGCCGTCTAGGTGTAGTTCCCACGGAGGTTGTTTCAGCCTGGTGGCTGGTGGGTGGCCTCCGAGTCCGCCGTGGGGTCTGCATTGATTGTGTGTGTCGAGCCAGCGGGTGAGGCGGTCGAGGCGCTGCTGATTGGAGGTGTAGGCCTGGTGGTAGGCCCATTCCTCTAACAGGGTGCGGTTGAATCGTTCTGCTTTGCCGTTGGTCTGAGGCCGATACGGCCGGGTGCGGTGGCGGGTGATCCCGTGGTTGTCAGCGGTGTTGTGGAACGCCTGGGAGTGCCGGTAGCAGAAGGCATTGTCGGTGAGTACTTCGCTGACCGTTACACCGTGGTCGCTGAACCATTCGGTGACTCGGTCCAGGAATCCCGCTGCGGTGGTGTCTTTATCGTTGGGATGCGCTTCGACGTAAGCGACCCGGGAGTGGTCATCGACAGCGACATGGAGGTAGTCGTAGCCGACCCCACGGTTCTTGGCTGTCTTGGTGTGACGGTTCCGTCCCCGGATCTTCCATCCTCCGCCGTCAGGGATACGGGCCAGTTTCTTCACATCGATATGCAGCAGCTCTCCAGGCCGGGACCGTTCATAACGCCGGATCGGTCTCCTGGTGGTCCGATCGATCCGATCGAGACGGTTCAACCCCACCCGGCACAGCACCTTGTAGACCGTCGAACGAGGGATCCCCGTCACCCACGAGATCCGATGAGGCCCCCAGCGTCGCCGGACCCGCAGCATCACCACCCGCCGTACCACCTGCGGTGACACCGCCCGGGGATACGAACCGGGCCGCGACGACCGATCCTCGAGTCCCTCAACACCCTCCTCACAGAACCGGCGTACCCACTTGGACACCGTCGCCCGCGATACCCCCATCGCTTCAGCAACCGTCGCCGCCGGCCACCCATCCCGCAACACCCGATCCACCACCAACCGGCGTCCCACCGGTGTCAACGCCGCCATACCATGAGCCACGAGAGCCTCCCTCTCGGTTCGGAGTATTCGTCACCCCAAACCGAAACCGGGAGGCTCCCACCCGGTCAACAACCTATGAAAAAACTACAACTAGCCAGGCCGTATCTGCCACTAGCCTGCGCGCCAATGCGTCTCACCATTCGACCCGGGAACGATCCGATTGCGCGCGCCGAGCACTGTTCGGCGTCGTCGATGTGCCTTTTGAGGATGACGTCGACCTCGATGTTCTCGCCGCTAAGACCGAGGGTTCTTCTTTTGCCGATCTGACCGGGATGTTGCGCGAGGCGGCGCTGGAGGCACTCCGCAGTGACTTCAGTGCCATCAGCGTCGGCACAATCGACATCGACACCGCCCTGAGGCGCTACCGCCCCTGAGCGGCGGCCGCCGCCTCCTGAAACGAGAAACGGCCTTCCAGCAGCGCTCGACCCACCACCACGGATTCGCAGCCGGTGTCCACCAGAAGGCCAAGATCATCGAGGCTGCTCACCCCGCCGGAAGCCACAACCGGAATCCCCCTTGCCCCAGCCATTACCGACTTCACTAGTTTGACGTCGGGACCATCGAGGGTGCCATCTCGTGGCACCGACGTAACCATGATCCTCCCCACCCCGGCATCGATCGCCTGCTCGACCACCTGGGCCAGCGGTTGCCCCCCGTCGAGCCATCCGGCTCCATAGGCCCGCCCTGAACGCACGTCGATGGCGGCCACCAGATTCTCTCCCCCGATGGTTTGGGACATCTCGGTCAGCCGCTTCGGCTCCCATACCGCAGTCGTGCCGCTGACCACCCGCGTCGCCCCCGCGGCAATGGCATCCACGGCGTCGCCGGCGCGGCGAATGCCCCCCGCCGCCTGGAAACGTACCCCCGCCTCCCCCAGCCGCGGCCATAGCCCCGCCGTAGAGCGGCCCGATCGTGCTGCCTCCAGATCCACGACATGAACAATCTCGGCCCCAGCCGCCATGAAGTCCCGGGCCACCGCCACCGGGTCGTCGCCAAACCGGGTGACTGCGTTGTACTCGCCTCGGCGCAGCCGTACCACGGCTCCGCCCAGCACATCAACGGCGGGAATGACCTGCAATTCGCCTCCTGAATTGGCTTCCTGTAGAAACGGCCCTACAATGACTCAATGTTGTAGCACATTAGCACGATACAACAGTATGGAGGTCGCCGCATGACGACTCAAGAGGACTGGACCAACCGAGACACAGCTGCCCTCTTCGAGGCCATCCTCACGCTTGACTCCGTGCCCGAGGCCGAACGTTTCTTCCGCGATCTGTGCACGCTGCGTGAGCTCGAGGAGATGGCGCGCCGCTGGCTCGTGGTTCGCCTGCTGGAACAAGGTCAGCACTATCGCCCCATTGCCGCGGAGACCGGTGCCTCGACGGCCACGGTAACCCGCATCAACCAGTGGCTCCGTCACGGGACGGGCGGCTATCGCCTTGCTCTCGATCGCCTGGGACTCGGCGGAGGCGACACATGAAGCGGCTACAGCTTGCCGTTCCCAAAAAGGGCCGCCTCATGCAACCGAGCTTCGACCTGCTGCGCGACGCCGGCCTCGTCTTCGAGATCACCGAACGCACCCTCGCTGCTCCGGCCCGCAACGTCCCTGTGGACCTGCTGCTCGTCCGCACCGAGGACATCGTGGAGATGGTGGCCGATGGTGTCGCCGATGCCGGAATAATAGGGCTCGACCTGCTCGGAGAAGCGGGAGCCGACCTCGATGTCGTGGCCGAACTCGGCTTCGGGCGGTGCCGGCTGTCGGCGGCGGTGCCGACGGCCTCCAAGGCCAAAAAGCTCGAGGATCTCGACGGCGCCCGCGTCGCCACCGCCCACCCTCTGCTCACGGACCGGCTCTTCGCCGAACGCGGCCTCCAGGTGACGATCGTTCCGTTGCGCGGCAGCGTCGAGGTCGCCCCCAAGCTGGGGCTTGCCGACGCCATCGTCGATCTCGTGTCTTCGGGCAGCACCTTGCTGGTGAACGGCCTGCGGCCGCTGGCCACAATGCTCGAATCACAGGCGGTGCTGGTCGGTCCCCCGGGAAGCAACGGTGCCGTCGACCAGGTCGCCACCATGTTGCGCGCCGTCGTGGCCGGCCGCTCCAAGCGCTACCTGCTGATGAACGCCCCCGCCGACGCCGTCGGCAAGATAGAGACCCTGATTCCAGGGCTTGCCTCACCGACCATCATGCCGCTGGCGCACGACACTCGGGTTGCCATCCACTCGGTGGTCAATGCGGACGAACTCTGGAACGTCCTGCCTGAACTCGAAGAGGCCGGCGCCACCGGCATCCTCGTCCTGCCCATCGAGCAACTGATCGCATGATTCGCCGACTCGATCTCGCCTCCATAGACGACGCCGACCGGCGCGCTCTGCTCAGCCGCTCCGCCGTTCCCGAGAGCGATGTCCTCAGCCACGCTGCAGCCATTGTCGAAGATGTACGCCGCGGCGGCGACACCGCCCTGGCCCAGGCCGGCAGCACCTTTGGTGGAGGGCGAGCCGGACCGGCGCGTGTCACCGCCGAAGAGATAACCGCGGCGGCGAAACGCGTCGACTCCGAGCTCGTCGCCGCCCTGCGCGATGCCGCCTACAACGTGGCCGCGGTGTGCCGCGAGCAGCGTCCCACCGATGGTTGCGTCGAGGTCCGGCCCGGGGTCGAAGTCGCTCGATACTGGACCCCACTGCGCCGGGTGGGCTGCTACGTGCCCGGAGGGGCAGCGCCGCTGCCATCGACCCTCATCATGACCGTCGTCCCGGCCCAAGTCGCCGGCGTCGCTTCGATCGCCGTGGCCACGCCGGCACGTTTCGACGGCACCATCGCCGACGTCATCCTCGCCGCCGCCGCACTGCTCGGGATCGGCGAGGTTTATGCCATGGGAGGGGCTCAGGCCATCGCTGCCCTTGCCTACGGCACTGAGACCATCGCGCCGGTCGCCAAGATCGTCGGCCCCGGCAACGCCTGGGTGACTGCGGCAAAACTCGCCGTTGCCGGCAGCTGCGCCATCGACATGCCGGCCGGGCCCAGCGAGGCGCTGGTGCTCGCCGACGCATCAGCCGACCCCGTTTTTGTCGCCGCCGATCTGCTGGCCCAGGCGGAGCACGGGCCCGATTCGTCGGTGCTCCTGGTCACCGCCGACTCCGCCGTCGCCGATCGGGTGGTCGCCGAAGCAATGCGCCAGATGGAGAAGCTGAGCCGCAGGGACGTCGTCGAACAGGCTCTTGCCGGGCATGGCCTGGTGGCTGTGGCTCCCGACCTCGAGAGTGCCCTTGCCTTTGCCGACGCCTACGCCCCGGAGCACCTGACCATCCATCTCGCCGATCCCGAAATCGCGGTGGAGCGGGTCACCTCGGCGGGTTCGGTCTTTGTCGGAGCCTGGGCTCCCGAGCCGGTAGGCGACTACGCCAGCGGGGCCAACCACGTGCTCCCCACCGGCGGGCTGGCCCGTTCCACCGGCCCACTCTCGGTCGAGGACTTCGGCTCATGGCGCCAGGTGCAGCGTCTGACCCGTGAAGGGCTCGCCGCGCTGCGGCCGGTGGTGCGCCAGATCGCCACCGCCGAGGGCCTCGATGCCCACCTGGCCGCAGTCGAAGTGCGTTTTGATGACAAAGGAGCAGGGCAATGACGGCACTACCTCGCTACCGCTGGCAGCCGACAACTGCCGTGATCGCGGCGCGAGCCAGGTTGGACCCGCGCATGGTCATCCGCTTTGATCAGAACACCTCTCCGTTTGTGCCCTCATGGGCCCGGGCCGAGGCGGCGCGAGCCGCCACAGAGCTCAACGAGTACCCGGAGACCGACTACGCCGCGCTGCGCCACACCCTCGCCGCGCTCAGCGATGTGCCCCCCGAGTCGGTGGTTGTGGCCGCCGGAGCCGATGAGTTGATCCGCCTCTGCGCCCAGGCCTTTCTCGGCTCCGGCAAGATCGCCGTGTGCGACCTCCCCACCTACGGCCTCCATCGCATCGTCTCGCTGCAGCAGGACGCCGAACTTGTGGAAATCCCTCGCCGCACACTGGGCCCAGTGCTGCCCGTGGGCGGCTTCCCCACCGAGCCGTTCCTCGACGCCTGCCGCGGAGCCGCTCTCACCTGGTTGTGCCAGCCCCACAATCCGACGGGCGATCGGCTCGACGCGGAGACCGTCACCGCCATCCTCGACGCCGCCGGCGGAGTTGTCGTCATCGACGCCGCCTATGCCGAGTTCGCCGGCGAGAACCGCGGCAATCTGATGAGGGGCCGCGACAACGTCGTCGTTCTCGGCACCCTGTCCAAGGCGTACGGGTTGGCCGGCATCAGGGTCGGCTACGCCCTGGCTCCACCGGATCTGGCCGACACCCTCGAAACGCTGCGACCGCCGGCCAGTATCTCAACGATCTCGGCCGCCCTGGCCCTGCGCGCTCTGGACGACCCCGAGTGGATGAATGAGAATGTGACTCAGATCCTGGCCGGTCGCGATCGGCTTGCCGCCGGCCTCGACAGCGCTGGCCTCACGCCGTATCCCTCCACCACCAACTTTGTGCTGTGCCGAGTGGGCCCTCAGGCCCACGACATCGCCAGCCGGCTCACCGCCGCCGGGATCGTGGTGCGTCCCTTCCCCGTCGATGGGCCGCTCACCGACCATCTACGTTTCACCGTTCGCACCCCCGAAGAACAAGAGCGCCTCTTTTCCGCCCTGGAGGTAAACCTGTCATGAGCAGATCGACACGTCTACAGCGAGTCACCGCCGAGACCGACGTCACCGTCACCCTGGAAATCGATGGATCGGGGGAGGCCAAGGTCGGCACCGGTGTCGGGTTCTTCGATCACCTTCTCGCCGTGTTTGCCTGCCACTCGCTGTTCGACATCGAGATTGACACGCGGGGCGATCTCGCGGTTGACGATCATCACACCGTTGAGGACACCGCTCTTGTTCTCGGCAGCGCCATTGCCGAAGCTCTGGGCGACCGCGCCGGCATCCAGCGCTTCGGCGACGCCGCCGTCGCCATGGACGAGGCGCTGGCCAACGCCGTGATCGATGCCGGGGGCAGGCCGTACTCCATGATCGATATCGCCTTCCGCGACGAGCGGGTGGGGGCGCTGTCCACGCAGAATGTCCCTCACGCCGTCGAGTCACTGGCCCGGACTGCCGGCTTCACAGTGCACTTGTCGGCATCCGGGGCCAACGACCACCACATCGCCGAAGCTGCCTTCAAGGCGCTGGGGCGCGCCGTGCGCGCCGCAGTGACGCCGGACGAGCGCCGCCGCGGCATCGCTTCGACAAAGAGCACCACATGACCCGCATCGCCGTAGTCGACCACGGAGCCGGCAATCTGGTCTCGATAGCTCAAGGGCTGCAGCGCGCCGGTGCCGACGTGGCTGTTATCGACGAGCCCGGCGCCCTCGGCGGCGCCGACGGCATCGTGCTGCCCGGCGTGGGGAGCGCCGCCGCCGCCTTCTCCCGGTTGGCCCACGCCGGCTTTGTGGAGCCGCTGTGCACCTCAGAGGTGCCGCTCCTGGGCATCTGCGTCGGCCTGCAGCTCCTTTTTGACGGCAGCGACGAGAACTCCGCCCCCGGCCTGGGGCTCATCCCCGGCCGGGTCCGGCGGCTCGAAGACGCTCCGAGCCTTCCCCACATCGGATGGAACGACATCGTCGTGCTGCAACCCGATCCTCTTTTTGCCGGCATACCCAGTGGGGAGGTCTTCTACTTCGTGCACTCGTACGCGCCGGTCCCCAGCTCGAACGAGGCCGTGCTGGCCACCTCCGACCACGGGCCTCCTTTTGTGGCGGCCGCCCGTTTCGGACGCCGTGTTGGCGTGCAGTTCCACCCCGAACGAAGTGGAAACGCCGGCCTGCAACTGCTGGCCAACTTTGTTGGTGAGTGTGAGGAGGCATCACGTGCTGCGTAAGCGCGTCATACCCTGTCTCGATGTCACCGAAGGGCGGGTGGTCAAGGGCATCAACTTTGTCGATCTCACCGATGAGGGCGATCCGGTGGAGCTCGCCGCCCGTTACTCCGCCGAGGGAGCCGACGAGATCGTGTTTCTCGACATCACGGCCACATCCGACAACCGGGCCACCATGCTCGACGTGGTGCGGCGCACCGCTTCGGAGGTGTTCATCCCGCTCACCGTTGGCGGCGGCATCCGCTCCGTCGACGACATGCGCGCCGCCCTGCGCGCCGGCGCCGACAAGGTTTCGGTGAACAGTGCCGCGGTGCGAGATCCCGAGCTGATCAGCCGCTGCGCCGAGACCTTCGGAAGCCAGAGTGTGGTTCTTGCCGTCGATGCACGGCGCCGAGCCGATAGTTCCTGGGAAGTCGTCATCGATGGCGGACGCACCCCGACCGGCATAGATGCGCTCGAGTGGATCCGGCGCGGCGTCGACCTCGGTGCCGGAGAGATCCTGCTCACCTCCATGGACGGGGATGGCACCCAGGCCGGCTACGACCTCGATCTGCTTCGTGTCGTCGGCGACGCCGTGCCGGTTCCGGTCATCGCCTCGGGAGGAGCGGGAAATGCCGCCCACTGCGCCGAGGCCGCCATCGTTGGCGGCGCCGACGCCGTGCTGGCTGCATCTATCTTCCACCGTCGCCAGGTGGAGATATCCGAGGTGAAGAGCGCCATGGCCGCCGCGGGCATTCCGGTCCGGGAGGCGTGATGGGCTCCATCGAACCCGTCTTCGACGATCAGGGACTGGTGCCCGGCATCGTCCAGGATGCCGCCACCGGCCGTGTGCTCATGCTCGCCTACGTGAATCAGGAGGCCCTGGAGGCCATGCAGCGCACCGGCCAGGCTCACTTCTGGAGCCGTTCCCGCAAGGAGCTCTGGCACAAGGGAGCCACCAGTGGAAACACGATGGCGGTTCGCCGTATTCGCACCGACTGTGACGGCGACGCTCTGCTCATTGACGTCGATCCGGCCGGGCCCGCCTGCCACACCGGCGCCGCCACCTGCTTCTCCGGTCCTGAAGACGCGGAGCCCTGCGGATTCGCCGCCCTCGAAAGCCTGGCCGCCGTCATCGCTGAGCGAGCCGAGGGGCGCCCCGAGGGCTCCTACACCGTACGCCTACTCGACGGCGGGGTCGACGCCGTAGCCCGCAAGGTGATTGAAGAAGCCGGCGAGACCGCTCTCGCCGCCAAGGACCATGCCGCCAGCGAGGCCGACGACCTGCGGTTGGCGGAAGAGGCGGCGGATCTGCTGTATCACCTTCTGGTGCTGCTTGCGGAGAGGGGGGTAGCGCCCAGAGAGATGCTTGGTGTGCTGGCAGGACGGGCGCGGGCGAAGTAGACGGCGCCTCAGAAGTCCAGAATTCGAAATTGAGATCGCGCAGTGCTAATTCTGAACACTGAACTCTCTCTCTTTCTACACTCCGCCCTCGTGATCCGTCGCCACCTCGCGGTAATTGTGCTCGTTTTTGCCCTCGGCGCCTGCTCCTCGGCTGCCGTGTCGATTGATCACATAGACCCACTCCCCGAGATGGATCCCCCGGAGTTCTATGCGCTGCTCCAGGATTCCGAGCGCCCGATCGTGCTCAACGTGTGGGCCTCGTGGTGTGTGCCCTGTCGCTCGGAGGCATCTCTGCTGCGCGAGGCGGCCGCGCTCAACGACGGCATCATGTTTGTGGGCCTCAACGTGCAGGACAGCCAGCAAAGCGCCCGCGAATTCATCGCCGAGTTCGGGCTCACCGGGTTCAATCACTACTTCGACAGCGACGGTGCCGTCTCCGGGGTCCTCGGCTCATACGGTGTGCCTCAGACGTACTTCTACGCGCCCGGCGGCCGTCTGGTGCATCGCCACGCCGGCATCATCGACGAGCGCACCCTGGCCGTGTACGTCGACGATCTATTGCGGCTGGAGGACTGATGGAGTTCCGCCTCCTGTTCGCCGCCCTCCTTGGTGTCGCCGGCGCCGAGCTGGTCCTGCGCCGGGAGGCCGGACGCACCAACGCCCACGACGCCACCCCCGAGCTTCGGGACCTGCTGCTGTTCGCCGGCTGCATCGGCCTGCTCGGCGGGCGCATCGCGGCCATGATCGCCGGCGGCACCAATCCCTTCACTCGGCCCGGGGACATCATCGTCTTTCGCGCCGGCGTGGAGACCGGCTATGCCGCGCTGTTTGCCCTCCTCACCTTCGCCCTGTCGGCGCGCAAGGATTTCTGGGGCGCCTCCGATGCCGCGGCGCCCGCTGCCCTCGGCGGTCTCGGCGCTTGGCATCTCTCCTGCCTCATCAGGAACTCCTGCCTGGGATCGGCCTCCGGACTGCCCTGGGCGTTCTCCTCAGGCGCCAGCGACGTCACCCGCCACCCGATCGGCCTCTACACCGCCCTGCTCTTTGCCGCAGCCACCATCGGCCTCATCTGGTGGAAACGCCGCCGTCATCCGCTGGGCGTCATTGGGGCGGCTGCCCTTCTGGTCGCCGGCGCCATTCGCCTGCTCACGGAACCGCTGCGCCCCGGCATAGGCAGCGGTCCCGAACTCTGGTACGGCGCCGCCGTCATCGCCGGGGCCGGTGTCCTCATCTGGCGGCTCCGCCTCGGCGTGTACGCCGTTCCCGTGAAGGACGAAGACACTCACGCCGAGGACAACAACGCAGAGCACACCAACGACTCGGGCACAGATGCCTCGGGCCCGTCGACCGCGGCCCGCAGGCTGCTGAGCCGCCTGCCCCGGCCCCGTCTGCCCTGGGGCCAGCGGTCTTCCAACCCGTAAACCCACCGTCCGCGCCAACACTCGTCGAGCTTGAACGGATTGGGGTGCAGATCCCCGCGACGAAGGATGGTGGGAGGCTGGTACAGGGTGCGCCGCCATTGCACGGAGAAGTGCACCACGGGGATCCGCACCGCGGCAATCATGCCCAGCCAGACGGCCCTTCTGATCGGATTCCTCATCTTCAGCCTCAACGATTCCCTCGTCTACTTCCGCACCACCGACGAGCTGGTAACCGACGTGGAGCCGGATCCCGGCAATCGGATCCGGCTCGGAGGCCAGGTGGTTCCGAGCACGCAGTCGGTCACCGACGACGGCGTCGACTTCGCCATCACCAACGGCGATCCAAACAACGAAGTAATCATCAATGTGTCGCACCGCGGCGCGCCGGCGCAGCTGTTCCAGGAAGGCATCGGCATTGTGGTGGAAGGAGTCTGGGATGGCGAGCGTTTCCACTCCAACACCATGATCGTCAAACACGACGGGCAGTACCGCACTAAGGACGGTGAGATCTACGTGCCCGGCGAGTATCCCGCCGGCAACTCCCCCTAACGCTCGTCTCGGCTCAGCCTTCTGCGGCTACCAGCAGATCCAGCACTTCGCGTATCTGCTGCTCGGATTGACCCCCGAACCAGCTGCCGACCACGTGATCGTCGCCGCTGATGAGGAACGCCACCGGCTGGCCCACGACGCCGTAGAGATCCCAGATGCCGTCGTCGTATCCCCAAAGCAGCCGCTCCGGTGAGAACCAATCGCCCACCTTCAGGGCTGAGGCGTCCGGTGTGCTTCTGCCGGCCACGGCGACGATCGTGACCCGGTCCAGGTAGTCCGATGCAACTGCATCGATGCGGGGCATTTCCCGCTCACAGGTGGGTCACCACTCCGCCCAGAACACCAGAAGCACCGGCTTGTGCTCCTCACTCAGGGTGAAGCTGCCGCCCTCGCCCAGAGCCAGCGTGAAATCGGGCGCTGCTTGCCGGGTGTCCTCGGTTGTGATGGTCTCCTCAGATGGCGCCGCGGCCTCCGTGGTCGACGCCTCCTGCGACTGTGGGGTTACCCCGGCGCTCGATGTTGGCTCACCCACCGCATTGCCGGCTCCGCCGCCGCAGGCGGTCAGCAGAAGGAGCAGAGCGAGCAGTGCCGCTCGAACGACGTTTCCCGGCCGCATTGCCAAAAAGATATCGGGATTGGCGCGCTGTCAATAGGAGAAATCGAAGAAGATCGTCTCCCCGATCGTGACCGATCCCTCAAACCGGTGTTGCTCCACACCGTCGAGGTGCACAACGATCTCGAAAGAGGCGTAGTCGCTGCCCTCACAGGTGGCGTAGAACATGACCCCCGCCTGATAGGACCCGCGCGGCGCCTCGCCCGGCGGCCAGAATACGTTTTCGACCGGGTTGGAGGCCCCCTCGCAGTATTCGTGCATGTCGACATCCAGCTCGCCGCCGCTGGCCGAGGTCGGGCTCACAAAGGACACCTCATCTCCAAAGGGATCGATGACGTGAAGATCGAGATCGGCCGCCGAGTCCCATAGGAGGGTGACTTGCACATCGCCGGTTCCGAGAACTTCGGAGGTGGTAGATCCCAGCTGCGCTCCGCCGCTCTCGACACTGATCTTGATGCCCACGCCGGGGCCTTCGTTGTAGTGGTAGAAGGTGATCTGGTTGGTCCCGGGAGCAACAAGCGCCGTGACATCGAACCACTCGCCGACGCCGGTGCTGCCGTAGACGGTCTCCCCGCTCAGGTGATCCATGTAGAGCGAATCGGTGCCGTCGTACTCGACCCACTCGAAGACGCGGGTCCCGTTCACCTCCATCCACGCCTGCCAGCCCCCGTATTTGGCGCTGCCGTCGGGATTATTGGGGTCGTAGGTGGTACACAACACCCGGTCGTAGGAGTCGGGCAGCTCGAAGCTGAAGGTATGCGGCGCCTCGGCGGCCGTGATCGAACCCAGGTGGGTGATCCCGACGCTGGGTTCCGCTGTGGTCGTGGTCTGCTGTGAGGTTGTGCCCTGATCGCCGGCCGAGCCGTCTTCAGGCAGGTGCACGGTCACCTCGCCGTGCACATAGCCGCCGGTCTGCCACGTGGTGTAGAGCAGGCTGCCCAGGTCCGCCACCGATCCGGCCAGCTGGAGCGCGCCGAACACCTCACCGAGCATCTCTTCATCCAGGCGGAAACCGGCGAGCCGCTCCACGTAGCCGCTAGCGACCAGCTGCTCGATGACCGCCTCCTGGGCGAGCAGATCGACCACGCCGCTGAAGGCGGCCCCATAGTCCCCTGCCGCCAGCTGAGAGAGAACGGCATCCAGTCCGCCCGACGCCTCGAGGGCATCCTGCAAAAGCGAGATGGCGTCCGACAGATCCTCACCTCTCGCCAGAACCTCAGAGCCGGCGGGAATGAGATCGATGATCCACACGCTCACCTGCCGCAAGAAGGCGTACTCGGTGAACTCGGCGGTGAAGGTCACCGAAAGGCCCCCACTCGTCCATGCCGTGGTGTCGCCGCCATCGACAACGACGCCTTGCCCGCCGAGCCGGGTGACATCGCTGCCGCCGGCATCATGACGCACGCCGGCTCCGGTAGCCGAGAACTCGAGGGCAAAACGGGTGTTGTTGGCC
The DNA here is from genome assembly GCA_964614095.1 of uncultured Acidimicrobiia bacterium. Taxonomy (GTDB): domain Bacteria; phylum Actinomycetota; class Acidimicrobiia; order Spongiisociales; family UBA11373; genus CAZWKX01. The sequence continues at coordinate 12,375 of CAZTJO010000017.1, forward strand.
ACCGTGATGATGGGGCCGACGGGATCGTCTTCCACACAAACCTGCACCAGCGCCCTGGCGTTGGCGTCGTTGTCGACTTCCACACCCGCCAGCGGCTGTGAGCACATCTGAGGGAAGGCGTAATCGCTGATGTATCCGGACCATTCTGCGTACAGCCCGCCGGCCTGGTCCCAGGCGTAGTCGGCGGCTGCCTCCACGCTATCGAACACCACGATCGCCAACCGGAAACCCCAGGCGAGGAGATCGTCGCCGTCGGCTCGGCCGGCGGCCCTCGGGTACTCGCCCGATGCCAGTGCCCCCGCCGCGGCGGGGCTCGAAACGAAAATATCGATCTGATCGGCGCCAAACTCCAGCTGGATGTCGCCCGAGTCATTGTGGGTAAACGGCACCGGCTGCCAGCCGCCGCTCACATTCACCATGACCCCGTAGCTGGCCTGGTCGGGCTCAGGAATGCTCACAGTCGCCACGCCGGTTAGCTCCCCGGAGAATTGGAACGCCCAGGCATCGGCGGAGCTGAGCTGCTCCGGCAGGTCGTAGCCGGGCACCTCGATGCTGTTGATTGTCACCGCACCGCCGCTCTCCACCTCGGCGGCGATCTCGACCCCGGATTCGTGGCTGGCGGTCACCCGGTTGTCCCCGCCTCCGGTAAGGACCACCACCAGCACAACGATCAGAATCACGGCTACGCCGCCCAGAGCAACAAAGCCGAACCGCCGCCGCTTTTGCGGCGACCATGCCTCCCGCGCCGGCCGCGCCGTCACCGGTTCGGGCGCCGGGGGCGAAGGAGGTATCGGAGCGGCGAGCTCTTCCACCGGAGCGGCAGGACCCTCAGCCGGTACCGGCTCGAGCGCCGCCTCCGGGCTCAGAGTGCTGCCACAATTTGGGCAGAATCTCGCATCCGAGAGCACCAGGTTCCCACAGGCGCTACAGAATCTCGGCATCGTCACCTCCCGCCGGCCCTGGCGTGCACGCCGAACCCGTCGGCCCAAACCGGCGATACCATCCAGCCTACCCCCACCTGCCTCGGCTCAGGCCCGGCGCCTTTCGCACTCCTCACAGCGCCCCATGATGGCGAAATGGGCGCTGTGAGCCACAAAACCGTGTGCCGTCGTCACCGACTCGACGGCCCGCTCCAGGTCCCCGACCGGAACGTCGACGGCGCGGCCGCACTCCTCACACACCAGGTGGTGGTGGCGAGTTGATGGCGCCACGTGGTAGGCGCTGGCTCCGGGACCCAGGTGGACGTGCTCCACCAGCCCGATGGACTCGAGAGCGTCGAGGGTGCGGTAGACGGTGGACAGGTCGAGGCGGGTTCCGGCCCGCTCACCGATGTCGGCGGCGCGCAGGTGCTCATGCGGGGCCGCCGCCAAGATCTCACAGACGAGGCGCCGGGCCCGGGTGACCCGATGCCCATGGCGCCGCAGCCCGGTGACGAGGTCGTCGGCGGTGATCTTCACCTCCGCGATGCTACGTGCTCGGCCCCTCTCCCAGCTCCCGAGCCAGCGAGATGGCCTTGCCCAGCACCGACGCCGCCCGTCCCGAATCGAGCGATTCCTCGCCGATGCTCATCGCCTCGGCAAAACCTTCGGCGATGCCGGCGGCGACGATGGCCGGGGCTGCATTCACCAGGGCGATGTCCCGCTTCGGGCCCTTTTCCCCGTCCAGGATGCTTCTCACGATGGCAACGTTCTCTTCGGCGGTGCCCCCCAAGAGCTGCGCCGGCTCCACGCGGGGCACGCCAAAGTCCTCCGGTGTGTATTCGGCGTGGGTCACTTCCCCGTCCCTGAGCCGGTAGATGTACGACGGACCGGTGGTGGTGATCTCGTCGAGCCCGTCCTCTCCGAAGCAGACAAAGGCGTACTCGCTGTCCCGCGCCTGCAGAACCCCGATCATGCGCTCGGCCATACGGGAATCGGAAACACCGATGGCCTGGCGTTTGGCCCGGGCCGGGTTGGCCAGCGGGCCCAGAAAGTTGAACACGGTCGGAACTCCCAGCTGTTTGCGCACCGGTCCGGCAAAACGCATGGCCGGGTGGTAGTGGGGCGCAAAAAAGAAGCCGAAGCCGGCCTCCTTGACCAATCGCACCGTTGCCTCGGGAGGCAGGTCTATGGGCAAACCGAGTGCTTCGAGCACATCGGCAGATCCTGCCCTCGAGGAGGCGGCCCGGTTTCCGTGTTTGGCCACCTTGGCGCCGGCGCCGGCGGCGATGAGCGCCGCCGTGGTCGAAATGTTGAAGGTGCCCAAACGATCACCTCCGGTTCCGGCGGTATCGACGACCGTCTCGCCGATTTCCACGGTGACGGCGGCGTCGTACATGGCCCGCACCAGGCCGGTCATCTCCTCGACCGTCTCCCCCTTCATGCGCAGCGCCACGATGAAGGCGGCGATCTGGGCCGGCTCGGCCCGGCCCTCCATGATCTCGCCCATGGTGGCGAAGGCGTCGCCTTCGGTCAGGTTCTCGCCACCACTGAGTCGGCCCAGCACATTCGGCCAAGAGAAGTCTTGATCGGTCATCTCTCCACTACCTCGCAGTTGTTGCCGGAGGGTAGCGACTCGGTCCCGGCCCGGGCACACCCGGCCCGGGCCGGGCCGTCACAGAGCCCTAGGAGAACGCCGATTCGCCGGTGATCGCCTCGCCCAGGATCAGCGTGTGCACCTCGTTAGTGCCCTCGTAGGTGTACACCGACTCCAGGTTGTTCATGTGGCGGATCACCGGGTAGTCGAGAGTGATCCCATTGGCCCCGAGCACCGACCTTGCGGTCCGCGCCACCTTGAGGGCCGAGCGCACGTTGTCGAGCTTGCCCATCGAGATGTGTGCCGGATCGATGGGGCCGTTGTCCTTCATCCGCCCGATGTGCAGGGACACCAGCATGCCCCGGTTCACCGCCATCATCATCTCGACCAGCTGCCGCTGGATAAGCTGGAAGGAGGCGATGGTCTTGCCGAACATCTTCCGCTCACCGGCGTAGTCGAGTGCCGCCTCGAAACAGGCTCGCCCCGCGCCGACGGCGCCAAAAAGAATCCCAAAACGAGCCTCATTGAGACAGGACAGCGGCCCTTTGACGCCGACGATTTCGGGCAGCACCGCGTCTTCCGGCAGCCGTACATCGTCCAGCACCAGCTCGGAGGTCACGGAAGCTCTCAGCGACATCTTGTGTTTGATCTCGTTGACGGTGAAACCGGCCGTGTCGGTGGGAACTATGAATCCGCGGATTCCATCGTCGGTCTGCGCCCAAACGATGGCGATGTCGGCGATCCCGCCGTTGGTGATCCACATCTTCGAGCCGTTGAGCACCCAGTCGCTGCCGTTCCGGCGCGCCGAGGTGCGCATCGACGACGGGTCGCTGCCGGCATCGGCTTCGGTCAGGCCGAAACAGCCGATGGTGTCGCCGGCGGCCATCGACGGCAGCCACCGTTGCTTCTGCTCCTCGGAGCCAAACGACCAAATGGGAAACATGGACAGCGAGCCCTGCACCGAGACGAACGAACGGATTCCGGAGTCACCGAACTCGAGTTCGGTACAGGCGAGGCCGTAAGCCACGTTATTGGTTCCCGAGCATTCGTACCCGTCGAGGTCCATTCCGAGGAGACCGATGGCGCCCATCTCAGCCACCAGATGGAGCGGAAAGGTGCCCGCCTCGAACCACTCGGCAATATCGGGAAGCACCCGCTCGGACACAAACCGGCGCACGGTGTCTCGGATAAGACGTTCCTCGTCACCGAGCAGCGAATCGACGTTGAGGAAGTCCTTGGGATCGGCCGTTCCCGGCCTAACGGGGTGGTGGGTCATCGGGCTCTCCTGTGGCTTAGGGACAATTCTGCCCCGCCGAGGGAGCCCGGCCAATTGGAATCAGGCGCTGCGTCGCAGCAGCCGGCGTCGGTCCCTCTCGGTGAGGCCTCCCCAGATTCCATAGCCGAGCTGCATCTCGAGTGCCCAGTCGGCACACTCTGCCTGCACTGGGCACCCGGAACAGATCCTCATGGCCTCCCGTACATCGCCGTCGGTAGCCGGGAAGAAGAGATCGGGATCGGCGCTGCGGCACGACGCGTATGCCGCCCATGGGCGCTCATCCTCGAGCACCAGCCGGATTGGGCTCGCCATGTCCTCCACCTCATGTCGCTTGCCTACTTGCTACCAGGTTGCAGCAAGAATGCGGTGAAGGTCCTGTGAAGTTCCCTCAGAGGCGGCCTCTGGGTGCCCATGCCAACGCAGGACGGTACAATCGCCCGGCACGGTACGAGGAGGAGCGCTGCTCTACTTCGCCTACGACGCGAACATCGAACCGAGCCGGCTGGCTGAGATGGCGCCGGAGGCCGAGTTTCGTTTCATCGCCCATCTTCCCGAGTGGCGACTTACCTTCCCCATTCCCAATGGGGACGGTGGCCTGCCCTCCGTGCACCCCGAGGCGGGCAACGCGGTTTGGGGAGCCGTCTTCTCCATCGACAGCCATGAGCTTGCCGCCGTCAACAGCCGCGAGGCCGACGAGGGCCGCTCCCCACGCACCGCACACGCCATGGACCGTGAGGGCCGCCGCCATGAAGTTGTGGTCCACGTCTGCGAATCGGCCAACGGTGAGTTCCGCCCCGAGCCCTCCTACCTCGAACTCATGGTGGCCGGCGGACGCCACTGGCATCTCCCCGCCGGATGGGTGGCCAACCTCGAAGAGCATCTAGACGGCTTCTAGCGTCTAGATGCGGCCCCCCCTCTTCTCAAGACCTCTGCCGAGGGCTACCGTTGTGTGCGTGAGCCCGCCGGGCGGCCGCGGCGTTTCGGCGTCGAGGAAAGTCCGGACTCCATAGGGCACGGTGCTGGGTAACACCCAGGCGGGGCGACCCGACGGAAAGTGGAGCAGAGAGCAGACCGCCGATGGCCTTCGGGCACAGGCAAGGGTGAAACGGTGGTGTAAGAGACCACCAGCGCCGCGGGCGACCGCGGCGGCTCGCCAAACCCCACCGGGAGCAAGGCCAAGCAGGGACCGGACGGCCCGTCCAATGGTCCCGGGTAGGCCGCACGAGCCCGTCCGGCAACGGCGGGCCCAGATAGATGGTCGCCGCCGGCTTTCGGGCCGGTACAGAATCCGGCTTACAGACGGGCTCACCCCTTTTTCGGTGGCCAGGAATGAAGAGAGGCGGCCCGAAGGCCGCCTCTCTAGTCTTCGCCACACGGCGTGGCTACATCACGGAGTCCTTGATCTCGGCAAGGTCGTCGGCGAAATTCATGTCACCCTTGACGGCCACCCGATAGAGAATCCAGCCGGCAACGGCACCAATCACCGCTCCGGCGCAGTACACCCACAGTGAGGTGTTTGCGTGATACCCCATGATTGCCGACTGTATCTTCGATCCACCCACGATCACCGGAGCCAGGACACGCGCCGGGTTTACCGCAGCTCCGGTCACGTTGAAGCCCAGGAGTGTCACCGAAACCAGGGCAAAGCCCATGCCCAGGTACTTCGTGTGGGCCTGGCTGCGCGTCAGCGCCAAGAAAGCCACCACAAGGATCGTCACCAGAATGGCCTCAGTGACTAGCGCCTTGGGGAAGCTGATGTAGTCCGGAACCGGATTGTCCGGGAAGGTGGCTGCCATCGTCGCCACGGTGTTCTTGTTGAAGATCCAGGCGTAGATGAGCATCGCCCCCAGAGCCCCAGCAACCTGGGCGACCCAGTAGACGACCAAGTCCTTGGCTGAGATGACCCGGTCAAGGAACGCCGCAAGGCTCAGCGCCGGGTTGAAATGGCCACCGGTCACACGGCCCAGTGTGTACAGCGCCGTGATCCAGGCGAGGCCAAACCCGAGGGCAATTGATAGAGCATCGCCGCCGGAAGCCACGATAACGCCACAGCCGACGCCGACCACGATGAACGTGCCGGTTACCTCGGCTAGGAACTTCTGAATGTCTTCCTTCATGCAGGCACCCTTTCTCTCTTTTCCCTCCTGCAATGTGTTGGACCACACGAACCGGCACTTCGTTTCGTGCGGATTCAACTCCGATGCAACACTAGGCGAACGAACTTGGCGATGTCGGGGCGAGTCGAAGGGAGCGAGGTGACCGCCTTCTACTACTTCTGCGGCGACGAGCAGTGGCAGCCGGAGAAACTGGTCCAGAACGCTGTCGCCGCCGAGCAGGCCGGGTTCGACGGGGTGATGGTCTCCGAGCACTTCCACCCCTGGGTCGACGACGCCGGAAGCTCGGGATTTGCCTTCTCCGTCCTGGGTGCCATCGCCCAGGCCACCACCACCCTGCGTATGGTGACCGGGGTCACCACCCCCCTGTTTCGTTTCCATCCCGGCGTCGTCGCCCAGGCCGCGGCCACCATCGACCGCCTCTCCGATGGTCGTTTCGACCTCGGGGTCGGCACCGGAGAGCACATCAACGAAGGCCCACTGGGTTACCACTTCCCCAACTACGCCGAGCGGGCCGCCCGCATGCGGGAGGCGCTCGAGATCATGCGCCGCCTGCTCGACGGGGAGAAACTCACCTTCTCCGGGGAGTACTACACCACCGACCGGGCTCGTCTCTACAGCCCTCCGCCGCGCCGCCTGCCCATCTTTTTGGCCGCCGGAGGGCCCAAATCGGCCGCCCTGGCCGGCGAGATGGCCGACGGCATCATCACCAGCGTCAAGCAGCCTGAGGAGACGTTTGTGAGGGTCATCGGGCCCGCACGCGCCGCCGCCGAAGCGGCCAAGCGCCCGCCACCACAGATCGTCACCACAAGGTGGGTCATGTTCGCCGGCGATTCTGACGAGGCCTGGCAAGCGCTGCAACCCTGGCGCGGCCTCCGCGTCGAAGGGAGCTTCGATGCCGTCGATCCCGAGGATCTGCGCCGCCGCGCCGACGAGCTGCCTCGAGACGAGGTGCTGAGCCGCTACACCATCGTCTCCAGCCCCAAAGAGCTGGTCGATGCCTATCGGCCACTCATCGAAGAGGTGCACGCCGACGTCGTCACCATCACCACCGCCTCGACTGACGAACTGAAGACGATCGGCCTGCTCGGCGCCGAGGTGCTGCCCCGCCTACGCGAGATCGCGGAGGGGTAGCTCGAAGGCCGGGCCCTATCATCGGCGCTCGTGAAACGTGCCGCCTCCGCCGTCGCCATCGGCATCGTCGCCGGGATCGTCGGCGGCCTGCTGGGCGTCGGCGGAGGGCTGATCATCGTTCCGGCGCTGGTGCTTGTTCTGGGCGTAAGCCAGGGCCGGGCCCACACCAACGCCCTGGCCGCCACCGCGGCCGTGGCCGCCGCCGCCGTGGCCCGCCTTTCTTTTGATGACAGGGTGGCCTTCGACGTCGCCGGCCTGATCCTGCTGGGATCCCTCGTCGGCGCTTATACCGGCGCCCGCCTGTTCGCCAGGATCCCCGAGATCTGGCTGGCCTGGGCCTTTGTGGCCCTTGCCATCGCCGGAGCGGTGCGTATGGCCCTCTACGGCGGAGGCCAAGAGATCGCCGACGCCGCCGTCGGCACCAACATCTCGGCGCTCGGCGCCGCCGGCCTCGTGCTCATCGGGCTCTTCGCCGGAGCGCTCGCCGCCGTGCTCGGCGTCGGCGGCGGCGTCATCTACGTGCCCGCTCTGGCCACCCTCTACACGTTCCAGCAGCACCTGGCGCAGGGCACCTCTCTCGCCGTCATCGTGCCCACGGCCATCGTGGCCACCTTTGTTCACAGTCGGGCCGGGCGTATCGACTGGCGCCTCGTCGCCGGCCTCGGTGCCGGGGGCGTCATCGGCGGCCTCATCGGTGCCCAGTCGGCGCTTGCCCTCGAGGGTCCCGTGCTGCGGCGTATGTTCGCCGGGATTCTGCTGCTCGCCGCGATTCGTATGGCCTTCAAGACCCGCCGGACCGCCGCCGAAACGGTCTCCTAACGTTCGGCAAAAGGAATGCGACCGGTCCTGGCGAAGTCCCGCATCAGCGCCTTGGTGTTGAGCCGTTTGACCCAAAGGAACACCAGGTAAGCCATGCCAATCGCCTCACCGACCCAGGTACGCCAGTCGGTGACCATACGTTTCACCAGCGCCAAAAACGTCGAGTCGGCATGGGTGGGGAAATCGGTGCCGAAGATCGGCCAAAAGAACAGCTCATGGTCGCCGAAGACACCGTCGAGCAGAAGGTGGGCAAACAGGCCTAATGACAACCACAACAGGCCGCGGCGCAGCACCGAGCCGCTGCGGGTGACCACCAGGATGAGAATCAGCACCACCAGTGGGAACAACAAGGTGTGAGCAAACACTCGGTGGGTGCCGAACGTGTCGTGAAAAAAGATGGACCCAATCGGCTTGTCGATGATGTCGGGCAGCAGCGCCCCGACCGCCACCCAGCGCAGATCCATCTCCGGGTCGCGGAAGATGTATCTGGCGATGAGGAAGGTGAGCCCGAGGTGCCAGAAGATCATCGATCCAGCGCCTCGTTGGCCAAAGCATCGGCTACGGCGTTCTCTTCGCGCGGCACGTGCTCGATTTCTACCACGGCAAACCTCGCCACAAGCGCCTCCACCCGGCGGAAGAGCGGCTTCAGCCCCGCAGACCGCACCCGGTACTCCCCTGAGATCTGCCTCACGAGCAGCTGACTATCGAGGCGGACAAGCAGATTCTGCACGTCAAGATCGTGTGCGCCCTCGAGCCCGGCGATGAGCGCCTTGTATTCGGCCACGTTGTTGGTGCTCTTCCCCAGGGCCTCTGAGATCTCGAGAGCCGGCTCATCACCGCTGGGGCCGTAGAGCACGGCACCGATCGCCGCCGGTCCGGGATTGCCCCGTGACGCCCCGTCGCAGTAGAGCACGTAGCGTTCCGGGGCGCTCATTGTGGAATGAGGATGCGCCGACAGTGGTAACAGCGGGGTGGCGTCTCCTTCAGCGCCTGCGCCCGCTCGGCGGCAGACAGCCGCAGATGGCAGCCGCCACAAATGCTTTCGGCCAGGCGTGCCGCCGCCACACCTTCCTTTGCCGGCCTCAACTCCTCGTACAAGGCGAACAGCTCTGCAGGGATGAGTGGGACGATCTCGGTCTTCTTCGCCTCGTGTGTGGCGATGGCCTCGTCGATCTCCCTCCACTGCGCCTGGATGATGCCGTCCAGCCGATCCTTCTCCACCTGCGTCTCGGCAGCCGAGCTCTGCAGCTCTTCAAGCTCGGCCTGTGCCTCTTCCTTGGCATCGATGAGGGCCAGGACTTCGTCCTCCCTCTCGGAGATCTGCCGGCGCAGCATGGAGACCTCAGCGCGGAGATGCTCGGCATCCCGAGCACTCAGGCCCCCGGCGTAGAGCCGCCGTTCTTCCCGCTCCAGCTTCTGCTCGGCGATGGTCAGCTCGCCCTCACCTTTGTCGGCGGCGAGATCGGCATCGTGTCGGCGGACTTCGACGGCGGCGATGCGGGCCTCGAGATCGGTGAGGGTGGCATGGGTTTCCCGGTACAGCCCGAGTTCGTCCAGTGTCTCCCGGCGGCGGAGCAGCCTGTCTATCTCCATATCCTCGAGCTGCAGATCGAGCAGATCCTCCAGGCTCCTCAGCTCTTCCATCACACCGAGCTCCACACGTTCACATCCAATCCGCCCCGGTCCAGGACATCCTCGGCCATTCCGGCGACCGCAGCGTACCGCCTCCTCGACGGGTTTCGTCCTGCCGCGGCCTGGCGCAGCTTCGAACGGCCGACTCATCTCGAGCACCGTCGTGCCTGGAAGGCGCGGAACAACGCCGTTGACGAGCGCAGCGGCACCTCCGGATGACGCCCTCGGCGCTCTTCACCACCGTCCTGCCAAACCACCCATCCGCGCTCGGAGCCTCCGGGTTGAGCGGGTGCCGGCGGCCGAAAGGTGTGACCGCGATCAAGTTCCTGGCAGAAAATGTCGATGTAGTGGCACTGGGCCAACGCGGGCGTAATCGTGCCAGGAAGGCCTTTCCTGGCGTACTCGCGCCGGCGGAATCCTGGACAACTGCGGGCAAGTCCTGGAGGGTCAAAAGTGAGCTCGCTGCCGTATTGGGGGTCGCCCGAGCCTCTAGCCCTTCCTCGCCAAATCAAGGTCGCGTCCTGCATCACCGCTCTCGATCACGGTGCAAAACCCGACAGGAGGGCCAGTGAGGTGGCCGGATGACCCTTCCCGCCGGCAATCGCACCGTGCCCGCCCTCGAGCACATCACCAGCGACGCCGCCCTGGAGCGCCTTTCCCGAGAATGGGACGAGTTGCTCGCCGATTCGATGGCGCCGACGATCTTCCTGACCTGGGCCTGGGTCGACGCCTGGCGGTCCACCCTCGGCGAGGGCCACAAGCTCGAGATTGTGGCCGCACGTGAACCGGCGTCCGGCCGCCTGCTCGGAATAGCACCGTTTGCCATCGAGACCCGAGACGACCCACAACGACCCATGTACCGGGCCCTCACCTTCGTCGGCTCGGGTCCCGCGGCTCCCGATCATCTCGACCTGGTGGTACGCCGGGGCCATACATCCGTCGTAGGCCCGGCACTCTGGGCAGCCGCGTCGCGCCACGCCGATGTCGACGTTCACGACTTCGATGGCGTGCGCGCCGACTCGCAGCTTGCTGCTGCCGCCCTGCGCCGCTCCGACGATCTGGCCCGCTACACCAAACCAACTGCCTGTGCCTTCATCGGCTTGCCCAAGACCTGGAAAGCCTACGAGGAGTCGCTGGGCTGCCATCACCGCCACAACCTGCGACGCCACACCCGCAAGCTTGAACGTGACGCCGGTGCAAAAGCGTCATTCCATCTGGTGACCGCCTCGGAGGATGCGGAAGCCACCATCGAGGCCCTGGCCCACCTGCACCGGCAGGACGGCAGCCTCTTCCGTGACGCCGGCGACCTCCGCTCACCTGGACTGGTGGATTTCCACAGGCAGGTTGTACTCCGGTTCCTCGACAGCGGCCGCCTCCGGCTGCGCCGCCTCGATGTTGCGGACGAACCGGCTGCAATCGCCTACTGCTTCCGCTACGGGAACACCGTCTCGCTGTATCAAGCCGGATACGACCCGAGTTTCGCCCGGTATGGACCGTGCCGGCACCTCATCGCCCACACCATCACCGCCTCCATCGACGAAGGAGCCGTCGAGTTCGACCTCCTTCGCGGCGACGAGGAGCACAAGAGCCGCTGGGGCGGCCAGGTGCGCCACGACTTGCGGATCCTGAAACCTGCCAGCGCCAAGGGCCGCATGCTCCTCGGGCTGCGTGCCGCCCTGCGCCCACTGCGGCAGGCCGGCCGGCGGCTGCATGTGCCGATCCGCAGGAGTGCGTAGATCGCTGGTTGGAGAGTTCAGAGTTGAGAGTCGGTATTGCGCGCTCTGAAGTCTGAATTCTGAATTCTGGATCCTGCTGGCGGCTCCCCGACTAGCGTGATGGGCGAAAACAGATGCCCACGCAACTCCACCTCAACGGACCGGCGCTTCCTCGCGGCCCTACCCCCTAACCGCCGTGTGGTTCCCCCTGCGCCAAGTCCTCGAGTTCCTGGGACGCTCCACGTTATGGCTGGTGATCCTGGCTGCGCTGGCGATCGCCGTTGGGGTGGGTGTGGCCGCCATCAAGGGCTCGGAGCGGAAGGCCACCTGGAAGCCGCTGTCGGTCGGCGCTCTTGCCGGCGCGGTGCTCGCCGCCTCGCTCGTGTACCGCTTTGACCTCCCCGCCTTCCACCTCGGGGTATGGAATCGGCCGCTTCCCCCGGTCTGGACCGTGGGTGGGGCCGTTGCCGGCGCTCTCGTCACCCTGGTGGCGCTGCGGCGGCGTCCATCGGCCAACGCGCCCTAGACGGCGGCAACCACCCTCCTGCTCCGCCCGCCCCTAGCGCCCGGCCCCCTGTGCCATCCCGGCCCCCGGCACCGCCTCGAAAGCCAGCCCGGCATACTGCTCCCCGGCGGCGATCACCGCCGGAAGCACCGCCGGCTCGGCCACAGCCACGGCAAAACCTCCAAACCCGGCGCCGGTAAGACGGGCCCCGACCGCGCCGGCCTCCCGGAGGCACAGGCACAGCTCATCAAGAGCTGTCGTCGCCACCCCAAATCGCCCCAAACTGGTGTGAGAAGCGTCGAGCAGCGCGCCGAAACCGGCCAAATCGCCGGCCAGCAGTGCCGCCTCCGCCTCGTCGACCCGCTTCGCCTCCTCCAGCACGTGTTCGGCGCAGGTATGCACCGGCACCGACCGGTCGGGAGGGAACAGCCGCGCAGACAAGCCACCGATGTCGTCCAGGGCCAGGCCCAGTTCGTCGGCCGCACCGGCCACCGTGTCCTGCACCGGGAGCATCGCCACCATCTGCGCGGCGCCGGGAACGGAGGCAATCCGGCCCAATGCCGGCGGGTGCCCGGCCTCGGCACCAAGCAGCCGCGCCAGGCGCGCCGCGGCGATGCGGCAGCCCACTACTCGAGCATCGTAGGCATCACGAAATTCTGCGGTCTTGGCCGCATATGTGCCCGAGTACGCGGCCACGATTCGGAAACCTTCGGGCAGCCGAACCGACCGCCAGCGCACCGGATCGAAGTCGATGCGCAGCGCCGATCCCTCCTCGGCAAACACGATCACCGTCTGGTCCATCAGGCCGCTCTCGATGCCCACAGCCCGTTCGGCACCGGAGGCGAGACCGATCTCGGCATCCACCTCGATGTCGAGATCCCAAACCCGGGCCAAGGCCTCGACGAGCGCCAGCGTGAATGCCGAACTCGAAGAAAGGCCTCCCGTATCAGGAAGAGTGCTCCCCACCACGATGCTGGCGCCCTTGCCCTTGGCACGCTCGCGCATCACACCAAGCACGCCGGCCGGGTAGCGGTACCAGCCCTCTGCCAGAGCCGGCGCCGACCGATCGAGATCGAACTCCCCATCGTGACCCAGCGAGATCCCGCGCAGCCGCCCAGAGTCGTCTGCGCGTGCCGCCAGATACACCGCCTCGGTGATGGCAATAGGCAGCACCGGCAGCAGCGAGTAGTCGGTGTGCTCCCCGATGAGGTTGGCCCGGCCCGGGGCGCGCACCACCGTCTCCGGGTCGTGCCCGTATTTCTCCCGAAAAACCTCGGCGACCTTGTCCTGCACAATCCCAAACTACCGAAAACTCCCACGGTGACGAAGCGGTCTTCGACAGTGCACCGCTTTGCTACTCGGTGATCTGCTCAAACCGAGCCTGGAAGAAGCGCAGATCGGCCGGCTCGTAGGTGAAGGCCAGGCCTTTCACCCCTTCGCGTTTTTCATAGACCGCCTCAACCGACTCGGCGGTGACATCCATGTGCGCCTGGGTGTAGACACGCCGCGGGATGGCCAGGCGCACCAGCTCGAGCTTGGGGCGATTGTGGTCTCCGGTCTTTGAGTTGCGCCCCGCCGACACGATGCCCCGCTCCATGCCGCGGACTCCGGAGTCGACGTAAAGGGCGGCGGCAAGGGCCTGAGCCGGGAACACGTCCTGGGGCAGGTTAGGCAGAGCCGCCGCTGCATCGAGGAACACCCCGTGCCCTCCAACCGGCTGCACTATGGGCACGCCGGCGTTGGCGATGAGGTCACCCAGGTAGAGCACCTGGCCCACTCGAGCCCGCACATGATCGTCGGTGGCCACCATCTCTCTGATGCCCCGCGACAGCGCCTCCATATCACGACCCGCCATGCCCCCGTAGGTGTGCAACCCCTCGAAGGCAACCAGCAATGATCGGGCCCGGCGAGCCAGCTCGGGGTCGCGCAGAGCCAGGAAACCCCCGATGTTCACCAGATTGTCCTTCTTCGAGGAGACGGTGGCGCCGTCGGAGTAGGAGCAGATCTCAAGAAGGATCTCGGCGATGCTGCGGTCCGAATACCCCTCTTCACGCTGCTGGATGAAGTAGGCGTTCTCCAGGGCCCTGGTGGCGTCGAGCATGACGAGAATGCCGTGGCGTCTGCAGAACTCGTAGGTCCGGCGCAGATTCTCCATGGAGACCGGCTGACCGCCGGCCAAGTTCACATTGGTCTCCAGTGAGATGTAGGGAATCCGATCGGCGCCGTGCTCGTCGACGACGGCGGCCAGCTTGTCCAGGTCGACGTTGCCCTTGAAGGGGTGGCCCGTCGCCGGCTCGTGGGCCTCGTCGATGATCACGTCCACGAACCTTCCCCCGGCGTACTCCTGGTGGAATCTGGTGGTGGTGAAGTACATGTTGCCGGGGATTACGTCGCCCTGGCTGATGAGGATCTGGCTGAGGATGTGCTCGGCGCCCCGCCCCTGATGGGTGGGTACCAGCTCCGGATAGCCGTAGACCTCCTCCACCGCCTCGCACAGGTGATAGAACGACCGGCTTCCGGCGTAGGCCTCGTCGCCCAGCATCAGACCGGCCCATTGGTAGTCGGACATTGCCGAGGTGCCCGAATCGGTGAGCAGATCGATGTAGACGTCGTCCGAGTCGAGCAGGAACGTGTTGAAGCCGGCCTTCTTGATGGCCGCTCGACGGTGTTCGCGGGTGGTCATCCGGATCGGTTCGACCATCTTGATCTTGAAGGGCTCGGCCCAGCTGCGCCTGCCGGCCATGGTCTACCTCCTGCCTGCGTGGTGCCGATTTCCCCGGCTCAAACCGGCGCCTCCGCCGACCCTAGTCCTCCGATCGAAGCCGGCCTGGGGCCGGATGGCACCACGATCGCATAGGCTGTCTGCTCCAGGAGCCGGAAGGAGTCCAGTGCAGCCCCAGCACTACGACGTCGTCGTCGTCGGCAGCGGTTTTGGAGGCAGCGTCACCGCCCTGCGGTTGAGCGAGAAGGGTTACCGCGTTGGTGTGCTCGAATCCGGCCGCCGCTATGGGCCCGACGATTATGCACGCACCTCCTGGAACCTGCGCCACTTCCTGTGGATGCCCGGCCTTGGGCTGCGCGGCATCCAGCGCCTCGATCTGTTGCGCGACGTGCTGGTGCTGTCGGGCGCCGGGGTCGGCGGTGGCTCGCTGGTCTATGCCAACACTCTCATCGAGCCCCACGACGCCTTTTTTGAAGACCGCCAGTGGCGTCATATCACCGACTGGAAGGAGGAGCTGGCCCCCTACTTCGATCAAGCACGCCGCATGCTCGGAGTGACGACGGCCCCGGACGACACACCCTCCGATGAAGTCGTCGCCGAGGTGGCGAGACGACTCGGCGCCGCCGAGACCCACGTGCCCACCGAAATCGGCGTGTTCTTCGGCACGCCGGAGCAACGCGAGCCGGATCCCTACTTCGGAGGAGCCGGCCCCGAGGTGGCCGGCTGCAACGAGTGTGGCGGATGTATGGTGGGATGCCGCTACGAGGCCAAGAACACACTCGACCGCAACTACCTGTACCTGGCCGAGCAGGCCGGCGCCGAGGTCCACGCCGAACACCGAGTCGTCGACGTGGTGGAGATTGGAGACGGATACCGGATCACCGCCCGCCGGCCCGGCGCGCTGGTCCGCAGGCGGCGGCGAACCTTCACCGCAGATGAAGTGGTTTTTTCCGCCGGCGCCCTCGGCACCGCCAAGCTGCTCTTTCGACTTCGCGACAAGGGCCGGCTGAACGGCCTGCCCGAAGGGCTCGGCCGCCTGGCTCGGACGAACTCCGAATCGCTGCTCGGCGCCACCGCGCACAGGACGAATATCGACTACACCCACGGCGTTGCCATCACCTCGTCGTTCCACCCCGAGCCGCAGACACGCATCGAGCCGGTGCGCTACTCCAAGGGCAGCAACTTCATGGGCCTCATCGCCAGCATCCTCGTGCCCGGCGAGGGCCGGCTGCCCCGGCCGCTGCGGTTCCTGGGCCGGGCGATACGGTATCCCATCGCCTTTGCCCGCTCGCTGTCGGTGCACCGCTGGGCCGAACGCACGGTGATCCTCCTCGTCATGCAGAGCGAGGACAACAGCGTGCAGCTCTACCGCAAGCGCGGCATCTTTGGTCCCCGGATCACCTCAAGACACGGCCACGGCCCGCCCAGCCCGCGCTGGCTTCCGGTGGGACACCAGGCGGCACGTATGGCCGCCGAGATCATCAATGGTGATCCCGTGGCCAGCATCAACGAGTCGTTCGCCGGCATCGGCATCACCGCCCACATCATCGGCGGAGCCGTCATCTCCGACGGTCCGGAGACCGGCGCCATCGACCCCTATCACCGCATGTGGGATCACCCGCGGCTCCACGTTGTCGACGGAGCCGCCCTGTGCGCCAACCTGGGCTCGAACCCGTCGCTGACCATCACCGCCCTCGCCGAAAGAGCCGCGGCCATGTGGCCCAACCAAGGAGAACCCGACACCCGGCCGGCCCAGGGCGAGCCCTACCGACGCGTCGATCCGGTGACTCCCCGCCGGCCTGTGGTGCCCGAAGGCGCTCCGGCGGCGCTGCGCTACTGAGTGCTCAGAGAAAGTCCGGTCGCAGGTCAAGACCGACAGACGCCGGCCGCCCGCCGCGGCCTCTAGCCCCAGGTGATGACGAGCTGAGGATCGGGCGAGCCCTCACGTGCTCGGTAGCGCTGCCGCTCCATGTTGCTCCCGGAATCCGTCTCGTAGTGGTCCATGATCAGGAACCCGTTGTCGGTGCCCGAGTACATGGCCGACACATGATCGGTGACCGCCCACTCGGTCCAGCCTGCTGTGGCGGCTGTGGTTACCGCGGTCCCGGTGTAGCCGGGCATGTTGTTCCAAGTCAGTGAACCCTCTGCCCACGACCCGCTGTTGCGGTACACGGCGATGGTCCTGCCGCTGGTGGTGACGTTGGCATTCAGACGCAGCGTCGCCGAAGTCAGTGTGCAGTCGGACGGAATGCTGGGAAGGCTGAACCGGACGAAGGCGCGCCTGGCGTCGCCGCTGCCGCCGCTGGTGGCCTGAACCTGAACATTCCGGTTTCTACCGAGGTTTCGGTTGGGACGGCCCTGATCCACCCAAGCGTCTGCGGTCGAGTAGACGGTGGTACTCCCAGGTGAAGTGCAGAACGAGGCGGCGGCGTCAAGACTGTTGTCGGAGTTCCCGGTGGCGCCCGAGAACGCCGCCGCTCCGGGGACGGCCGTCATGGAGAGCAGCGCCCCCGTCATGACCGCGGCCAGCACCGTGGCCAACGAGCCGAGCCGGAAGCTCAGCTGCTTTCCGGTCCTCTGCCGCCGAGATGTGCTACGACGGGCGGGCGCCGGGGTCCCTGGTTTGGGCCTCCGACCCAGAAGGAGTTTGCCGGGAAGACTCCGGCGCCCTACCCGCACAACGTGACCCGACTGCCACCGGAGACTGAGCTGCCGGCCTACTTCGCGGCGACGGGTCCACCACATCTCCAGCCAAGGCGGGAGCAGCGGAACCGGCTCCAGCCATGGGTCAAACTTGCCGAGTATCCCCCAACGACTCACCCATATGACCGCAGCGGTGACCGCGGCAGACAAGAACAGCAGGAACCACCGGCCTTGCCACCACCAGACCAGGGGGGTACCGATCTCGGCCACGAGCAGCCGGCCCACGCCGATCACCTGATCCGGCTCAAGCGGGGTCGAATCGATTCGTGGCTGGGCGTCACCCTTGGTGGTATAGGTGCCGTCGGGATTGACGGCAACGATGCGGTGGGTGAGGGTCCCCCGTCCGGTCGGATCCTCGAACACCACGATGCTCCCCGGTCCCAGCCCGTGACCGTCGTGGGGCGCGGCAAGCAGGACATCACCGAAGTCCACGGCTGGTGCCATCGACCCGGAGGTGAGGGCCACGGGATCCCATCCCAGGGCCAATGGCACCAGCGTGGCTATCGCGGTCAGCAGAAGTGCTGAGAGCAGGATGCCGACCGCGATGATTCCAGCGATGAAGCGCCCGATCATCCAGGCGTTGGTACGAACCGGGATCGCTTCGTCGGGGTTCGACGAACCCACGGTTCCCTCGTTCAGAACGACGAGCTTGCGCTGAGCGCTTAGCTCGTGACTTCCCAAGTGAAGGTCAGTGCCGTCACCGATTCGCCCTGCTCGGCATTTGGAGTCGCGGAGTCCAGTTCAACAGTGAACCGGTAGGTCGTCGACTCGGGTGTCGAGGAGGGATCCCACACCCCAGCTCCCGTGGCATAGTTGGTGTGGGTGCTATCGAAGTCGGCAAGCGTTCCGCCCGACTCGATTGTGTTGTTCGCTGAGAAGCCCGAGCAGTCACCGAACGAGCCGCCGCTGCCTTCCTCGATGGTGAGGTTGAGGTAGTCGCCGAAATCGCCCGAATCGGTGTAGCCGCCCGAATACAGCTTCACTGCCGACGGATTGGTGATCGAGCCTTGGTAGGTCACCACAATGCACTCGACTTCTGTATCGCCGGGCATCATGTTGGAGACTGAGAACATCGCTGAACCGGTGTCGTCGTCCACGAGATCGATCGACCCAGCCGTAAACGAGTTCGCGCTGTTGTCGGTCGCGTCGTTGAACGCCGCCCGCGATCCCGTGATCGTCACGACGCTAACCAATAGCAATGATGCCAAAAGAGCCAAGCCTCTGGCGACCACGGCTTTGTTCGGTCTCCACTTCTGCTCGTGGTGGACCTGTTTTTTCATTGCTCGTGTGGCTGGCATTTGTCACCTCCCGCGCATGTGGCGTATACCAGCGTTTGCTACTGAGAGCATCGGCTTTTGCCCGAAATTCCTTGAGGAATGAACAGCCAATGGCCAGGTTAAGCCGATCAAAAGCCGTGTCTTGAGGATCCGCCCGCGGTAGCTCGGTATAGAACCAGGAAAGCCACTTTGAGTGGCCGTTGTTGACCGCTAACGCAAGTCGCGGGTTGCCGGGCCGACCTTGCCGACGCTCTTCCGATAGACCCGACCCGCCCACTGATCTAGTCCTGGCGGTGATGCTCAGCGGTTGTTCGACACCAGCCGGGCCACCGGATGCCGGCCCCGGCGCTGGTGCCAGGCGTCCCAGAGCGCCAGCATGCTCGGCAGCGCCACCACCGACGCCAGCAGCGAGAAGCCGATGGCGAAGACGATCACTCCGCCGAGTTGCTGGAAGGGCACCAGCGTCGACGTGATGAGCACCCCAAACCCGGCCAGCGTGGTCAGGGCGGCGCCGGTGAGTGCACCGCCGGTGTGAGTCGCCGTCGAGCGCAGTGCTTCGGTGGCCGTGCCGAGCCGGCTGCGGTCTTCCAGATAGCGGTTTACCAGATGGATCGAGTAATCCACGCCAATGCCTATCGACAGAGCCGCCACCGTCGCCGTCGCCGGGGCAAAGGGGATCCCGGTAGCCGCCATCATCCCATAGGTCCACAACACCACAAGCGCCACCGGGACGATGGTGATGACGCCGAGGAACGGGCGGCGCGCCTCGTAGGCGAAGGTGGCCACCAGCAGAGTCATTGCCGCCACCAGAGTGAAGGCAAGAGAGATCACCTGGGAAGAAGCCAGCTTCTCCTGCACACTCTGCTCCACAATGCGCTCGCTGGTCGCCTGCACCGAAATGCCCGGAAGCTCGTCGACTGCGGCGAAGGCGGCGGCTAAATCATCGCCGAGGCGCAACGCGCCTTCCTCCCCCGCCTGTGTGGTGATCTGCACATCCGCAAACGCCAACTCGCCGGAATCGTCCGCGGCGACTACCGATCCCATCTCATCGGGGGCAATCTCCAGAGCGCGCCGATATACCGCCTCGACATCGGCCTCGTCCGCCGCCCTGAGATCGGTGCCGATACCGGCGTCGGCGGCGAACTCGGCAAAATCCTCATCATCGAGAATGAGGCCCTCGATCACCGACAGCGGTGATCGGGCGGCGGCACTCCCGGCAAAGGTGACCACATCATCAATGGAGACCAGGCCGTCCACCGCATCCAGCAAGGCGTTGTGTGCTGCCGCCGATGCCACCTCCCCTTCGATCAGCAGGTGTGACTGCTCCCCGAACCCCCCGCCGAATTCCTCGAGGAGGATGTCTCGAGCCAGCAGCGCCGGCTCGTCCCGGGGCACAAAGTCGGTAAGGCTGAATCGCACCTGAAGCCGGGACAGCCCGAAGCCGCCCAGACCGGCGGCCACAAGCGCGGCCACCACTACCCACACCGAGTACCGCTCGGCGAGTCCCGCGGTAAATCCGACGACCCGCCCCGCCGGGCCGCCCTGGTGCCGCTCCAGCGCCTGGGTGGGCAGGCGCCCCAGGCTGGCGGCCCGCCGGTCCAACAGGAGCCGCACCGCCGGCACAAATGTCGTCATGATGAGAAAGGCGCCGATGATGCCGACGGCGGCCAGCACTCCAAAGTCCCGAATCGCCGGCACCGGATTGACCACGTTGGTGAGAAAACCAACGGCGGTGGTGAACGCACCCAGGACAAGAGCCAGGCCCACCGACCTGATGGCCCCGGTCATGGCCTGTGCCGGCGGCCGGCCCGCGCCGATCTCCTCCCGGTACCGAGCGGTCAGATGGATGGCATAGTCCACCCCCAGCCCGATGAGGAGCACAGGCACTATCCGGCCGATCGCATTCGAGCGCCCGATGACCCCCAGGTACCTGGGGCCCAGCAGCACCGAAGCGCCGAGTACCCAGACCAGGGTCATGGCCACGGCCACGGCGGCGATGCTTACGTCGGCCGCGGTGCGCCGGATCGCCCGGCGCCGATTGAGGCGTCCCGACGCACGCACCCACATGACAAAAGCAAGGATGACGATGATGATGACGGCGGCCTTGCGCATGAGGTCGTTGATTTGCCGCTCCAGCGTGTCCTGCCCCAACAGCAGCTCGCGGGCAAAGATCGATACCTTGATCCCTTCTGCGCCCACTCCGTCGAGATCCGCCGCCACCGCCTCGGCGATCTCGGCCTGCTGCTCGAGGTCGTAGCCCTCAGGGGCAATGAGGGAAATGAGCACGATGCCCGCCGTCGAAGAGGGCGCCTCGAGATCGGTGGTCTCCCAGGACAGCGCCGCCACCAGCCGGTCGCTCTGTGCCTCGGTCATGACGCCGCGGGCCAGCTGCATGCCTTCCTTCACCACAGTGTCGGTCCACTCCGCCTCCGGAATACCCTGCAGCGCCAGAGCGCGTACCACCGGGGTATGGAATCCGGCAACGTCCTCGTCCTCAATGGGGCTGAGGTATCGGGCGGCGCTGCCGGTGCGAGCGATCTCCTCGACCTCCATGGCCACCCGCACCGCGTCGACGGTTATCACGTCGTCCGCCTGGATGATGACTTCGATGGCGATCTCGGCGCCGGCGAACTCGTCGATGATCGTCTCCAGCGCCAGCCACTCCGGCGAGCCCGGAGCAAAGGCCTCGATGGTGCCCGCCTTCTCCTGCTGCGGGATGTAGAGCCCCAGCACCACGGTGAGGCCGACGACAACAACCACGATGATCAACGGCGCCTTGGCCACGATGATCGACAGCGCCCGAACGAGTGTTTTCATGCTTCAGCGGACCTTAACATGTGATACATGGTATGTTACATTCGTATCGTGGCGACAAGGAGCGAGACCACACAGGAGCGTATCCTCCAGGCGGCTCGTGATCTCTTCTTCGAACAGGGTACGAGCAAGACGAGCGTCGGCGAGGTAGCCCGGCGCGCCGGCCTCAGCCGGGTCACCGTCTACCGCCATTTCACCGACCGTGAAGTCTTGGTTCGCTCTGCCTTCTCCCTGCTCGCCGACGGGCTCGAAGGCATCGTCGTCGGCCTCGACGAGGCGCCACCACCCGACCTGGAGGCCTCTCTACGGCGCATCGGCGACGTGGTGACCTCACTCCCCCTCGGCATCGCCGCGGCTATGGGAGATCTCGAGACGGCGCATCCCGCGGTCTACCAAGAGGTGCGTCGCCGCGAACACGCCGCCATCCGCCGCCTCTTCGATCACCTCTACTCGGCGGCCGAGGGCGAGGGACGCATCCGGCCCGGCCTGGACCGGCGGGTGGTGGAGGTCCTGTTCTGGGAGGTGCTCACCGGTTTCCTGGAGAGCCCGGCCCTGCGCGAGGAGGGCATCACCCCCACCGCGGTGTACACGACCGTCATCTCCATCCTGCTTCAGGGCATCCTGGCTGAGGACTGAGGTCGGCCCATTTCCCAATCGCCGGTGACAAGTTCCGAGCGGGCGGCTCTCTATGATCGACAAGCAAGGCGGTCGGGCACCCGCTCGGGAAGGCGGCAGCGCCCATGGAAGAGAACGACAACGGCGACTCGGGCGAGATCCTGGTACGACCGCTCTCAGGGCACATGCCCCCTCCGAATCGGCCGCGACGATCGACCAGAATCGCCGCCGGTGCCGGTGTCGCAGCCGTCATTGCCGTGCTCGCCGTCTTCGCCGTGCTGCGCTCCGAGGGCGAGACGGCCGCCAGCACGTCTACAACGTCGACGACCGGCTCGACGACCAGCCTGCCAATGGAGAGCTGGCAGCGGGCCAATGGCTCCCCCTCTAATGACCGGCTGCAGGCGGTGACCGCCACTGAATCACGCCTGGTTGCCGTCGGCCACACATACGGCGACGATATCGATCCCTCAGTCTGGCTCTCCGACGACGGCGTCAACTGGACCCCAGTGGCAAGAAATCAGATCATCCCCGGCGGACTGGGTGACCAAGCCATGTACTCGGTGGTCTCGTGGCGCGGGGGGCTCGTGGCGGTCGGCACCAATGAGGATGACGCCGCGGTATGGACCTCCCCCGACGGCAGGCAATGGTCTCCAGCACCGGGTGGTGTGCAGGTCCTCGGCGAAGAGGGCAAGCAGGCCATGAGCTCGGTGACCTTCGGAGACCAAGGGTTTGTCGCGGTGGGCTTCGACTCCGCAGAAGGCGACGAGGACGCCGCTGTCTGGACCTCTGTGGACGGCTTCACTTGGAGCCGAGTTGCCCACGACGAAGACGCCTTCGGCGGCGGGGGCGATCAGGTGATGAACGCGGTGGCTTTCGGGAATGGGCTTTTCGTCGCCGTGGGCCAGGCCTCAATGGGAGATGAACCCGGCGCCGCCGTCTGGGTCTCCTCCGATGGCCTCACCTGGAGCCGGATCGTAGGCACCGGCACCGTCTTCGGCGACGGAGTGACCCCTACGGAGATGAACGCTGTGGTCGTCGGCGACTCCGGATTTGTCGCCGTCGGCCGAGCCGAAAAACCCCCAGGTCAAGGTCCCGCAATGTGGACTTCACCCGACGGCCTCGAGTGGAGTCGTGTGCCCGACGACAAGCTCTACTACTACCACGCGCCAATGTACGGAATGTACGGAATGTACGGAGTGGCGGCAAGCGAACAAGGTCTTGTGGCCGTCGGCTACGGCCTATGCGACTACTGCGCCGTTTTGCGTGAAGACTCCATCGTGTGGGAAACCACCGACGGGGCCTCCATCGTGTGGCAAACCGCCGACGGGGTTTCCTGGGCCAGCACCCTGGGCGACATATACGCGGCAATGGTCGCCGTCACCGCCGGGGGCCCGGGCTTTGTCGCGGTAGGTCATTGGTATAACCAAGCATTCTCGGACGGCCCGCCCATTTGGTACGGACCTCCCGCAACCTCGCCGACCACGCCATAGCCGTCGCCATTCCACATGCCGATGTTCGCCTCAGCCGCGTTCAGTCCCCTAGCATCCCCAGCCGACGCGGCCCCGCCCGGGCCGAGACGAACGGCAGTACAAGGTAGGACCCATGGGTGAGACAAGGCGCTCCGACCGGTCCGTTCGGATAAAGGCGAACCGGACCAGTGCAGCCGCCCTCGCCATCTCGGCAGTCGCTCTGAGCGTCGCTGCCTGCGGCGGCGCGGCTCCCGCCACTACGTCGGCACCGGAAGTCACCTCCACCACTGTCGCCGCCACCACCTCCACGGTGCCACCCCCAACCACCACCACCATCCCCGAGGCGCTGCTCGCCGGGTCCTGGAACCGTATCGAACATACCGAGGCCGTCTTTGGCACGGATGCGTTTGTGGTGCTGCGAGCGGTCACCAGCGGCGGTCCCGGCCTTGTTGCCGTCGGCGAGGCGGGCGCCGGGAACGAATGGGACGCGGCGGCCTGGAACTCGGCCGACGGCGGCACCTGGTTCCGCATCCCCGGCGACGACAGCGCCCTCGGCGGCGATCAGGTCCAGGTCATGTGGTCGGTGGCATCAAACGGCTCCAGCGTGGCCGCCGTCGGATGGGACGGCTCGTATGAAGATGCCGAAGCCGCCGCCTGGCTCTCAACGGACGGCGTTGAATGGAGCCGCCTCCCCCACGACACCTACGTCCTTGGGGGCGCAGGAGACCAAGTGATGCGCGCGGTGGCCGCCGGCGCACAGGGTTATGTCGCCGTCGGCTGGGACGGATCCGGCGACGACCGCGACGCCGCAGTGTGGACCTCAGAAGGCGGATGGATCTGGAGCCGGGTGGCCGACGCCGATGATGTCTTCGGCGGGGATGGCGACCAGGGCATGTACGCGGTGGCCGGCGGCGGCCCCGGCTATGTCGCCGTCGGTTGGGACGCTTCCGGCGACGACCTCGACGGCGCAGTGTGGACCTCTCCGAACGGTGCCTCCTGGACCCGGGTGGAACAGGATGAAGCCGCCCTCGGCGGGGCCGGCGACCAGGGCATGTACGCAGTGGCCGCCGGGGGGCCCGGGCTTGTTGCCGTGGGTTGGGAGGGTCCGGCTGGGGAGAGCGACGCCGCGGTATGGACCTCGCCCGACGGCCTCGCCTGGACCCGGGTCGGCCGTGAAGATGACGCCTTCGCCGGAGAGGGCGCCCAGGCCATGTACGCGGTGGCCGCCGGCGGGCCCGGCTTTGTCGCCGTGGGCGATTCCCAGGCAAACGGGGATTCCGACGCGGCAGTGTGGGTATCGACCGACGGTGTCACCTGGGCCCGCCTCCCCGAAAGCGAGGGCCCCTTTGCCGGCGAGGGCGACCAGTCGATGTACGGCGTCACCGCCCACGGCTCCAGAGTGATTGCCGTGGGCTACGACGGCAGCGACGGCGTCATCTGGGTCTGGATACCCGGCTAGGCCGATCCCGGGAGTCGACTAGCCCTTCTGCTCGAGCAGCTCGACGATGCGCTCGTTGGTCTTTCGGATCTCGGCCAAATCGCGCATGGCCCGCAGCGGGGGGAAGCTCTCCGGCAGGCGGTCGCACATCTCGGCCATTCGCTGCTCCCGCAGTTGCGGGCCGAATTTGCGCAGCACGGACAACACGATCGCGGCCACAAACGCCAGCTTCAGCAGTTTGTTCAGGGATGCTCCTTCGGGTCGCCGGCGCATGATGGCAGGTCTGGGCGAGACCGCAGGACCGAAAGCTCGCTCGGCCACTTCGCCGCCCGCGGTATCGTTTTCGGCGCCAGACTCAGAGAGAACCCGCCGACATGCTGTTTCCGACAGTCCAGTTCGCCACCTTCATGGTGGTCGTGTTCCTGGGGAACTGGCTGTTGATGCAGCACCCCATTCGCTGGCGCTGGTTCATCCTCGCCGCCTCGTACTTCTTCTACGGGTTCTGGGACTGGCGTTTCACCTTCCTTCTGGCCGGAGTCACCGTCGTCAATCAGTTCGCCGCCACCCGGATCGCCGCCGCCAGAACGCAGGCCGGCCGCCGGTTCGCCCTGACCGCCGCCCTGGTGGCCAGCCTCGGCGTGCTCGCCTTCTTCAAGTACTACGGCTTCCTCGTCACCTCGGTGGCCAACACCCTCAACTCTTTCGGTGTGGAGGCCAACCTGCCGCTGCTGGAGATCATCCTGCCGGTGGGTATCTCGTTTTTCACCTTCCAGGCGATGTCGTACGTCATCGACGTGTACCGGGAGAAGCTGGCGCCGGGAACCTGGCTCGACGTTGCCGTCTACCTGGCCTTTTTCCCCCAGCTGGTAGCCGGCCCCATTGTGCGCGGCACCGAATTCCTCCCCCAGCTGCATCCGCCCCGTGACCCGCGCCACCTCGACTCGAGCCGGGCCTTCTACCTCATCTTCATCGGCCTGGCCAAAAAGATCGTCATCGCCGACTTCATCGCCTCGACCCTCGTCGATCCGGTCTTCGCCAGCCCCGGCCTGCACAACGGGCTCGAGATCCTCTTTGCCGTCTACGGCTTCGCCGTGCAGATCTACGCCGACTTCAGCGCCTACTCCGACATCGCCATCGGAGTGGCGTTGATCCTGGGCTTCCGTTTTCCCGAAAACTTCAACGCGCCCTACACCGCCACCAGCATCCGCGACTTCTGGCGCCGCTGGCACATGACGCTTTCGCGCTGGCTCCGCGACTACCTGTACATCGGTCTCGGCGGAAGCCGGAGGGGACGCCTGCTGACCTACCGCAACCTCATGCTCACCATGCTGCTGGGCGGGTTATGGCACGGCGCCGCCTGGAAGTTCGTCGTCTGGGGCGGCCTGCACGGCCTCTGGCTGGCATTGGAGCGCGCCGTCACCGACCGGCGCCGCGACCGGGGCATAGCGCCGCTCCCCTCGACTCCGCTGCTACGCGCACTGCAGCGGCTGGGCACCTTCCACCTGGTCTGTCTGGCCTGGGTTTTTTTTCGCGCCGACTCGCTCTCCACCGCCTTCAGCATGATCGGCCGCATCTTTACTGCGTTCGAGATGTCGGCGCCCATCCTGACCCCGGCCGTTCTGCTTGCCATCGCCGTCGGCATCGCCGCCCAGTACGTGCCCCGGCCTTCAGTTGAGCAGGCCCTCGCCCTGTTCTCTCGCCTGCGTCCGGCGCTTCAGGGTGTTGCCCTGGCCTTCACTCTCATGGTCATCGACGCTCTCGGCCCCCAAGGTGTCGCCGCGTTCATCTACTTCCAATTCTGATGGAACGTATACACACACAGAAGCTCATTGGAGGCCGACGCACAGCACCGGCCGGTCACGTGCTGATCATCGGCCTGATCACCCTGGGCCTGGCCACGCTTCTGAACGCGGCGTCGCTGCTGAAGACCGCCGAGCGCCAGCCCTACGACTCACCGATCCGCGGGCTGACGGTGGGCATCATGAAACCCATCGCCGAGGTCAGCGACTTCCTGCAGCTCGATCGGCCGCGGGAGCTGGTCGAAATGGTCGTGGGCCGCGATACCGGCGACGAGCCTCCGGCGCAAGACGACGATGCGACGGTGCTGTTTCCCACAACCACCACGACGGTGCCCACAACCACAACCACCGCCGCGACCGGACTGCGAGAGGTCACGGCAGCCGATCCCCTCGTCCTCTACGTCACCGGCGACTCTTTTGTGGAGATGGTCGGCGATGCCTTCATCAACGACACCACCGGCATCAGCGTCGTGGAGGTGGTGTCGGAAGACCAGACCGACTGGGACTTCTTCCGTGCCTTGACCCGCCCCGATTCATTCGACACGCCCGGGTTCTGGCAAGAACGAATCCCGGAAGTCGAGCCCGACGCCGCCGTGGTCTTCTACGGCGGCAACGACGGCCAGCCCATAGTCTGGAACGGCGAATACCTGGAGCCGGACACCGAACCTTGGCTCGAGGCCTACGGCGTTCTGGTGGGCGAAGCCATGGACACGCTCGTCGACAGTGGTGTCACCCGGGTCTACTGGATGGGCATGCCCATCATGAGCGACAACTTGTTCACCCAGCGGGTCCTCGGCTTCAACGAGGTCTACGCCGAGCAGGCGGCCCAGCGGCCCGAGGTGGTCTACATCGACGTCTTCTACCTGTTTGCCGACGAGAACGGCGAGTACACGCGATACCTGCGGGATGAGAACGGCAACCTGGTCAACATGCGCGCCTCGGATGGCAATCACTACGACTGGCCCGGGGCCTACCTGCTCACCGAATACGTGCTGGACATCATCGCCGAGGAGTGGGGCTTCACCGATCAGTTCTAACGGGCATGCTTGGGGCATGTGGCCCAGCGACGTCAACGACCTCATCTCGCTGCAGAAGCAGCTTGCCGCCGTTTCGGCTCCGTCCCGGGCGGTGCCCACCGACACGATCGGCGGTTGTTTTGTGTGCTTTGGCAGGGGCGGCCAGGGCCCCGGGGCCGCCGGGGACCGAGGCTGGGCCGGAGCCGCAGTTGTCGGCGGCGCCAAGACCATTGCCGTCGCTGTGGCAAAGGGTTTTGCCGCCGGGCCCTATGAGCCGGGGCTGCTGGCCATGCGCGAAGGCCCGCTGCTGGAGGCGGCGGTGAGAGCACTCGGCGAGATGCCGCCGGTGCTGCTGGTGAATGCCACCGGGCGGGACCATCCCCGCCGCGCCGGTCTCGCCCTTCACCTGGGCGCCGCGCTCGACGTCATCACCGTGGGCATCACCCACCGCCCCCTGCTGGCCGCCGGGGACTGGCCCGGTGAGGAGCGGGGTGCCACCTCGCCGTTGTGGCTCGGCGGCGACCTCGTCGGCTATTGGGTCCGTACCCGGCCCGGCACCCGCCCGCTTGCGGTGAACGCGGCCTGGGGCACCGACCCCGATCTCGCCGTCGAGATAACGCTGGCCACCCAGGGCCGGGCCCGGACCCCGGAACCGATCCGAGCGGCACGCCGCGCCGCCCGCCGGGCCCGCTCCGGGCGCGACTGAGACTCAGCCGAGGTCGACCGGCTCAGCATCTTTCGTCTCCGGCAGCAACAGCATCACCACCTGGGCACCCAGCGCGTAGGAGAGGCCAGCAATGGCGAGTCCGGGGCCGATGCCGCCGATGACACCGGCCAGCAGCCCCACCAGCGAAGGCGCCGCCGCACTGCCGGCCATATCGGCGACACGTACCACCGCCCCCACGTGACCGCGCATCCGGGCCGGGAAGGGCTCGGTGGCAAACGCCGACATGCACGGAGTGGCTCCGGTGAGGCCAAAGATGACCAGGGCCAGGCCCAACCCCCGCACGAGATCGGATTCGATGGAGAAGGTGAGTACGCCGGCGACCGCGGCCAGGGCAAAAAAGCCAATGGCGGTGGGACGCCGGCCCCTGGAGTCCATCAAACGACCGGCTACAAAAAACCCGGAGAGGCCCAGAGCCCAGAACAGAAAATACACCGGGTTGATCGCCTGCAGATTCCAGGCCCACTCGTCCTTCAGCAGACTCGACGCCCAGAACGCCACCGCGGTGGGGAACACGGCAAAAAGGAAGTTGAGCGCCGACGCTCCGGCCAGCCAGCGGCGCCGCACCCCGTCCAGGCCGCCCCAGAGCACCACGGTGCGATGGGCCGGGTCGGCGGTCTCCGGCAGATCGCGCCGGGCCCGCGCCACCAGCACCAACGGCAGGATGCCCGCCGCATAAAGCCACCGCCACGAGGCCCCCGTGCCCACACACACCAGAAAGCCCAGACCCGCCGACGCCTGGCCCAGGGCCACCATCGAGGAGAGTAGACCCAGGCTGCGGCCCCGGCGCGCCTCCGGTGTCGACTCGACGATGAGTATGTTGGCCAGAGGCTTCTCGGCCCCGAGGAAGATCCGGGCCACAAACTGGTACACCACAAAGTCGGCCACACCCCGGGACAGGGCGGTGAGGGCGGTGGCCACGGTGTAGCCGGCGATGGTGAGGGTGAGCACCGGCCTGCGCCCGATGCGATCGGCCAGCAGCAGCAGCACCAGCGAGCCGAATTGGCCGGAGAAGACGATGGAGCCGACCACCCCGGCGGCGGCGACGCTGAGACCAAACTCCTCCCGGATCAGCGGCAGCGCCAGCCCGAGCAGCAGGAGGTCGTAGCCCTCAAAAAAGGTGGCTGGGGCGAGAAGAGCAGCCACCCGGCGCGCCGATGGCATCGGCGCCGCCGGCTCACTCATCCGCCCCTCCGCGGATCGACCAGCACCTTGGTGCCGCCGGTCCCCGCGGCCAGATTCGCCATGGTGTCCGGCACCTCCTCCACCGAAACGGTTCCGGTGATCATGCGCTTGATCTCGGGATGCCGATGCAGATGGTCGAGGGCGTCGGCCATGGAATCCCAGGTGGGCCCGGCGATGCTGAAGGCCCTCTGCTCACGCACGGTCATCCGCAACAGCAGCACCGGCATGGTGGGAATGCCCAGAATGCCGACAGTGCCGGCGTGCCCACACGCGTCCCAGATCTCCTGCAGCGCGACGGGGACACCGGCCGCCTCAAAGGCATACCTGAAACCATGCGGGTCGAGGTCGAGTCCCACCCGGTAAGCATCCTCGGCGGTGGGATCGATGACCGACTCGCAGCCCACCTCGAGGCCGAGGCCCCGTCGATCTTGGCGCACGTCGGCGCCCACCACCCGGCACCCGGCGGCGGCAAGCACAGACACAGTAGAGAGCCCGATGGCGCCGAGGCCGGCCACGTAGGCCGCCGCACCCGGCTTGGGGTCGGCGATGGCGACGGCGCGGGTGCCCACCCCGAGTGGATCTGCCAGCGTCGCAGCCTGGTCGTCCACCTCATCGGGAACGGGGATCAGGTTCTTCGCCGGGTACACCGTGTACTCGGCATAGCCACCCCAATGCTTCTGCATCGCCGGGTCGAGGCAGTAGCGGGGCTCTCCCTCCCGGCACCAGACACAGTCGCCGCAGCCCACAGGCGGAAACACCGCCACCCGTGCTCCCGGCTGCCACTGCCCTGCCGGATCGTGCACCACCTCGGCGGATATCTCGTGACCCAGCACCACGTCGGGACCGGCCAGGGCTCCGCCTTTGTACACCGAGACGTCCGAGCCGCAGATGCCGCAGTAATGAACCTTGAGCAGCACCTCCCCCGGCCCCGGCTCTTTGACCGGCACCTCACGCACCTCCAGAGTGCGCTGGGTGGGGAAAAACACCGCTCTCATCATCTGTGGGGCGCCGGCACCCGCCATGTCGATCCCTCCGCGGAGACTGTCCCCCCGATCGCCGGGGCGGAATAGCCGTGAATATACTCGCCGGACCATGAGCGAACCCACCTACGGCGGCGCTCTCGCCGCTCAGGCCCTTGCCGACGCCGGCATCGAGGCAGTTTTTGCCCTCCCCGGCGGCCACATCCATCCGCTCCTCGAGAGTGTTGCCGACGCCGGCCTCGACCTCTACGTGACCCGTCACGAGGAAAACGCCGTCCTCATGGCGGCCGGATGGGCTCTCGCCACCGGCCGGCCCGCCGCCGCGGCGGTGACGGCCGGTCCCGGCCTCACCAATGCGCTGCCCGGCATCGCCGAGGCCAACGCCAGCGGCATCCCCGTGGTGGTCATCGCCGGCCGCACCGGCCTGGCCCAGCGGCAGAAGGGAGCGGTGCAGGATGTGGACCAGCGGGCCATCGTCGCCCCGGTGACCAAGTGGCGAGCCGAGGTGCTGCGGACCGAACAGATCCCTGCCGTCGTGGCCGAGGCGGTCCACCAGGCAAGCAGCGGGTCTCCCGGCGTGGCCTACGTGGAAGTGCCCAAGGACGTCTTCAGCGCCGACGCCGTCCCACCCGACACGCCGTGGCCCGCCGGCTTTGCCGCAGAGGCTCGCTCGGTGCCACTCGCCGGCGACGTAGCAAGGGCGGTGGACCTGCTCGCCAAAGCCGAACGCCCCGCGGTGCTCGCCGGCTCGGGCGCGTTCTTCTCCGGCGCCGCTGCGGCGCTGGCCGCCTATGCCGAGCGCACCGGGATGCCGGTGGTGACCACGGCGGCGGCACGAGGACTCCTCGACGACGACCACCAACAGTGCCTGGGCTCGCTGGTGCACGGTGGGGTCGCCCTCGTCTCCGCGGACGTAGCCCTGGTGCTCGGTTCACGGTTTAACGCCAACGTCACCTACGGCGGCCCTCCCCTGTTCGGAGTCGATCAGAAAGTCATCCAGGTCGACGTGCGGCCCGAGAACATCGGCGGCCTGCGCCGGCCCGACGTAGCCCTGGTGGGTGATGTGGCGGCCACGCTGGAGGCTCTCACCGCGGCCTGGCCGGTGCCGGCGGATCTCCACGCCGGCTGGCTGGCCGAGGCGCAGGCGGCGGCGGCCGCGAGCAGGGGAATGTGGGAGGCCGAAGCGCAGCGCCCGGTCCAGGGCATCCATCCCGGCTACCTAGCCCAGGAGGTGGCGCGTTTTGCCGATGCCAGCGGCGCCGGCGCCCACGTCACCGACGGAGGCGATTCGGTGATCTGGGGCATCTCGTCCGTCGCCGCACATCTGCCGGGCAGTGCCCTGTACATCGGCTCGGCTATGGGCACCCTCGGTGTGGGCCTTCCCTTTGCCGTCGGAGCGGGTGTGGCCCGGCCCGGCAAGCCGGTCTTCCTGTACACCGGGGATGGAGCGTTCGGCATGTCGGCCATGGAGATCGACACCGCGGCCCGCTACGGCGTCCCGGTGGTGATCGTTGTGGTCAACAACGGGGGCTGGGGCGACGAAGGCGAGAGCGGCATCGCCCCCTCCGAGATGCGCTACGCCCTGATCGCCGAAGCCGTCGGCGGCCACGGAGAACGCATTGCCGGGCCGGACGAGATCGTCCCTGCCCTCGAGCGCGCCCTGCTCGCGGCGACAAAAGGTGTGCCCGCCGTCGTCGATGCCGTCGTCGACCCGACGGTGGTGAGTGACTTCATGCGCAACTTCTCCGGCCTCGACCTGATGTAGTGAATAACGGCGCCGGAACCCCGGCGATAGAAGCCCGGGCGGCGGACAGTGCTCCTGGGGTAGGGAGAGGTCATGCTCGGGAAGATCGCCGTTCTACTGCTGCTGGTCATGTTGGTCACGGCCGCCTGCGGCGACGATGAAGCGGCCATAACATCGGCCACAGTCGCGCCCGCAACATCAACGACTTTCACCACCGCCGAGCCGTTTGGGCCGGAGGACGTCGACGGCGCCCCCCCCCCCCCACATGCCGACAACTGCGCCGTCCGCAGTCCGCCCGAATTCTCCGCTACAGATCCGTCGTCAAAGCCGACATCGCCGCGGT
>CAZTJO010000018.1:0-8881 GCA_964614095.1 uncultured Acidimicrobiia bacterium
CCGAAACCAAAGGCGACACGCCCGAGAGCGAAGCCGCTCCGGCCCCGGACGCCCCGGCAGCCGAGCAGATGTCTGCAGAGATGACCGAGGAGGATTTTGCCGCCGCTGTCGAGAAGACGGTGGTCGAGTTTTCCGAGGGAAGCCTGGTCACCGGGTCCGTCGTTCGTGTCGACCCCGATGAGGTTC
Organism: uncultured Acidimicrobiia bacterium; assembly: GCA_964614095.1. GTDB lineage: Bacteria > Actinomycetota > Acidimicrobiia > Spongiisociales > UBA11373 > CAZWKX01. Next base: position 187 of record CAZTJO010000018.1, read on the forward strand.
TCGTCGATATCGGCTATAAGTCGGAAGGCGTGATCCCCGTGGCGGAGCTGTCCATCCGCAACAGCGTCAATCCTTCTGATGTGGTCTCGGTCGGCGACGAGATCGAAGCTCTCGTTATGCAGCTCGAGGATCAGGACGGCCGCCTCATCTTGTCGAAGAAGCGTGCCCAGTATGAGCGAGCCTGGGGCCGCATTGAGACGATCATGGAAGAGGGGGCTACCGTCAACGGGCAGGTCATCGAGGTGGTCAAGGGTGGCCTGATCGTCGATATTGGCCTGCGCGGTTTCCTTCCCGCCTCTCTCGTCGAGCTGAGGCGGGTCCGTGATCTTCAGCCGTACGTCGGAGAGACGCTCGAGGCCAAGGTCATCGAACTCGACAAGAACCGCAACAACGTGGTCTTGTCCCGCCGCGCCTTTCTCGAAGAAGAGCAGGCGGAGCAGCGGCATGCTTTCCTCGACGAGCTCGAGGTGGGCGAGCTGCGCACCGGTGTGGTGTCGTCGGTGGTGAACTTTGGAGCCTTTGTCGATCTGGGTGGGATGGACGGCCTGGTGCACGTTTCCGAACTTTCCTGGCAGCACGTGAGTCATCCGTCGGAGGTGATATCCGTCGGCGAGGAGGTCAACGTACGGGTGCTGGAGATCGATCGTTCCCGAGAGCGCATCTCACTGTCGATCCGGCAGACGCGGGAGGATCCCTGGGAGTCGTTCTCCGAGGCGCACAACGTCGGCGACGTTGTTGATGGCCTCGTCACCAAGACCGTCCCGTTCGGCGCCTTTGTGTCGATCACCGATGGTGTCGAGGGGCTCGTGCACGTTTCCGAGATTGCCATGCATCACGTGGAAAGCCCCGAGCTGGAGCTCTCGGTGGGCCAAGCGGTCAAGGTCAAGATCACCGAGATCGATGGCGACCGCCGCCGCATCAGCCTGTCCATCAAACAGGCCACCCCCGAGTGGGAGCAGCGGGCGCAGTGGGCCGAGGAGAGGCGCACCCGCAAGAAGTCGCGCCACGAGTTCGAGAAGGAAGAGGAGGCGGCAGAGCAGCCCGAATCCTCGTTTGCCGCCGATGCGTCGCTGGAAGCGATTCTGCAGGAGCTCAAGGAGAAGGGGATCGGGCGCAAGTAGCCCTTCTCTCCCTCCGTATCGCTCAACCGCCCCGGCCTATTGGGTATTGGCGTTGAGCCGGCATTTGCCTCCGGTCCGGCCGGCCGCCTCCGGCGACGGCTATCTCAAGTGGTGCCGTTCACGGACCGAATGACTAGTCACCGGGAACGTTGCCAATCCCAAGGAAGGCGGACATGCTCCGAGGCGGCCGGCTCATCCTCGTGGTCGATTCCGATCCGGGTCTTGTCGAGGACGCTCGGACTCTCCTCGAAGGCGAGCGGGTGCTGCCGGCGCGTTTGATGGACGAGGCACTCGATATCGTGGGCGAGGAGGACGTCGACGTCGTGATTCTCGGGCCGTCTTTTGCAAACGATGTGGGCGTGCACGATGCGGGATCGTTGCCGAAGGCGAATCGGTCGCTTGCCATCGTGCTGTGTGCCGAGGTGGCATCGAATCACCTGCTACGGGCGGCGCTGCAGGCCGGCTTCGTCGATGTTCTCGACGTTCCGCTGACGGCGCGCCGGCTGCGGGAATCATTGGGTCGGTCGGGTCGGTGGGCGGCAAGGCCCGGGCCGCTGCAGGTGAGTCCGGAGATGGTGCCGCCGCCGGAGACAGCGCCGGCGGCCGCGTTGTCTCCTCCGGCGCCAGGGGCGGGCGCGCCGCCTGATGCTGCGGCCCCTGCCGCCACGGCCGCCGCGCCGGTGCAGGCCGTTGACCCCGCCGAGCCACCGCAGTCTGCGGATACGGAACCTGCTCTGGCGGTCCCGCCCGAAACGGCAGAGCCGGCGCAGATCCCACCGCCACCGCCGGAGGCAGAGGGATCAGCCGCGGCCGAAGACGAGCGGCGGGTCATCGTTGTCATGTCGGCAAAAGGGGGTTCGGGCAAGACGGTGATGGCAACAAACCTGGCGGTTGGGCTTGCTCGGGAGCTCGGAGAAGACGATGTGGTCGTCGTCGATGCCGACCTGCAGTTCGGCGACGTGGCCCTGCTGCTGAAGATGGATCCGACCGCCACGATTGTGGATGTCGCTCGGACCGTCGAAGTCATGTCGGGTTCGGATCTCGACGATGCCCTGCTGCGCCACGACAGCGGACTGCGTGTTCTGCCGGGCCCGTCACACCCGATTGGGGGCGGGGATGAGCTGATCCCGGCCATCGTCGGCCTCATCGATCGGCTGCGGGCACAACATCGTTATGTGATTGTCGACACCGCCCCTGCCTTCGACGGCCTGCTGCTGGCCCTTGTCGACTACGCCGACGACGTGGTTGTGGTGGTGGATGCCGATTTTCCGAGCATAAGAAGCGCCGGGGCGGCGCTCGACGGGATGGTGGCGCGCGGAGTGCCTCTGACTCGATTTCGTCTCGTGGTGAACCGTCTGGAAAGGAAGGCGCGTCTGGACCGGGCCGAGCTCGAGAAGGCTCTTGGCCTACGTGCCGAGGTGTTGGTACCCCGCGACCGCCTGGTCCCGCAGTCGGTCAACGAGGGAGTGCCCGTGGTGACGTTGAACCCCCGCTCGAAGGTGGCCCGGGCCCTGGCCGAGCTGGTCGGCCTATTTGTCCCGGTCACGCGGCGACAAGCACGCCGTTGAGCTTTCGGCATGGGTAACGTCGACGCGGTGAGAGCCAGGCAGCTCGTGCTGTTAGGGGGCGGAATCGGTAGTGGAAAGAGTACCGCCGCCGGTCTCTTCGCCGCTTTGGGTGCCGCAGTGTTCTCTGCCGACGAGGCGGCACATCAGGTGCTGGAACCGGGCGAGGCGGCGTATTCGCTGGTGGTGAAACGGTGGCCTGATGTGATCGTGGACGGGCGAGTCGATCGGGCGGCCTTGGCCGGCATTGTGTTTGCCGATGTGGAAGAGCTGCGGGCCTTGGAGGCGGTTAGCCACCCGGCCATTCGGGAGCGCCTGAGTATGGAGATTGGGAGGGCGCGCGCCCGCGTCGTTGTGGTGGAGATGCCTTTGCTGAACGATCTTTTTGGTTCCGGATGGATGTGGGTGGTGGTAGACGCCGCCGACGATCTGAGAATCGAGCGGCTGGTGCAGCGGGGGATAGACCGCGGCCAAGTTGAAGCGCGTATGGCGGCCCAGGCGTCGCGACGAGAGTGGCTGGATGCCGCCGACATCGTCATCGATAACTCAAGAGACCTGAAGCACCTGGACGGCGAATGCAGGCGAGCCTGGGCGGCAATTCTGAGCTGAGCCGCGGGGTATCGTGGCAGCGATGAACCCCTTCCGTGTCGTTTCCGACTTCGCCCCGGCCGGCGACCAGCCCGACGCCGTTGCCGAGCTTGCCTCGGGCATCGAGCAGGGACACCGGTACCAGACGCTGCTGGGCATCACCGGCTCGGGGAAGTCGGCCACCGTGGCCTGGCTCATCGAGAAGGTGCAGCGACCCACGCTCGTGCTGGCGCCGAACAAAGCATTGGCGGCCCAGCTGGCGAACGAGTTTCGCCAGTTCTTTCCCGGCAACCGTGTCGAGTACTTCGTGTCGTATTACGACTACTACCAGCCGGAGGCCTACATCCCGCAGAGCGACACCTACATTGAGAAAGATTCGTCGGTCAACGACGAGATCGATCGGCTCAGGCACTCGGCAACGGCAGCGCTGTTGACCCGGCGCGACGTGGTCATCGTGGCCTCGGTTTCTGCCATCTACGGGCTGGGTTCGCCGGAGCAATACGAGGGTCAGCTGCTGCGACTCGTGCGCGGAGTGCAATATCCGCTCGGCGACGCGGTGAGACGGCTCGTCGACATCCAGTACGACCGCAATGAAGTGAACCTGGCCCGGGGCCGCTTTCGGGTGCGCGGCGACACACTGGAGGTTTTCCCTACCTATGAGGAGACCATCGCCAGGATCGAGTATTTCGGCGATGAAGTGGAGCGCATCCTGCAGATGAACCCGGTGACGGGTGAGGTGCTCGAAGAGCTGTTGGAGCTGTACGTCTATCCGGCGACCCACTACGTGACCACCCAGGAGCGCCTGCTGAAGGCGATGGGCGGCATCGAGCAGGAGATGGAGGTCCGTCTCAAAGAACTGAACGAGGCGGGGAAATTGCTCGAGGCGCAGCGCCTGCGTATGCGCACCGCCTACGACCTCGAGATGATCGGTGAGGTCGGCTACTGCAACGGCATCGAGAACTACAGCCGTTACCTCGACGGGCGTGAAGCGGGGGAGCCGCCTTACACCCTGCTGGACTACTTCCCCGATGACTATCTGACCATCATCGACGAGAGCCACGTCACCATCCCTCAGCTGCACGGGCAGTACGAGGGTGATCGCAGCCGCAAGGAGGTGCTCGTCGAGCACGGGTTCCGCTTGCCGTCGGCAATCGATAACAGGCCGCTGCGGTTCGATGAATGGCAGGAGAAGGCGGACCAGGTGGTGTTCCTCTCCGCCACCCCGGGCCCGTGGGAGCTGGAGCATTCGGCCGCCATCGTGGAGCAGGTCATCCGGCCCACCGGGCTGGTCGATCCAGAGGTCGTCGTCAAGCCGACGAGGGGACAGATCGACGATCTCCTCGAGGAGATCCGGGGGCGGGTCGAGGTGGACCAGAGGGTGCTGGTGACGACGCTGACCAAGAAGATGGCCGAGGACCTAAGCGACTACCTGCTGGAGATGGGGGTGCGGGCCCGGTATCTGCACTCAGAGATCGACACACTGGAACGGGTGCAGATTCTCCGCGATCTTCGCCTCGGCGAGTTCGACGTGCTTGTGGGCATCAATTTGCTGCGTGAGGGCCTCGACCTGCCCGAGGTGGGTCTGGTGGCGATCCTTGACGCCGACAAGGAGGGTTTCCTGCGCTCGGAGACGTCGCTGGTGCAGACCATCGGCAGGGCAGCCCGGAATGTGGATGGACAAGTCGTCATGTATGCCGACAACGTCACTCGCTCCATGCATCGGGCCATTAACGAGACCAATCGCCGTCGCGTCCTGCAGATGGCGTACAACGAAGAGCGCGGCATCGATCCGCAGACCATCCGCAAGAAGGTCTCCGACATCCTGGAGCTCGTGCAGAGTGGCGATGCATCCTTTGCCCGCCGACGGCGTGAGGTCGAGGAGCGTCCGGCGCTGGATCTGCCGGCCGATGATCTCGAGCGGCTGATCAGGAGCCTCGAGGACGAGATGCGCGAGGCGGCCCGCGAGCTGCGGTTTGAGTACGCGGCACGTCTGCGCGACGAGATCGAGGATCTGAAGCGGGAACTCAGGGAGATGACAGAGGCGATGCCGCGCCGGCGGAAGACCTAGTCCTCGGGGGTTTCTTCCTCGTCTTCCTCATTGAGGCCTGCACGCAACTCGCGGGCCGACTTGCCGATGGCACGGGCCAGCTCGGGAAGCTTCTTGGCGCCGAAGAGCAGAACGATCACGACGACGATAAGGATTATCTCGCCGGCTCCGAGTCGCTGAAAGAGGCCTACGACCTGCCCGAACATGAGAGCTCCTTGCGCGTACGCTCGTGAGTGTAGCCGAGGCCCAGAATCGCCCTGAGGGTGAAATACACTCCTGAGATTCGGTCATGGGCGGGCGGTATCATGTCGCCCCCGGCCATGGGAGGACGGGTCGTGTCGGCCGATGGCATCGTGATCAGGGGGGCGCGTGAGCACAACCTGAAGAACGTGACCCTCACGCTCCCGCGCGGACGTCTCATTGTGTTCACCGGGCTTTCGGGTTCGGGGAAATCGAGCCTTGCCTTCGACACCATCTACGCCGAGGGCCAGCGGCGCTATGTGGAGAGCTTGTCCGCGTACGCTCGCCAATTCCTCGGCCAGATGGAGAAACCGGATGTCGATTTCATCGAGGGGCTGTCGCCGGCGATCTCCATCGACCAGAAGACTGCATCACGGAACCCGCGTTCCACGGTGGGAACCGTCACCGAGGTGCACGACTACCTGCGTCTTCTTTATGCCAGAGCCGGTTTGCCCCATTGCCCGCAATGCGGGCGCCGCGTCGCCAGGCAGACACCGCAGCAGATCGTCGACCAGATCCTAGAACTCGAAGAAGGCGCCCGTTTCCAGGTGCTGGCGCCGGCCGTACGCGGGCGTAAAGGCGAATATGAGTCGCTGCTCAAGGAGCTGAGTCGCGAGGGCTTCAGCCGGGCTCGCATCGACGGGGAGGTGCGGGATCTCACCGAGGACATCCGTCTCGATCGTTACTACCAGCACACCATCGAGGTGGTGGTCGATCGCCTGGTGCGGCGCAACGGCATCGAGCGGCGGCTCACCGACTCGCTGGAGACGGCGCTGCGCCTGGCCGAGGGTGTGGCTCTCGTCGATGTGGAGGGTGGGCCCAGCCTCACTTTCAGTCAACACCTTGCCTGTGAGGAGTGCGAGATTTCCTTTGACGAGCTCCAGCCGCGCAACTTCTCTTTCAACAGTCCCTACGGAGCCTGCACCACCTGCAACGGAATCGGGACCCGGTATCAAGTCGACTGGCACCTCGCCGTACCCGACGAGGAGCGATCGCTGGCCGACGGCGCCATCCTCCCGTGGTCGGGACGCCACCGGGGCATGTACTACTACCGGCTTCTCGAGGGGGTGGCCAGGGAGTTGGGCCTCGACATGGAGACGCCGTTCGGCGAGCTGTCTGAGGAGCACCAGGTTCTCATTCTCGAAGGCAGTGGTGATCGGCCGATCACGGTCTCGTACACGAACCGATTCGGCCGGCCGCGCCGATACCAGACCACATACGAGGGTCTCATCCCGTTCCTCACCAGGCGCCATGAGAGCGCCGACAGCGATGGGGCCCGGGAGGCATACCAGCAGTACATGCGCCAGGTTCCCTGCGGCGCCTGCGACGGCGCCCGCCTCAATCCAGTGTCGCTGGCCGTGACTGTGGGCGGGCTCAGCATCCATGAGGTGTCGTCGCTCCCGCTGCGGCGGGTTCAAGAGGCTCTCGACGGCCTGGAGCTAGATGAGCGCCAGGCGAAGATCGCCGTCGCCGTGCTCAAGGAGATCAAGTCACGACTGCAATTCCTCCTGGACGTCGGCCTCGACTACCTGACGTTGTCGCGCAGTGCCGCCACGCTCGCCGGAGGAGAGGCGCAGCGTATTCGCCTCGCCACCCAGATCGGGTCGGGCTTGGTCGGCGTGCTCTACATACTCGACGAGCCCTCAATCGGGCTGCACCAGCGTGACAATCAGCGGCTCATCGAGACCCTGCTGAGGCTGCGCGATCTGGGCAACACGGTCATCGTGGTGGAACACGACGAGGAGACGATTCGTACTGCCGACCACATTGTGGACATCGGTCCGGGAGCGGGGGAGCGGGGCGGGCGTATCGTGGCCGAGGGTCCGCTGGACGCCATTGTGGGCGAGGAGACGTCGATCACCGGCGACTACCTGGCGGGAAGGCGCTCCATCCCGGTTCCGGAGAGGCGCCGCCTGGCCGGGGCTGGATCCATCTGGGTCCGCGGCGCCGCCCAGCACAATCTGCAGCAGATCGACGTGGAGTTCCCGCTGGGCTTGTTCATTGCGGTGACCGGAGTTTCGGGCAGCGGGAAGTCGACGCTTGTTGAGGAGATCCTGGCCCGGGCATTGCGGTTCGAGCTGTACCGCTCCCGGGAGCTGCCGGGCCGGCACCGGAGAATCGAAGGCCTCGAGCACATCGACAAGGCGATCGACATCGACCAGTCGCCCATCGGCCGCACTCCGCGTTCGAATGCGGCCACCTACACCAAGGTATTCGATCGTATCCGCACGCTGTTCGCCTCGACGCCGGAGGCAAAGGCGAGGGGGTACCAGCCGGGACGATTCTCCTTCAACGTCAAGGGAGGCCGTTGCGAGGGCTGCAGGGGTGACGGCACCATCAAGATCGAGATGCACTTCCTCCCCGACGTGTACATCCGCTGCGACCAGTGCAAGGGCCGGCGTTACAACAGGGAGACGCTCCAGATTCTGTGGAAGGGTCACAGCATCGCCGACGTGCTGGACTTGTCGGTGACCGAGGCGCTTGAGTTCTTCGGGAACCAGCCCAGCATCGTGCGCATCCTGCAGACCCTCCACGATGTCGGCCTCGGCTACATCAGGCTCGGCCAGCCGGCGCCGACGCTGTCGGGCGGAGAAGCGCAACGAGTGAAGCTGGCCTCGGAGCTGGGCAAGCGGGCCACGGGCCGCACCCTCTACATACTCGACGAACCCACCACCGGCCTGCACTTTGAGGACGTGCGAAAGCTGCTTGGGGTGCTGCATCGGCTGGTCGACAGCGGGAACACCGTCGTCGTCATCGAACACAACCTGGACGTGGTCAAATCGGCCGACTGGATCATTGATCTGGGGCCCGAAGGCGGCGAGGAGGGCGGTCTGGTGGTGGCCGCGGGATCGCCGGAAGAGGTGGCATCGGTGCCGGAGAGTTACACGGGCAGATTCCTGCGCGAGGTGCTGACGGCTTGAGCTGGGGAGACGAGCTCGCCGCCTGGTGGCTGCAGGAGATCGCCTCCGACCCCGCATACGGGGATGAGGTGATGCCGCTGGCTCTAGACATCCTGCAGCCGGAGAGCGGCCGCAGATACCTCGATCTCGGATGTGGCGAGGGCCGTCTCATGCGAGCCATCGGCGGTGCAGGTGCCGCCGTCTTCGGCTGTGACATCTCTGGGCGGCTGGCCC
>CAZTJO010000018.1:8981-39454 GCA_964614095.1 uncultured Acidimicrobiia bacterium
ATCGGCGGTGCAGGTGCCGCCGTCTTCGGCTGTGACATCTCTGGGCGGCTGGCCCGGCTGGCGTCGCGTCTTGGTCCCAGCGTGGTGTGCCGTCTCCCCGATCTGGGCTGGGTGAAGGCGGGATCGTTCGACGGGGCCTACGCCGTGCTGGTGCTGGAGCACATCGGGGACGCCGCGGCCTTTTTTGATGGTGTCGGCTCGGTGGTCCGTGGCGGCGGTGTTCTGGCCTTGGTGGTCAATCATCCCGCCTTCACCGCGCCGGGCTCAGGCCCGGTGGTCGATTCGATGGACGGTGAGGTCACCTGGCGGTGGGGAGAGTATCTCGAACACGGCAGCACGGAGGAGCCGGCCGGAAAGAACCAAGTGGTGTTCTACCACCGGCCTTTGGACTGGCTGCTGAACACGGCGGCCGACGCGGGTTGGGGACTGAATCGGCTCGTGGAGCGGGGCATCGCTCCCGAACGCGCCGATCGGGACCCTCTGCTCGATCGGCAACGACACGTGCCGCGCCTGCTGGGGGTGCGCTGGATCCGGCGCTGATCAAGGCAGTGGAGCGGTCCCCACCCGCAGGTGCTGCCGCCGGCGCTGATCTGGCCCGAGCCGAGCGGTACGCTGCAGGAACGATGCTGCGTCCTGCGCCTGCGGAGATTCCCGACCGTCCCGGGGCGTATCTCTTCCGGGACCGCCACGGCAAGGTGCTCTACGTGGGCAAGGCCAAGTCGCTGCGCAAGCGGCTGGCTGCCTACTTCGGTTCCGACCTGGCCGCGCGCACCCAGGTTATGGTCGAGGCGGCCGCCTCCACCGAGTGGATCGTGACCGAGAACGAGGTAGAGGCGCTGATGGTTGAGTACAGCCTGATCCAGAAGCACCGGCCCCGATTCAACATTCGGTTGCGCGACGACAAGAGCTATCCGTTCCTGGCCATCACCCGCAGCGAGAAGTGGCCTCGGGCCACGGTGATGCGGGGCAAACGGCGCAAGGGGACGCAGTACTTCGGTCCCTTTGCCCACGCCTACGCCATTCGGGAGACGCTCGATCTGCTCTTGCGCACATTCCCGGTCCGTACCTGCTCGAACGCCAAGTACAGGCGCCAAAGCACGGAGGGGAGGCCTTGTCTGCTTTTTGACATCGAGCGATGTTCGGCACCGTGTGTGGGGGAGGTCACCGCCGAGGAGTACGCCGAGCACGTCGAAGGCCTGGGCGCCTTTCTCGGAGGCAGCGGCGACGATCTGGTAGGGCGGCTGGGCGCCGAGATGGAGGCGGCCGCGGATTCCCTGGCCTTTGAACGGGCGGCGCGTTTGCGCGATCAGTTGGATTCGTTGCGCAAGGCGCTGGCGCGTCAGGAGGCGGTGACGACGAGCCGCGAGGATTTTGACCTCCTGGGCCTGGCGGAGGACGAGCTGGAAGCTGCCGTCGCCGTGCTCAACGTGCGCCGGGGCCGGATCACGGGCCGCACCGTGGCTCTGGTGGACAAGGTCGAGGAAGTGACTACGGCCGGACTGACGGCGCGTCTCATCGGCCAGGTCTATGGGGACGACGAGCCGCCCCCGCAGGTGCTCACCCGCGAGCTTCCCGAGGATGCCGAGCTGTGGGGGGAGTGGCTGGGTACACGGAGAGGATCGGCGGTGTCGCTTCGGGTGCCGCGGAGCGGGGTCAAGCGGCGTCTGCTGGAGACGGCGGAGACGAACGCGGCCGAGGAGCTGACCCGATCACGTCTGCGCCGTCACCACGATCACAACGCGCGGGCGAAAGCGCTTCGCAGTCTCGAAGAGATCCTCGACCTTCCGGAGTCGCCGCTTCGGATCGAGGCCTACGACGTCTCCACCCTTCAGGGCACCGACACGGTGGGTTCGATGGTAGTGATGGAGGACGGCCTTCCCCGGCGCGGCGAGTACCGCCGCTTCAGGGTGCGTGAGGTTGCCGGCCAAGACGATTTTGCCGCATTGGAGGAAGTGCTGCGCCGGCGCCTGACCGCCTACCTGCGTGAACGGAAGGTGCCGGTGGAGGAGAGGGGACGTTTTGCCTATCCGCCGTCGCTGCTGCTGGTGGATGGGGGAGCCGGGCAGGTATCTCGGGCGGTGAAGGTGGTCGAAGAGCTGGGTCTCGCCATCCCGGTCGCCGGCCTGGCCAAACGGATGGAGGAGGTCTACCTGCCGGGGCGCAGTGATCCCATTCGTATCCGGCGCGGAGAAGAGGCCCTGTACCTGCTGCAGCGGGTGCGCGACGAAGCGCATCGTTTTGCCGTGGCTTACCACCGATCGGCGCGGGGACGTCGTATGGTTGATTCCGTGCTCGATGCCGTTCCCGGTGTTGGACCGGCGCGGAAGAAAGCATTGCTGCGCCGGTTCGGCTCGTTGAAGCGCCTGAGCCAGGCAACGCTGGAGGATTTGACGGAGGTGGTGCCCGCCGCGGTGGCCGAGGAGATCCGGAGCCGGCTCGGCGGGGACCCGGGGAGTGACGGGAATTCGAAGGGCTGAAATGGCGGAGAGGCCACAACTTGTTGTGATCACCGGGATGTCGGGCGCCGGCCGCTCCTTGGCGGGTAAGGCGCTTGAGGACGTCGGGTTTTTTGTCATCGACAATCTCCCGGCGAACCTCATTTCACAGGTCGTGGAGGATGCCGACCTCGCCGTCGACACCAGGCGGAGGCAGCTCGCAGTGGCCGTGGATACCCGGGGCGGGCTGTCGTTCGACGAGCTGGAAGAGGTGCTTCTGGTCCTGGATGTCGACGGCGTGCCGACCACGCTGCTGTTCCTGGACGCCGACGACGAGGTTCTCGAGACGCGGTTTGCCGAGTCGCGGCGACCCCATCCGGTTGAGGCGCCGACGCTGGCCGAATCGATTTCTCTGGAGAGGCAGGCCCTGGAGGATCTCAGGGGAGAGGCGGATGTGGTGATCGACACATCCGACCTCAGCGTTCACGAGCTACGCGACGCCATCGGCGAGGTGTTCGCCGGAGAGCGGCCGCGCCGCCCGCTGCGGGTGGCCGTCACTTCGTTTGGTTTCAAGCACGGCGTCCCCCGTGTGGTGGATCTGCTGTTTGATGTGCGTTTCCTTCCCAATCCCCACTGGGACGCAGAGCTGCGCCCTCTGACCGGGCTCGACACCAGGGTTCGCGAGTATGTGCTGGCTCATGAGGACACGGCTTCTTTCCTGGACCGGGCGCACTCGCTGCTCGAGTTCCTGCTGCCTCGCTACGAGAAGGAGAAGAAGTCCTACCTCACGGTGGGGATCGGCTGCACGGGCGGGAGGCACCGTTCGGTGGTGCTGGCGGAGGAGCTGGCGGCGTGGCTATCCGGGCGAGACGTCGAGGTCAGCGTTCGTCACCGGGACATGGGCCGATGAGCGAGCTGTTGGTGGAGCCGCTGCTGGAGGATCTGGATCTGGACTATGAGGGTCTACACGTGGTGGCGATCGGCGGGGGGCACGGTCTGGCTCAAGCGTTGCTGGCGGTGCAGGATTACGCCGACGTCATCACCGCCATCGTCAACGTGGCCGACGACGGTGGCTCCTCGGGCCGATTGGCCCCGGCTCTGGGCATCCCCCCGCCCGGTGACATCAGGAGAGCGCTGCTGGCCCTGAGTCCCGAAGAGACGCTCTGGCGCCGCCTCATCGAGTATCGCTTCGAAGGGGGGGACATCGCCGGCCATTCCTTGGGGAACCTGATCCTGGCCGCGCTCACCGAATTCTCGGGCAGTTTCGAAGATGCGCTGCGTACCGCGGCGCGTCTGCTCGAAGCTCGGGGCAATGTGGTTCCGGTCAGCCCGCAGCCCTTGCACCTGGAGGCCACCATCGATGGCGTCGATGTCGTGGGGCAGGTGGCGGTGGCTTTGGCCCGAGGCCGGCTCGAAGAGTTGCGGCTGCTTCCGACTGATGCTCCGGCCAGCCTGGAGGCGCTGGAGGCCATCAGCGACGCCGATCAGATCGTCATCGGGCCCGGCAGCCTCTTCACCTCTCTGGCTTCGTGTCTGAAGGTGTCGGGAATCGCCGAGGCGCTGAACGCGTCGGAGGCACAGGTGGTCTACATAAACAATCTCACCACCCAGGACGGCGAGACCCTAGGCATGGATGCGGTTGACCACGTCGAGGCGCTGCTCCACCACACCGGCATCAATGCCCCGGACGTTGTCGTCGCCAACGAGGGCTCCTTCGCTGTGCCGGTCACCGTAGAGGCGCTCCGCGCCGATGGCGAGCGGCTGGAACGGCTGGGGATTCGCCTCGAAACGGGCGACCTGGCCGATCCGACGGCCGATTGGCCGCAGCACGCGCCGGCCCGGCTGGGAGCGATTCTGCGGCGGCTAGCGTGAGGCCGCCGGCTGAGGAGACTCCGTGATCAGATTCCCTACGCTCGACGACCTCGAGGTAGACGCCCGCACCGTGTTGGTGCGGGCCGACCTGAATGTTCCGCTCGAAGGCGGCAAGGTGGGTGATGACTTCCGCATCCGTTTCAGCCTGCCCACCATCCAGGAACTCCGCGAGAAGGGAGCCGCGGTGGTGGTTTGCAGCCACCTGGGCCGACCGAAGGGTTTTGATCCCGAGCTGTGCATGGCGCCGGTGGCGGCCCGGCTGGGTGAACTGGGCGGTTTTGTGGTGCACGCGGCGAGTGATGTTGCCGGCGAGGGCGCGCAGCGGGCCGTAACCGATGCAGGCCCGGGCGAGGTCGTGCTCCTCGAGAACACACGATTCGAAGACGGAGAGAAGAAGAACGACGCGGCCCTGGCCGATGCCCTGGCCGCGCTGGCCGACGTGTTTGTGCTCGATGCCTTCGGGTCGGCGCACCGGGCCCATGCCTCGACGGTCGGTGTTGCCGAGCGGCTTCCCTCGGCGGCGGGGTGCCTGATGGTCGACGAGATTGAGGCTTTCACTCGGCTGCTGCAGGAGCCGGATCGTCCCTATGTGGTGCTCCTCGGTGGAGCCAAGGTCTCGGACAAGCTCGGTGTGATACGGGCCCTGTTGCCCAAAGTGGACGTCATGCTCGTGGGTGGGGCGATGTGTTTCACCTTGCTCGCCGCCGAGGGCTACGAGGTGGGGGAGTCTTTGCTCGAGCGCGACAGGATCGACGAGGTCAAAGAGGTGCTCGACGGTGACTACGGGGGCCGGATCACTCTTCCGCTCGATCTGCTGGCCGCCGATCGTTTCGAGGAGAACACGGCTTTCCGTGTGGTACCGGCGACCGCGATCCCCGAAGGCACGATGGGTCTCGACATCGGCCCAAAGACGGTGGAGAGGTTCTCGTCGATCATCGCCGGCGCGGACACCCTGTTCTGGAACGGGCCGATGGGCAAATTCGAGTGGGAGGCTTTTGCCGGGGGAACCATGGGAGTGGCAAAGGCGGTGGCGGGGGCCGACGCCTACACCGTCGCCGGCGGAGGGGACAGTGTGGCCGCGCTGCGCTCGTTCGGCATGGAGACGTCGATTTCCCACCTGTCCACCGGTGGCGGCGCCGGACTGGAACTACTGGAGAAGGGGACTCTGCCCGGGCTTCAAGCACTCGAGAGGTGGTGTGATGCGTAAGGACCTGATGGCCGGCAATTGGAAGATGAACTCGACTCATCTGGAGGCCATCCAGATGGTGCAGAAACTCGGCTATCGGCTCGACCCGGCCGACTACGAGCGGGTTGATGTGGTGGTGTGTCCGCCCTTCACCGCGCTGCGGTCGGTGCAGACGGTGATCGAGAGCGACTATCTGCCCATCGAGCTTGGGGCCCAGAACGTGCACTGGGAGGAGTCGGGTGCGTTCACCGGGGAGGTGTCGCCGCCCATGCTGGCTCGCCTGGGAGTCAAGTGGGTCATCGTCGGTCACTCGGAGCGGCGCCAGATGTTCGGCGAGGACGACAAAGTGGTGGCCCGCAAACTGCGGGCGGTGCTGGAGCACCAGATGACACCGATTGTGGCGGTCGGCGAGACGCTGGAACAGCGTGAGGAGGGTATCACCGAGGAGGTCATCGGCACCCAACTGCATGGGGCTCTGGACGGCCTTGACGCTGAGACGGTGGCTTCCCTGGTGGTGGCATATGAGCCCATCTGGGCTATCGGCACCGGCCGGACGGCCAGCGACGACCAGGCAGCCGAGGCCATCGGCTTCTTGCGGGGGCGGGTGGCAGAGGCCTGGGGCGAGGAGACCTCAGAGCGGGTGCGTATCCTCTACGGCGGCTCGGTAAACCCGGGCAATATCGCCGGCCTGATGGCGAAACGGGATATCGACGGTGGCCTGGTTGGCGGTGCGTCACTGGACCCGGACAAATTCGCTGCCCTTGTGCGCTACTGGATGTAGCCGGGCCGGGCCGCCACAGCCGGCTGGAGCCGGTCGGGCCTCATGACCGCTACGGTCTAGGACACAGGATCACTGGAGACAGGACATGACGACCAAACTCGTGCTGCTGCGGCACGGCGAGAGCGAGTGGAATCTGGCCAACCGATTCACCGGCTGGACCGATGTCGGCTTGAGCCCAAAAGGGGAGGAGGAGGCCGACGCCGCCGGCCGGCTCCTGACCGAGGAGAAATACGATTTTGATCTCGCCTTCACTTCAGTGCTCAAGCGCGCTCTGCTGACGCTCTACCGAACCCTTGCGGAGATGGACCGCCTCTGGATCCCTGTTGAGAAGCACTGGCGGCTCAACGAGAGGCACTATGGCGCCCTGCAGGGCCTGAACAAGGCGGAGACGGCGGCCCAACACGGCGACGAGCAGGTACACATCTGGCGGCGGTCGTATGACATTGCCCCGCCGCCGCTGGACCCGGACGACGAGCGGCACCCGCGTCATGAGCCCTGCTACCGGGATCTCGCCCCGGACCTGCTTCCGGCCACGGAGAGCCTCAAGGACGTTGTCGGGCGCATGCTGCCGTTCTGGCACGATTTCATCGTTCCTGCCCTTCGTTCAGGACGGCGAGTGCTGGTCTCGGCGCACGGCAACAGCCTGCGTGCGTTGGTAAAACATCTGGATGGGATCTCCGACGAGGAAATACCGGATCTGAACATCCCCACCGGCATTCCCCTGGTCTACGAGTTGGATGAAGATCTTCGCCCGGAGGGCCACTATTACCTGGGCGATCCTGAGGCGGCGGCGGCGGCGGCCCAAGCCGTTGCCGATCAGGCCAGGCAGGGTTCGTGAACTTGGGGTATGGAATCGGCGGTCTAGGTGCTAAGTGGCCCGGAATGACTTGCCTAGGAATCTGCTCCGGTCCATACTTCCCGCAGCGGCCGGCGTCGTTTGCGGGCCGTGAAACGAAGGGGACTCGCCCGTGATCGATGGCATTGTCATCATCGTCCACATCATCCTGTCCGTGGCCCTCATCGCCTTTGTCCTGCTGCATGCAGGCCGGGGCGGCGGCCTCTCCGAGGCTTTTGGCGGGGGCATGGGACCGCTGGGAGGCCTTTCAGGGTCCACGGTGGTCGAGCGTAATCTCGACAGGATCACGGTGGTGGTGGCCGTGCTGTTTACTTTCACCACGCTCACTTTGGTGTTGCGGCTGTCCTGAGGTTTCAGGAGGCTGGGTCCCGTTCATGCAATCTAGAAGGAGGAAAGTTTGAAGTACCTGCAACGTCGTGGGATGTGGCTGGCGCTTCTCCTCGTGTTTGCTCTCGTGATAGCGGCTTGTGGCGATGACGATGCCATCACCACAACCTCTGAAGCGACGGCCACGACGGAGGGCGTCACCACAACCGTCGGAGAAACGGAAACCACAGTAGCCCCCGAAGTCACAACTCTTTCGGGTCTGAAGGTCATCGACGACCTCACCTTTGAGGTCGAGTTGACCACCGCCGATCCTGAGTTCCCGCTTCGACTGGCATACGCTGCGTATTTCCCGCTGCCACAGGCATTCTTCGATGATCCCGACGCCTATGAAGAGGCCCCCATTGGGAACGGCCCCTTCATGATGGACGGTGTCTGGAACCACGATCAGAACATCATGCTGACGGCGTGGGAGGACTATCCGGGTTCGAACACGCCGCAGGTCGGCTCGATCGAATTTGTGATCTTCGCTGATCTGGCGACGGCCTACAACGAGGCCCTTGCCGGCAACCTGGACGTCGTGGACACGGTTGTGCCCGACTTCCTCGAGGTGTACGAAGCCGATTTCCCCGACAGGAACGCCGAGGCGCTCACCACGGGTATCGGCTATCTGGGATTCCCCGCTTATTTGGAGTCGTACACGAAGGAAGTGCGGCAAGCCCTGAACATGGCCGTCGACATCGACCTTGTCGTGGAGTCGGTCTTCCAGGGTGCTCGTGACCCGGCGCACTCGGTGATCCCGCCGAACCTTGCCGGGGCGCGGGATTTTGTTTGCGATAGCTGGAGCTACGATCCAGTTGCAGCGAAGGCGCTGTGGGACGCGGCCGGCTTCACCGACGAGATCCACGTCTGGTTCAACGAGGGCTCCGGCCACGAGTTGTGGGTCGAGGCCATTGTGAACCAGTGGGGAGCGAACCTGGGAATCGACACCTCCGCGGTTGTGTTTGAGCCGACGGAGTGGTCGGAGTACCTGCCGACGCTCGACGCACAGGAAGCCACCGGGCCGTTCCGCCTGGGCTGGGGCATGGACTATCCGTCGCCCTATAACTTCCTGCATCCGCTGTTTGCCACCGAGATGGCTCCGCCGGTTGGATCGAACAATGAGTTCTACAACAACCCGGACTTCGACCAGGCTCTGGCCGATGGTGTGGCAGCCTTTGCCGCCAGCGGCTCCCTGGCCGATGCCATCCCGTTCTATCAGCAGGCCGAAGACATGCTCTGTGAAGATGCGCAGGTTATCCCTGTGTACTTCAGCAAGAGCCAGTACGTCTGGGGCACCGGCGTCGACAACATCGTTGTGGACGCGTTTGGTGACCTCGGCTACACCGTGGCCACCGCCGACGACGACCACGTGTCGACGGCCCTTGTCGAGCCCGAGCACCTGATCCCGACGACCAGCAATGAGTCGGAGGGTATTGCCGTGCTCCGTGCTCTCTTTGCCCCGCTGATTCAGTACGACCCGACCACGATGGAGCAGTTCCTGTTGGCTGCGGAGTCGGTTACCTCCGACGACGGCGGCTTGACCTGGACCATCGTGCTCAAGGACGGCTGGACGTTCCACAACGGTGAGCCGGTGACGGCATCGTCGTTCGTGGATGCGTGGAACTACGGGGCCTACGGTCCGAACGGTCAGCAGAACAACAGCTTCTACGCGGGAATCGTCGGTTACGACGCGATCAACCCTGAGACCGAAGAGGGTTAGAACGTCGAGTCGAGTTTCGCAGAAGCGAAACAGTGAGAGAGGGGCGGCCCAGCGGCCGCCCCTCTCCCGTCTTTCTAGGCTCGTTCCACATTGGGCCGGACGCATTTGACCGGCTAGGGTTCGACTGTCACCGAAGCGAGGGTCTGACTCTTGGGCCGCTACATCATTCGCCGGATGCTTCAGTTCATTCCGGTGTTTTTTGTGACCACTTTCATGATCTTCCTGATGGTCTACGCCATGCCCGGAGACCCCATCCGAGCCCTGGCCGGCGACCGGCAGATGTCGGCATCGACGCTAGAAGCGTTGCGAGAACGCTACAACTTGAACGACCCGTTCGTGGTCCAGTACGGCAAGTACATGAAAGGAATCTTCGGGTTCCTGTGGCTCGATGGCGACTTGGGCACGGACTTCAGAGGCCAGCCGGTTACCGAGAAGCTGGCCGCCAAACTGCCGATCACCATTCGCCTTGCCTTGATGGCGTTCGGCTTTGAGGTGGTGATCGGCATTCTTGCCGGGATCCTGGCCGGGGTGCGGCAGAAAGGTTTTGTGGACAACCTGGTCTTAGTGAGCACCCTGGTGGTGATTGCGATACCCATCTTTGTGCTGGGCTTCATAGCCCAGTACATGCTGGGGGTGAGATTCGGCATCATGCCGATTTCCTACAACGCCAGGGATCCTCTTTTCAGCCTGCTCATGCCCTCGCTGGTACTGGGCTCGGTGTCGTTGGCCTACATCGCCCGCCTTACCAGAACCAGCCTGGTGGAGAACCTGCGCGGCGATTACGTGCGCACCGCAACCTCCAAGGGTCTCTCGCGGCGGCGAGTAGTGGGTATCCACACGCTGCGCAACTCGATGATCCCGGTGGTCACCTTCTTGGCCATCGACCTGGGCGCCCTGATGGGTGGCGCCATCATCACCGAGACCATCTTCAACGTTCCCGGCATCGGACGAGAGATATACGACTCGGTGACGCACCAGGAGAACGCGGTGGTGGTGGGGATCGTGACCTTCATGGTGATTGTGTACATGCTGGCCAACCTGGTCGTTGATGTGTTATACGCCGTACTCGATCCGAGGATCCGTTATGACTGAACCGTTCAACGAAGGCACACCAACACCGCTGGAGGCCGTCGAAGGGCTAAAGACCGGGCCTGAGGCGAGCCTGTGGTCGGATGCCTGGCGCCAGCTGCGGCGTCGGCCTATGTTCATCATCTCGGCATTTCTGGTTGTGCTCATGATGCTGATCGCTCTGTTTCCCGGGCTGTTCAATTTCTCCGGCTACGACCCGCGCGACTGCCCACTCGCGGTGGACGGTGTGCCGAACGTAAGACTGGGCCCCAGCGCCGAGCACTGGTTCGGCACCGACCTCCTCGGCTGTGACTACTACGCCCGTGTCATCTACGGGGCTCGGGTTTCGATCTCCATCGGCATCATCGTCACCGTCTTTTCCACCCTCGTTTCTCTTGTCTTTGGCTCGATCGCCGGCTACTACGGGGGCTTTATCGACACGTTTATCGCCCGCATCACCGATGTGGTGTTCGCCATTCCTGTGATCTTGGGCGGCATCCTCATCCTCAGCCTGTTCAGACAAAGGGGGATCTTGCTGGTGAGTGTGGTGCTCATCGTTTTGGGCTGGCCGACGATGCTGCGCCTGGCGCGCTCGTCGGTGCTGTCGGTCAAGGAGAACGAGTACGTGGATGCGGCCCGCGCCCTCGGCGCCAGCAACTTCCGGATTATCCGGCGCCACATCCTTCCCAATTCTCTGGCGCCGGTCATCGTCTACGCCACCATCACCGTGGGGGTGATCATCTCCGCAGAAGCGGCGCTGTCGTTCCTCGGGGTGGGACTGCAGCTGCCGGCCATCTCCTGGGGCCTCATGCTCGCCGCCGCCCAGAACCGGCTGCGTACCGATCCGCACCTACTGCTGTTTCCTGGGCTCTTCCTGTCCATCACCGTGTTCGCCTTCATCCTGCTGGGTGATGCCCTGCGCGACGCCCTCGATCCCAGACTGCGCTGATGGCGACCGATCAGATCTTCAAGAAAGACAGCATCGGTGAACGCCCGCTGGACCCCCAAGCGCCGCTGCTCAGCGTGGAGGACCTCCATGTCGAGTTCCGCATGGGAGTGGGCACGGTGCAGGCGGTCAACGGCCTCAGCTATGGCCTGGACCGCCACGAGACGCTGGCCATCCTCGGTGAGTCGGGCAGCGGGAAGAGCGTGAACGCACAGGCGGTCATGGGCATTATCGATACGCCACCCGGCTACATCACCCAGGGGAGCGTGAAGTTCCGTGGTGTGGAGCTGCTCGATCTGCCGGAGACACAGCGCCGCAGCGTACGCGGCGAGCGAATCGCCATGATCTTTCAGGATGCCCTCACCGCGCTCAACCCGGTTTTTTCGGTGGGCTGGCAGATCGCCGAGATGTTCCGCATCCATCGGGGGCTCTCAAAGAAAGAGGGATTCGAGAAGGCGATCGAACTGATGGAGCGGGCGAGGATTCCACTGGCCCGCGAGCGGGTGAACTCGTATCCACACGAGTTTTCCGGGGGAATGCGGCAGCGGGTCATGATCGCCATGGCGCTGTCGCTGGATCCGGACATACTCATTGCCGACGAGCCGACGACGGCGCTCGACGTGACGGTGCAGGCCCAGATCATGGAGCTGCTCAGGGAGCTGCAGCAGGAGACCGGCATGGGCCTCATTCTCATCACCCACGACCTCGGTGTGATCGCCGAGGTGGCCGACAACGTGGTGGTCATGTATGCGGGCCGGGAGGTGGAGACCGGGGAGATCAATGAGGTGTACCACCATCCGGCCCACCCCTACACCATCGGGCTCATGGATTCGATTCCGCGGCCTGATCTCCACACCGAACGTTTGGAGCCGATTGTGGGCCAGCCACCCGATCTCATGCACATCCCCTCGGGCTGCCCTTTCCATCCCCGATGCCGCTATCGAAAGGACCGCTGCGTTACCGAGGTGCCCAGTCTGGCCTCCGTCGATGGGGATCGGCTCAGCGCCTGCCACTACTGGGAGGAGGTGATGCGTGAGCGTGCCCACAAGTGATCCGACGGAACGAGCGTCGGTGAATTCGGCGCCGGGTCTCGACGGCGACGAGGTGGAGAAGACGGCGCCGCTGGGTCCGCCGACAGATCCCGACATCATCCTCCGGGTGGAGAACCTGGTGAAGTATTTCCCCATCACCCGCGGCATCATCATCCAGCATCGCATCGGGACGGTGAAGGCGGTCGACGACATCAGCTTTGATCTGCGCCGGGGTGAGACCCTGGGCCTGGTCGGCGAATCGGGCTGCGGCAAGACCACCACGGCCCGCACCATCCTGCGCCTAGAGAAGCCGACGAGTGGCTACGCCTGGTACAGGGGCGAAGACATCTTCACCATGAACCGGCAGGAGATGAAGGCGATGCGTCGCGAGATCCAGGTGATCTTCCAGGATCCCTACGCATCGCTGAACCCTCGCATGACGGTAGGTGACATCGTCGCCGAGGCCTGGCGCATCCACAAGGGGGTGCTGGCGCCGCAGAAGCAGAGGGCGCGCACCCACGAGCTGTTAGAGCTGGTGGGACTTAACCCCGATCACATCAACCGTTACCCACACCAATTCTCCGGCGGGCAGCGGCAGCGCATCGGAGTGGCACGCGCCCTCGCGCTGAACCCGAGCATCATCATCGCCGACGAGCCGGTGTCGGCACTCGACGTGTCGGTTCAGGCCCAGGTGGTGAACCTTCTCGAAGACATCCAGGATGAGTTGGGCGTCGCCTACCTGTTCATCGCCCACGACTTGTCGGTGGTGCGGCACATCTGTGACCGCATCGCCGTGATGTACCTGGGCAAGATGGTCGAGTTGGGAAACGAGTACGACATCTACGACAACACCTCGCACCCGTACAGCGAGGCGCTGCTCTCGGCGGTACCCATCCCGGATCCGGCCAAGAGGGATCCGGAGCGTCGCATCCTTCTGGAGGGGGATGTGCCCAGTCCGGCCGACCCGCCGTCGGGATGCCGGTTCCGCACTAGGTGCTGGAAGGCGCAGGAGGTGTGTGCCGGGAACGTGCCGGAGCTCATCAATCGAGGGACCGGGCATCCGGTGGCCTGCTACTTCCCCCAGGTCGAATTTTCTCCAGATGCACCGACGGGACGGTCTGCGTCCTGACCCCCTCCGGCGTCAAACGCCGGGCCCGGGTTGCACAAAACCGGTTTCGTAGGCGGCGATGACGGCCTGGGTGCGGTCTCGCACCCCCAGTTTCATAAGCACCGCCTTCACGTGGCTCTTGACCGTCTCGTGCCCGACATACAGCTCTTCGGCGATCTCCCGGTTCGAATGGCCCCGCGCCATCAGCCGCAGCACCTCTTTTTCGCGGTCGGTGAGATCGCCGATGCGGGATTGCTGTTCGGCGGAGTCGATCTTGGAGACGAAGTGCTCGATGAGGCGCCGGGTGATGGCAGGGAAGATGAGCGACTCGCCGGTGGCCACCATACGAACGGCGTCGATCAGCTCGGCTGGCGGCACCCTCTTGAGCAGGAAGCCGCTGGCTCCGCAGCGCAGGGCCTCGTAGACGTATTCGTCCAGCTCGAACGTGGTGAGCACGAGAACGCGGGGACCATCGTCGCCGCTGTAGGAGATCTCACGGGTGGCGGCCAGGCCGTCGAGATTGGGCATGCGGATGTCCATGATGACGAGGTCCGGATGAAGCTCGTTGGCCTTCTCGATGGCCTC
Source organism: uncultured Acidimicrobiia bacterium (assembly GCA_964614095.1). GTDB lineage: Bacteria > Actinomycetota > Acidimicrobiia > Spongiisociales > UBA11373 > CAZWKX01. The sequence goes on from CAZTJO010000018.1 coordinate 22,936, forward strand.
GTTGCCATCCTCGGCTTCACCTACGACGGTGAGGCCCTTCTCGCTGTCGAGCACGGCGCGCAGGCCCACTCGCACCAGTGGATCGTCGTCTGCGATGAGGATCTCGATCTGCTGCTTCATGCTCCGTCCACGGGCAGCCTTACCCACACTCGGAACCCACCCTCGGGGCGGGACCCGGCCTGCACGCTACCTCCAAGCATGGCGACTCGCTCGCGGATGCCGGCGAGTCCACGCCCGCCCGCGCTTTCTTCGCCGAGCCTAGGGGTCTCTGGGATAGGGGTGGGGGTGTCGTTGACCACCTCCACCTCGAGGGCGGCGCCACGGCGCGACAAAGAGACCCGGGTGGGCACGGGCCCGGCGTGTTTGATCACATTGGTGAGGGCCTCCTGCACGATGCGGTAGGCGGAGCGGCCCACCTCGCTGGACACGTCGTGAACCGGGCCCTCGGTGGTGAGGCGGATATCGATACCGGCGCGGGCGGTGTCGTCAACCAGGGCCTGGATGCGGTCGATGCCAGCTTGCGGCGCCCGCGTTGCCGCCGTGCCCTCCTCGCGCAGGATGCCGAGAATGCGGTCGAGTTCGGTGAGGGCACGCCGGCCGCTGGTTTCGATGTGTTCCAGGGCCTCCTTGCCGAACTGCGGGTCGGTGTCGTACACGTGCCGTCCCGCCCCTGCCTGCACCACGATCATGGTGAGGGTGTGGCCCACGGAATCGTGCAGCTCGTGGGCGAGGCGGGTGCGCTCTTCCAAGACGCTGGTGCGGCGGCGCAGCGCTGCGGTCTGCTGGGCCGCAGTAGGGCTCAGCAGCGAGCGGGCCAGCTGGCCGTACAGGGCTCCGATGGCGTTGACAAAGTGAGCGAACAGGGGAGTCAGCAGGACGCCGACGACCGGCAGCAGCCAGAAGGCGGCCAGTTTTGGGCTGGAGGGCTCGATATCGGTGCCGGCAACAATGGCCAGGGGGAGAGCCACAGTGGCCAACACCCACGCGATACCCGTGACCACAACCACAAAACCGAGGATGCCGAGGGGGAAACGGAGCATGAGCCAGGTGAAAGACCGCCATGTGGAAATGTCGGACATGATGGCCTTTGCCTTCTGCATCACTCCCGTGATACCGGCGGTGGGGTTTGGCGGCTGGGGGATGGTGATGCCGAGCATTGCGGAGGTGAAATGCCGGTCCAGGTCGGCCATGGCCCGCCAGGCGAGCACGCTGAGAGCGAGGAGCGGCACTCCGATCCACACGACGATCAGCCCCACGGATACGGAGGTGGCGACGATGAGGAATACAAAGGTGAATATGCCCAGGGGGAATCCGATGAGCAGGTAGATCAGTCGGCGGTACGTGATCGGCCTGGCGAGGGCGGAGAAGTAGCCCATCAGTGGCAGCACTCACCGCTTGTGCCGTGTTCATTCGGGTCAGAACGGCCAAGGCCGGGGAACTTCTCTGCCGGGCTCACCGGCAGCACGATACGCGTTGAGGCATCGGAAGCGGAAGCTATAGAGGCTTTTCGCTTGCACATTGGGCCGCGGTTTGGTGGGCGGATTCTGGATCTGGCCATGGCATCACTGTGGCACGAGAAGTGCCTGGTGTCGTCACGCCGGAGGGTGAAAACGGCCTCCCCCTGGGGGGTGATTGCAGCGTCGGGTTTGGCGCTGGGGGAGTAGTAGAGCGACAGGAAGCTGATGGTGACTCGACAGGGGGCAGGGGTATACTCCCGGAGCCCGAGTCGGAGTGGCGGAATTGGTAGACGCGCTAGGTTGAGGGCCTAGTGCCCTATTAACGGGCGTGGGGGTTCGAGTCCCCCCTCCGACACCGACAGGCCCGGCGACGCCGGGCTTCTTCAGTACCTCTCACGCAGGGTGTGGGGAAGGCACGCCGGGGCTATGCCGGACGCGAACAGGAAGTCCGCTCCCGCAGGTGTTTGCGGGAGGCGGAACAGGCTAGGCCTACTTCTTCTTCAGGAGGTCGGGAGGAATCACCGCGGCCATGTCGTAGGCGTAGTAGCAATTGGTGATCTGCGCATCAGAGAGCCGCTCACGGGCAAATACCGAAGTGCCCTGGCTCGGTAGCAGTTCGACGGGGTCGCACTGTGTCTTGGGGACGTTGACCAGCTCGACGGAGGACCCGTCACCGAATTCGAGCACAAGCTCGTCGGACCCCGCCAGCTTCCTCCTCTTCACATCGACCTGGACAAGATCACTGAGGTTGTGCCCGGTCTGGGTCTTCTTGCCGCTGACGAAACCCTCCTCCGTCACCATGATGCGGTCGGCGGTGAAGCAGATCGCGTGTGTCCACATGGCGGTTCCGGCGGTGAGAAAGCTGCTCTTTTTGCCGGTGAGTCCATACAGGGGCCGCTCACCCTCGGGAATGGACGCCACGTATTCGAGGAGCTTGTTGATGTCTTCCGGCGGCAGCGACTTCCACACGAACTTCGGCACTTGAATCCTCCACTTTGCTGGTGACAGCATCGCGCTCTAGCGGCGAGGTTTCACAGGGACGAATGGCACAGCCCCGTTCAGGGCAGGTTCTCACTCCATTCGGCGGGCAGCGCAATCAGGTAGGCGTCGACTTTTCCGGTTCCGCTGCGGCCCCGATTGCTGGCGAACAGGATACGAGTGATGTCTGGATTAGTGGTGGCGTGCGGCTCGGCCCAGTAGTCGAGTTCCTGCTCGTCGTCGACCGTGGAGTAGGTGTGGGCAAGGCGCAACACCCGCCCGTCTGCCTTCAGCTCGACCAGGAACACCTGATCGTCGATCCAGGTGTGGCTGGTGGTGTCGTTGTCGTGGGTGGAGATCACCGCCCATCCGGGTCGGTCGTAGCCGAGACCGGACACGTGTACGCCGATGCCGGTGAAGCTGAAATCGATGTCAAGCAGAGGGGTGACGGCACCGGTGCCCAGGTCGAGCATGGAGACTCGGTCGGTGTCGATGTCCTGGTACACGATCACTTCATTCCCGGTGGCATCCAGGGCGGTGTCGTAGTGGCCCAGAACACGCAGCAGGCCGCGTGCCTCCTGGAGGTTGCGGTCGTAGACCATGAGGCCACACGGTCTGGAGCCGGTGCCGGTGGTGCCGCTTTCACAGGCCCTGTCGAACGAAGCGAGCAGGTAGGTGCCCAGAGGGCTCGTGGTTACGTGATCGACGTCGTCTTCCACGCCGGGGACTCCGCGCAAATCCAGCACATCGATCCGGTCCTCAGCCCGGTCGTAGAAGAGGAAAGCGGTGGGCAGCCACTCGTCGTTCTCGGCCATAAGCGCCCAGTAGCGGCGGTCGATGGAAGGGCTTCCTTCCCAGGCGGTCCAGACCACAACCGGGTTGTGGCCGGCCAGATCGCCGGCAAAGTCGCGGATCGTCTCGGTCGCTCCGCTGGAGACACGATACGACCGCAGGGCGGTGTCTTCGGTGAAGAAGAGAAGGTCAGGGTCTTCGGCGTCCCAGCGCGGCTCGGCGCCTAGGGCCAACTCGGTGATGGGCTGCAACGTGGTGGCGTCGTATAGGTAATGGGTGCCTTCGGTCCCCTGCAGCAGCAGGAAGCTGCCGTCGGCGTTGAACGCCTGCACCCGGGCGTACTCGTGGCGGAGGCCGCTGGAGGGATCTTCGGGGGAGAGGTCGCCCTCTCGGTCGGTGAGGCGCATCAAACAGGTGCCGAACGTCGGTTCCTGATACCACACCCGCGGCTCCGGCTCCGGGGTCGGGGGCGGGACCAGCACCCGACGGTGGGTTACCGGCACAAAGGAACCGCTGGGGCAACCGGCAGCCGACGGTGTGGTGGGGGGAATCGTGGAGGCTGAGGTATTACCGGCTGTCGTTTCGGGCGTAGTCGGCGGCATCGACGAGTCCAAGGATCCCTCCGATGTGCACGCGGCTGCGGTGAGAAGGGCGGCCGCTACCAGGCCGACATACGGCCACCAGCTTGATGGGTGAGGGGCCTTTGCCACGGCGCAGATCCTAATCCCGGCCGCCCTCACGCCAATTGGGTCCGGACCGGGTGGGACGACTCTCGAGGATTGCCACCGGGAGTCATCGGGTTCCGTCTCCTTCCGGTGTTGGCTCGCCTTGTTCCCCGGGACAGCCGGGCCAGGCCGGTAATCTCCGCGGCGACACCGCGGTAAGGAATCCATGAGGCATCGGGCCGGGCTGGCGCTTCTGACGTTCGCTCTGCTGGTAGCACCGGCCGCCTGTGCCGGCGGGCCGGCTCCGGCCACGACCACGGCGGCGTCAACCACTTCGACATCATCGACGGGCCCGACGACCACGACCAGCACCACCACAAGCACGTCGTCTTCGACAACAACAACAACCACGACGCTGCCGGCCACGACCACAACGGCGGAGCCCCAGCCCATCAGCGCCGCCAATCCACTCAGGATCTGGGTGATCGGGGATTCGCTCACCGGGCCGATCGGGCGGGGCATTCGGGCAGAGGGTTCGACCACCGGCGTTGTGGTCAGCTTCATGGACACCGAAAACGGCTCAGGGCTGATCAATCCGACGAGGCTCAATTGGCCCGTCTTTGTCATCGAACGGCTGCCCGAGGTGGATCCCGATGCGGTCGTCGTTGTGCTCGGAGCGAACGAGTGGCAGCGGCTGTACACCTCCGAGGGTGTCATGGAGCCGGGGTCGCCGGAGTGGACGGCTCGCTACTCCTATCTGGTGGGCCAGTTCATGGAGTTGCTGGTCCACGATGACACCCGGGTCTACTGGGTCTCGGTGCCGATTATGCAGGACGAAAGACGCTCACGGCTGGCGCGGAACATCAACGAACTGCTCGAGGCCGAGGCCGCGCTGCATCCGGCCGTCACCTTTGTTGATATCTACGACCTGCTCACCGACGAGAACGATGAGTACGCCATGGAGCTGCCCACGTACTCGGGGGACGGCATGGTGCAGGTGCGCCTCGAAGACGGCATCCATCTGACCGATGCCGGTGGGCGCCGCATCTCCGAGGTGGTATTGGCCTTCATCGCCGCCGATTTTGGCCTATAGCTAAGGGAGATTCCGGAGGCGGCACCGAGCCGCCGGTAGAGTCGGCTCACCTTGTCGTCTATGCAGATAGATGAAGCACCCGCACCGCGCCGGCGGCTTCCTCTGTATGTCCTGTTTGCCGCCGACACCATCTCGATGACCGGCAACGTGATGGCGCTTGTCGCCATTCCCTGGTTTGTCATCGAGACCACCGGCAGTGCCGGCAAGACGGGTTTGGTCGGGTTCTTCACGCTCCTGCCCGCCGTGCTGGCCGGGTTCTTCGGGGGCGCGCTGGTCGACCGGCTCGGCTTCCGCTCGATGAGTGTGGTCTCGGATCTGGCCAGTGCCGTACCGGTGGCGATGATCCCTCTGCTCCACGCCACGCTGGGCATCGACCTTTGGCAGCTGTTGACCCTTGTCTTTCTGGGGGCGCTGCTCGACAGCCCGGGGGGCACCGCTCGCACCGCCATGTTACCCGACCTCACCGAGATGGCCCAGATGGCGCTCGAACGATCCACTGCGATCAAGCAGGGCATCAATAGAGCGTCGAGCCTGCTGGGAGCGCCCATCGGTGGGGTGCTCATAGTCTTCTTCTCCGCCCCCACGGTGTTGTGGATCGATGCCGCCAGCTTCGTCGTCTCTGCTTTGTTGATCGCCGCTGTGGTGCCGGGCACAGGCCGGAAAGCTGCCGACGGGCAGCAGAGCTACCTGAAGGAACTGGGCGACGGTGTGCGATTCTTGCGCGGCGACCGGCTGGTGCTGGTGATAGTGGTGATTGTGATGCTCACCAACTTCCTCGATGCCCCCGTCTTCTTGGTCTATCTACCGGTATACGCAAGCCGGGTGCTGCACAGCCCGGCCGCACTCGGGGCGGTGGTGGGTACGTTTGGGGGCTGCGCCTTGGCCAGCACGCTGCTCTACGGTGCCATCGGGCACCGGCTGCCCCGGCGTGGGGCCTTTGTGGTCTGTTTCATAGTGGCCGGACTTCCCTTTTTTGCGCTGGCGACGCTGCCGCCGGTGTGGCTGGCCGTGGTGGCGGTCGCCGTTGCCGGAATCGCCGCGGGACCGATCAATCCCATCTTGAGTGTTGTGTTATATGAGCGGATTCCCGACAGCATGAGAGGCCGGGTCCTGGGCACACTAGGAGCCGGTGCCTATGTGGTCATGCCGGCCGGTGTGCTGCTGGGGGGCTACGCCGTCGAATGGCTGGGCCTGGGGCGCGCGCTTCTGGTGGTGGCCATCTGCTATCTGGCGGTGACGGCGAGCCTTTCGGTGAACAGACGCCTCGCCGAGATGGATGCGACGGGGCCAACCGAACACAGGACCGTCTCGTCCGTTGATTGATGGTGGCGTCTACCATCATCGACCGGGCGCCCATTCGAGATGCGCCCGTGGAGAGCACACGCATGCACGAATTCGCCCTTGCAGACGCCGTCGTCACCGCGGCCCGCCAGGCGGCACAGGAAGCCGGTATCGACCACCTGGAACGAATAGAGGTGAAGGTGGGCCAGCTGCAGCGGATCAGCAAGGATCTGTTCGAGTTCTCTCTGACCCAGGTGATACCCGAGGTGGCTCCTGATCTCGCCGGGGTTGAATTCGTGATCGAGGAAGAACCCGCCCTGTTCCACTGCCGGGCCTGTGATCGGACCTTCGGCGAGACGGATCTGGCCGACGTTCAGGATGAAGATGCCATCGAGGCGATGCACTTTGTCCCTGAGTTGTCTCACACATTCATCAGGTGTCCCGGCTGCGGCAGTCCCGACTTCGAGATAGTGGCCGGACGCGGCGTCACCCTGGAGATCGTGGAGGGACGCAGCCGGGTCCGGGAAGACGAGGGCTGATGGATCCGCGTGTCGCCGTCATCGGCGATCGCCTGAAGCCGGTGTCGCGTGTGATCGGGGTGACCGGCAGCAAGGGCGGCATCGGCAAGAGTGTTGTGGCCACCGGCTTGGCCGTGGCGCTGGGCCACAGCGGCCGGGCGGTCGGGCTGTTCGACCTCGACTTCACCTCGCCCAGCGATCACGTCATACTCGGACTCGAGAAGGGTTTCCCGACCGAGGAGTTCGGCATCGACCCGCACCGGGTTGCCGGGATCGACCTCATGTCGGTGGCGTTCTTTGTCGGAGATTCCGCCACTCCTTTGCGCGGCGCTGACGCCACCAATGTGCTGCTGGAGCTGCTGGCCATCAGCCGCTGGGGCGAGCTGGATGTGCTCGTGCTCGATCTCCCGCCGGGGCTCGGCGACACCACGCTCGACGTGTTGCGTTTTGTGCCCAGGGTCGAGTTCCTCTTGGTCGGCGTGGCATCGTTGCTGGCGCTGGGCAGCGTGCGGCGGGCCCTGGGCCTGCTCACCGAACTCTCCGCGCCGGTTGTAGGGGTTGTGGAGAACATGCAGCGAGATGACGGCACCCTGGTGCAGGCTCTGGCCGCCGAGTACCGTGTGCCCTTCCTGGGAGCCGTGCCTTTTGATGCGGGCCTGGAGGCGGCGTTTGGTAACGAGGAGCGCCTGGTGCGAACACAGGTCTACGGCGCCCTTGCCGGGATGCTCGAGAGAATCGTGCCCGCGGCTGACGCGGGCTAGCCGGCGGGCGCCGGCGGCGGCGATTTGGAAGGGTCGGGAGGATCTAGGAGCGGCGCGCTCCGGAGCGCTCCAGACGGGCCATCTCTGCCATCTCGAAATCAAGGGCCACGCTGGGGAGCAGCAGGAGGCCAATTACGAAGCCGCAACACAGGACCGTGCCCAGGCTGAGCCAGAGGCCGCTTGGTATGGGATCGGCAAAGACTGCGCCCACCAGGGCCACACCTGAGACAAGGCCCATGGTGCCGAAGACCGCATAGGCTCCCTCACGGGCCCATTGGCGCCGCGCCATCAATCCGACGATCACGATGAGGACGGCGAGCGTGATGGCACCCATAAAGCCCGACAGGATGGCCATGACGTTGCGGAACTCCTCGGGACTGAAGAAGAAGCCAAGCGTGGACATATCCTGAAGCGTCTGGCGCGACACCGAGGAGGCGTCGGCGGCGGAACGGATCGTCAGCACGAGCATGACCGCATACGGCACCGTGATGCCGACGGCGACGCCGATGGCGAGCCAGGTGAAGGCGGATCGTCTCTGGTGGGCCATGGCGGAGAAGCATACCGGCAGAGGACTGGATCGGTGGAGCTAGATGGAGGCCTGCGGTCTGCCGGTCATCGGTCGCTTTTCGTTCGGCGATTCAGGGCTTCGACAATTGGCCGACCGTGGCTAGTCCTGCATGCTGACAAGCCACATCGCCAGCAGGTTCATCAGCAGGCCGAACCCGACCACGATGATGATGTCTTCCCAGACCGTCATCTGGTGGCCCCCGATGCTGATACCGAGCCCATAGTCACCGAGATTCCCGAGCACGCTCTGGGGAAGTGACTGAGCTTCGAGTACCAGCCTGCGCAAGGGGTCGACGGCGTAGGAGATCGGGTTCACTTTCACGACGGCGTTCATCCACGCCGGCAGGCCCTGGAGTGGGAAAAAGATGCCCGAGAGGAACATAAGGGGGAAGGTGATGAATTGATTGATCAGCTGGAACGACTCGGTGCTGCTCATGCGGGCCGCCAGTGCCACGCCCATTGCGGCGAGCGCAAAGGCGCCGGCGAACATGATCGGCCACATCTTCAGAACAAGCAGGGGAGTGAGGTGCACCCCCACCAGCGGAGCGAAGATGAAGACCAGGGTGCCCTGGACCGTGGCCACAGTGGCTCCGCCCAGGGTCTTGCCGAAGGCGATGGCCGAGCGATTCACCGGGGCGACGAGCACCTCCTTGAGCAGGCCGAATTCGCGGTCGTAGACCAGCGAGATGCCGTTGAAGATGGAGGCGAAAAAGACGGTCATGGCGATGATGCCGGGGAAGATGAACTGCTCGAAATCGATGTCGGCGGCGCTGCCGGCCAACGATCCCATGGCGCCGCCGAGCCCGCTGCCAAAAACAAAGAGGAAGATGAGCGGGAAACCGAGCGAGCCGACCATGCGGGCCTTGTTGCGCCACCAGCGCAGGATCTCCCGTTTCCAAATGATGCGAATGGCCGACAGGGTGGCCGTGGCCGGGGGAGTGGTGGCAGTGGTCAATGTCTCGGTCCCATGGTCATGCGCGCCCGCATCCGGTTGCGGGCAACATCCTCGTCGTCCAGACCGGTCTCGCGGATGGTGCGGCCGGTGATGTGAAGGAACACATCGTCGAGTGTGGGCCGGCGCAGTTCAATTCGTTCTATCTCGCCGTCGAACTCCCGGACCAGGCGCGGGATGAACCGGGCGCCGTCCTCGATCTCCACGAGGACATCGTCGCCACGGCGGCGGTTCTCGATGCTGGATCGTGCCAGATGCTCGGCGAGTTCGTCCGGCGCCGGGGTGTGGATGGTGACCACGTCTCCGCCTACTTGACGCTTGAGGCCTTCGGGCGTGTCCAGCGCAACGAGTTTGCCCCGGTCCATGATGCCGATGCGGTCGCAGAATTCGGCCTCGTCCATGTAGTGAGTGGTCATAAAGATGGTGACGCCGGTCTCGGAGCGGAGGCGCCCAATGTGGTCCCAGATGTTGCGGCGAGTCTGTGGATCGAGGCCCAGCGTGGGCTCGTCGAGGAACAGCACCCGCGGGGTGTGCAGCATGCCGCGAGCGATCTCAAGCCGGCGCTTCATGCCGCCGGAAAAGCGCTCGACGAGGTCTTTGGCGCGTTCTTCCAGATCGACGAGACGCAGCGCGTTAGCGACACGGCCCTTACGTTGCCGGGTAGGGACGTTGAACAGCACGGCGTGGAATTCGAGGTTCTCGGCGGCGGTGAGGCGGTCATCCAGGCTCGGCTCCTGGAACACGATGCCGATGGTGGTGCGTACCGCGGCGCCGGCGCGGCTTATGTCGTGGCCGGCAACGGTGGCGCTGCCCTCCGTGGGTTTGAGCAGGGTGGTGAGCATAGAGATGGTGGTCGTCTTGCCGGCACCGTTGGGACCGAGGAAGCCGAAGACCTCACCCTGCGGCACCTCAAAGCTGATGTGATCGACGGCTATGAGATCACCAAAGCGGCGGGTGAGATTCTGTGCTTCGATGGAGTTCTGGGGACTCATGAGTGTCTACAGCTTCTCGACGTAGGCGCCGAAGTCGTCGGCGAGGCGGCGCAGATTGTCGGCCAGGCGCTTCTGATCTTGTTCGGCCCACCCGGAGAGCACTTGCTCGAGCAGGGCGCGGCGCGCTTCGTGCACACGCCGGAAGGCCTCCTGGCCAACCTCGGTCACCTGCAGCAGAGAGACCCGTGCATCTTTGGGGTCCGGCGTGCGGCTGAGCAGGCCGGCTTGCTCCAGACGGCTGACATGGCGGCTCACGGTGGAGCCGTCGACCCCGAGTGCCCCGGCCACATCGGAGACGCTCACGGGGGAGTGGTGAGCGATGAATCTCACCACGGGCATGCCAGCTCGCTCCACGACCGGGACGCCGGCAATCTCCGCTACTTGAGCGTGCATGCGGGGGAGGTGATGGCACCGCATCAGGTCCATCAGCGCTTGGGCGATATCGTCGCTGTAAGAGGCCACGGCGGTATCCTAGCAAATAGTTGCGTGCTACATGCAACTATTTCTGTAACCCGTCTGCCTTCGGGTGGGGGAGCGGGTACAGCAGCGGCCCGCCACCCACTCGCTGCAACCAGGACTCGAATGGTTCGGACGGAAAGGACGGGCTCTCCAGCCACCAGGTGGCGCCGGCAGCCTTGTGCTCCTGGAGGAGGGCCTTCACATCGTTGTGGGGAGGTTGGCCGAGCGCGGCGACCTCGGGGGGCGTTCCGGAGTCACGGTGATCGAGGGTGACGGTCTCGCGAGCCAGTTTGGTAAGGCGGCGTCGGGGAGCTGGGGTCACCATGGGACCGATGCGCACCCGTTGGGTGCCACAGCCATAGCGACCAGTGCCACTCACGGATCGACAACGGGCCCGGCCCGATGGCCGACCTCGATGTGATCCCAGATGAAAACTCCGTCGCAGCCTGCCTTCTCGGCGGTCAGGGCGTTCTGGACGAGGCGTTGGGGGCTGCCAAAGTCGCCGAAGTTGGAAACCGAGAGACCGAAACGCATCTACCCAGGCTGGACCTCGCCTTCGGCAGGGCGCGGTGCCGCTAATCGGTGTCGTGTTTGTGCCCGGCCTCGTGCTCGGCGATCTTGCGCCGCACCTCGTCCATGTCGAGTGCCTTGACCTGGCCGATGAGATCGTCCAATGCGCTGGCGGGAACGGCGCCGGGTTGGGCATAGAGCACGATGTTGTCGCGGAACACCATGAGCGTGGGGATGGAGCGGATGCCGAAAGCTTGTGCCAGCTCGGGGTCGGCCTCGGTGTCGACCTTGGCGAACACGATGTCATCGTGCTCATCGGAGGCCTCCTCATAGATGGGGGCGAACATGAGACAGGGGCCACACCAGGAAGCCCAGAAATCGACGAATACGGTCTCGTTGCGGCTGATCGTCGACTCGAAGTTGTTCTTGGTGAGCTTGAGGGTGGGCATGGCGTCCTTCCATCTTCCTCAACACCGGGACCGGTTCGGGTCATTCCCGGATGGTCATGCAAACGGTACAATAACGTCACCGTGACGGAATATTCCCGCTTGGCTCGCTGCAATTGGTGTGGAGTTGAGTTCTCCGTGCCCACTCACCAAGGGCGCCCGCCCAAGTACTGCCGACGCAGCCACCGCCAGCGGGCCTTCGAGGCACGCTGCCTGGCCGCCCGTGTCCGGCTCGACTCCGGAGACGCACTCGTCAGCGCTGTGGCCCTCCGGAGGCTCAGAGACCGCCTCTACGAGCTTGAAGCCGCTCTTGACGAGGTGGAGGCAATGGGGGCGCAGGCGGACGATATCGACTACAGAAGGGCGTTTCAGCACCTGTATGGGGCCGCAGCCGGCCTGCGCAACGCTTGTGTGGACCCTACGGCGCGGCTCGAGGCCGATCGAACCGGAAACGGCCGAGACCCGGCTCCAGTATCGCAACGCCCATAATCCACGTTATGTCAAGTTTGACCCTGGCAGTCATACTATTGGGGAAATATCGTGATAGCGCGCTCCCCCATTGATCAACGGCCCGCGACGAACGGTACAAGTGATGGGGATGTTGACGGTCGGCCTGGTGCAGAACGGAAGGGCGTGAGGTGCGTGGTGGTGTTGGAGCTTTTTTCCGTGTGGCGCGAATGTGGGTTGCGTGAGGAGGACAATCCCCCACCGGCGGGTGGTGCAACTGATGCTGGCGCCCCAAACCCGCCTTGTGATATTGCCCGGCTTTTCTGGAAGGGTTGCGCGATGGCGGCTACCGGGAGCTGATGGGGGCACGACACGTCGAGGCGGGGGTTGGCTAGGTGGTCCGAGGGGATCTTGTGGGGAGTAAGGCGGGTGCACCCGGCCCGTCGACGCCGGCGGCCGGCTCCGCCAGTCTTGTATTGCTCCGACTCCGATACCCCAGCATCTGACACGCGGCCTGAGCGGAGACTCCCTCAGAGGCGGTGGCCACGACTGCTTCGACCCACCTCTTGGGGACACCACCTGCGACCTTGGCGGGTCGTTAGTTCGGCGGGCCACCGTCAGGTCGGTCTTCAACTCGGCACTGCGACTTCGAGCTGCCATCAGCATGCTCAACTGACGTCAGGCCTGGAGCCAGGCGCTGGTCTGTGAGGTCCTGCGTACGCCACCTGCAGATCGTCTGTTCCGACACGCCCACATCCGCGCAGCCACCGCGGCGACGGCTCGCCCGGTGGACAGCAGATCGAGCACCGTGCGACGGAACTTGGATGGATGCCGATGCGGCATGCAGCCTCTCCCTCGCCGGGGCAAAGCACCACCCAGTCAAACATCCCGGCTCTGCCAAACCCGGGCCAGACCAGAGTCTCCGATAGACCCGAACGGGTTCAAGTTTGCTACGCATGGAACGCCAAATAGACTACGGCAAAGTGACCATGCGTCCTGACCACGGCTTGGCAACTGCTGGTCTCTAGCATACGGCCCGGATACCCGGCTATTCGGAGGTAGATTGTGGCGGCCGAATTCTTCGTCCATGCGACTGATCCGATCGCGTTCGAGGGTCCCGACTCGGACAACGACCTGGCGTTCAAGATATACGACCCCAATCGGATGGTCTTGGGAAAGCGCATGGAAGACCAGCTGCGGATGGCGGTCTGCTACTGGCACTCGTTCCATTGGCCCGGCACTGATGTGTTCGGCAAGGGCACACTCGATCGCCCCTGGCTCAAGACAATTGCAGACCCGATGGCAGCGGCTCGTCAAAAGATGGACGCGGCCTTCGAGTTCTTCAGCAAGCTTGGAGTGCCCTTCTTCTGCTTCCACGACCTGGATATCGCGCCACCCGGTGATACGTTTGCCGAGACGGTCCGCAATGTCGATGAGATGGCGGCGTATGCCCAAGAGAAGATGTCGGAGACCGGCATCCGTCTCCTCTGGGGCACCGCGAACTTGTTCGGCCACCCCCGCTATGCCGCAGGTGCCGCGACGAATCCGGACCCTGAGGTCTTCGCTTACGCCGCTGCCCAGGTAAAACACGCCGTTGAGACAACTCATCTACTGAGCGGAGCCAACTTCACGATCTGGGGAGGCCGCGAAGGCTATGACACCCTCCTCAACACAGATCTCAGGCGTGAGCAAGAGCAGTATGCCCGGTTCCTGACCTTGGTTGCCGAGCACAAGCGAAAGATCGGGTTCGAGGGGACCTTGCTCATCGAACCCAAGCCCGCCGAGCCCACCAAACACCAATACGACTACGACACCCAGTCGGTTCACGGCTTTCTCGAGCGTTTCGACCTCGCCGATGAGTACCGTGTCAATATCGAGGGAAACCATGCCACCCTGGCAGGGCACAGCTTCCACCACGAGGTCGCCTATGCAGTCGCCAATGGCATTTTCGGCTCGATAGACGCAAACCGGGGCGACTACCAGAACGGATGGGATACCGACCAGTTCCCGAACTCGGTTGACGAGCTGTCCCTCGTGTTCTATGAGATCCTCAAGGGTGGCGGCTTCACCACCGGTGGGTTCAACTTCGATACCAAGCTGCGACGTCAGTCAATAGACCGGACCGATCTATTCCACGGGCACATCGGGGCCATGGATACCCTGGCAAAGGCGCTGCTTGTCGCAGCCGACTTGATCGAGCAGGAAACGCTCTCGGGGCCTCTGGCCGAGCGCTACGCAGGCTGGTCCGGAGACCTTGGAACAGCGATTCTCGACGGCTCCGAGACCCTGGACTCGCTTGAAGCCCGAGTTGTCGCAGGTGAACTCGACCCTGCCCCCGTGTCCGGTCGGCAGGAGCTCCTAGAGAACCGTGTGAACAAGGTCATCTGGTCCCGGGAAGCATAAGGGATTCGACAAACGCCTTACTCTCCAAGACGAGCCGACTCTCCAATGTCCATCGGAGCCCTGGGCCTTACGGGATCAGCCCGGCGGCCGAGTACGGGCCCCGACTCGTCGGGCCCAAGCTCGACAATAGCCCAGAGGTCCTGCCTTGGCTTGGCCTGAAGATCCAGAGCCTGAACCTCCAATCAGCGGCATACCGTCTCCACGGCGGCCGTCATCTGCGCCAGCACCGGCTATTCTCTCAACCCGAGTCCCGGTGCCACCCGACGGGCAGTTGTTTTTCTCAAAGACAGCCACCTGTTTTTCAAGCACGTCGGGCCTGCTGAAGATAGCGAGCATCCCGAGGTCGGAGCCATCGGCCAGGTGTTCGTCAGCGAGAGGTTGTATGAACTCGAAGATGTCGATCAACTCACCCAGCTCGTCCGAAAAGGGGACACAAGAACGCCGTGAAGTGTGGAAGGTTACTCGGTGCCCCGATGCCGATTCGACAGTCAAGCGCATCGAAAGACGGGGACCCTGATGCGGTACGTCATTGGCCTCGACATTGCCACGACAGCGACCAAAGCGTTGTTGATTGACGAGTCTGGCGCAGTCCAGAGTGTGCAGGCATCGCACTACGGCTTTGAGACGCCGCAGCTCCTATGGGCAGAGCAAGATCCTCGACTGTGGTGGGATGCGACCATGGCGGTCATACGCCAGCTGATGGCAGAGGGCATCGTCGCTCCCACGGACATCGCAGCAGTCGGACTCACCGGCCAAATGCACGGCTCGGTGCTACTGGACGAGTACGGGGAAGTGATCAGACCGGCGATCCTGTGGAACGATCAGCGTACCGAATCAGAGTGTCAGGAAATGCGGCGGCGCGTGGGCCTTGACCGGCTGATACAGGTCTCAGGCAACGATGCCCTGCCCGGATTCACCGCACCCAAGCTGCTCTGGGTGGCGCGGAATGAGCCCGACAACTGGGCCCGGGTGCGGCAAGTACTCCTGCCCAAGGACTATGTGCGGTATCGGCTCACCGGTGAATACGCAGTCGACGTCGCCGACGGCTCGGGGACGATTCTTTTTGATCTCGCCAAGCGAACCTGGTCCGCCGAGATCTTGAGCGCTCTCGATATTGACCCGGCGCTGCTCCCGGCTGTTTTCGAAGGGCCCGCGGTCACGGGCACCGTATCCAGTGAGGCAGCCGATGCCACCGGCTTGCGTCGCGGTACCCCCGTGGTGGCAGGAGGCGGAGATCAATCGGCCAACGCTGTCGGGATCGGTGCTGTCACCTCCGGGGTGATGGCGCTCTCGCTGGGCACATCTGGGGTGGTGTTTGCCACCACGGATGGCCCCACAATCGAACCGCACGGTTGGCTGCACTCCTTCTGTCACGCCGTTCCTGACCGGTGGCACATGATGGGCGTGATGCTTTCAGCGGGCGGTAGCCTCCGTTGGCTGCGCGACGCTCTGGCTCCAGGCCGATCATTCGAACATCTGGTCAACGGTGCCGCCGAGATTCCAGCGGGCAGCGAAGGTCTTCTCTTCCTTCCCTATCTGACGGGGGAACGCACTCCTCACCACGACCCGCTGGCCCGGGGAGCATTCGTGGGACTGACCGTTCGTCACGACCTGCGGCATCTGACCCGCGCTGTGCTCGAGGGTGTCGCCTTCGGACTACATGATGTACTCGATCTGATGATCGGAGCAGGTATGGATAAGCCTGCCCAGATTCGAGCATCTGGCGGCGGCACCAGAAGCTCGCTCTGGCGTCAGATCCTCGCCGATGTGCTACAGGCGGAGATTGTCACCGTGGAGACGGAGGAGGCGGCGGCCTATGGGGCCGGTCTGCTCGCCGCGGTGGGCGCCGGTCGGTTCAGCGACGTCGAGACGGCTTGTGCGGAGCTTGTTTCCGTCCGGCGCTCGGCAGCTGTCTCTGCGGCGGTCCCGATGTATGAAGAAGCGTATGGCCACTACCGGGAGCTCTACCCGGTGTTGCGTCCCATCTTCCACGCCACACGTGCTACCTAGCGCTGCGAGGCAACCCCCGTCCATGCAGATCCCGGTCTAGCCGGCTTCACTCACCGTGACAGTTCCGTCGAACACCTTGACCAGTGGGGCCCCCGACACGTCCGGGGCGATCGTCAAGGTTCCCGCGTGAACAGCGTTGGCCGAGGACGTCCCGACGTAGACATCGATCTGCCCCGGCTCGACAACGT
>CAZTJO010000018.1:39554-43826 GCA_964614095.1 uncultured Acidimicrobiia bacterium
GCGTTGGCCGAGGACGTCCCGACGTAGACATCGATCTGCCCCGGCTCGACAACGTACTCCATCTCAGCGTTGTAGAAACCCAACTGACCGACCGGTAGGTCGAAACTCACTTCACGTGAGCCCCCGGCCGGTACCTCAACCCGGATAAACCCCTTCAGCTCCAAGACAGGCCTGGTGACACTGGCGACCGGGTCGCGTACATACAGCTGAAGCACCTCTTCCCCATCGATCGATCCGGTGTTGGCCACACGGGCGGTGACCGTCGCCGACTCGGATACAAGAGCACTGGCTTTGCCCACCGAGAGATCGGCAACCTCAAAAGTCGTATAGCTAAGACCGTGACCGAAGGGGTAGAGGGGAGCGACTGCGGAGTCCACGTAGTCGCCCTTCCACTGGGACCTCCCACCCGAGACCTTGTGTCCGTAGTACACGGGAATCTGCCCCGAGCTCCGAGGATAGGAAATCGGCAGCTTGCCCCCCGGGTTCACCGCCCCAATCAGCACGTCGGCAATGGCCGCGGCACCCTCCTGACCCGGCATCCAGGCCATCATCACCGCGGCGCACCGTTCGTGGACCCAGGAACTTGCTGAGGGTCGCCCAGCAACCAGAACCAGGACGATCGGGGTTCCTGTGCCGATCACCTCGCGGAGCAGTTCCTCTTGGACTCCCGGCAAATCCAGCGAAGCACGATCCCGGGCCTCCCCGCTGGTGCAGTCGTCGGCAAGGCCCGACTTGTCTCCCATCACCATCACCGCAACATCCGAGCCGGCCGCCAAGTCGACAGCTTCGGCAAACCCTTCCTTCGAAACATCGTTCACTTCACATCCACGTGCAAAGCTCACCCGCGGTCCCAGCCGCTCGCGCAACGCCTCGAAGACTGTCGTGACGCCCGCCAACCTGTATGTCATCTCTGCATCATCCGGGATAGGTATGAGGAATGGATTGTCCTCGGCTTGTTGGGCCTCTATCAGAGATTCGATGAGGGCTGCATAGGTGTAGTCGCCGAAGAGATGGCGTGCCTCATGAGCGTTCGGCCCAATGACAGCCACCTTGGAGCTGTCGGCAGGCAACGGGAGCGCCCCATCGTTCTTGAGCAAGACGATGCTCTTCCTGGCTATCTTTCCCGCCAGGTCAGCATGAGATGAAGAGCCGACTGTCGACGGAGCCGTGTCGGGGTCGACGTAAGGCCGTTCAAATAGCCCCAGTTCGAATTTGGCCCCGAGAACTCTCCTTACTGCGCGGTCGAGGGCATCCTCACTGACCATTTTTGATTCGAGCGCGTCGATTAGCGGAGTCCCATAGCAGTCGGTTCCGGGAAGCTCAATGTCGATTCCGGCCAAGATTGCCAGTGACGCTGCCGTGGATGCGTCAGTCGCCATCTGGTGATAATCCTCGAGCTGACGAATCGAGAAGTAGTCAGCGACGACAAACCCCTCGAAGCCCCAGGTGTCGCGAAGCAAACCAGAAAGAAGCTCGCTGTTGGCTGCGCACGGGACACCATCAAGCTCGTGGTAACCGTTCATCACAGAACGCAAACCAGCCACCCGAACGGCTGCTTCAAATGGATACAGGTACACCTCCGCGAGCTCTCGCGCTGGGATGTGAGCTGGTGCCCAGTTGAGACCCCCCTCAGAAGCGCCGTAGCCCACGAAATGCTTCCCGGTGGCCACCACCCCATTGGAAAGGTCATTTCCTTGCAGGCCCTGCACCACAGCCACACCCATCCGTGCCACCATATAGGGGTCTTCACCGAAGGTCTCTTCGGTTCGGCCCCATCGGGGATCACGGCAAACATCGAAGACTGGGGACAGGCCCTGGTGCGCACCGATGGCGCGCGTTTCGAGCCGGATGGCATCTCCCATCTCCCGAGCGAGGCCCGGATCCCACGTGCTTGCCAATCCAATCGCTTGAGGAAAGACGGTAGCTTCACGAGCCACCAAGCCGGAGCACATCTCTTCGTGGACAATGGCGGGGATACCAAGCCGGGTCTCCTCGACGAGGAACCGTTGAATCTTGTTCGCCAGTGCAGCCGCATCCCTGGAGCCGAGGCTGCTTGCTCCCGACACCCTCGTTATCTGGCCGATCCCGCTCGACAACAGACTCCGGATCTTCTCAGGAGAAACCTCAAAGCTGTCAACATCGATCAGCTCGAACACCCAGGCCGACCCGAGCTGAGCGATCTTCTCCGCGGTCGTCATCTGCCCCAGCAGATCGTCGACCCGCTCGGTCACGGGTCGCGCCGGATCACGGTATACAGGACCCGCTGCTCCTGAGATCTTGGCGGTGCTCATCCTTTGACCGCTCCCGCAGACAAGCCTTTGACGATCTGACGCTCCGCGATCGCGTAGAACAAGAAGGCGGGGATCATCGACAAGGCCGTGAACGCCAGCACCTTGGCAGTGTCGGTCGTGTACTGCGACGAGAAGTTCGTCACTCCGAGGGGCAGGGTGTGTTGGGTCGGATCGTTCAGCACGACGAGGGGGAGCAGGAAGGCGTTCCAGCTCGTCACGATCGTCAACACGGCGATGGTGGCCATCACCGGACGCGACAACGGCAGCAGGATCGACCAGTAGAACCGCAAGGGACCGGCGCCGTCCAGCATTGCCGCCTCTTCAAAATCGCCCGGGATCGACGCGAAGAACGGACGCATGATGATGATGGAGAGGGGCAGCGCAAATGCGACCTGTGGCAGCGCCACCCCCAGCGGCGTGTTGATGAGGTGGAGCTGTTTCACCACGATAAAAAGCGGCAGGATTGCCACTGTCACCGGGAAGAGCAACCCGAAAGTGAACAGGGTAGAAATCCCCTCGCGTACCTTGAACCTGAAACGCGAGAGCACAAACGCCGCCAATGAAGCGGCGGGCAGCACCAGGCCCACCGTGATCATGGCGATAAGTGTGCTGTTCCAGACCTGTCGCCAGAACGAGCCCAGCTGCATTACCTCGCGGTAGTTGGAGAAGATCCAGGGATGCGGCAGCCCGAGGGGATCACCCGCCAGTTGCGGGGTGCTTCGGAATCCTCCCAGGATGATGTACAGCACCGGAAGGACGATCGTTGCCAGCACCACCAATGCTACCAGGTACAGGAAGCCTCGGGCGACGGCCCGTCCGGTCAGGAAGCGCCGGCTCGAACCGGGTGCCTGGGTGGGTCTGGTGGCCACATCGACTACGTCATCGACCATGTCACGCTCCCATCGCCGTCAGTGAGCCCTCGATGTCCCGGCGGAGGGCCCATCGCTGATAGGCGAGCGCCACCAGGAGAGACAGTGCAAACACGATCACCGACACTGCGTTCGCATAACCGACGTGATGACGCTGGAAGCCCCAGTCGTACATGTAGGTGGCCATCGTGTTCGAGGCGTTTATCGGTCCTCCCTTGGTCAGGACCCAGACCACGTCGAACAACTGGATGGAGCCGATCATGGACAGGAAGACGGAGACCCGTATCGCCGGCGCGAGCAGAGGCAGCGTGATGCGGCGGAAGCTCTGCCACCAGTTGGCGCCATCGATGGCGGCTGCCTCCTGCAGCTCACCGGGTATCTGCTGCAGACCGGCCAGCATGATCATCATGTGAAAGCCGAAGTACTTCCAGGTGATGACAAAAAAGAGGCTGTACAAGACGATCTTTGGGTTGGCCAGCCACAGCCCCTGGAAATCGTTGGCGCCGACACCTGAGATGACCGCGTCGAGGGCGCCGCTGGGGCGGAAGATCTGTCGCCAAACCACGGCCGTGACGACCTCGCTGAGCACGTACGGGGCGAAGAACAACATCCGCATGAGTGCTCGCCCCTTCAGATTCTGGTCAAGCATCACGGCCAGGAACAAGGCGAACGGAAGCTGCAGGCCCAGCGAAAGGCCCAGGATGATCAGGTTGTGGTACAGGGCGCTGCGAAAGACCGGGTCCCCGAACGCTTTGGTGAAGTTGTTGAATCCGACAAAATCCGTGAGGGGTTCGAGCCCGTTCCAGTGGAACAAGCTGTAGTACATCGCCTGGAAGATGGGCAACAGCACGAAGACCATGTAGAGCAGGAGCGCCGGAGCCAGGAACGCCAGTATCAGGGGCCACTTCCTCGGCGATTGCAGCCGGACGTCCAAGCGCTTGGAGCGCCTGAGCATTCGGATCGTCGTCATTCGTTGGCGCCGTTTCTCACGATACGAGAGACCTGGGGCAGACCGGCCCGTGGGCCGGTCTGCCCTTCAGTCTTATGTGTGGTCTGGAGCTTACTCAGCAGCCCAGGCCGCGTTGATGGCATCTACCACGTCCTGGGGAGTG
>CAZTJO010000019.1:0-35716 GCA_964614095.1 uncultured Acidimicrobiia bacterium
GGGTGGTGTCCAGACTTCGGTCAAGGGCTCCGTCGGCTGTGTCCACTCTCCGGCGGCGAGACGCTCCCAGACGAAGACGCGGCCGGCGCGGGGCTTATCGGTGCCGTCCGGGGCGTGAAACGTACTGGCGGGCGCTCCTGCCACCAGGTACGGAGGGTCGAGGGCGACCGAGCGGCCGAGTGTGCCGGTGTCGGAGGGAATCGGCGGCGTTGAGGGTTCCCAGCCGGCAGCGGCCGCCTCATAGATGGTGACCGTCCCGGCACCGTCCTTTGCGGACGGTGCTCCCACCGCGATAAGGCCGTCGGCGGCGGCGACCGAAGCGCCGAACTCACCGTCGGCGCCACTCGGTGGCTCGAGTTCGTGGGCAACCCAGCCGAACTGAGAGCTGGAGTCGGCGCCTTCGTCCAATTCGGGGTTGGTGTAGACAAAGGCTGCACCGTTCTCGTCACCGGGCGCCCCCACCACGATGGTGGTGCCGGAGATGGCGACCGAGGCGCCAAAACGTGCCCCGGGCGGGGCGACGAGAACGGCGGCGGGGAGCCAATCGTCACCGGACCTGGAGAAGAGGAACACGGCCCCGCGGCCGTTGTATGCGCCGGGAGCCCCCACTACGGCGAGGGATCCATCCACTGCCACGGCGACACCGAACTCGGCCCCTCTTCGCAGCGACATGGCGGGTAGCAGCGGGGTGGACGTCCATTCTCCGTCGCTCTCGATGAAGGCGTAGGCGGCGCCGGTCTCGTCGCCGGAGGGCCTGGCGTTGGGTGCTCCTACAAGAACCGTGGTGCCGTCGGTGGCGACGGCGGCGCCGTAGCGGTCGGATCCAGAATGGCCGTCGGCATACAGAGCCGTGGGATGTTCCGCCTCGAAGGCGCCGTCATTGCCGGCGTGGAGGGTGAGGATGACGAGCAGCGGGAAGAGAACAAGAACGGGAACGGCGGCGGTGCCACGCCAAAACGGCGTGTTCATCGGGCTACCTTCAAGCGCTTTGTATGAGCATCGGGGGCGATGACGGCCGGGAGTATAACTCCGGCGTCTGATGGCAACACGAAGGTCTTGAGCGTTGGTGAGCACACAGAGGGGGAAGCTACGATACTGGCGGCTCTTCTGTCCACCGAGCCGCTGCCTATGGAAGCCGTGAGAATCGCCGTCGTCGGTGCGGGCTATTGGGGCCCCAACCTCATCCGCAACTTTCGTACGAGCCCTCTGACCGATCTGCGCTGGGTTGTTGATCTCGAAAGGGATCGGGCTCAGGCCGCCATTCCGGCCCAGACCGACATACGCATCACCGACAGTCTGGCCGAGATGTTGGCCGACGAGACCGTAGAGGCAGTGGCGGTGGCTACCCCGCCGGGAACCCACCAGGACATCGTGTTCGAGTGCATTGCCGCCGGCAAGCACATCTTGGTCGAGAAGCCGCTCGCTTCGACGGTGTCGGAAGGAAGGGCCATCGTTGAAGCTGCCGAAGCTGCGGGCATCACCATCATGGCCGACCATACCTTCTGCTACACGGAGTCGGTTCGCCGGATTCGCGACATCATCGCTTCCGGCGAGATCGGTGATTTCCTCTATTTCGATTCGGTGCGTATCAACCTGGGGCTGATCCAATCCGAAGTGGACGTGTTCTGGGACCTGGCGCCCCACGATCTCTCCATCCTCGACTTCATCGTTCCCGAGGGGGTGAGTATCGAAACCGTTGCCGCCCAGGCCTCCGATCCACTCGGGGTGGGACATGCCTGCGTCGGCTACCTCTTCGCCGGGCTCAGCAACGGTGGCACCGCGCATGCGCACCTGAATTGGCTGAGCCCAACCAAGATCAGGCGCGTGATTATCGGCGGCTCCCGCAAAATGCTCGTCTGGGACGACCTGCACCCGGCGCAGCGGGTCACCATATACGACAGCGGCATCGAACTGACCAGCGATCCGTCCGAGCGGGCGCGTCTGCTGGTCTCCTACCGTGTCGGTGACATGCTGGCGCCCGCCTTCCGTGAAGTGGAGGCACTGCGGCGGGTGGTTGACGAGTTCGCCATGTCGGTTCGGGAGGGCCGGTCTCCTCTCACCGATGGCCGTGCCGGGCTTCGGGTGCTCGAGGTCCTCGAAGCAGTGGGGACGAGTTTGGGATCCGATGGAGCGAGGGTTCCCGTGTCGTTGCCGGTGCCGGAGTAGTTGTGGTCGGCAAGCGGGAGAAGTTCAGCGGCGATTTCCAGATGATCGCCGACGACGTGAATCTGGGCCGGGATGTGCGCCTGTCGTCGTTCATCAACCTGTATGGGTGTGAGATCGGCGATGAGACGACGATCGGAGCGTTTGTGGAAGTGCAGCGGGGGGCGGTGATCGGCGCTCGCTGCAAGATCTCCAGCCACACCTTCATCTGTGACGGTGTGACCATCGAGGACGGGTGTTTTGTGGGCCACGGGGTCACCTTCATCAATGATCGATATCCGCGCGCCGTCACCGATCATGGAGACCCATGCGGGGATGGAGACTGGGAGAAGGTCTCGACCACCGTGCGGCAAGAGGCTTCCATAGGGTCGGGAGCCACCATCATGGGAGGGGTGGAGGTTGGAGCGCATGCCGTGGTGGCGGCCGGCGCCGTGGTCATCCATGATGTTGCTCCGGGCACTTTGGTGATGGGTGTCCCGGCGCGTTCCGTTGAATGAGATTGTTAGGAGTGTGATTCGGTGCAGGTGCCCTTCCTCGATCTGGTGGCTCAGAATCGTGACGTTCGTGATGAGATCCTGGAGGTCTGGGCTCGGATTCTGGACACGGCCCGCTACGTGAGCGGCGCCGAGGTCGCCGCATTTGAGGAGGAGTTCGCCGAAGTCTGCGGAACGGCGCACTGTGTTGCCGTGTCGAGTGGCACCGATGCGCTCATGCTGGGACTCCGGGTGCTTGGGGCCGGGCCGGGGGATCGTGTGGTGCTTCCGGCCAACACGTTTATTGCCACGGCAGAGGCGGTGAGCAACGTGGGGGCGGAGCCGCTGCTTGTCGACTGCGATCCGGTGACGCGAAACGTTGATGTCGCCGCGGCAACACGGGCTCTTTCCGAGCCGGGGGTGGTGGGATTGATCCCGGTGCATCTGTACGGCCAGCCGGCGGACATGGATCCACTTCTGACCGCTGCCGAAGCTGCCGGAGCCTGGGTGATGGAGGACGCGGCCCAGGCGCATCTCGCCCGCTACAAGGAGCGGCCGGCGGGGTCACTGGGCCAAATCGCCGCGTTCTCCTTCTATCCGGGCAAGAACTTGGGCGCTCCGGGCGAGGGGGGAGCGGTGACCACCAATGACTCCGCTGCCGCCGATCTGCTGCGGATGCTGCGTGATCACGGCCAGAGCGCCAAATACCAGAGCCGGGTGATCGGCTACAACTCGCGCATGATGGAGCTGGCGGCGGCGGTGCTGCGCATCAAGCTGCGCCACCTTCCCGCGTGGGTGGAAGGGCGCCGACGCGTCGCCGCCGGTTACATCGAGGGGCTGAGCGACATTGAGGGCGTTGAGGCCCCTTTCGAGCCGGAGTGGGCCTGGTCGGTCTATCACCTGTTTGTGGTGCACACCGCAGCTCGTGATCGTGTCAAGGCGCAGCTCGAAGAGGCGGGCATTGGGGTTGGCCTTCACTACCCGATCCCTATTCACCTGCAGGAGGCGTACCGTCATCTCGGCCATTCGCCCGGGGATTTCCCCAACGCCGAGGCCAACGCCTCCAACGGCGTGTCGCTTCCCATGTTCCCGGAGATGACCGAGGATCAGGTCGATTATGTCTGCCGCCAGCTGGCGGCGGCGGTCTCGGGAGGTGCGTCATGACAAGCCGGTTGAGAGGGAAGCAGGTGGTCATCACCGGCGGTGCCGGCTTCATCGGGTCGTACCTCGTCGAGCAGATTGTGGAAGAGGAGGATGCCGCCGAGGTCGTCGTCATCGACGACCTGTCGAGCGGCTCCCGGGACAATCTCACCGCGGTCGCCGACGGAATCCGTCTTGTTGAAGGCGACGTGTGCGACGCCGAGGTTGCGGCTGTGGCGGCGGAGGCCGATGTCGTTTTCCACCTGGCGGTGAGAAACATCCGGGCATCGATCGGGCGGCCCCTGGACAACTTCAGGGTCAACGCCGACGGCACGCTGATGATGCTCGAGGCAATGCGTGGCGGCGCCCGAGGCCGATTTGTCTACGTTTCGTCTTCCGAGATCTACGGCATTCCGCCGGCGGGCATCTTCACCGAGGAAGCGCTGCCCGGCCCCACCACGGTGTATGGGGCGGGGAAACTCGCCGGCGAACTGATCACCCAGGCCTATCACCGGACCTACCTGATGGAGACGATGGTGGTGCGTCCGTTCAACAACTACGGTCCGCGTTCTCACTTTGAGGGCGATTCTGGCGAGGTGATACCCAAGTTCATTCTCCGGGCTTTGGCGGGGAGGCCTCTGATCGTGCACGGTGACGGCACACAGACCCGCGATTTCATGTACGTGGCGGACACTGCTTCCTGGCTGATCGAGCTGGCCGGCGTCGATGCGCTCATCGGCGACGTGGTGAATATCGGGAGCGGCGCCGATGTGGCCATCGCCGAGCTGGCCGAGGTTGTTCTGCGTGAGACGGGCTCAAAGAGCGAGATCGTGTTTGGGGAACCGCGCCCCGGGGACGTTCCGCGCCTGTGTGCCGACGTGACCAAGGTGCGGGGACTGGTCCCGTTCAATCTGGCTACCGATTTTGGGGCCGGGATCAGCAAGACGATCGAGTCCTTCGCCGGTCAGGACGTTGAAGCCCTCCTGGAGCGAGAGGTGGAACGCACGTGGACATGATCCCGGTCATCAAACCCTGGTTTGGGCCCGAGGAGGCAGAGGCTGTTGCCGCTGCGATCGCCTCGGGCTGGGTGGCGCAGGGTCCGCGCGTTGCCGAGTTCGAACGGGCCGTTGCCGACTACACGGGAGCCGGCCACGGTGTCGCCGTATCGTCGTGCACAACGGGGCTGCACCTGGTGCTGCACGCCATCGGTATCGGGCCCGGCGACGAGGTGGTGGTTCCGTCGTTGTCGTTTATTGCTTCGGCCAATGCCCCCCGGTACGTGGGCGCGGTGCCGGTTTTTGCCGATGTCGACCGGATCACGATGAACCTGAGCGCCGAATCGGTCGAGGCGGTCTTGACCGAAAGGACTCGGGCGGTGGTGCTGGTGCACCAGGTGGGGATGCCGGCGGATATCGATGCGATTAGGGCGCGGTGCGATCCTCGCGGCATTGTTGTGGTGGAGGACGCCGCTTGTGCCATCGGGTCCATATACAAGGGTGGGAAGATCGGCTCACACTCGCAGTACGTCGTCTTCTCGTTCCACCCTCGCAAGCTGCTCACCACCGGCGAGGGCGGGATGATCATGACCACGGACGAATCGAGCGCGGTACGGCTGCGCACTCTGCGTCAGCACGGCATGGACCGCAGCTCCTTCGATCGCCACATTGCCGGCAGACCGGTGCTGGAGCGCTATCTGGAGATGGGCTTTAACTTCAGGATGACCGACATGCAGGCGGCTATGGGCCTGGTTCAGCTTTCGAAGCTGGACACCATGGTGGCCCGCCGCCGCGAGCTTGCCGACGCCTACCGGGAGCGTCTTGGCGAGTCGGGGCTGCAGCTTCCTGCCGATCCGGTCTACGGGTTGACCAACTATCAGTCGTACGTGGTGGTGCTGGAGCCGGATGCGGCGGTGTCGCGTGACGCACTCATGTCCCATCTCGAGTCACGGGGTGTGTCGCCGCGGCGCGGGATCATGGCGGCGCATCGGGAGGGGGCGTTTGCCGGCTTTGCGCCGGCCGCTCTCCCGGTGACCGAGTATTTGACCGATCACTCATTGATCCTGCCCATGTATCACGAGATGACCGAGGACGATCTGAGCCGGGTGGCCACAGCCGTGCTGGAGCCGTTGGCGTAGGCCGGCGAGATCGGCTCAGATGGCGCGGCGGTAGACCCGGTGCCTCTTGTGGAATGGTATGCCGAGCATCTCCATGTTGCTGAGGCTGCGCAGGTTGCGGTCTTCTATCTGGACCACCTCGGCCCGGTCGTAGCCCGCCTCGTCGGCGGCCCGGGCGATCTCGGCAAAGAGCACGCTGCTGATGCCCATGCCCTGATAGGCGGGCAGCAGCCCCATGCCGTTCAGGTTGGCGATTCTTGTGGTGCGCATCGCCCGTAGCAGGCGGAGCCAGCCAAACGGCCATACCCGGCCCCTGGTTCGCCGGATTGCCGCCGAGATGTCGCGGAACACGAACAGGTAGCCGACGATCTCTTCCCCCTTCATGACCAGCCGCATCAGGCCGGGATCGGCGATGGCGACGAGATGATCGCCGATGACCTCGAGCTCCTCGTCGGTGATGGGGCAGTACTCCCAGTTGTCGACAAAGGCGGCGTTGTAGACGGCTCCGATACGGGGCACCCAGCGTCGCAGTTCCCGTTTGTTGCGGAACGATTTGATGGAAAGGCCATGCTCGGTGCGGACCGCATCGGCCAACCGGTACAGCTGGGGCGGCACGGGGTGGCCCTGGGACAGATGCCCGGATACGTACCCGGTTTCCTTCTCGAAGCCGGCTCTGGTGAGCAGCTTCGGGTAGTAGGAGTGGTTGTAGGGCATACCCATGGCGGGCAGATGCTCAAAACCTTCGACCAGCAGCCCTAGACCATCGCTGGTGAGGAAACCCTTGGGGCCGATGAGGGTGTCGAGCCCTCGGGCCGCGGCCCACTCGGCGGCGGCGGCAAATAGACGGTCGGCAACGGCTTGGTCTTCCACCGATTCGAAGAGACAGAAGAGGGCATCCCGGCGCCCGTGGTATTGGTTGTGATTCTTGTTCTCGAGAACGGCGATTCGTCCCAGGGTCTTGTTACTGCTCTCGGCGAGGAAGAAGGCGGCAGTGGAGTGGAGGTAGAACGGGTGTTTTTGCCGGTTGAGGACGAGTGCAATATCCGGGAGCAGCGGTGGTACCCATTGGGCACAACGGTCGTAGAGATCAAACGGGAAACTGATGAACCTGCCCACATCAGGCTTCCTGGTGGTGTCGATCTCTCGAATCTGCATCGTCTCCTCCAGACGCTGCGCCCGAAGCTACCCGGGCCGGGCCGGCCTCGGGGGTACTTCGTGAGTTGTCGGATATCCGGAACAGTGAGGCGCCGTCCATTTACCCTGGTGAGCCGAAAGGAGTGCCCATGAGAAGCTTCCTTGTCCTGGCCACGGCGCTGGTGCTGGTCCTGGCGCTCGGCGCCTGCGGCGACGATGGCGCAGCGACGACAACGGCGTCTGTCGATGTGACCACCTCGACCGCCGCGGACCAGACGACGCAGGAGGGGACGACCACCGAGGCCGTCGCCACCACCACGGCGCTGCCGGCCGATGCCCACCCTGATTGGGGTGTCTCCTGGGCTGAGGTGTGGCCGGCCGAGGGAGAAACGGCCGTGTACCACCTGGAGACCCACGACCAAGTGTTTACGGATCTTTCCGCCCGCATGGAATACGGCGTCGAATGGCG
This sequence comes from uncultured Acidimicrobiia bacterium, assembly GCA_964614095.1. Classification (GTDB taxonomy): domain Bacteria; phylum Actinomycetota; class Acidimicrobiia; order Spongiisociales; family UBA11373; genus CAZWKX01. Next base: position 7,493 of record CAZTJO010000019.1, read on the forward strand.
CGGCGGCACCTGGGATCGCCTGGTGATGGGCACGCCGGAGCCGGGCAACGACGGCATGGCGCTGTACCTGGAGCGGGTGGAGCCGTGGGTGATTCGGGTGGCCGGCGTCGAGGGGTTCTCGGCCAGCATGCCCAACGATCCCAGCATGATTGAGGTCTTCGAAGAACCGCTGGTGCTGGAGGCGACGATGCCTCTCGGCGAGCCGTACCAAGTCGAGAGCGAGATCACCCTCGAGGGCCAGGGCTCGCCGCTGGTTCTGGTGGCAACGTACGAGATCACCGTGGTTGCGGTGGATGAGACGGTCACGGTGCCTTTCGGCACTCTGGACGGCTGTGCTCACATCGAGGCGGCCGTCGGTGGGCCCTTCATCGGAGGGATATGGGAGGTCGAGGCGTGGTTCCACCCCGAGCAGTTCCTCGTGTCCATAACCAGCCTGCCAACTTTTGAATCGGTCGAACTCGTGGAGGGCTGGTCGTAGGCGATTGTGCGGGCGCACTGCAGGGGCCCGGCACTTCTACCATCCGGTGGAGAGGTCTAGGTGACGATGAGTGCAGATCCGCTGGCGCAGGAGATGCCGGAGCCGGTCCCTTTGCGGGCCGGGTCGGACTTCCGGGTATACCCGGCATCGATCGACTATTACGTGCACCGTATCGAAGCAGGCGACTGCTTCTACTTCGTCAAGGTCAACCACGGGCTGTGGGAGAGGTACCTGGATGTGCGCCGACAAGAGGCCGCTGGTGTCGATGAGGCGACAAGCGTCTCCGCCGCCTTTGTGCTCGAAGGCTCGTTCAAAGAGGAGCTTGAAGCTGACCTGAAGGCGCTCCCATCTTCACGTTCGTTTCTGTTTGGGGCGAGTCACATCGCCTACGAAGGGCATGAGGGCATTGCCGGGCAGCGCGACGGAGCTGAGATCCTTGAAGTCATCGAATCGATGCTGCCGGCCGGCTATGTGCCGGTGAATGGGACCGTGTGGAAGGAAGGCTGCAGCAGCGGTGAGATCAAGCGGCTTTGGGAGGCGCTGGCCGGCAAGGACGTGGTTGTGGTGGGCCCGGAGTATCTCGCCCATCTGGGAGACGGGCTCAGCTTCCGCTCTTTGCGTTTCGAGCCGATTCACCGGACCGCGGCGCACGAGCAGCGCGAGGAGATCCTGGAACGGCTGCTCGCCTACAAGGGCACGGTGGACCAGCCGACGGTTTTCCTGATGCAGGCGGGACCACTGTCGTTGTGGCTGGGTTTGCGCATGTTCGAGAGGCTGCCGTACTCATTTATGGTCGACCTGGGATTGGTGCTCAACTTGTGGCTGCCCGAGCGCATACGCCCATGCAGCTTTGTGTGGGAGCGCTACTTCATGCGGGAGATACGCGAGCATCTCGGTGTGGAATTGGCACACGGCTGCCATCGCCGGGCCCGAGAGCTGATCGAGGGTTTCACTGGTGGAGTGAGACCGGCTCTTCGCAGCATGGCTGAGCGTCGGCCTCTGGCCTTTGTCGACGACAAGCCGCCCGATTTCGAGTTTCTGGGGGCGGCACTGCGCGTCAGCGAGGCAGAGAACCAGTGGAGCAACTTCGGACCGGCGAGCCTGACGCTTGAGAAGGCCATTGCCGAGTACCTAGAGCTGCCTGACGACCGATGTGTGGTGGCGTGTGCCAGTGGAACCTCCGCTCTGTTCGGGCTGGTGAATCTCCGGACCCATCTCGAAAGCAGGCCGCTGCGGTGGGCGGTGTCCGATTTTGGGTTCCATTGCACCCGGCAGGGCCCGCTGGGGGAGGCAAAGGTGCTTGATTGCCGTCCGGGGGCGGGCATGTTGTCGCGGCGGCTGCTCGAAGGGTCGGATCTGGGTGAGATTGACGGTGTTGTGGTGACCAATGTGTTCGGGCTGTTTCAGAGGCAGACCCGGGCGGTGGTTGAGTTCTGCAATGAGCGCCGGCTCCGAGTGATAGTGGACTCGGCAGGTGGATTCGATTTTCCTCGCCGCAACGCCTTCCCCGCAGGCACATGGGAGGTGCTCTCGTTCCATCACACCAAGCCGTGGGGTATGGGTGAAGGCGGAGCCGTCATCGTGCCGGCCGAATTGGGGGATTCCTTTCGGTCGGTGATCAACTTCGGCCTCTACATGGACATCGATACCGGTCCCGCTTCATTCAACGGGAAGCTGTCCGATCTCGCCGCCGCCGCCATCCTGCAGAGGCTTCACGAGTTTCCGGCCCTGTCGGCGCGGTTCAAGGCGCAGCACCATCGCATTGCCCGCGTCGCCGATGGTCTGGGATTCCGGCTGCTGAATCCCAAGTGGGGAGAAGGTCGTACCGAGCTGGCCACCCCGGCCGGGGTGGTCCTGGTTGCCAACGCGCCGATTCCCGCTGTGGCCCTGGAGAACGACGAGGTGGTGTTGCGCAAGTACTACCGGCCCCTCATCGGGCTGGCCGGCGCGCAGAAACTCTACGAGCGAATTGTGGTCTTCCCCTGCCATCCGGGAGTGGCCGCCATCAGCGAGGACGTCATCGAGGGTGTGCTGGGCCGGGTGCTCGAGCAGGCCGGGGGGGCAGCGGCAGACGGAAGCGGCTGAATCGGCGTGGTGGGGTCCGGCACCGAGGCGTCTAGGCCTCTCGGCTGCGTGCGGGTAATCCATAGACCTTGGCACCATCGGGCACGTCGTCGACTACAACCGCTCCGGCGGCGACCAGAGTGTCGGTTCCCACCTTGACCCGGCTGGCCACGACGCAGCCGATGGCGAGTGCGGCGCGGTCGCCGATGGTGACGCGGGCTCCGATGGTCACCCCGGCCGAGATCAAGACGTGATCTCCAATCGTGCTTTCGTGGTCGATCGAGGAATTGGTGGCGACGATGGTGTCGACTCCGATGGAGGCGTCGGTGTTGAGCACGGCCCCGGGAAAGACCACACAGCCGGGTCCGATGCTCGCCGAAGGTGAGATCGACGTCGCCGGATGCACAACCGTCACCGGTTGCAGGCCGGCGTCTATTGCAGCCTCGTAGGCACGGCGGCGATCTTTGTTGTCGGTCCATCCTCCGATGCCCATGGCGAAGTGACCGGCACGATCGGTCAGCGACTCCAGGTAATCCAAGCCGGAGAGAATCCGATGTCCCGCAACCAGACGGCTCGGGTCGTCGTCGTTGCTGGCCAGGCCCACGATTTCGTAGCCGCCCATCGCGGTGACGATGTCGATGACGACCTTGGCGTGGCCGCCGGAGCCGATGATGAGCAGAGGAGTCGCATCCACGAGCCCACCATACCGGCAGACACAGGAGCTGCTGTGCCGTGGTAGACGGCCGGCCGCGTTCCAGGGGAAGCAACACGGCATGAAACGGCTTCCTTGTAGGGGCAGGAGGGGCCATTTGCGGATCATTCTTTTGTCTGATGGATTGATTTGGGCGCGGCCAGAAGCTCGGATTTTGTGTCGTTTTGCCCCGCTGGACGGCGAGCTGGGTGGTCGGCGCCGGCATTTTGGGCTGGCGGGGAGGGGGTCGACCTTGGCAGAATGTAGCCATGAAGGGGAGAAGCCGCCGGATATTGATCGTTTCCGGCTCCGTTCTTGGGGTTGTCGTCGTTGCCGGTGTAGCGGTCCTGCTCGCCTTCCGTGACACCGCCACCCCGGTGAATCAGGAGGATTTGTCCCAATCTGTGGTGACCGTGGCCGGGGGCGTGTCGGGAGATTACGGCGTGTACGTCTATGCCACCACCGGCTTTGAGGAGACCGACGCTCTGGTTGGGGCCCGCCACGACTATCCGGCGGAGACGTACATGACCGTGCAGCCCGGGGGCTGCGGCACACTGGTACGCTGGCAGCCGCTCGAGGAGCGCTGGTCGGAGTGGGAGTACTGCGACGACGGCACCCGCGCTGGCTCGTCGAGCTTCAATACCTTTTTCGGCACGGAGAATCTCGTTGAGTGGGAATGCCCGGATCGGGGCCCCATCGTCGGTGAGCCGGGAGACACGTGGTCCGAGTTCTGCACCAGTGAGGGCAGGGAGGCCACCACCGCCTATGAGGTCGTCGGCTACGAGACTTTGAGCATCGGCGGCGAAGAGGTGGAGGCGGTGCATCTGCGGACGATGGAAGGCGGCACCGGCGCCACGGTCGGCGGCGGCGAGCACCACATCTGGTTAATGGTGGACACCAATCTCATCCTTCGCCGGACCCGGGACTACACCAGCGTGAACGACACCTTTGTCGGCGAAGTGACCTATCACGAGGAATACGACCTCGTGCTTACCTCCCTGCTTCCGAGCTCCTGAGGCCGCGCCTCGGTCGTGTTGCCGGCACCCGTTCTCTCTAGGCGGGCAGACGTTCGCAGAGTCTGCGCGTCTCCGTATCGCAGGTGTCGGTGCCGGATCCGCCGTTTCCGACATCGGTTCCCCGTCCGCCGCGCAGGGTGTCGTTGCCGCGGCCTCCGTAGAGGACATCCGCGCCGTTGCCGCCCTGCACGGCGTCACGGGAGGCACCGCCGCTGCATCTGTCGTTGCCGCTCCTGCCGATCAGATTGTCGGGGCCGGGGCCTCCGCTGAGGTAGTCGTTGTCGGTGCCACCATCGAGTAGATCGCTGCCGCTTTGGCCCAGAAGACGGTCGGATCCGCCGTTGCCGGCAAGGTGGTCATTGCCGTCACCACCGTCGAGGCGGTCGTTGCCGGCACCGCCGCCGAGGGTGTCGTCCCCGGTGCCGCCGTAGAGGGAGTCGGCTCCGTCGTTGCCGAGAATCTGATCATTGCCGTCGTTGCCGTATATGGTGTCGTCACCGGCGCCGCCCGACACGACATCATGGCCATCACCGGCGCAGATGAGATCGTTGCCCCCGCCACCGTAGATCAGGTCGCGCCCGCCGAGCCCAACAATCACGTCGTCTCCCTCGGTTCCGGTGATTACGTCGATGCCGTCGGTGCCGATGTGAGTGGGCGGTGCACCGGCGCAGGTGGCCGCCCCGGTGCCGGTCACCGCCTGCACCCAGGGGTGAAGTGCCGATGCTTGAGTGAAGACTCCGGGGAACTCGGCTTGTCCGCAGCCGGCGCTCCAGCCGGCGATGCCGAGAAGGCGCCAATCGCCGCCGGGTTCACGGTCGAAGAGCGGGGCGCCCCGGTCGTCGTGGCAGACGCCGACACCGCCCAGATCGATATCGCCGGCACAGACCATCGAATCGGGGTCGTAGGCGGTTCCATAGACCTGAACACATTCCTCGTCGGGCAGCACGGGAACGGTGGCCTCCTGAAGTGTGGTGGGCAGGCGGGGCTCGCTTCGGGTGTCGCCCCAGCCGGCGATGATCGCTTGGCTTGCGGTGCTGCCGTCGCCGAGGCGGATCGGCCGGGCATCGGGAATCGGGGTGGTCAGCTGAACCAGGGCGGCGTCGAAACGTTCGGCTCCGTCGTGATCGGGATGGATGACGAGCACCTCGGCGGGGATGCGCAGGCCGTCGGTGGAGGTGAGATTGTGACGGCCGGCAACCACGTCGATGTTCGAAGCCTGGAGATCCTCGACACAGCGCGCCGCAGTGAGAACCCAGCGGTCCCCGACGAGAGCACCGGGACACAGGTAGCCGAGCCATGCATTGGGTGTGTGGTGCTCAACAAGGGCGACCGCAAAGGGGTAGCGGCCCGGATAGGCTTCGTGCCCGCCGGCAACTTCGGGGTGGCCGGCCGCGGCAGGGCCGCCGAGGGTGATGAGCAAGGCGAGGGTGGAGGCAAGGGCGGTGATGCGCATGATTTCCTGGGTCGGGTGCGGCCAGTATCGGGAACGGATGGGCCGCTGCACAGCCCTTGACATGAGGGGGTTTAGGTGTTCCGGGTTCAGCGAGGGCTGAAGTAACGGCGGCCGGGAGCCGATGTTTGCCGCGTGGCGGAATCACGCAAGGTATGGGTGTATTTGAGCGCCGCGTGTGCGGCCGCGGTAATTGGCGGCTTCGCCTTCATCCTGACGGAGCCGGTGCCGCTGCTGGACTGGTTCGATCTCGGGATCCATGAGGTGGGCCATTTGATTGCGGCTCCATTGCCCGAGCTGGTCATGTTTATGGCGGGCTCGTTTGCCCAGCTGGCCTTTCCTCTGGCCATGGCGGCCTATTTCCACTTCGGCCGCAAGGACTGGGCCGCCTCCGGCTTTTGCCTGGCCTGGGCCGGCACCTCGGCCTGGGATGTCAGCGTCTACGTGGCCGACGCCCCGTATCAGGCTCTTCCGCTGATTGGTGGGGGAACCCACGACTGGGCCTACATTCTGGGCCACTACAACGCCATCGATCAGGCCGGCTCGATCGCCGGTTTCATCGAGAAGGGCGGATTGTTGCTGGTGCTGGCCGGTATTGCGCTGTGTCTGCTCCCGCTGGCGCTGCGGCCGAAAAAGGTCGGATCGGAGGTGCCTTCTCGGCCGGCAAGGGCGTATGTGGTGCCGCCCGAATCGGTGACACGGCGGCCGGTGGTGCACTCGGATGATCCGACGGGTGATCCCTGGCTGTCCGGGGGCTATCAGGTGTCCACCGGGATCGACGACTCGCCCGAGGGCGACACCTACGAGTCGGCCGGATCCGGCGAGGCGTCGCTCGACTAGAGGCGGTGCCGGCTGGCGCGGGGTGGCCCGGCGGTTTCAGTCGTTGTTGGGTTTGTGGCCGCCCAGCAGGATGACGGCGCCGAGGGCGATCAGGAGGACCGGCCACAGGTGGCCCGGATTTACGTCGACCGTGTCGAAGGAATTCAGGAGATAGGCGACGCCGACGATGAGAAAGACGACGCCGGAAAAGAAGGTGCCGGGGTGCCGCATCATGGTGCAACCGTCCCGAGAGCATGGAGGCGCCAGGAGTGGCCTCCTTCGCTGACCTGAACCTCCACTTTGCCCAGAGCAACATCCAGGACGAGGCGAAGTGAGTCCTCACCGGCCTCCACAGAGGAGTACTCGACGTCGACATCAAAACCCGACGATGGGCTGAGATCGAAGATGTCGACCTGTCCGATGCCGGAGCGGGCGACAATCTCCACGCCGATGTTGTCGGGGACGATGACCAGTAGATGGCCGATGGCCACGCTGGCGGCAATCTCATAGTCGGTGGGGATCACGGCCTCACTGAGGTCGAGGGTCATCGAGCCGACGCCCCAGCGGTACTCGTCGTCGACGCCGGCCACGGGCCGGTGGGTCTTGTCTCCGATGCCGCCGGTGAGCGGGATGTCGAAGACGATGTCGATAACGCTGGTGAGAAGCACGGCGACGGTGAGGACCACACCGATGGCGATGAGGCCTCCATGCCGGTTCTTGGCGGCACCAAAAATGAGCACGAGGCCGACGATGATGAGAGATGACGGCAAGAGGGACCGCCAGGGGACGTCGGCGACGTCAAGAGCCTCGAGCAGCCAGCCGACGCCGATGAGCATGATGACCAGACCCACAAAGATTTGGCCGAGGCTGGGGCCCGGCCGTCGATAGACCGGCGAAGCCGCCGGCGCCGGGGCAGCCGGGGCCTGCGGTGGCTCGGGCTGTGCAGGAATCTCAAAGGTGGGTTCGGGCTCGTCGGTGGGCGTGTGCTCGTCGGTCATCGGCGGGTTCCGTAGAGGATGAGGCCTCCGCCGAGGGCTATGAGCATCATCGGCCAGAAGTACCCGTGGAAGTTGATGCCGGGGAAGATCTTGTCGGCTAGGAACACGCTGCCCAGGAGGATGAGGATGGATCCGACGATGATCCGGGCTTCTCCCACAAAATGGTGGGGGGCCCGCCCGGCAGGGCTGGTTTCGGCGGGCTGGTAGCCCGAGATCGCGGCGCCTTCAGGCAGCGGCGTTTCGGGGATGATGATCCAGGCGATGACGTAAGCGATGACGCCGGAGCCGGCGGCGAGGGCGAAGAGCACAAACCCGAGGCGGGTGAGCACCGGATCAATCTTGAGGTACTCGGCCAGCCCGCCGGCAACGCCGCCGATGACGCGGTCGGTGCGGCTGCGGTACAGGCGGCCTCGTTCGGGGGTGTTTGCTGGTTCCATTGCAGTCCCAGGCTACGTGATCGGGCGGAAGAGCGGCCAGGGCCGAACGGTGCAGGAGCCTGGGCAGAATCAGGGGCGGTTGCCCTCACTCACGGGAGGCACGGCCGCTCACCCCAGCGGGGGTGCCGCCATCCCCCAGTGAGGGGAGGTGAACCGCAGAGTTGCTCAGGTCAGCGGACGGCAAACGCAATCTTGCAGTTGGCGTTGTAACTGACGACTTTGCCGTCTTCCACCCGGGCGGTGAATGACTTCACCTCGACGCCGGTGATGTCGTCGATGGTCTCGGCCGTCTTGGCCACGGCCCGGTCGACCGCGTCTTCCCAGGATTTCTCCGAGATGCCGATGACCTCGATGACCTTGACTACACCCTGCTTGATGTGGCCCACGATGTACCTCCTGATGGACTGCGGGATCGAGCGTAGCCCCTCTGTATGGGTGAGTCCTCAGCTCAGTGGTTGCAGACGCGAGCGTGCTCGCGCAGAGCGAAACGGTCGGTCATGCCGGCGACGTAGTCGATGGCGCGGTGGCAGGCGTCGGCGTCCTGCTGGCGGTACGTCTCCGGAACCTCATCGGGATGCGCAGCGAAGTGGTCAACGAGCTCGCGGATCACTTCGATGGCGTGGCGCGCCTGGCCGGCGGCTTCGGGGCGCAGGTAGACCCGCTCGAACATAAAACCGCGCAGCTCGTTCATCGGTTCGAGCAGGGTGCTGTGCATGCTCACTTCCCCGGCCTCAATCGAGTGATCAACGACCGCGTTGATCATGACGTCGATCCAGTCGCGGCCGGGGGTGCCGAAGGCGGCTCGCGACGAAGTTGGCAGATCTTCGGATGTGATGATCCGGGCCCGGATGGCGTCCTCCACGTCGTGGGTGAGATAGGCGATACGATCGGCAAAGCGGCAGACCGTACCCTCAGGCGTGCCGGGGCCGGGTTCGATCCTCCACGAGTGGGCGCGGATGCCGTCGAGGGTCTCCCAGGTGAGATTCTGCGGTTCGAGCACCGCGAGCACACGCACGCTCTGCTCCGAGTGCAGCCATTCACCTTCGACGTACGGGGAAAGTGCTTCCTCGCCGGTGTGGCCGAAGGGGGAGTGGCCCACGTCGTGGCCCAGGCAGATCGCCTCGGTGAGGGGCTCGTTGAGGCCGAGATAACGGGCGATGGATCGCCCGATCTGCGTGACCTGGAGCGTGTGGGTGAGACGGGTGACGAAGTGGTCCCCGTCCGGATTGATGAACACTTGGGTCTTGTGTTTCAGGCGGCGGAAGGCTTTGGTGTGGATGATGCGGTCCCGATCGCGCTCAAAGGCCGTTCGAGAGGGGTCGGGATCCTCCGGCGTGGCGCGGCCCCGGGTAGCGGAGGAGCGGGTGGCCAGTGGTGACAGAAGCTCGTGCTCCCGCTGTTCCACCTCTTGCCGGCTGATGCGTCTCAGGCCGCTCACACGATCCGTTCGCGCACCCGGGCGGAGACGAAATCGAGCGTCGAGACCACTACGGCGATGGCCAGCATCTGCACCGATGCGGCCCGGTACTGGAGAAGGTTCATGTTCTGCTGCAGCAGAAAGCCGATACCGCCGCCACCGGCGAAGCCGATGATCGTGGACATACGCACGTTGATGTCCCAGCGGTAGAGGGTGAAGGCGATGTAGGGGGGCACAATTTGTGGAACCACGGCATAGACGACGTTCTGGAGACGGGTGGCTCCGGTGGCGGTGACGGCCTCCAGGGGCCCGGGGAGAATGCTCTCCACCTGCTCTGAGTAGAGCTTGGCCAGGGCGGCCACGGTGTGCAAAGCCAGTGCCAGGGATCCGGCGAAGGGGCCGAGGCCGACCCACACCACAAAGACGATTGCCATCACCAGGGGCTCGACGGAGCGGATGCCGTTGAAGAGAGAACGCGACAGGTAGTAGGTGATCATGCCGGAGGGTAGGGCATCGAGGTGGCGGGTCACCCAGGCGAGAATGAGGCCGAGCAGGCCACCGACCAGCACGGCGGCCATGAGGCTGGGTCGGTCCATGACCAGATCCGCCAGAAAGTCCATCCCCGTTCCCAGGAAGATGCCGAGGGCGAAGCCAATGGCCAAACCGACCACGGTGGCCAAAAAGCCCAGCACGGAAGCCAGTGCCTGCAGGTCGTTGTCGCGGAGGTGCTCGCGTACTGGCCGCGTCAGGCGGGCCGCGATCAAACCTCCGGCAATGGCGAGCAGGGCAACGGCGGCGGCTCGCGGAATCGCCGGATTGTTTCCGTTGTACTCGTAGAGCCAGTCGACCAGCATCCCGATGCCGCCGGCGATGACGCCGATGCCGAGGAAACCGGCCAGGTAGCGGAAGGGGGACTTCAGATGGCCGGGAAGATGGTCGTTGAGGGCGTGGCCGATCCGGCTGCCGCCCAAAGCGCCGGCGAGTGCGGCCAAGCCGGCAACGACCGCGGTGAAGAAGGTGGTGATCAGATCCCCGATCTTGGCCAGGAATCCGGCGAGGAATCCAAACGGGCCCAAAGCGTCGGTGACACGGTCTGCCTCGAGCAACAGGTAGCCGGCGAGCAGCAACGCCACCAGACCCAGGATCACGAACAGGAGCCAGCCGGAGACGCGAGACGCTCGCGCTCGTGGAGTGTCCGCCGTGGTGGCTCCGGCGGCGAGCAGCCGTCGCATGAGAAGCCAGGCGAGAAGCAGAACGCCGGCGAGAGCCGGTGCCGTTAAGGCGGGTTCCCTGAGGAAGACCTCGTCACCGACGCCGAGCATGCTTCTGGCCACCAATATGCCGCCGAGGCCACCGGCGGGTATACCGAAGATGAAGAGCCCGACGCTCAACAGGGGAGAACGGATGGGTCGCATCAGATTTCGTGCGGAGAAGAACGACAGGGGTATACCAACGGCGATGCCGAGTGTGGTGGCCATGAGGGCAAGCATGACCGTCTCGGTGATCTTGTCCCAGGTGTCTCTGGCACTGTTGCTCCAGGTCCAGCCGCCGGTATGTTCGACGGTCTTGACCCGCAATAGTTGGGCTTCTTCGTCGGGCCGGTCCGGGATCTCGATGACCACCTCAAAAGTGCCGTCGGCCTTGACCTCGATGTCGGCGCGCTTCAGGGCGATGCCTTCGACGTTGGGGATGAAGGAGAGTGGTGAACGGGTGCCCGGCTCGAAGTTGAAGCCGCGCACCGTGACATCAGTGCCGGTGTCGGCACATGCAGGCTCCACCGTCATGTAGGCCTGTGAGGTGTCAGGGACCGCCGGGGCAAAGCCGTCTTCGGGACAGGGCACGGCGATCTCAACGAAGTAGTAGGTCTCTTCCTCCGGGTAGGTGATGATGTCGGGGTGGGCCAGGCTGCGGATGATGCGTACCAGCTGCTGCCGGCGCCCCTCGTCTTCGACCTTGTCCAGGTCCACCTCGGTCTGTTCGAAGGCGAAGGCGTAGACGACAAGGAGGAGGAAGACCCCGAACAGCACGAGCACCGCCCGCAGCAGAGGCCTGCTGTGTCTTGCCGGACCCAATAGGTCGTTGTCCACAGGTTCCTCTCAGCCGATACGCTCGGCTTCCTTGCCGTAGATCTCTTTGAACTTGGCGTCGTCGATCTCATCGGGAGCGCCGTCGAATACCAGGAAGCCATCGTTGAGGGCGATGGCTCGGTCGGCGTACCGGTGCACGAGATCGAGGAAATGCAGGCTGCAGAGTGTGGTCACGTGTCCGCTCTTGTTGATGTCCTCCAGGTACTGCATGATGCCGTGGGCCAGCACCGGGTCGAGGCTGGCCACCGGCTCGTCGGCCAGGATCATCTGGGGCTCCTGGACCATGGCGCGGGCAATGCCGACACGCTGCTGCTGACCGCCGCTGAGCTCGTCGGCCCGGCTCCAAGCCTTTTCGGCAAGCCCCACTCGATCGAGCTGCTGTAGGGCGCGCTTCATGTCTGCCTGGGGGAAACGATTGAACAGGCTGAGCGCGGGATTCACGTAGCCGAGGCGGCCGGCCAGCACGTTGGTGATGACCTTGGAGCGATGAACCAGGTTGAACTGCTGAAATACCATGCCGATGCGGCGGCGGATGCGGCGCAGTTCCTCTTGGGGGGCGGCGGTGATATCGACACCGTCCCAGGTGATTCTTCCCGTGGTGGGCTCGATGAGCCGATTGATGCAGCGCAGCAAGGTGGACTTGCCTGAGCCGCTGAGACCGATGATGGCGAGGAATTGACCCGGCTGCACCTCAAAGGACACATTGGTGAGGGCCTTCACTCCCCCCTCGTAGACCTTGGTGAGGTTGTCGACCTTCAGCACGTACCGGGTCTTTCTCCTGCTGGTCCCTTTCTAGTCGTTCGGGAGGTTCTTATGCGACTCGGGCGGGGCACAGGCCCCGCCCGAGTCAATCGACTCAAGCCTCTCGGGATCAGCCGAGATCCTCCAGGTCGTAGTCGAGTGCGGTCAGCCATTCACGGATGGCGTCAAAATCCGCGTCGGTGGCGTCGGACACACTGTTCCACGAGTAGGCATCGAATGCAGCTTCGAAGCCGTCCGGATCGTTGTCGGCGAATGCCTTGAGGGCATCGACGATCTGGGCCACGATGGCGTCATCTACGTCGGGCCCGAACGACAGGGTGTCGTTGGGGATCGGGTCGGAGATGGTGAGGATCCGCACCTCCTGGATCACGTCCGGGGCTTCCTCGCGGATGTCTCGGCGAGCATCGCGGGGGAACACGCCGTTGCAGTCGATTTCCCCGTCGGCGTCGATGACACAGGCCTCGACGACGTCGTCGGGCACATCGGCATCGGCTGCGGTGCCATCCCACAGCACGTTGCGCTCGGCGTCGATGAACGGGCTGTAGAAGGTGGTGCCGAAGTCGACCTCACCGTTGTAGACCGCACGCGCCGTTGCCCCGTGTCCTCCGGTCTCGAAGCCTTCGCCCACGGTGATGCCTTCAGCGGCGAAAACGCCGGCGGGCACCAAGTACCCGGATGTTGATCCCGGATCCGGGTAACCCCAAGTAGCGCCTTCGAGATCGGCCAGGGTCTCATAATCTGAGTCCCGGGCCACGATGAACTGCGTCCAGTAGATGTCGAAGCCGTACCGCATCGCCTTCAGCGACACCTCGACGCCGCAGAGGTTGTTGGCCAGCACGTATGCCTGAGCCGGTATGAACCCCATGCTGCTGTCCGGAGAGGCGCACATCGCCTCCACCGTTGCGGCATACGAGGTCGGCACAGACACTTCGAAGAACAAGCCCGTCGCCTCGTTGAGTTCCGCGGCGAGCAATGCGCCTCCGGCCACGATGTCTTCGGCGGATACCGAGGGCACGTAGACCACCTGGATCGGGTTCTCCTCCGTGCCGACTGCCGGGCCCGCGGCCGTGGTCGTCGGCGCGGCCGTGGTCGTCGGTGCGGCCGTGGTCGTCGGCTCGCCCGCTGCTGCTGTGGTGGTTGCGTCGTCGTCACCGCAGGCGGCGAAGACGAGAGCAAGCACCAGTACGAGCAACAGCAATTTCCTTGTGTGCATATGCCTCACTCCCTGTATTGGCACCTGGCGAGGCCGGCCCCCGCCGCTTCGAAGGCTATCACTCTCGGCCAGCCCAAGCTCGGCCGAGCCAGGGTCTATTGGCCCTTGTCCGGCGGGTCGCGACATCAAAGTCGCGTGAGGTATTGAAGGGACCGCTCTCAGCGGTTGTGGGCGGCTACGAGGGCCTCAAAAGCTTCCCAGTCGGCGATGTCGCCGACTTCCGACAGAGGTTCGTTCCAGGGGCGTACAAAGCGGCAGACCAGAGCGCCGGTCCGTTGGTGGCGAAGTTGCCGCAGTGTGTGTGGGGCGTCGTCCAGGTAGACGTCGCAGGCGACGCGCCATTTGGCGTGAAGCACGTGTATCTCACGGGTAGGGACCGAGTGCTCGGCGATCCAGGCAAAGGTGTCGGAGACCGCCCAGTCCGGCCGAGAGGTCAGTACGACGATGTCGTGGCCGTTGGCGCGGAGGCGGCGCAGAGCGGCGATGGCACTGTCGTAGGGCTCGAGGCTGCGAAAGATCCGGGGCCCGTCGCTCCCACGAAGCCAATCCCAGAAGCCGTCCATGTCGGCAAAGCGGGTGATCTCGGGGTAGACGTCCCAGTGACTGATGGCGTCCAGTGTCAGCGCCGTCCCAAACTCGGCGTTGTAGCGCCGGATCCATTCGCCGTCGAAGTCGGCGACTACGCCGTCCAGGTCGATGCCAAGCCGCATGCCTCTTGATCCTTCCATCCGGCGGCGCATTCTCGCACCGGGACGGGTCTCGTACACTGCGGCCACGGGACCGGGAATCGGGCATGTGCGGCCCGGCACCGGCCCTACGCCCGTCTGATGTTGGGGAAGGTTCGAGGGAGATGGTGACGAGCGGCGAGCCGGAGGTCGTCTTGGGCCTGAGCGCGGTGATCATCGCGGTCACCGACGACGTGCCTCGGGTATTGACTGTGGGGGACGGGCTGAGGGGGCTTCCCACCGGTACGCTGGATCCCGAGGCCGACCGTACCATCGAGATGGCGCTGCGCCGCTGGGTCGAAGAGCAAACCGGGATCGGCCTCGGCTACGTGGAGCAGCTCTACACGTTGGGGGGAAAGGGCCGGAGCCTTGATCCGTCCCTCCGCTTGATATCGGTGACCTACCTGGCCCTGGTGCGTGAGTATGGCGTCGGCAGCGGGGCACGCTGGCAGGACTGCTACGGGTTCCTTCCCTGGGAGGACTTCCGGTCGGGGCGGCCCGAGGTGCTCGACTCGACCATTGTGCCCGCCCTCGAGGCTTGGGCCGATGCCGCCGCGGATCCGGCCGGGCGCGAGGCGCGCCGGGAACGGGTTGAGATCATGTTTGGCCTGTGTGCGTCCGCCTGGGACGTGGAGCGGGCCCTGGAGCGCTACGAGCTGCTCTATGAGGTTGGGCTGGTGCCGGAGACGGGTAGAACCGTCGCCGAGGCGCAGGTGCTTGGCGAGCCAATGATGCTCGATCACCGCCGTATCCTGGCCACTGCGCTGGGACGCATCAGGGGCAAGCTGCGCTATCGGCCCGTCGTTTTCGAGTTGTTGCCGCCGGTGTTCACCCTCAGGGGCCTCCAGCACGTTGTCGAGGCTCTCTCCGGTGTGCGCCTGCACACGCAGAATTTCAGGAGGCTGGTCGACAAGGGAGGTCTGGTGGAGCCGACCGGTGACAAGAACCTCTCGACCGGAGGACGGCCCGCGGCTCTGTACCGGTTCAGGCGTGAGGTGCTGCGTGAGCGCCCCGCGCCGGGGGTGGGGCTGCCGGGTCTGCGGACAAGTGGTTGAAGGTCGGAAGATTGCCCAGATTTCTCCCGTTGTCTAGCATAGGGTCCCTCGTTATACTCTAGATGAGCAAAAGGAGCGTTTGTGACCGCCCCGGTGATGCCGAAAGCCATCTCGGACTTGGAGGTGCTGCAGGCTCAGTATGAGCGCATGAAGCATGTGATTCCCGAGGTGGAGTGGCTTTTTCACGCTCCGTACGTGAGCGCGATCGAAGACCTGAAGCGGCAGCGGAACGCGGTGGTACTGGCTCACAACTACATGGGCCCCGAGATTTTCCACGGGGTGGCCGATATCGGCGGCGATTCGCTGGCCCTGGCGCAGCGGGCCATAGCGACCGATGCCGATGTCATCGTGGTGGCCGGAGTGCACTTCATGGCCGAGACGGTCAAGCTGCTGAATCCGGAAAAGACAGTTCTGATCCCCGATCTCGAGGCGGGGTGCAGCCTGGCCGACGCCGTCACCGCTTCCGATGTCCTCCTTCTGCGGGAGCGCTACCCGGGGGTTCCGGTGGTCACTTATGTGAACACGTCGGCGGAGGTCAAGGCGGAATCGGACATCTGCTGCACTTCATCAAACGCCGTCGAGGTAGTGGATTCGCTCGGGGTCGACAGGGTTATCTTCCTGCCCGACGAGTACCTGGGGCGGTATGTGGCAACACAGACCGACGTGGATGTGGTGCTGTGGCAGGGCCACTGTGTCGTTCATGAGAGATTCACCCCCGAGGAGATCCGGCGCTTTTGGGCCGCCCACGACGGCGCCATCGAGGTGCTGGCCCATCCCGAATGCCCTCCGGAGGTGCTCGCCGAGGCCGACTACGTGGGATCGACGTCCGGCATGATTCGCCGCGTCGCCGAGGTTCAGCCGCCGCGTGTGCTCATGGTGACGGAGTGCTCTATGACCGACAACGTGGCCGTCGAATACCCCGGACTTGAGTTTGTTCGGCCTTGCAACCTGTGTCCGCACATGAATCGCATCACCCTGCCCAAGATCCTCGAATCACTGGAGCACATGCGCCACGAGGTTGATATCGAGCAAACGATGGCCGAGCGGGCCCGCGGAGCCGTGGAGCGCATGGTTGAGGTGGGCCGAGGCCGGGGAGGTTGAGGGCATATGCCGGGCCGGTTCGATCAGGTTCTCGAGAGCGATGTGATTGTGGTCGGCTCGGGCATCGCCGGCCTCAGTACCGCACTCGACCTGGCACCGGCACGGGTGATCGTGCTCACCAAGGGTGTTCCCGGAGGGGGGTCGACCGCGTACGCCCAGGGCGGCATAGCCGCGGCGGTGGCAAAGGACGATGCGCCGAGGACACACGCTGCCGACACTATCGCCGTCGGGGGAGGACTCAACGATCCTGATGCCGTGAACGTGCTAACGGTGAGTGCGGCAGGGCGGGTAGCGGATCTGGTCAACTTGGGGGTCTCGTTCGACGCAGAGTCGGGAGGATTGCTCGACCTCGGGCGTGAAGGCGGGCACAGCAGGCGGAGGGTGCTGCACGCAGGCGGCGATGCCACCGGTGTTGAGCTGAGACGAGTGCTCATCGCGGCAACGAAGGCCTCAGATCATGTGGAGATCATTGATGACACGTTTGCCGCCGATGTGGTGGTCGACGGGGGGTGTATGGCCGGCATCACCGCCAGGCGACATGAAGATCGTCTGTTGGTGGCGGCGTCGGCGGTCGTCATTGCCACCGGCGGCATCGGCCGTCTTTATTCTCATACGACCAATCCGCCGGAGTTGACCGGCGACGGCCTGGCCATGGCCGCCCGAGCCGGAGCGGTGCTGGCCGACCTCGAGTTCGTGCAGTTTCATCCCACCGCGCTGGCGACGGGGCGCGATCCCATGTCTCTGTTGACTGAGGCGCTGCGCGGCGAAGGTGCGGTGCTGCGCGACGACCGTGGTGAACGTTTTATGGTGGGTGAACATGCGGACGCCGAGCTGGCCCCCCGTGATGTTGTGGCCCGGGCCGTGTGGCGGCGGCTGGCGGCGGGCCGGCGGGTCTACCTTGACGGTATCGAAACGCTGGGTGACGGGTTCCGGGAACGGTTCCCCACCGTCTTCGATCTCTGTATGCAGGATGGGGTCGATCCCCGGCGAGAGATGGTGCCCGTCGCCCCTGCGGCTCATTTCCATATGGGGGGCATCGCCACCGGCCTGGACGGCCGTACCTCGGTGCCGGGACTGTGGGCGGCTGGTGAGGTAGCCCGCACTGGAGTTCATGGGGCCAACCGGCTGGCCAGCAATTCGCTTCTTGAGGGTTCCGTTTTTGGGCATCGTGTCGCTGAGAGCATCAGAGAGTCGGCGCCGGCGAGGATCTCCATTGCCGCGGCCACGGCTGCCGCCGTCGACCCGGGCCCGACCCCGGAGCCTCAGCCCGACATTGTTGAGTCGCTGAGGGAGCTCATGTGGGATCGGGTGGGTTTGGTGCGCAACAGAAGGGGCCTGGCCGGCGCGCTCGAGGAGATGGGAAGGCTCGGCGACAAGTTGGCTCAGCAGCCCTCGGAGGCGACCAACATGCTGACCGTGGCGCGCTTGGTGGCGCGGTCTGCTCTGATCCGCACCGAGAGCCGTGGCGGGCATTACCGCAGTGATTATCCGACCAGCGACGGCGCCTGGTCGCAGAGCATCGAGGTGACCGTATGAGCGACCTGCGAACTCCTGCTCCGGTGGTCTACGAGCCGATTCTCAGCGCCGCGCTGCGAGAGGATCTGGGTCGAGGCGGTGACATCACCACCGATGCAGTGATGCCGGCGAACGCCATGGTGAAGGCTCGGGTGATAACGCGACAGCCGGGATACATCGCCGGCCTGGCTATATCGTGCCGGGCTTTCACCTTGCTCGACGATCGTGTCGAGGTCGATGTCAGGGTCAAGGATGGCGCCGCCGTGCGGGCCCGTGATGTTCTGGCCGTCCTGTCTGGGCCGGCGCGTCCCATCCTCGCCGCCGAAAGGGTGGCATTGAACCTGATGGGTCGCCTTTGCGGGATCGCCACGGCGACCGGCAGCATGGTCGAGGCCGTGGCCGGCACGGGAGCACGGGTTGTATGCACCCGCAAGACGACTCCGGGCCTTCGTGCCCTGGAGAAGTACGCGGTACGGGCGGGCGGAGGCTTCAATCACCGTTTTGGCCTCGATGGAGCGGTGCTGATCAAGGACAACCACATCGCGGTGGCGGGGGGGATTCGTGAGGCGCTGGAGAGGGCACGCGCAGAAGTGGATCACCTGGTGAAGATCGAGGTGGAGGTGGAGACGCTCACTCAACTGGAGGAGGCTCTCGAGGCAGGGGTCGATGCAGTTCTGCTCGAAAATATGGATCCCGAGATGTTGAGGAAGGCAGTTGAGATTGTGGACGGCAGGGTGGTCATCGAGGCATCCGGCGGCATTGGTCTCGGCAACGCCGCCGAGGTGGCCAAATGCGGGGTTGATGTGTTGTCCGTGGGGTGGCTCACCCACAGCGCGCCGGCATTGGATATTGCCCTCGAGGTGGAGCCGATCTGAGCCGGCCCGGTTCGACTCCGTCGGCCGGTTGGTACGATCCTCCGGTGGAGTATCGGGCGCTGTACCGCAAATACCGGCCGCAACGTTTCGGTGAGGTCGTGGGCCAGGATCACATCACACTTACCCTGGCGCGTGAGGTGCAGTCGGGGAAGGTGGCCCACGCCTACCTTTTTGCCGGTCCGCGCGGGACCGGCAAGACATCGACGGCCCGCATCATGGCCAAGTCCCTGAACTGCAGCAGCCCCGGAGTCGACGGGGAGCCCTGCAGCGAATGCATCTCTTGCGTGTCGATCGCCGCGGGCACCTCACTCGACGTCATCGAGCTCGATGCGGCGTCCCACAACAAGGTTGAGGATGTACGTGAGATCCGGGCCAACGTGGGCACGGTGGCGTCGGCCGGTGGCGCCAAGAGGGTTTACATTCTCGACGAGGCACACATGCTGTCGCGGGCGGCGGCAAATGCGTTGCTGAAGACGCTGGAGGAGCCGCCGGCGCATGCGTTTTTTGTGCTGGCCACGACGGAGCCCTACAAGCTGCCCGACACCATCCGCAGCCGAGCTCAGCGTTTTGATTTTCATCCCGTTGGTTCGGAAGTAATCGTTGAGCATCTGGCCCGGATCTCCGGGCTGGAGAAGTTCAAGGCCACACCGGAAGGCCTCGCCCTCATCGCTCGTCACGCCAAGGGCTCGGTGCGTGACGCCTTGGGCCTGCTTGAGCAGGTGGCCGCTTTGGGATCTGGGAAGGTGGAGCCGGATGGTGTCACCCGGGCGTTGGGTCTGGTGCCGACGGAGACGTTTGCTCGACTGGCCGCCATCATCGCCGGCAATGACGCCCCCGGGGCGCTTCAGTTGGTGGCCTCCATTGCGGCCGCGGGGGTCGATTTGCGCCGATTTGTGGCCGACGGCATCGAGTTCTTCCGGGGGGTGTTCCTGGCCCTGTACGCCCCCAACCTCGAGGAGATCGTCGACGAGCCGGCGGATGTTCTCGCCGAATGGCGGGCTCATGCCCGTGAGCTTGAGGCGGGTGACGTGCTGCGCGCCGTCGACCTGCTGGCAGAAGCGTTGGTGGCGTTGCGAGAGGGCCGCGAGGAGAGGCTGGTGGTCGAGCTGACCCTGCTTCGCCTGGCTCGGCCGGAGACCTCAGTGGATACGGCATCGCTGGCCGCCCGGCTCGAGCGCTTGGAGCGGCGGGTGCGTTCGCTCGGTGAGGAGGGGACGGGCTCGGTGCCGTCACGTCCACAGGTGGCGACCCGGTGGGGTTCTCAGACGGCGGCGCCGGAGAGCGAACCGGCCGAGCGGCAGCTACGACCACAGGATGGAGACGACGAGCCGGCGCCGCCGGGGGCGGAGCCGCCGCCTGATCTCGATATGTCGGTCGTCGAGACGGCGTGGCCGGCTCTGGTGGCGCGGGTTCGGGAGGAGGCAGGCCCGCGCCGATTCGCTCTGTTCCGTGAATGTCGCCCGTCCGAGGTCGATGGCGCATCGGTGGTGCTCGAGGTGCCGGCCAACCTCCCCTTCCACCTGGCTCAGCTCGAGGAGGACAACAAGCTGACCGAGATTGTGGAGCGAGTGGCGGTCGAAGTCCTCGGCGGAGCGGTGGCCGTCGGGTATCGAGTGGGCCCAGGCGGCCAGGGCGACCCGAAGGCCGCCTTCAAAGAGTCGGCGGCGGAAGAGACGGCACCCGACAAGGAGCAGCTCGAGGAGGCCGGCGAAGGCGCGGTGGATCCCACCGCGATCGTGCTCGGTGAGCTTGGAGGCGAGGTCGTCTCCAACGAGTAGGGACCGGCTGAGAGCAGGGCGGCCCCGGGCTACGCTTGCACTCATGTCGAACAAGCCTCGCCGCGTGCCTCAGGGCGGTTCACTTCGGGGCGGTGCCGGCCCCGAAATGGAGAAGATGATGCGCCAAGTTCTGCAGATGCAGTCCGAGCTGGCCGCGAGCCAAGCCGGTCTTGCCGAGGAGACGTACCGCGGGACCGCTGGGGGAGGTGTTGTCACCGCCGTTGTCCGCGGGGACGGCGAGGTGGTGTCGGTGACCATCGAACCGGCGGTGCTCGATCCGGACGATGCCGAGCTGGTGGGTGACCTTGTGGTGGCTGCGGTCAATCAGGCACTTCAGGCGGTGGCCGAAGCGGTGAAGGGTTCTCTGGCCGGGGGCATTGATCTGGAATCGTTGGGGGGCCTCGAAGGCCTGTCGGGGATGTTCGGCTGATGTTCGAGGCCCCGTTGCAGCGGCTCATCGACGAACTGGCACGTCTGCCGGGTATCGGCCGCAAAAGCGCCCAGCGCCTCGCCTTCCACCTGCTCCAGATTGAGGAGGAGGATGCCGGCCGGCTGGCGGAAGCAATCGTGGACATGCGCCGCCGGGTGCAGCTGTGTATGCGGTGTTTCAACGTCACCGACTCCGAGGAGTGCTCCATTTGCCGAGATCTCCGGCGGGATGTTTCCGTCGTGTGTGTGATCGAACGGGCGCAGGACATCGTGGTCATCGAGAAGACACAGGAGTTCTCGGGCCGCTACCACGTGCTCGGGGGAGCCATCTCACCGATTGAAGGGATCGGTCCCGAGCAGCTTCGTATGCGCCAGCTGATGGAGCGTATCGAGGCCGAGGGGATTCAGGAGGTCATCGTGGCCACCAACCCAACGGTGGAAGGTGACACGACCGCCCTGTATCTAGCCAAGTTGCTGAAGCCGCTCGGGGTGAGGGTGACTCGCCTGGCCAGCGGGCTCCCGGTCGGGGGTGATCTCGACTATGCCGATGAGCTGACTTTGGGTCGGGCGCTCGTCGGTCGTCGCGAGATGTAGGGCCTGAGTAGGCGTGATGCGGGTATTTCTGGTTGAGCCGTACCTCACCGGGTCGCACCGGCAGTGGGCGGAAGGCTATGCCCGGCACAGCAGGCACGAGATCCATGTGATCGGCCACGAAGGCCGCTTCTGGAAATGGAGGCTGGCTGGAGGGTTTGTGACCATCGCCGAGGAGTTGGAGGCCGCCGTGGCCGATGTGGGTCGGCCCGATGTGATCTTGGCCACAAGCATGCTCGATCTCGCCGGTCTGCTGGGCCTGGTGGGACGGCGCCTAGGCACCGTCCCGGCGCTGCTCTACATGCACGAGAATCAAGTCACCTATCAGGCGGCGGGCCGGACCCGGGCCGAGGCGGGCCACGGGCTCGTCAACTGGAGTTCGTTGCTGGCCGCCGACGCCGTTGCCTTCAACTCGGAGTACCACCGGAGATCGCTGTTTGAGTCACTGCCGGGCTTCCTGCACTCGTTTCCCGATCGGCGTCATGAGCATCTCGTGGCCGCGGTCGCCGAGAAATCCCTGGTGCTGCCGGTGGGTATCGATCTGCGGAGGCTCGACCCGCCGCGACCTACCTCCGGCGGCCGCCCGCTGGTGTTGTGGAATCATCGCTGGGATGCGGACAAGGACCCGGCGGTGTTCCTCGAAGCGATGGTGGCGCTTGCCGCAGAGGACGTCGATTTCGGGCTGGCCCTCGCCGGGGAGCGGTTTGTGAAGCAGGGCGACGAGTACGCGGATGCCGTGGGGAGGCTGGGCAGAAGAGTCGAGATGGCGGCCTTTCTACCCGAGGACGAGTACTGCGATGTGCTGCGGCGATCGAACGTTGTGGTGAGCACCGCTCGCCAGGAGTACTTTGGGGTCTCGGTGGTGGAGGCCATGTATGCCGGCGCCTTCCCGGTACTGCCCGATCGGCTCGTTTACCCGGAGCGGATCCCGCCGGATCTCCGGGACCGTTGCCTCTACCGCTCGCCGCGGCAGCTCGTCGGCCGGGTGCGGGACGCCGTTGTTGGCGACACGATGGCTGTAACCGAGCATCTTCGGCAACTGGTGGCAGCCTTCGATTGGGCCGCGGTCGCACCCCGCTACGACGGGTGGCTGGAGTCGTAGGGAAGGCGGGTCCGTCTCAGCTGGCGACGTCGAGGATCAGGGCATCTCCCTGACCGCCACCGCCGCAAAGGGTGGCCGCACCGATGCCGCCGCCGGCGCGCCGAAGGGCATTGATGAGGGTGACGACGATGCGGGCACCGGTGGCGCCGAGCGGATGTCCTAGAGCCACGGCGCCGCCGTTGACGTTGACCGTTTCGGGAGAGAGGCCCAGGAGGCGTGTCGACCAGAGGGCAACGGCGGCGAAGGCCTCGTTGATCTCGACCAGCCGGAGGTCGACGGGCTTCATGCCGATTCTGTCCAGGGCTGCGGTGAGGGCCTGCACCGGACGCTCGTGGAGAGAGGCATCGGGCCCGGCTGCCTGGCCGTAGGAGAGGATCTCGGCGAGCACCGGCATGCCGGCGGCCTCGGCGGCGGCACGCTCGGCCACCACCAGTGCGGCGGCGCCGTCGGAGATCTGTGAAGCGTTGCCCGCGGTGATGGTCCCGTCGTCGAGGAAGACGGGCCGTAGGCGGGAGAGGGCCTCGGCGGTCGAATCGGGGCGGATGCCCTCATCGGTGGCGACAAGGGCCGGATCCCCCTTTCGCTGCGGAACCTCAACGGGGACTATCTCCTCGGCAAAGGCGCCGGACTCCGAGGCTTCGGCGGCACGCCGATGGCTTTGGGCGGCCCACTCGTCCTGCTCCTTCCGGCCGATGCCGAGCTTGATGTTCATGCGGTCCGAGGTTTCGCCCATCATGCAGCGGTCGAAAGCGCAGAAGAGGCCGTCGATTTCCATACCGTCGACCAGCTCGGTCGAGCCCAAACGCGCTCCCCAGCGGGCTTTGGGTGCCAGGTATGGAGCGTTGCTCATCGATTCCATCCCGCCGGCGACGACAAACGTGGCTTCGCCGAGGCGGATGTCCTTGTCCGCGAGCGCAATGGAGGTCATTCCGGAGAGGCATACCTTGTTGATGGTGGTGGCAGGTGTGGTCAGGGGAACCCCGGCGCCGTGGGCTGCTTGGCGTGAGCTGATCTGGCCGGACCCGGCTTGGATCACGTGTCCAAAGAGGACCTCGTCGACCTGATCGGGCGGCAGCCCGGCCCGTTCGAGTGCGGCGGCGATGGCGGCGCTCCCCAGGTCGGCGGCGTTAAGAGGAAGGAGGACGCCGCCAAAGCGCCCGAGGGGCGTGCGGGCAATCGACGTGATCACGGAGCCCATGGAACCTCCCTTTCTGGTGGGGGGAGAAGCGTACCGGGCTACCGAGCGGGTGCCGTGCGCCGGCCGCCGTGGGACGGCGAGTGGGTACCCTTCTCCGAGCCCAGCAAGGGGCCAAACATGCTGCTTCTCAATCTCGATCACATCGCCATTGCCGTCGGTGACCTGGACGAAGCCGTCGGACGTTTCCGCCGCCTCTACGGTGTGGAGCCGACCAGCCGGGAGGTTGTTGTCGAGCAGGGTGTCGAGGAGGTGATGATCCCTGCCGGGGGATCACAGGTGCAGCTGCTGTGCCCCCTGGCCGCGGATACACCGGTGGGCCGCTTCCTCGAACGGCGAGGCGAGGGTCTGCATCACATCGCATTTGCGGTTCCCGACATCATTGCCGCCTTGGCCCATTTGCAGGCCGAGGGGGCTGAGTTGATCGACAGGGAGCCTCGGATTGGGGGTGGAGGCAGGCGCATCGCCTTTGTCCATCCCGCTGGTTTTGCGGGTACTCTCATCGAACTTGTGGAGATCGAATGAGTCCTGAGATCAAGATCGCCGGCGGTGCCGGACCTATGGAGGCGGCGGCGATCCTCGCTGCGGTGGCCCGGCTTGTCGAAGAGGAGTGGGAGGCGTTGGCGGCACCTCCGCAACGGCCCGACCGCGGTCTCTGGGCGCTTTCGGGCCGTCCCCGGCCGGTGCAGGCGCCGTTTGTGGCGCGCCCGACACCGGCGGCATCAGGGTGGAGCGTGGGCTCGGAAGAGTTTGAGTCCTAGGGGGCCTGGACGCCAGCGGAGGTCTTCGAATCCAGGGCAATCGGCTCTTCCTCGCCGGTTGACAGAGCGGGGGCCACTCCGGCCGGAAGCCTGAAGCAGAAGCGGGCTCCGACCGGGAAGCCGGGCTCGTACCACATGTCCCCTCCCATGGCCTCGACCAGCAGTCGGCTGATGGTAAGTCCCAGTCCCATGCCGGTGCTGGTTCTGGTGTCGCCTTGTTCCAGTTGTTCGAAGCGCCCGAAGATCCGTTCGCGGTCTCGTTCGGGTACCCCAGGCCCGTTGTCGGCCACGATGATCTCCCAGCCCTCCTTACGGGCGACGGCATCAACTCCAACACGGTCGCCGCCGTACTTGCGGGCGTTTTCGAGGAGGTTGCGCAGTACATGAGCGACACGGTTGGGGTCGGCGCGGAGGTAGACATTTCCGGTCACCGCGACGCTCGCCGATTTGTCGCCGCCTTTGGGGAAGAGCTGGTCGGCGGCGCGATATGCGACGGGACGCAGAGGGAAGTCGGTGGGCTCGAGGGTGAGACGGCCGGCCTCCAGCCGTGGTACCAGCAGCACCCTGTCGATGATCTCGCGCAGGTTGTTGGTCTCGTCGCAGATGATGGCGAGAAAATCGTCGACTTCGGCGGGCTCGATGTCGCGCCACATCTCGTTGACGGTGAAGGCAAAACCGGCGATGTTGGTGAGGGGAGTACGCAGCTCGTGGCTGACCATCGTGACGAATTGGTTTTTCATGGCCGATGTGCGCCGCTCCGACTCGAGTATTGCTGTGTGGCGGTCGTGTGCTGCACGTATCTCTCTCACCCCGGCTAGGAGGACCATGGTGAGGGCGGTGAGATAGACGCAGGTTTCGGCCCATTGCAGTGCATCGGCCATGGAATCGAAGCGGTAGATATGAGGGGTCAACGAGGTGCGGACCGCCGCCACCGCCGCCGCCGCGGTCAGAAGGGTGAGGGTCTGGCGCGATGTCAGCAGGAGGATGGCGGCCGTGGCCAGGTAGGCGGCGAAGATGACGAGGGGCCCGTCGACTTGGTGGGCGATACCGGCGCTGCCCCCGATGAGGACAACATCGATGACCAGCGAAGGGAGGGCGGTGCGGCCCCAGCGCAGGCGCCAAGCGGCATCGACGACGAGCAAGGCCATGGCTCCCACCTTGATCTCGGCGTGATTGATGCCGTTCGACATGGCGAAAACGGCAATGGCCAGCAGAAGAGCGGCCCCGACCAGCCGGAAGAGCTGGTAGAGGCGTCTGATGGCATCGTAGGAAACGGGCACGGTCGACGGCCCCCGGGGCCTCCTGGTGCCGGCGCTTTGACTGCTAATCATTGTCTTGCCAGGTATCGGTCGGCTTGTGGGCCTCCTGTAGAACTGCGTCTTTGAGTTTCCTTATAGGTGTGTGGAGGCCGTTCTTCCGGCAGTGTGGGGCGGCGATCGGGTGTATCTGGGGGTGGCGGCGGCAGGGGTAAACTCTGTCGCCCATGGCAGTGATCGTTCAGAAGTACGGCGGAACCTCGGTGGGATCGGCCGAGCGGATTCGTGCCGTGGCGCGGCGGGTCGCCGAGACAAAACACGCTGGAAACGACGTGGTTGTTGTTGTGTCGGCAATGGGTGGTGCCACTGATGATTTGGTGCGCCTGGCCAAAGAGGTCAGTTCCAACGACCATGCTCGTGAGATGGACATGCTGCTCACTGCGGGAGAGCGGGTGTCTATGGCCCTGCTGGCGATGGCTATTGCGGATCTCGGCGTGGAGGCCGTCAGCCTCACCGGCTCTCAGGCGGGAATCGTGACCGACTCGGCCCACGGCAAGGCGAAGATCAGGGATGTGCGCGCCTTTCGCGTCGACGACTGCCTGGCTGCGGGCAGCGTTGTCATCGTCGCTGGGTTTCAGGGTGTTTCCGAGATCGACAAGGAGATCACCACCTTGGGCCGCGGGGGATCGGATACCTCCGCGGTGGCCATGGCGGCCTATCTAGGAGCCGACTCCTGTGAGATCTACACCGATGTGGACGGCGTGTTCACCGCCGATCCGCGGGTTGTGCCCGAGGCGCGCAAGCTGAACGAGGTCTCCTTTGAGGTCATGCAGGAGATGGCGGGGGCGGGCGCGGGTGTGCTCATGCTGCGGTCGGTCGAGTTCGGCAGTAAGTTCAACGTTCCCCTGCACGTACGTTCGTCGTTCCACGAGGGAGAGGGGACCTGGGTGAGAGACAGCGCAATGGAGCAGCCGGTGGTCAGTGGAGTCATTCATGACGTTTCCGAGGCCAAGGTGACGGTGTTTGGGGTTCCCGACCGCCCCGGGGTGGCGGCGCGGATCTTCCAGCCTCTGGCCGAGGCAGGGATTGTGGTGGACCTGATCGTGCAGAATGTCAGCTCGGAGGGGGTGGCCGATGTCAGCTTCACCGTCCCTCGCCGGGATCTGGCCTCAGCGATAGGGATCGCCGAGAGCCTGGTCGCTGAGATCGGTGCCGCCGGCGTCGATTCCCAGGAGGGCATCGCCAAGGTGGCGATTGTGGGCGGAGGCATGCGTTCGCACCCGGGTATTGCTGCTCTTATGTTCTCGACGCTGGCCGAGGCTGGCATCAACATCGAGATGATCTCAACATCACCGGTTCGGGTGTCGTGCGTAGTGTCGGAGGACCGTGTCGAGGAGGCGGTGCGGCGATTGCACGAGGTTTTTGAGCCGCCGCTGATGGGAAGAACCGTTGACTGACCTGGCGGTTGCCGTTGTCGGCGCCACGGGCGTGGTGGGGCGGGAGATGATCGCCACGCTGGAACGGCGCTCATTCCCGGTTGGCAAGTTGCGCCTCTTGGCATCGGCGCGCTCGGCGGGAAAGGTCGTGGAGACCTTGTGGGGTGAGGTCACGGTGGAGGATCTGGCCACCGCCGATCCCGGGGGCCTTGAGATTGCCCTCTTCTCGGCCGGCGGTGCTCGCTCGCTCGAGCACGCCCCCCGTTTTGCCGAGGCCGGCGCCGTTGTGGTCGACAACTCTTCGGCCTGGCGCATGGAGCCCGATGTGCCGCTGGTGGTCGCCGGGGTGAACGATCACGCGGTGAGCCGCCACAAGGGCATCATTGCCAACCCAAACTGCACCACGATGGCGCTGCTCATGGCGGTGGCGCCGCTGCATCGTGGCGGCGGCCTGGAGTTCATGACGGTGAGTACGTACCAGTCGGTCTCAGGAAGCGGCCAGATCGGCATCGATACGTTGACCACAGAGAACGAGAAGCTGGGCAAGGATATCGAGGCCCTTCGTGGTGGCGGATGGAAGGACCCAGGAGGCGACTTCTATGCCCGCCCCATCGGCTGGAATGTGTTGCCGCTGGCCGGTGACATGGCCGAGAACGGTTACACCGGTGAAGAGTGGAAGCTCGTCAACGAGACGAGGAAGATCCTCGAGGCTCGCGACATCGCCGTGGAGCCGACATGTGTGCGAGTTCCGGTGGTGACCGGGCACGGCATGTCTGTGTCGGCATGGTTTGGCCGGGCCCTTGACGCGCTGGAGGCGGCAGAGCTGATCGAAGCGGCACCGGGTGTCCAGCTGTGGCAGGACAGAGTGCCGACGCCGCTCGACTCTGCCGGCATCGATGATGTCCTGGTGGGCCGGCTGCGCGACACCGTGGGCCGGGCCGGCGGCGTCTCTTTGTGGGTGGTCGGCGACAAC
>CAZTJO010000020.1:0-2275 GCA_964614095.1 uncultured Acidimicrobiia bacterium
ACCCGGCTACATCGGTGAGGGCGCCACCTCCGACGCCGATCACGGTGTCCCCGCGTTTGAAGTCCACAGAGGTGAGCCATTGGTACACGTCCTCAACCACGGCCATGGTCTTTGCCGCCTCACCATCGGGAAGGATCCGCACCTCGGCCGCCACTCCGGCCCGGCGTATCTCCTGCACCAGGCGCCGGCCCAGCTTCGCCACAGACGGCTGGGCCAGCACCGCCACACTCGCCCGCCCCGGACGCTCGGAGAGCAGCACCGCTGCATCCAGCAGCCCGCGGCCCACCAAAACCTCGGAGACTCCGGCTACCTCGAAGCGTTCCACAGCCGCCTCACCTCCTCCGCCACCTGCTCCGCCACGGCACCCCCGGTCTCGACCCGGTGATGGCAAGCGGTCGCATACGCCGGCTCCCTCTCCGCAGCAATCCGCTCCAGCGTCACCTCGATGTCACCGTCGTCGAGCAGCGGTCTTCCGCCGCCGTCGCCCACCCGCCGGGCCAGCTCGCCCGCCGGCGCATCCAACCAGATCACGACCCCGTTGGCCCGCATGACTTCCACATTGCCCGCCCGCAGTACCACACCCCCGCCACAGGCCACAATCGCCGCGGCGCCGGCCGTCTTCGCCACCGCCGCCGCCTCACGTTGACGAAAGCCGGCCTCACCCTCGGAGGCAAAGATCTCGGGCACGGTCATGCCGGCTTCAGTTTCGATCAACGTGTCCAAGTCGAGGAAGGGGCGCTCGGTCCCCGACGCCACCAGCCGGCCCACGGTGCTCTTGCCCGATCCCATCATCCCAACGAGCCACAGGGTCGACACTCAGAATGCGGCGAGGCGCCTGCGATACGCCTCCACCGCCCCCACAAAATCGGCCACCGTGTCCCCCCCAAACATGCGCTGCATCTCGGCGGCCAGGGTCAACGCCACCATACTCTCGGCCACCACCCCGGCCGCGGGAACGGCACAGGTGTCGGTGCGTTCGCGAAACGCCGTGTCGGACTCTTTCGACACCACATCGACGGTGCCGAGCGGACGGCCCAGCGTGGAGAGCGGCTTCATCGCCGCCCGCAGCCGGATGGTCTCGCCGGTGCTGATGCCGCCCTCGATACCGCCGGCACGATCGGTCTCCCGAGAGAACCCCTCCTCGTAACCGATCTCATCATGCGCTGCGGAGCCGCGCCGCCTCGCCGTCTCCACACCGTCGCCGGCCTCCACCGCCTTGATGGCGGGAATGGACATGAGGGCCGCCCCCAGTCGGGCATCGAGGCGCCGGTCCCAGTGCACGTGACTGCCTACACCCGCAGGCACCCCGTAGGCCAGCACTTCGATGATGCCCCCAAGTGTGTCCTTGTCGGCGCGGGCTCTATCGATCTCCTCCACCATCGCCGCCGCGGCGGCGGCGTCGAAGGCCCGTACCGGAGATTTGTCGATGGCGGCAAGGTCGTCTGGGCCCGGGCGTGCTCCCTCCGGCGCGGCGACGCCGCCTATGGCCACCACGTGGCTGAGCACCTGCACTCTGGCGACGGCGAGCAGCCTCTTGGCCAGGTAGCCGGCAACCACACGCGCCGCCGTCTCCCGCGCCGAAGCGCGTTCGAGAACATCGCGGGCATCGTGGGTGTTGTACTTGAGCATCCCGGCCAAATCGGCGTGCCCCGGCCTCGGCGTGGTCAGCTGGGCCGAGGGCTCCCCGGGATGGGGGGACATCTCCGCCTCCCATTCGGCCCATTCGGTGTTGCGCACCAAGACTGCCACCGGGCTGCCCAAAGTGCGCCCGAACCGCACGCCGCCGAGTATCTCCATCTCGTCGTTCTCGATCTCCATACGGCGACCGCGGCCGTGCCCGGCCCGGCGCCGCGCCAACTCGGCGACAAGCCCCCCCAGAGTCACCTCAAGCCCGCCGGGCAGTCCCTCCACAATGGTGACCAGGCCGGGCCCGTGTGATTCGCCGGCGGTGAGAAACCGCAACATGGACGAGATGGTACCGCCGCCGAAGGACGCTACTTGACGATCGACTGGCCCACCGACAGGGTGAACACGTTGTCGCCGTACATGAACACGCCGCTGTCGCTGTCCAGGCTGATGACCTTGAAGTCGCCGGCAAAGGTGTCGCCGACGCCGACGGTATAGGTCACGTCGTCCACACTGACCACAGCGGTGTACACACCGTCGTCGACGGTGATCTCGAGCAGGGTGATGCGTTTGGTGTCGGGAACATTGCCCTGGGTGGTGGTGGTGGCGCCGGGCACCGTGGTGGTGGTGGCGCCGGGCACCGTGGTGG
>CAZTJO010000020.1:2375-2454 GCA_964614095.1 uncultured Acidimicrobiia bacterium
GTGGTGGTGGTGGCGCCGGGCACCGTGGTGGTGGTGGCGCCGGGCACCGTGGTGGTGGTGGCGCCGGGCACCGTGGTGG
>CAZTJO010000020.1:2554-35326 GCA_964614095.1 uncultured Acidimicrobiia bacterium
TGGCGCCGGGCACCGTCGTCGCCGTCGTGACCAGCGGCTCGAAGGGGTCACGGGGGGCATACACCGCGCCGCCGTAGAAGGGCAGTGGGTCGTCGGCCGTCTCCACCGCCGACGGCCCCGCTCCGGGCGCACTCGGCAGATTCTGATCGTCGCCAAGCGAGAACACTCCCGACGACGCCATGAGCCATACCGAGACTCCGGCCGTGCCCACCAGCAGCAGCGAGATGATCACAGCCAGGAAAGTACGTCTAGCGCCGCTTGCAGACATGCTCACGTCGCCTCCGGCTCGCCGGCTTCCGGTGTCTCGTCGGGGCCATCGCCATTGGTGCCGTCACTGGGGATCACGCCGTCGTCCACGGGTATCGGCTCCCCGATCGGCAGCAGATCGCTCCGGGTGAAGGCACGAAGTGCCACGCTGGCCGACAGCCGCGTCGCTCCCTGTGCATCCTCGTACGAGGATAGGGCAATGGCGTCGACGCGGATGAGGCGGTCGGTGTCGTCGGAGTCGATGACCCGAGAAAGGAAGTCGATTATCGAGTAATAGTCGGCGTCGATGGTCAGGCTGATGCTGATCGCCCGCAGGTCCGAATCCGCCAGCAGCGCCGGCACCGCCGGCGACATCGATTGCACATCCACCCCGGCGGCCGTGGCCAACTCGTCGAGCTGGTCGATGAGGTCGGCCAGTTCGGGATTCTCAGGAATCAGCATCTCCAGCTTGCTGATCGCCGCCTGGTACTCGACGGACGCCTCATCGATCGCCTGCAGCTCCGCCAGCTGGGCCTGCAGCGTGATGTGCATGGCCACAGCCGCATCCAGCTTCCTCTGCTCCTCCGCAATACGGTTGTTGCGCGGCGAGATGAGAAGGAACCACCAGGCCACCGCCAGCAAGAGCGCTCCAAGAGTCACGAGTACAGCAAGCCGCCGCATCTCAGGAATCCCCCACGACCGGTATCAGTGCTTCGATCCTGTTGGTGCCGGCGTACGAGGTCAATACCGCCGTCGAGTTGAAGGTCACGAGCACCGGTGGCCCCGGCTCTTGCTGGGCGGATGGAACCCAGACGCCGGTGATGCTCACATACTCCACCGAGTCGAGGCTGCGAATCCACGCCGAAACGTCGCCGTAGCCGGTTATGCCGTTGCCGCTGAACGACACCTGCGCCAGCAAACCGCCCACCGAGGTCTCCGTGGCCGCCCCGTTCATGTTGTTCAGCCACACGGTCGACGGTGTCGTCACCGACAGATCATTGATGAACGACCCCCAATCCACCTCACCCGCCAAGGCAGTCCGCACCAGCTCGCTCTTGGCTTCGAGTTCCACCACGATGGCCCCGGCATCACCCAAAGCACCGATCTCAAGCCGGACCTGCTCGTTCCTCTGCTCCTGGGCCTCCACCTCGGCGACCTTGTTTGCCACTTTGGTGTTCCAGTAGAAGACACCAACAACCAGGGCGAAGATGTAGACGGCGATGGCGGCGATGACGAGAAACACCCGGCGCCGCTTGCTCCGCTCCTCGGCAATGCCGGCGGGAAGCAGGTTGATCGGTCTCATGGCAGCGTCCTACGCGGAGACATGGCGAAACCCGCCCGCCGGCGCCGATTGGTGGCGGCAAGCGGCGGCCGCAGCCGCCGGGGCTGCTTCTCGCTGAGGCCTGCGAGCAGGTTGATCGGTCTCATGGCAGCGTCCTACGCGGAGACATGGCGAAACCCGCCCGCCGGCGCCGATTGGTGGCGGCAAGCGGCGGCCGCAGCCGCCGGGGCTGCTTCTCGCTGAGGCCTGCGAGCAGGTTGATCGGTCTCATGGCAGCGTCCTACGCGGAGACATGGGCAAAACGATTCGTCGGCGGCACGATGTAGCTCCCCCAAAGAGCCAAACCCACGGAGGCCGGCAGCACCGGCTGCAGCTCGAGCAGCTGCGATTCCGTCATCTGAACCCGGCCGACACTCACGTGATCGAGCACCCGAGCCGGCTCCACCCGGGTGCCCAGCGCTCGCGCCACCCGGTTGGCCAGGTGGGGAAGGCGGGCACCGTTCCCGGCGACCACAAGCCGGTTCAGCGAGTGCTCCCCGGCCTGGGTCAGGTAATAATTCACCGATCCCCTGATCTCCTCGACGAGGGCATCGGCGGTGCGGGTGAGGATCCTGGAGGCGGCGCTGGCCTCGTCGTCGCCCTCGGGCAAACCCTCGGGCGCAACGCCGACCGAACGTTTCAGCTCTTCGGCGTCCTCGCGGCTGATGGAGACCCCGGCGGCAAGGGCGTCCGTGAATTGGTCGCCCCCGGTGGGCAGGATGCGCACAAAGCGGCAGATCCCGCCCCGAATGACCACGATCTGGGACATGGAGGCCCCGATGTCGAGCAGGCCCTGGGGTCCGTCGCCACCGAGGAGGAGGTCGGCCCCAAAAGCGGCCCTAACCAGCCCAAAAGCCTGGAGATCGACACATTGCACCTGCAGGCCGGACCGGCGCGCCACGGCCAGCAAACCTTCCACCATCTCGCGGGGAGCGGCCACCACGAGGATCGACAGCATGAGATCGCCGTCGGGCGTGTTGTACTCCTCGAGGGGCACGTAGTCGAGCACGGCCTCTTCGACCGGTATAGGAATGGCGTCCTGGACCTGGAACGGAAGTGCCTCGATGAGCTCGGCCTCTTCGAGATGCGGAACGTCGACCTGGCGCACTATGACGCGCTGGTTCGCCACCCCAACCACCACACGCTTGCGCGGCAGCCGGTGCCGTTTCCAGAGTGCAGACACCGCCTCGGTTACCGCAGCCTCGTCGTTGATATCCCCGGCCACGACGACACCCGGCGGCAGCGGCATCTCTGCAAAACGCCGCAGCACGGGTGACGCTCTACCGGTATCGACGACGGCGGCGCGGACTGCCTCCGAGCCGATGTCGAGGCCGACAGCGATCGACATCCATTCCTCCGCTACGGCCACCAATAAAGCGGTGGCTCCTCACTTGATCACACGCCTGTAACTACAGGTGTGTCAGCTTTGAGGCTACACCCGGGCGCGCGCGGGGCCAAGCATTTCACCGCCGCAGGGGAACACGCAGCGCGCCCGGATCACGCGCGTATGGTCGTCACCCCAGGTACCAATCGGCCACGGTCTCGGCAATGGCGAGGGCGAGAAAGGCACCTGCAACCAGAGCTGGCCCGAAAGCGATCAGGTCCTTGCGCGCTACCCGTCGCGCCGCCAGTAGGCCCAGAGCGGCCAATCCCCCGAACAGAAACGCGGCAAAGACCCCCACTGCCAGCGTCTCCCAAGAGCGATAGGCCAGGAACTCCCCCAGCAAAAAGGCCAGCTTGACATCGCCAAACCCGAAACCACCGCGCGCCACCAGGGCCACAACGAGCAGAAAACCGAAGTAGGCCGCGCCGCCGGCGAGAGCCCGTGCTGGGGCTATCCACGGCTCGCCGTCGAGCAGCGCTCCCCCCGCCAGGAGCACGCTGCCCACAATGATCCCGGGGAACAGGATGCGATTCGGGATACACAGCTCATCAAGATCGGTGAGCGTCAGCACCACGACTACGCCGGTGAACCACAGATAGGCGGGCAGTACCCACGCCGGTCCCATGATGGCGGCGACGGCGGCAAAGAGAGCACCGGTGCCGGCTTCGACGATTGGATAGCGCACCGATATGCGGCTGCTGCAATCGCGGCAGCGCCCTTGCAGCAGTATCCAGGACAGCACCGGTATGTTGTCCCGGGCTCGGATCCGATGCCGGCACGATGGACAGGCCGAACCAGGCCGCATCACCGACATGCCTCGGGGCACTCGATAGGCCACAACGTTGAGGAATGAGCCGATCACCAATCCGCCGACGGCCGCGCCGACAACCGCCCAGTTCAAAGGATCTCCTTAGCCTCGGTTTTACCCGCATCACGGGCCCCTCAGGGTACGGAATCGAGCCCGCGGAATCGACAACCCACGCCGTGCTTGTGGTGGCGGGAGGATCAATTGACCACGACCAGTGGATTCGCCGACAGAAAAGTGGGGCGGGTCCGAGGACCCGCCCCACTTACACCGCTACGCGTGGCTTACGGGAAGCCCGTCTGCACAAAGTCGGGATCCACGGCGGCCTGGAGAGCTACCAGGGTGGCATGACAGTCGGCCCCTGATAGATCGGCCTCGCCGTAATAGGTGCCGTCCGTCGAACTCTCCCAGATAGACCAGGTGTTGCCGGAAGCGGCAGTCCGGACGATGCAGACAACATCGGAGGACGCTGCGGGCAGATCGAGATACACACCGAGGGCAGGGTCAGCGTTGAGAACGGCGTTGGGTTCCAGATCGGTGATGTCACTCGCCGTATCCGTATAGTCGCCGGCTTCAAGCCAAAACGCCTTCTCTGCCACCATTACGTTGCGTAGATCGCTCTGCGCCGAACGATCCTGTGCGGACCTGCGGAAGCCAAGGAACGAGGGAATGGCGATAGCGATGAGAACTGCAATGATCATCACTACGACCATCAACTCAATGAGCGTGAAGCCCTCGTCCGAAGCCAACCGCCGCCGGATGGCTTTCATCATATTGAGAACCTCCTGATGGGCCTCATGGAACCGAATCTCGGTCCGTCGAAGTCATCGGTCCCGCGCAGGATTCCCTTGAGGGCCATTTAGGGACTACTTACTGGATGAGCTTGGCGATGTTGAACATCGGCAGATACAGGGAGATGAGAATGGCGCCGACGGCCATACCCATCATGATGATCAGCAGCGGCTCGATGAGGCTGGTTATGGCGGCAACCGAGTCCTCGACTTCCTGGTCGTAGAAGTCGGCGACCTTGGCCAGCATGGTATCGAGCTCCCCGGTTTCCTCTCCCACCGCCATCATGTGAGTCACCATCGGCGGGAACACCTCGTGCCTCTGCAGCGGCGCCGCCAGCGGCTCACCTCGCTTCACCGAGGCGCCCACGTCCCCCAACGCATCGGCGACCATGGTGTTGCCCGCGGTGACCGAAACGATATCGAGTGCCTGGAGCACGGGAACGCCGGTGCGGGTGAGCACCGAAAACGTGCGGGCAAACCGGCTGATGGCGACCTTGCACACCAGCTTGCCGAAGATGGGGATTCGCAGCTTGATGCCGTCCCAGGTACGGCGTCCTCTCTCGGTGGCGATCCAGCGCCGGCATCCGACGACCGCCCCGATCGTCATGAGCAGGAACAGCCACCACAGCCTGGTGAGCAAACCGGAGATGTTGATCAGCGTCTGGGTCGGCATGGGCAGACTTCCGCCCAGGTCCTCGTACATCCGTTTGAAGACGGGCACGATAAAAACGAGCATGGCGGTGACGATCCCGATTATGAGCATGAACACAACAACCGGGTAAGCCATGGCCGATTTCACCTTGGAGCGAAGCCGCACCCCGGCCTCCAGCGTGTCGGCGAGCCGCACCAGTGTCTCGTCCAGGGCACCGCCGACCTCGCCCGCCTGGATCATCGCGACGTAGAGATGGTTGAATGCCTTCGGGTGTTCGGCGAGGGCCGACGAGAGGCTCGAGCCCTGCTCGACCTTGGTTCGCACTTGGGCGACCACATCGGCGAGCAGCGGGGTCTCCACCTGCTCCTCGAGGACACTCAGGGCCCGCACCAGGGTGAGGCCGGAGTTCACCATGGTGGCCAGCTGCCGGCTGAACAAGGCAACGTCTTTCGACTTGATGCGCTTGCCGAAGCCGGGGATCTTCATCTCCTTATCGAGCGCCGAGGTCCTCCTGGCCGACACTTCCAACGGAATGAGACCCTTGTCGCGCAGGGTCTTGGCGACGGCTGCCGCCGAGGACCCGTCCATGAACCCCGACCGGATGGTCCCGGAGCGATCGCGCACCCGATAGTCGAAGATGGTGGCCGTGCTCATTTGTGCTGACCTCCAAGCAGTTTCATGAGCTCGTCAATGTAAGCCGTCGCCTCAGTGGCCACCGCCATT
This sequence comes from uncultured Acidimicrobiia bacterium, assembly GCA_964614095.1. Taxonomy (GTDB): domain Bacteria; phylum Actinomycetota; class Acidimicrobiia; order Spongiisociales; family UBA11373; genus CAZWKX01. The sequence continues at coordinate 8,477 of CAZTJO010000020.1, forward strand.
GAGATGCGCCCGGCCTGGACCAGCTGAGCCAGCGACTGCTCCATGGTCTGCATGCCGTGCTGACCCCCGGCCTGCATGGAACTGCGGATCTGGTGCACCTTGCCCTCACGAATCAGATTGCGTACCGCCGGCGTAGCCACGAGGACCTCCACGGCAGCCACCCTGCCGCCCCCATCTATCCTCGGCAGCAACAACTGCGAGACCACACCCTGGAGGCTGCTGGCCAGCTGCACCCGCACCTGCTGCTGCTGGTGTGGCGGGAACACATCGATAATCCGCTCCACCGAGCCGGGGGCGTCCTGCGTGTGAAGGGTGGCAAAGACCAGGTGACCCGTCTCGGCGGCAGTGAGCGCGGTTTCGATGGTTTCCAGGTCGCGCAGCTCACCCACCAAGATGACGTCGGGATCTTGGCGGAGGGCGTGTTTGAGGGCAGAGGCAAACGACGGCGTGTCCGACCCCACCTCACGCTGATTGATAAGTGAACGCTTGTGGCGATGCATGAACTCGATGGGGTCCTCGACGGTCATGATGTGAACCGCCCGGGTGCGGTTGATGAGGTCGACGATCGAGGCCAGGGTCGTCGACTTGCCCTGCCCGGTGGCGCCGGTGACCAGCACCAGGCCCCGTGCCGACCGGCCGAACTCAGCGACGACGGACGGGATGCCGAGTTCCTCGAGGGAGTGGATCTCTTCGGGGATGCCGCGGAGCACCGCCCCCACCGAACCGCGCTGCAGGAACACGTTCACCCGAAAACGGCCTTTCCCCGGCACCGGGTGCGAGCAGTCCAATTCGAGATTGTTCTCGAACTTCTCCCGCTGCCGTCCCGTAAGGATGCTGAAGATCATGGTCCGCAGCTGCTCCGGGGTCAGCCGTTCGTAGCCCTTCAGGACCTGCAGCTGACCGTGGAGGCGCACTTGTGGAGGTGATCCGGCGGTGAGGTGCAAGTCGGATCCGCCGATATCGAGCAGGATTTCCAGCAATTCGTTGATGTGATAGCCAGCCCAGATGCGCTGCTCGACCTCCAGGGCGCCCTCAGCGGGCGCTCCGGGTGCTGCCGCATAGACGACAAGGAGCAACTCCTCCAGGGTCTGCCGACGCCCGATCACCGGCACCACCCGACACCCGGACAGCCTCTCGAGATGCGCCACCTTCTTTTCATTGAGAGGATCAGGCATCGCCACGTGGAGACGGTCCGGCTTCTCGAAGCGAAGAGGAAGTGCGGTGTGTTTCAAGGCGGCAGAGCGCTGGATCCGACCAATGGCCTCGGGTTCCGGTGCCGGACCCTTCTTCGAATCGAAGTACGCGATGCCGAGGCGCTCGGCCACCAGTTCGAGCATCACCTCCGGATCGACGCGGTGCTTCTCCATGAGAACCCGCACCGGATGCCCGCCCATGCTGTCGGCGGCAGCCAGAGCTTCATCGAAGTCGCCGGCGGTGAGGATCTCCCGATCGACGAGCAGTTGCCCCAACTGACGAATCATCGTGGAATCAACCACTAGACCACCACCCTCAACACTTCTTCGAGCGTTGTGAAGCCGAGTCGTACCTTCTCCATGCCGTCCTGGCGCAGGGTCAACATGCCCTGCTCGACGGCGATCTTCTTGATCTCGTCCGAGGGCCGGCGCTCGACGGCCATCCGCTGGATCTCCTCGCCCACCAGCAGCACCTCGTTGATGGCAAGGCGGCCGTGGTAGCCGGTGCCGGCGCAGGCCTTGCAGCCGACGGCCTCGTACACCGTAAAAGGCTCCTGGTCCGGACCGAGGCCCATCTGCGACAGAATCTCGGGCGTCACCTCGTGGCCCTGGCGGCAGTGGTCACAAAGCCTCCGGGCCAGGCGCTGCGCGATGATCGAGTCGAGCGACGACGCCACCAGATAGGCCTCGACACCCATGTCCACCAGGCGGCCGATGCTCGATGAGGAATCGTTGGTATGTAGGGTGCTGAGCACGAGGTGCCCGGTGAGCGCCGCCTCCACCGCCGTCTTCGCCGTCTCCACATCGCGGATCTCACCGACGAGCACAACGTCGGGGTCGGAACGCAGGATCGACTTGAGGGCAGTGGCGAAAAAAAGCCCGGCCTTGCGGTTGACCTGAACCTGAATGACGCCGGGAAGCCGGTACTCGACGGGATCCTCAACGGTGATGATGTGCCGGTCCGGCTGGTTGACGATATTGAGCGTGGAGTACAGCGTCGTCGTCTTGCCGGAGCCGGTCGGCCCGGTGACGAGGATGGCGCCATAGGGTTTTGTATAGGACTGGGCAAAGCGCTCGAGGTTGTACGGCAGGAACCCCAGATCCTTCAGGTCGAGGATGGCGTCGTCCTTGTCGAGCACGCGGATGACGACCTTCTCCCCGTAGATGGTGGGCAGTGTGGCAACACGCAGATCGATCTGGCGTCCGGCAACCCGCAGGCTCACCCGGCCGTCCTGGGGCACGCGGCGCTCGGCAATGTCCAGATCGGCCATGATCTTGAGCCGGCTCACCACGGCTCCCGACACCGACCGCGGCGTCGACATGACCTCGTGGAGCACTCCGTCGATACGGAAACGAACTCGCAGGTCGCGCTCCCCCGGCTCAATGTGAAGGTCGGAGGCCCTCTCGTTCACCGCCCGGCTGATGAGCGTGTTGACCAGCTTGACCACCGGCGCTTCTTCCACCGCGGCTTCGATGGCGGAGAGATCCTCTTCGATCGTATCGCCGCCATCGGCCACCAAGTCGGCAAGATCGTCGACGGAATCATCGAAACGGCCCGACCGGCGAATTGCATCCTCGATGCCGCTGCGGGTGGAGATCCGCGGGACCACGTGGAGGCCGGTGACCGCGCGCAGGTCGTCCATGACCAGGACGTTGCCGGGATCGGCCATGGCCACAACAAGCCGGTCGCCGTCAAATCCGATGGGCATAACCGAGTACCGGCGCGCCAGCGACTCCGGCACTAGAGCCGCCGCCGCCGGGTCGATGGCGATCTCGGCCAAGTCGACGTACTCGATGCCGATGTGACGAGCCAGTGTCTTCACGAGATCGGCCTCGGCGACGATATGTTCCTCAACGAGGATCCTCGTGAGTGGCCCGCCTGATTCAGCTTGTATGCCGGCCGCACGCTCGAGGTCGTTTCGGGTCAGCAGACCCTCTTCGAGCAGCATGACGCCGATGTGCTCGCCTTCACCGGCCACTGGGTCTCCCTTGGGCGCGATTCCACTGGCTTTCGTGAGGGATTCGGCACACCAGCGAGGACGCTTGAGCAGTTACGCCCGGGCGACGGATTCCATGGTCGCTAGAGGCGCCTCGAGTCCGGTCCACAAGGTGAACGAAAGCGAGGCCTGAGCCACCAGAAGGTCGATGCCGTCGGCCACCGGAATGCCGGAGTTGCGGGCTGTTTCCACGGCGCGGGTCGTCTCCGGGCCGTACGGAAGGTCAAAGAGGCCGGCGGCAGCTTCCACAATACCGGGCGGCAGGCTCTCGCCCGCCATGCCGAGAGGTGTGGCGTTGACCACGACGGCGCCGTCGATCACCTGGCCCCAAGGCACCTCACGAGCCTCCACACCCAGCGATTCCGCCAGCTTGGTGCCGTCGCCCGCAGGCAGCGTGGCCACGTTCAGAGCGGCGCCCTCCAGCGCAACAAAGGCGGCGGCAGCCGCCCCACCGCCACCCAGCACCAGCACCGGCACGTGATGAGGCAGATCCGCACGATCCCAAGCCCGCAGCAGGCCGCCAACGTCGGTGTTCTCACCAACCACTTCCCCATCTTCGAGAAGAAACGTGTTCACCGCTCTGCTGCGCTCCGCCGCCGGAAACAGCCGGTCTGCTGCTGCAGCCGCCACCAGCTTGTGGGGCATGGTGACGTTGGCGCCGTGCAGGTTGCCGGCACGAATCTCGGAGCAGGCCAGGTACACCCCCTGCTCGTCGACCCGGCGCGCCGTGTACCGGCCTTCGATGCCCACGGCGGCCAGCGCGGCGTTGTGAATAGCCGGTGACCTGGAGTGCCCCACCGGATCACCCAGAAGCACAAGCCTCACGGTATGAGCCCGGCGTCCCTCGCCTGCTGCACCAGCACGAGGAAGTCGTCGTAGTCGTCGGTGAAGGCGTGGCCCCCGTCCTCGTTGATGAGGACGTAGTAGATGTAGTCGGTCTCCTCCGGAGAAGCCGCCGCCTCCAGCGAGGCGAGCCGGACGCCGGAGATCGGCGTCGGCGGCAATCCCCTGTACAGATAGGTGTTGTACGGCGAATCGACGCTGAGATCATCGATGGTGAGCCCCCCTTCGGGAGGACCGCCGAGGGCATAGATCACGGTGGCGTCGATCTGGAGCAGCATGTCGAGCCCGAGCCGGTTGTAGATGACGCTGGCGATCTTGGCCCTGTCCTCGTCGAGCTTGGCCTCTTCCTCGATCATCGACGCGATGATGATCCCGTCGTACGGGGTCAGGCCCAGATCGGCCAAGTACCCCCAGCTCACCGAGGCCACTCTGGCCTCGGTGGTCTCGGTGAGCAGGTTGAGCACGTCCTCGGCGGTGAAGTTGCGGCCTATCTCATAGGTGTCGGGGAAAAGCAGGCCCTCCCAGTCACTCAGGCTCTCCGGCTCACCCGGCAGCAGATCACAGGTCACGGAACCGTCGAGCAGCGCCGCGCTCAGCTCTTCGAAGGTGAAATCGGTCTGGTCGGCTATCGAACTCAGCGTCTCGGAGACCCTGAGCCCTTCGATGACCGTGATCACGTACTCCTCTTCTACGGGGCCCTCCAGCAGCAGATCGATGACGTCGTCGTCATCCATGCCCGTCTGCAGCGTGTACCTGCCGGCCTGCAACCGATCCGAGGCATTCCTGTTGGTGACGGCTCTCTGGAAGTCGCCGGCCGAGTCGATGACCCCCAGCTCCTCCAGCTCCTCGGCGATATTGGCCGCCGGAGTCCCGGGCTCGATGACAAACACGACGGCCAGCCCCGGCTCTACCGTGGTGCCGGTGCTACCGCCGAGAGCGTCGTTCACCCGGTCGGCGAGCAGCTTCACTCCGATGTAGGCGCCTCCAAACAGCACGACCACCAGCGCCACCGCGCCCAGCACTCGCAGCGAGGTGTGCACCCAGTGATCCTCACCCTCCTCGGGGCCGTACCGGGGACGTCTGGACGGATTGCTCATCGTCTCCCATCCAAGTAGGCCTGTAGGAATACCGCCGCAGCAACACCGTCACGAACGCGGCGTCTGCGGCTGCGGCGCAGCCCGGCCTCGACGAGCACCCGCTCCGCGGTCACGGTGCTGAAGCGCTCGTCGTAGAGATCGACGGGCCGACCGGTCGCCTCGCCCACCCGTGCCGCAAAGTCTCGGGCCGCCAACGCCGCCGCGCCTTCGCTGCCGTCGAGGCCGAGGGGCAGACCCACCACGATGCGCTCTGCCTCCACCTCGCGAGCCAACGCGGCGATCCGCTCCATGAGGTCCGGAGCCACCGCGTCCAGCGCGGCCCGGGGCTGGGCGGTCACCTGGCGAGTATCGCTTGCCGCCACTCCGATGCGCCGGGTGCCGGGGTCGAGACCGAGGATCCTGCCCATGGTTACTTCCCCAGCGCGCTGCGGCCCTGCGCCTTCGCTTCCTCGAGTGCCTCCTGGAGCCGTTCGCCCTGGGGGCCCCCAGCCTGGGCCAGTTCGGCGTCCCGGCTGGTCCCGCCTCCTAGAATGCGTGCCGCCGGCACGGCCACCTCGGCTGCCGAAACCCCGCTGGACACCAGATCCTTGCTGACGGCCACCACCAGAGCTGCCTTGCCCTCACGCTCCGAGCCGAGTACCACCACACCGGAGCCGAGGAGATCGCGGACCTGCAGCGACAGCACCCTCAGCTCGTCCGGGCTCGTTCCCGGCGCTTCGCTCACGACGAGTCGCGCCTTGCCGATGCTCTCTGCTCCCTCGGCAATGCTTCCGGCCACCTGCGATCGTCCTTGTGCCTCGAACCTCTCGATGCGAACCTCCTGCTCCTTGACCCGCTCCACCAGCTTCTTGGCCGCCTCCGCCACCGAACCGGGACCGACCCTGAGATGTTCGGCAGCGCTCATCAGCTCAGCGCGCAGGTCGCTCATGTACCGATAGGCGGTGGATCCCGTGTAGGCCTCGATCCGGCGCTGGTTGGCTCCGATCGAAGACTCGCCCACGATGGCGATCGGACCGATCTGGCCCGTAGCGGGCACGTGCGTGCCGCCGCACAGCTCCCTCGAGTACGAACCGGCCTGGACCACTCTCACTCGATCGCCGTACTTGTCCCCAAAGAAGGCCAGAGCGCCCATCTCCTCTGCCTCTTCGCGTGTCACTTCATAGGAAGTCACCGTGGCGTTCTCGATGACCCGGTCGCTGGCCGCCTGCTCAACGGCTGCGAGCTCCTCGCTGCCGAGGGCGTCGTAGTGGCTGAAATCGAAGCGCAGGCGCCCCGCCTCCACCAGCGAGCCCGCCTGCTGCACGTGGGAGCCGAGGACGTTGCGCAGCGCCCAGTGAAGGATGTGAGTGCCGGTGTGCGACTTGCGGATTCGTTCGCGTCGATCCGGTTCCACCTCGAGCATGACGTCCTGGCCCACCCGGATGGCTCCCGACACGACCTTGACCCGGTGTCCGTGCAGCCCGGGAACGGCCAACTGGGTGTCGTTCACCCGACCCCGCCCAGTCTCGGTCACGATGCTGCCGCGATCTCCCACCTGGCCGCCCGACTCGGCGTAGAACGGGGTGCGATCGCAGTAGACCTCCACCTCCTCGCCCTCCGCGGCGGTCTCGATGCTTTCACCATCGCGCACGATGCTGAGCACCCGCGCGCTCGTTTGTATGTGCTCGTATCCAACAAAATCCGTGGGGCCGGACCGCTCAAGAACCTCCCGGTACACCTGGGTCGTCTGCTCATCGGGATCGCCCTTCCACGCCGCCCGGGCCCGCTGGCGCTGCCTCTCCATCTCGGCATCAAATCCCGCCCTATCCACGCCGATATCGCGTTCCGCAGCCAGCTCCTCGGTCAGCTCCACCGGGAATCCGTAGGTGTCGTGAAGCTTGAAGGCCACGAACCCCGGGAGCACCCCGCCGGCGGGCAGGGCCTCCAATTCCTCACCGAGCAGACCAAAGCCGCCTTGCAGCGTCCTGCGGAAACGAACCTCTTCACGCTCGGCCATCTCGATGATGCCTTCACGGCTCCCGGCCAGACCCGGGTACGGCTCCGCCATCACCGCTACGGTCGCCTCGATCAGAGCCGGAGTGACGAGGTTCTCAGCGCCCAGGCTCCAGGCATGGCGTACCGCCCGCCGGATGAGCCGGCGCAGCACGTACCCGCGACCCTCATTGGATGGAACCACGCCGTCGCCGATGAGCGCGGTGAGCGCCCGGCCGTGGTCGGCCAGGATCCGCAGCGCCACATCGCTGCGCTCATCGGTCCCGTAGCTGGTTCCGGTGACCTGCTCGGCGGCCGCCAGGACCGGCCGCACCAGATCGGTCAAGAAGACGTTCTCGACACCCTGGAGCACCACCAAAAGCCGTTCAAGACCCGACCCGGTATCGATGTTCCGCGCCGGCAGGTCGCCGACCACGTGGTAGGGCTCATCCTGCACGTACTGCATGAAGACGAGGTTCCACACCTCGAAAAAACGTTCCTCGTCCACGATAGGGCCACCGTCGGGCCCGTACTCGGAGCCGCGGTCGTAGAAGATCTCCGATGACGGCCCGGCCGGCCCAGCCACCCCCATCTGCCAGAAGTTGTCCTTCTGGCGCCGCTGCAGCCGATCTGGGGGCACCCCGACGCCGTCGATCCAGATCTCGGCCGCCTCGTCGTCGTCCTCATGGACCGTGTACCAGAGGAACTCGGGATCGACGGTGAGCACCTCCACCACAAACTCGTAGGCCCAGGGGATGGCCTTGTCCTTGAAGTAATCGGCGAATGAGAAGTTGCCCAGCATCTCGAAAAAGCTCAGATGCCGGGCCGTGGTCCCCACGATGTCGATGTCGATAGTGCGCACACATTTCTGCACCGAGGCCGCCCTCCGGAACGGCGGCTCCTGCTCCCCCAGGAAATACGGCTTGAAGGGAACCATGCCAGCGTTGGTAAGCAGCAAGGTGGGATCGACGGGGATCAGAGAGGACCCGGGCACGATGGTGTGCTCCCGCCCCCGGAAGAATTCGAGGAAAGCGCGCCGTATCTCATCGCCGGAGCGGGGACCGCTCAAGACCCCACCCCCTGCTCGTCACCGGCCAGCGCCTCGGCGGCTCGTTCCAGCCACAGGGCGGCAGCGTCGCCCGAGGCGCGGGCCAGGTTGGCTGGGGTCAGGCGGCGCCGCAGCCGCACCAGCCGGCCCACCACCACCACACCTCCTCCGAGGGCGGCGGCGACGCCGAGCAGGAACCATCGAATACGCACCAGCATGGGCGCAAGCGTACTCATTCGCGTTGCCGACGCCCGACACCCCGATCGACCTCGGCGATACGCTCGGCGGCCTCCACCTCGTCGCCGGCGCCGCCGGGCCGGTAGAGGATCCGCCCCGCCGCTGCATCGGGCAGATACTGCTGTGGAACGATGGCGCCGGGGTAGTCGTGGGGATAGCGGTAGCGGGTTCCCGAACCACCGGCATCCGACGAACGCAGGTGGGGAGGAACCTGCGCTCCCGGCGTCTCCTCGACGGCCCTCCTGGCCTCGCCCATGGCCCGGGCCACCGAGTTCGACTTCGGCGCCGCCGCCAGATAGAGGGCGGCGTGATGCAGTGCGTACGCCGCCTCGGGGAGGCCGACAAACTGCAGGGCATAGGCGGCTCCCACGGCCACCGACAGCGCCTTCGAGTCGGCGAGCCCGATATCCTCGGATGCCAACACGACAAGCCTTCTGGCGATGAACTCGGGATCCTCCCCCGCCTCGAGCATCACCTGGAGCCAGTAGGCCGCCGCATCCGGATCGGACCCACGCACGCTCTTGATAAACGCCGAGATCACGTCGTAGTGCTGCCCTCCGGCCTTGTCGTAGCGCACCACCCGCCGCTGCAGCGATTCTTCGATGGCTGCGGCCGGGATGGGCCCGGCTGCGCCACCTTGCAGCACCGCCGCCATCTCCAGCACGTTGAGGGCCAAGCGGGCATCGCCGCCGCAACGTTCGGCCAGCAGCCGGCGTGCCTCCGGCTTGATGCCCGCCACCACCCCACCCAATCCACGTTTGTCGTCGCTCACCGCCCGATCGATGACAACCCCCACCTCGTCCGGGGTCAACGGCTCGAGGCGGAAGAGGGTGGCGCGGCTGATCAACGGCGAGTTGACCTCAAAAAAGGGATTCTCCGTGGTCGCCCCTACCAGAATCACCAGCCCGGTCTCCACTCCGGGAAGCAGGGCGTCCTGCTGGTTCTTGGAGAAACGATGGATCTCATCAAGGAAGAGCACGGTGCGCCGCTCCTCCTCCTCAAGACGCCGGGTCGCCTCCGCAAGCACCTCACGCACCTGCTTCACCCCGGCCGACGTCGCTGATAGCGCCGCAAAGGCGGCGTTGGTCTCATCGGCCACAAGCCGCGCCAGGGTGGTCTTGCCGGTTCCCGGAGCACCCCAGAGGATCATCGTGACCGGGCGCCCGGCCCGTACCATCTCGCCGAAGGCCGCCCCGGGGGCGAGCAGGTGGCACTGTCCAACCACCTCGTCCAGAGAGCGGGGCCGCATGCGGGCGGCGAGAGGCATTGCTTCACGGCGCCGGGCCGCCCGCTTCTCCGCAAACAGATCGTCCATCATTCGCCCGCGGGTGTTTCCCCCTCCTCCAGCGCGGCGCGCACCTCGGGCCGCAGCTGGATGCCGAGCTCGCCGAGCTGGTCTTCGGTGACGGCCGTCGGTGACTCCGTCAGGGGATCAAGCCCGGTCTGGGTCTTGGGGAAGGGGATGACCTCCCGGATGTTGGGCTGACCCAGCAGTATGGCAAAGAGGCGATCCACCCCGACGGCAAAACCGGCATGAGGTGGGGTGCCGAAACGCAGCGCCCTCAAGAACCACCCAAAGCGCATCTCGGCCTCCTCGTCGCCGATGCCGAGCACGGTGAAGACTCGGCGCTGCACCTCGGGATCGTGGATCCGGACGCTCCCCGACCCCAGCTCGCTGCCGTTGAGCACCAGGTCGTAGGCCTTCGATTTGGCCTGTTCCGGCCGGGTCTCCATTTCGGCAACGTCCACCGGGGCGGTGAAAGGATGATGCGCCGGGGTCAGGTCTCCGGCGGCGGTGCGCTCGAACACGGGGAAGTCCACCACCCAGAGGAAACGAAGCTCATCGTGGCCCGCGGGGCGACCCAGCTCGAGACGAAGCCGTCCGAGCACCTCACGCACCACCGCCGCCTCGTCGGCCGCCAGCAGCAGGACGTCTCCGGCCTGGTGCACAAACCCGTCGGCGAGCGCCTGCGACTCCCGCTCTCCGAGGAATTTAGCCACCGGCGAGCGCAGCGAGCCGTCGTCCTCGGCGACTGCCCAGACCAGGCCCTTGGCCCCGAGGGCCACGGCACGATCGATGAGACCGTCGAGCCCGGAGCGGGACAGCCCGAGCCGCCCGGCATTGATGCCCGCCACCAGGCCCCCGCCGTCCACCACGGTTCGAAACGCCTTGAATTCGCTCTGGGCAAAAGCATCGCTGAACTCCACGATCTCCATTCCAAAACGCACATCGGGTTTGTCGGAGCCGTAACGCGCCATCGCCTCGTCGTGGGTGAGTCGGAGAAACGGTGTCTCGATCTCGACGCCTCTCAACTCGGTCACCACCTCAACCATGACCCGCTCGAGTGCGGCCAGCACATCATCCTGGCCCCAGAACGCCCCCTCCAGGTCGAGTTGGGTGAACTCGACCTGCCGGTCGGCACGAAAGTCCTCGTCGCGATAGCAGCGGGCTATCTGGTAGTAGCGCTCGACTCCTCCCACCATCAGGAGCTGCTTGAAGAGCTGGGGAGACTGGGGCAGGGCATAGAAGTGACCGCGGCGCAGCCGGCTGGGCACCAGCATGTCGCGGGCCCCTTCCGGGGTGGAGCGCACCAGCGTCGGCGTCTCCACTTCCAGGAAACCGACGCCATCGAGAGTCCGCCGGATGGCGGTGATGCCGCTGGAGCGGGCCCGCAGGTTCGCCGCCATGCGGGGCCGGCGCATGTCGAGATAGCGGTACTCCAGGCGGCGCAGCTCATCGACCTCGGCTCGGTCGTCGATCTGGAAAGGAAGCGGGTCGGAAGGGCTCAGCAGCGTCAGCTCGGTGACGTCGATCTCGATGTCGCCGGTGTCGAGATCGGGGTTCACGTTCTCCTCGTCGCGGGGACGCACCGTGCCGGCGACGGCGATACAAAACTCATCGCGGAGGCGGTGCGCCGTCTTTGCCGCCTCGGGCACCTGCTCGGGGTGCACCACCACCTGCACCAGCCCGCTGGCGTCGCGCAGGTCGATGAAGAACACGCCGCCGTGATCGCGGCGTGACTGCACCCAGCCGGCGACCTTGACCTCATCACCGATGTGCCCCGGGCGCAGCTCACCGGCACCGATCGTCCTCAGTGGCTCCGCGCCCACCCGGCCACCTCCTCAATCGCCACCTGCGCCTCCTCGCCATCGTCCATACGGCGTACGGTCACCCGACCATCGTCCCATTCGTCGCCCACAATGGCGACGACCCGGGCCCGGCGCCGATTGGCGACGCGGAACTGGGCTTTGAGCGAACGCGCTCCGAGATCAATGTCTGTGGCCAGTGCGTCACCTCGCAGCCCCGCCACCAGGTCAAGGGCATCGGCGCGCCGCCCCTGATCGACGATGGCGACGAATACATCCAGCGGCGGGGGTTCTGCAGCCCCGGGCATGGCCAGCACGATGCGGTCGACTCCCAGGGCAAAACCCACCGCCGGCGTCGGCGGGCCGCCCAGGGTCTCGGCCAGCGGGTCGTAGCGGCCCCCGGCCCCCAGCGACGCCTGTGCCGCCGAATACGAGCGAGATTCATACTCGAAGACGGTGCGGTTGTAGTAGTCGAGGCCGCGCACCATACGAGGCTGGAGCTGGTACTCGATGCCGCGCCGCTCCAAACCGCCCCGCACCGCGGCAAAGTGCTCGGCGGCGGCTTCGCCGAGATGGTCCGCCGGTGCCGGGGCATCGGCGACCACTGCGGCATCGGCCTTGCTGTCGAGCACCCGCAGCGGATTCCCCCCGATGCGGCGCCGGGCGTCGCCGGAGAGCCGGTCGGCCCGCTCGGTGAGAAAAGCGATGAGCTGCTCGCGATAGGCGGCCCGATCCTGCGGGTCGCCGATGGAGTTGAGCAGCACAACGACATCGCCGATGCCGAGCTCCTCGAAAAACCGGCAGCCGAGCTCGATCACCTCGACGTCCGCATCCGGCGAAGGCTCCCCCAAGTACTCGACCCCCACCTGGTGAAACTGGCGGCGCCGGCCCGCCTGGGTCTCCTCGTAGCGGAACATGGGCCCGGAGTAGGCCACCTTGAACACGCCGGAGCCTCCGGATTCGAGATAGGCCCGCACCACCGACGCCGTCGCCTCCGGGCGCAGGGTCAACGACCGACCCGCCTTGTCCTCGAAGGTGTACATCTGCTTCTCGACAATCTCGGTGGCCTCGCCCACGCCGCGGGAGAACAGCTCGGTCGCCTCAAAACACGGGGTCATGGAAAGGCCGTAGCCGTAGCGCGCAGCAAGATCATCAAACACACGCAGGAGTCTTCGCCACCGCTCCGACGCCGGAGGAAGCAGATCGTCGGTTCCCTTGGGTGCGCGTATCACCGTTGCAGGTCCCGGAGAAAGGGGTTAGTCGCCAATTCCCGAGCCAGGGTAGTGGCCGGCCCGTGCCCCGGAAGCACATCAGTATCCCGAGGCAGGGTCATCACCCGCTCCTCCATACTCCGCATCAGAGTGTCGTAGTCGCCTCCGGGAAGATCGGTGCGCCCGATGGAACCGGCAAAGAGCTGATCTCCGGCAAAAAGCACCCCCTCGGACTCCACGTGGAAACAGCAGTGCCCGGGGGTATGGCCCGGAGTGTGCAGCACATGGAACTTGAGCCCGACCAGCTCCAGCACGTCGTCGTCGACCAGATCCTCGCAGCGCCGCAGCGGCTCGTAGTCGCCGGGAGGGACCATGCCGAAGAGATACCGCACCTGCCCCACCGGGTCGGCGGCCAGCCAGGCGTCATCCGGGTGGAGATGGGCAACGAGCCGGTGGCGCCGCACCAGGCGCTCCGCACTCGACATGTGGTCGACGTGCCCGTGGGTCAGAAGCAGCGCCACCGGCGGCGAGCCCGCCTCGCGCACCAATTGGGTAACACCATCAACATCGGGAGGGGCATCGACGATGACCGCCGGTCCGCCCTTCTCGGCGGCGACCACGTAGCAGTTGGTGGCAGCCAGCCACAACTCCGCTTGAAAGACGTGCACGACGAAAGGGTACGCGCTGTCAGGGCCGAACCGAGCCCGGAGCCGATTCCCGTCGACGACAGCGCGCCACAAATGGACGGACCCCACCGGCGACACGCCACCGGCCTCTGAAACTCAGAGGAGACACAACGGCCGGCGGCGATTGCGCTAGGAGCAGCCGGTGTCCCGCGCCCAGCACGGGATCGTGCCCTCGGTCCAGGTCACGTAGTCCCAGGTGTCCTTGACCAGCGGGAACAACGGCGGCCGCAGCGACTCCAGCCGCAGATCGAAGACGTAGTTGCGGATGCCAAAGTGCGCCGCCATGTCCCCGGTCTCACGAGCGGCCCTGGCTCCGATGGTCGTCAGCTCGGCTATTGGCTCTCCGTGCGACAACGGCAGGACCACATCACCGGTATCGCCACAGTCTCGTGCCACTCGGAGGGACCGAGTCTGCACGAGCAGAGCGCCGCTGATGGTCATCTCGTTGTCACTACCCACCCCGTTGGGGTTGATGATCATGACGTCGCTGCTGATGAGGCCGAGCACATCGGTGCCGCTGGTCCCGTTGTTGTACAGGATGTCACCCGCTATGACGATGCTCTTCTCCGCGCCGTACCTGCCGGCATAGATGGTCACTTGGCCCGCCACAACCGAAGTCTGCCCCGGCTGCCCGATGACGGTATGGCCGTCCACCCACACTGCGCCGTTGTCGGGAATGTCGAACGTCCCCAGCAATTGCCAGCTGGCATCCTGGCTGTGCAGCCACCACCACTCCGCCGACGACACGCAGTAGTAGCTCTGATTGCTGTAAGCCACAGAGACCCTGAGCTGACCCTGGCCGGCGGTGACGATCGGCTCGATCAGCCAGGCGGTCGGCGTCTGGGAGAGGCCCAGGCCCGGGTTGTCGGCCCGGCTCAGACACAGGCCGCCTCCGTTGCAGGCGATGCTCCGAATGAGGGCCAGGTCTTCCCACAGCTTGTCAAAGTCGAACGGCTCCGGATAGGCCAACCGTATGTCCTCGTACTCCCCGTGTCCGTCGTAGAACACGACATCGGGATCACCCTTGAGCGGAGCCCCGTAGCCGCCCCCGGTGCCAATCCGCCCCTCGGCGTGGATATCTCGGTAGACAATGCCCCTCACCGGAGAAGTGGCAAAATCGAGGTCGCCTCCGGTGTAGATCATACCTTCGACCACGGCGCCGGAGCCGAAGCGGAGCGTGTCCTCAACAAAAAAGGCGAACTCCGAGATCGCCTCCGGCTTGATCTCGGCGGTGATCGCCCGAGTCTGCCCATACTCCTCCTGCTTGGAGACCACCGTCACCTCGATGCCACCGTGGGCGCCCTCCGTGTTCACCATGAGCAGAGAGGACACGTCATCCGCAGCGTTTGCGCTTCCTTGCAGCAGCGGGTGCTCGAAATAGGTGCCAGGCTCCTCGTATTCCCAGGTCACACAGTCGTCGAACCAAGCATTGCCCGGCTCCGTCACCTGGTTGTAGTACGCCGACGAGGCATCGGTACAGCGCCGGGCCAGCTCGGCTTCGTCGACATAGTGTCGGTAGTAGAGGGGATCGATGGTGAGCTTGGCTGCGTAGCGTTCGAGCATGGCCTCGGCCCCCACCAGGATCGTGTCCTCACGGCGCTCGTATTGGGCGTGCTGATGATTGGACAGAGCGACCTGGTACAACAACGAGACGATGACAATGAGCGCACCCATGCTCATGATCACACTGAGCAGCGCAGCTCCGGACTCGTCGTCACGCCGCATTGCGGAGCCTGACCTCCTCGACGATCTCCACGGGGATGGAGGCGCCCTCACTGACGAGCATGGGCACGGCGGAAAGGCGAACCTCCACCAGTGGGAAGTCGCAACTCCGGTATCCATCCCCGCACTGTGAAACCGCGGTCTTCTCCACAGGGTCGCCGATCCACTCGAAGCCGCGGAACATGGCCCCCGAGGCCTCCACCCCTTCAACCAGCACCGCGTCTTCGTAAGCCTCGGTGGAGAATTGCCAGTCGGGACCCGTATCGGGCACGGCGGCGAAACGCTGCACCCGGAACTGGCAACCCTCGGCGCCGCAGTTGACACGCTCGTACACGATCCGCTCCGGCCCTTCCATCTCGTCACGATCTGTGGTGAACTCGATGCGGTCGGGGCCCAGCTCCTGCACCGGGTTGCCACTTTGATCCACGGGCACCGCTTGTCGCAGCTCCAGCACCACCGCGGAGCCGATGGAGCGAAGAGTCTGATGCAGCTCGGCCGTCTTGGTGGAATCGGCAGCGTTCTGGCTGAAGCTGTAGAAGACGGAGACCACCGCCGCCAAGATGAGCGACGTGATCGCCATGCTCACTGCCATCTCAACAAGGGTGAAACCATTCTCGAAGCGCAGCAGGCGGCGCATCACGAGGGACACCAGCCGCTCATGGACTTGAAACGGTCCTCCTCGGCTTGGACGTACACGAAAATCCAGTCGACCACCGATCCGTTTCTGGTGCACACCTTCGCCACCTCGTACCAGCCACTACTGACGACGAAGCTTGCCTCTCCATTGACATTCACCAGCAACCGGGTCCACTGATGGCCGCCCCACCTGCGGTAGTAGATGTCAGCGTGCTGCGCGTTCTGCACCACGAGTGTTCCCCGGTTCGACGGGCGGGTCAGCTGCAGGGTCACGGTCAGCCCTTGACTCACGGTGAATCCCTGAGATACCGATCCGTGACCCCAATCCGTGGACGCGGTCGCGGTGAAGTACCCGCCCACCTCCAGATTGAGGGTTCCGGTGCCGTCCGGCCCGGTCATCGAGGTCAGCAGGCCGCGAGTGGGATGGGGCACCACGACATCGGCGCCGTGCACCGGGCGTCCAGTGTTGTCGATGACGTAGAAGCCGACCGCAATCTGGCCACCGCTGGGAATGGTGGTTGTCGTGGTGGTAGTGGCTCCGGGAACCGTGGTGGTGGTGGTGGCGCCCGGTACCGTCGTCGTAGTCGTCGAAGTAGTGGTGGTGGGCGGCGGCAGTGGCTCCAGGCTCACATCAAGATAGTGATCGGGCAGCGGGTAGTTCTCCGGGATATTCACCGAGATGATCTCAAAGCTGACGTAGTCCGTGGCGCTTACCGTGATGTCGTAGGCATCCGGCAGGATGCCCTCTATGGTGTACTCGCCAGCCGCGTAGTCGGTCTGATCCCGCGTGGGCTCGTGCACAAGTGTGACTCGCGCATCGGAGATGACACCTCCGGTATCGGCGTCGGTCACGGACACGATGAGGCGCGCCGGCCGGTAGACCCTCAGGGTGGTCTCGGCGATCTGCCCCTCGATCACCACGATCTCGGTGATTTGCTCGAGCACATCATCCGGATGGAAGAGCCAGCCGTCGGCGATGGCCATCTCCACGCTGTACTCCCCAGCAGGAATTCCGGGAAACACTTGGTCCTCGCCGCGGCTGCCGGAGCGAATCGGCGCATAGGGAGATTCGTGGATCTGCAGCTCGGGCAGGGTGTAGCCACTCGCAACAAACGGCTCGTGGGGGGCAAGATAGACCCGAGCATTGGCGATGCCCTCGTGAGCCCCGATGTTGGGAGGAGCGACAATCGTCTCCATGATCACCGGATCTGCTCGCCCCTCGGCTTTCACCGTGACTCGCACGACCTTGTAGTCGACTCCGGGGTCCCAGGCTCCTTGCACGCCGTCGCCGCCCTGATCGATAACGTTGAGCCCGGTGAGCGAACCGGCGTACTCCACCTCGGTGGTGATGGTGTACTCCCGGTTCTCCACCGTTTCCACACGTTCAGCCTCCAGCACACCTGCCGGCGTGTAGCCGTCAATTCCAACGTCGGTGTAGTCCAGGGCGCGGATGGCCTCGATCTCCGCTTGGGCGAGGTTCTCGGCGGTCGAGATCGTGCGCGATTGATCCAACCAGCCCATCGCCGATAGGACCGGAGGGATTGTCATGACGATTGCCAAGGCCAGGATGGTGACGGCGACCATCGACTCCACAAGCCCCACGCCGTCGTCGCCACGACAGACGCGCCTTATCCGTACCATGTCACTACTTTCGGTGTAAAAGCCCGCTACCTTGAGTAATCGACATGGCCAAGTGACCGGAACAGCCGGACTAGTCCCGCCCCGCCCCCGGAATCAGCCGGAAGGCGTCGAAGACACCCTCGACCGCCCGGAGCTCGCTGATGGCACGATTGAGCTGCTCGGTGTCGGAAAACTCCACCTCGAAGCGGAACCTCGCCACCCGGTCCCGCCCCACTGCCGAGGATGAGGCAAGGATGTTGGTGCCGAGATCCGAGAGGGTGGCGCTGATTTCCTGGAGCAGACGAGACCGGTCGAGCGCCTCCACCTGGATCCAGACGCTGAACGACCCTCCCTGATCGGCCCCCCAGGCCACCTCGACCATACGCTCGGCTCGGTCCCCGAGCGAAGCTATGTTGGTGCAGTCGGCCCGGTGCACCGAGACCCCGCGGCCGACGGTGACAAACCCAACGATGTCATCCCCAGGCACCGGGGCACAGCAGCGGGCAACACGCACCCACATGTCGGCGAGCCCTTCGACGACTATCCCCCGCGACAGCGGCCGGTCGCCGGGTCGCGGCGGTGGTGCAAAAAGCAGGTCCTCATCAGCTGCAGCGGCCTCGGGCTCCTCGGGCCGCACCATACGGACGAGGCGGGCTACCACGGTGGACGCCTGTACCGCATTCTCCCCCACCGCCTGATACAGGCTGTCCATGTCCTTTTTGCCCACAGATTCGGCCACCCGCCCGAGCATCTCGTCACGGGCCGAGGCCGACAGGCCGAGTCCCTCACGGCGCAGCAGCTTCACCACCTGCTCCCGCCCCTCGGCGGCCGCGTTCTCGCGTCGCTCACGGCTGAACCACTGCCGGATCTTTGCCGCCGCTCGCGGGGTGCGCACAAAACTGAGCCAGTCCCGGCTGGGACCGTGGTCGGCTGATCGGGTGGTGAGCACCTCGACCCGGTCGCCCGATTCGAGGCGAGTATCCAGCGACACCAGCCTCCCATTGACCCGGGCCCCGGTGCAGCGGTGTCCCACTTCGGTGTGCACCGCGTAGGCAAAATCGACCGGTGTGGCGCCGATGGGAAGGCTCTTCACGTCCCCGTTCGGAGTGAGGACAAACACCTCCTGGTCGTACAGATCGAGCTGGAGACGGTTGAGGAATTCGGTAGGGCTCTCATCCTCCTCGGTCTCGGCCGAGATTGAACGCAACCCTTTCACCTCGGCGGCCGGAGCGCCCTCCTTGTAGCCCCAGTGTGCGGCGACGCCCCACTCAGCAATCTCGTGCATCTTGTGGGTGCGGATCTGGACTTCGATGGGCTTGTGCTCCGGCCCCAGAACGGTGGTGTGCAGGCTTTGGTATTCGTTGAACTTGGGGGTGGCTATGTAATCCTTGAACCGGCCCATCACCGGAACCCAGTTGGTGTGCACCGCGCCCAGAGCCGCATAACACTCGGTTTCGCCCTCGGTGACAATACGAATGCCGATGAGGTCGTGTATCTCTTCGAAGGAGCGGCCCCCGTCGACCATCTTGCGGTAGATGGAATAGGCGTGTTTCGGCCGGCCGCTGACCACTGCCTTGAGGCCCTGTTTGTCGAGTAGCCGCTCCACCTCATTGATGAAGCTCTCGACGTAGGCATCCCGCTCTGGGGCACGGACCCGTACCAGCTCCTGGATCTCCCCGAAGCGCCGCGGATGCAGCACCTCAAAACACCGATCCTCGAGTTCGTGCTTGATGCGCTGCACTCCCAGACGGTGCGCCAGCGGGGCGTAAACGTTGAGGGTCTCGGCGGCGATTCGCTGCTGCTTCGATTCGGCCAGGGCGTGGAGAGTGCGCACGTTGTGCAGCCGGTCCGCCAGCTTGATGAGGAGCACCCGAATATCTCGGGCCATGGCGATCACCATTTTGCGGATGGTGGCCGCCTGCTGCTCCTCCCGGTTCCCGAACTTGATTCGGTCGAGTTTGGTAACCCCATCGATAAGAGAGGCAACATGGCTGCCAAATGCCTCACGCACACCGTCGAGAGTCAGGTCGGTGTCCTCCACGGTGTCGTGAAGCAGGGCGGCGGCAATGGCCTCGGCCTCCAGGCCGTAGCCGGCGACGATTTGGGCCACGGACAGCGGATGGGTGATGAACGCATGCCCGCTCTTGCGAAACTGGCCGTCGTGGTAGTGCCGTGCCGTCTCGTAGGCGCGATGGATGAGCGTGTCCGAGGCCCCGGGGTGGTGCCGCCTGAATTCGGCGAGTACCGGCTCCACTTCGGCAATCGCCGCATCGTCGGGGCGCGAGTCGAAATCGGGAGCGGTCATGATCCACCCCGTTCTGCTCCGCACGGGCCAGAGCCGCACCACCCAAGCGCGGCGTTCATCCAGGGATTGTACGGCGGCCTAGCGGCGACGCCGGCGCTTCTTTGGGGGCCGCGGCGCTGCACCGGTGAGGACGGCGGGCAGCCCTTCCTGCTCCGCCTCCGGCACTACATCCAGGATACGGGCGGCGAATTCGTCCTCGGTGCCCTTACGCTGCATCCGGCGCCGGACCCGCTGCCAGTGTTCCTCCCGCTCCTTCCATAGCGCCAGCAAAGGCGCGGCCAGGAAGATCGAGGAGTAGGTACCGGTAGCCACCCCGATAAAGAGGGCCAGGGCAAATTCGCGCAAGGTGGCGGCGCCGAGCAGGAACGAGCCCACAAACAGTAGGCTGCCGATCGGGAGCAGGCTGGTCAGCGAGGTGTTCACCGACCGCATGAACACCTGGTTCATCGACATGTTCACGATGGCCGAGGCGGTGTGTCTGTCGCCACGCTCCTCCACGTTCTCGACCACCTTGTCGAACACCACAACGGTGTCGTAGAGCGAATAACCCAAGATGGTCAGAATGGCGATGATCGTGGCCGGCGTCACCTCAAAACCGACGAGGGCGTAGATGCCGGCGGTAAGGACCAAGTCGTGGCCCAGCGCGGCGAGCCCGGCCATCGCCATCTTCCATTCGAGGCGAATCGAGATAAACCCCGCCACCACCACCAGGAACACAATGAGGGCCCGCAGCGCGCTCGCCGCGATCTGGGAACCAAACGTCGGACCCACCGACTGGGCGCTGGCGTCATCCGGATCGGCGCCGGTCACCGCGGCAACCGCCTCGACAACAAGCGCTTCCTGGTCGGCATCGAGCTCTTCAGTCTGCACCCTGATCCCCTCACCGCCTCCGGTGGTCTGGACTCGGGCTCCCTCGAAGCCGATGTCGGCAAGAGCGTCGCGAACCTCGGACACTGAAATCCCTTCGGGGTTGGGCAGCTCTACCAGTGTGCCCCCGACAAAATCGACGCCGAGGTTGAGGCCGCGAATGGACAAAGCAAGCACCGACGTCAGCAACAACACCGCAGACGCGGTGAACCAGCGGCGGCGGTTGCCGACAAAGTCCCAGTGGATGTCCCCACGGTAGAGGCGGCTGAAGAACTTCATTGGGCCGTCTCCAGAGAGATGCCGGAAGCCCCCTTGATGCTGAGCGGCCCTCCCTCACCGAACCGAGACCGGGCCACCAAGGCCACCGCGGGACGGGTGAAGGAATAGAACACCACAACGTCGGTGACCGTGGCGATGCCGAGTGCCAAAGCGAAGCCCTTCACCGACCCGATGGCCAGGATGTATAGGAGCACCGCCCCGAAGAAAGAAACCGTGTCGGCGGTGATGATGGTGCGGAAGCTCCTCTTGAAGGCGTGGTCGATGGCCAGACGCACCGAACGGCCCCGGTGTATGTCCTCCTTGATGCGCTCGAAGTAGACGATGTAGGAGTCCGAGGTGATGCCGATGGACACAATGACCCCGGCCACCCCGGCCAGGGTGAGGCTGACCCCCTGGGTCTCGCCGAGCAACGCGTAGACCGACAAGACGATGGAGCCGAACACGGTCAGGCCGAGCACGTTCACCACTCCCAGGGCGCGGTAGTAGAGAATCATGGCCAGGGCCACAAGCGCCAGGCCGCCTGCACCGGCGATCAGGCCGGCGCGCAGGGAGTCGGAGCCCAGAGTGGCCGACACCGACAGCACACTCTGCTCCTCCAGCGCCACCGGCAGCGAGCCGTAGCGCAGCACCACGGCCAGGTCGTCGGCTTCCTGCTGTGGCTTGTCGGCGCTGCCTACGGTGATGACGGCGCTTCCGCCGCTGATGCCCTCACCCGCCGGAATCTCGCTCGAGATGGAGGGAGCGGTGACTACCTCCCCATCGAGCACAATGGCAAACCGGCGCCGACTGTCACCGACTGCAAAATAGCTCAGCTCCTTGGTGGCGGACTCGAACTTGTTGGAGCCCTCACCGCTGAAGTAGAGGAACACCGCCCATTCACCGGTTCCGGTGGAAGACACCCCCAGCCCTCCACTACCTCCCCTGGTGTAGAAGCCGGCCTGGGCGTCGCTGAGATCCGTGCCCAGCAACAGCGCCGGGCCCAGGTGAAAGGCCTCCAGCTGTCCAAGCGAGTTGGGCTCAGGATCCAGGTACCAGGCGTCCTTCTCCGGATCGTCGCTCAGGGTGAACCCGGTCTCGGGGTCCACACAGCCCGGCTGCCCCTCGAGAGGCTCGGCGAGATCACAAAGGGGGATTTCTTCGGGCAGCACCGTGGTGAGGTCGATCGGCTCCGGCTCCAGGGTGGTGGTGGTTGGTGCCTCGGTGGTGGTGGTCTCTTCCGTCGTCGTGGTCTCGCCCAGGTCGTCGGCCGTTTCCGCCTCCACCTCCGCCTGCTGATATGCGGCGGCCTCCAGGTACAGAGGGCTGACCCCGTAGATCGACACCGAATACACCGGCCGGAAGGTGAGCTGGCCGGTGGTGCCCACCGCCTTGCGCGCCCGCTCCTGATCGGTGACGCCGGGAAGCTGCACCTCGATGTTGCGCTCGCCGGCTAGAGAGATCTCAGGCTCCTGCACCCCGCCGAGCGCCTCGATACGGCTGCGAATGATCTCGACCGCCGTGTCGAGCACATCCCGATCGGTCCCCTCCGGCGCCTCGAGCAGCACGGAAAAACCTCCCTGAAGATCGAGGCCCAGTTTGGGGGTGACGCCGGCCAGCTGGGTGCCGATGAGTAAGCCCCAAGCAACAACCAGGGTCGTGGCCAGCGTGGTCCAGGCGGCGCGGCGGCGCATCTCCTTACTCGGTCCCCCGTGTCACCTTGCTGGAGAGGGCGCGTCGGGACATGCGGATCCGGGTACCGTCTTCGATCTGCAAGATGGCCGTCTGGTCCTCATCGTCGAAGTACTCGATGGTGCCGTAGATGCCGCCGATCGTCTGCACCTCGTCGCCGATCTCCAGCGCCTTCAGCATGGCATCGTGTTTCTTGGCCTTGGTGCGCTGCGGGCGAACGAGCAGGAAATAGAAGATTCCGCCGAACAGCACCAGCATGATGAGGAGCGAGTAGAGCGAGTTGCTGGAGCTCGTTTCACCGGTCTGGGCAAGGATGGTCAGCATGTAGTCCTCCGGGGGCGGCCCCAAGTACGGCGCTTCGGGCCTCGGCGGCGATCTATCGTAGCGGTCTCTCAGATGGTCCGGACGCCCGCTTTGCCAACAGCGCCGATCGGTAGGCGGCGAACCCACCGGCGGCTATCGCCTCCCGAGATTCGGCAAGCATCCCGAGCGTATAGGTGAGATTGTGCACACTGAGGAGACGGGGTCCCAGCATCTCCCCCGTTGTATGCAGGTGGCGCAGGTAGGCGCGGGTGTAGCGCCGGCAGGTGAGGCAGGGACACTCCTCATCGATGGGGGCGCCGTCCCCGGCGAACTCGGCGCGGCGAATCGAATAATCGCCATAAGGTGACAACACCTTGCCGTGCCGGGCCAGACGAGTCGGCCACACACAATCGAAAAGATCGCAGCCGCGCTCCACGGCATCCAGCACCCCCTCGGTGTCCCCGAGCCCCATCACGTACCGAGGCTTGACCTCAGGAAGCTCACCCACCACCGCCTCCAGAACGGCGTTGCGGTCTTCGGCGCCCTCCCCCACCGACAGGCCGCCGATCCCGAACCCGGAGAAGCCGAGAGCAGCAGTGGCTGCAGCGCTCTCCAGGCGCAGGTCAATCTCCGTCCCGCCCTGCACAATGCCGAAGAGAGCCTGGTCGGAGCGGCGATGCGTCTCCAGCGCACGCTCCGCCCAGCGCAGAGTTCGCTGCATGGCACCGCGCACGGTCTCCACCGGAGCCGGCAACCCAACCAGCACGTCGAGCACCATGGCGATATCAGGCCCGAGCCGCTCCTGGATGACCACCGCCTCCTCGGGGGTCAGGCGCACCTCGGAGCCGTCGTACGCCGAACGGAACACGACGCCGTCCTCGTCGACCTTGGGCTCCAGGGAGAACACCTGAAAACCACCGGAATCGGTGAGGATGGGCCGGTCCCAGCCCATGAACCGGTGCAGGCCTCCCAACGACTCCACAACGTCGGCGCCGGGGCGCAGCATCAGGTGGTAGGTGTTGGCGAGGACAATCTGAACCCCCGCCTCGACCAGGTCCCGCGAGTCGAGCGTGCGCACCGTGCCCCGGGTCCCCACCGGCAGGAACGCCGGGGTGGCCACGTCGCCGTGCGCCGTCGACAGCGTGCCGGCTCGTACCGCGCCGTCGCGGTAGTCGATACGGAAACGAATCGCCTCGCTCATCCAGCCCTCCGCGCCAGCATGGCATCCCCAAAGGAGAGAAAGCGGTATCCCCGCTCCAGAGCGGTCTTGTAGACCTGACGCCAGCTTGGGCCCACAAACGCAGCAACCAGCACAATGAGTGTCGTATTGGGCATGTGGAAGTTGGTGACCAGCAGATCGACGGAGCGGAACCCATAGCCCGGGGTGATGAACAGATCGGTAGCTCCTTCACCTGGGACCACTTCACCCGACGACGCCGCCGTCTCCAGTGCCCGTACCACGGTGGTGCCGATGGCCACCACCCTGCCGCCGCGCCCCCTGGTGTCCGCCACCGCTGCAGCTGCCTCCTCGCCGACTCGGAACCGCTCCGAATGCATACGGTGGGTCTCCACGTCCTCGGTGGCGATGGGACGGAACGTGTCGACGCCGATGTCCAGCTCGATCGCCACCCGGCGAATGCCCCGGTCCTGGAGCCGGCCCAGAACCTCTGGAGTGAAGTGGAGGCCGGCGGTCGGCGCCGCCGCCGACCCGGTCGGCTCCGCATAGACGGTCTGATAGCGCTCCGGGTCACCGAGCGTGCCGTGGAAGTAGGGCGGCAGCGGGGTGAGGCCCCATCGCTCGATAGCCGTCTCCACCGGGGTGTCTCCGGCATCGATAGCGAGGGTGACGCGCCCGTCAACGGGATCGTCGACCACGGTGGCGCGCAGTCCCCCGAAGCGCAGCCGTGACCCGGCGCGCAGCCTGCGGGCCGGACGAACCAGCGCCTCCCACAGCCCACCGTCGAGTGTGCGCAGCAGCAACGCCTCCACCCTGCCGCCGCTGCCCTCCTTCACACCGAGAAGCCGGGCCCGCCGCACCCTGGTGCGGTTCACCACCACCAGATCGCCCGGATCCAGGAGATCGGGCAGGTCGCCGAAACGCCTGTCCTCCAAGGTGTGGGCCACCAGCAGCCGTGCCGCATGCCGTGGCTCCATGGGCTCCTGGGCGATGGCAGAGGAGGGAAGGTGGTAGGAGAACTCGGAGGTCTTCATTGCGGTAGCGCAGTCTGGCAGCGGGCGCTGAGAATGCAGAAGGCAGAGCTGGTCTTGCGCAATCTGAGCCCGGGCGAATCTCACCTTGCCCTAGCGTCCCTGGATCCAGCGTTCCGGTCCAGGCGGGGCAAGCTGTCCCGGGTTCAGGAGAACGGCTGTCCACCACAAGCGTGCAATATCCGCGGTTAGCTGAAGACTCGTGTCTGAGTGCGAACGCAGCGCCGCAAGCCGTTTCTCACGCGATGCGCGTCGATCCACACCAGCGCCATGGACCAGATTTCGCACCTGCACAAGATCCCTGATTGCCTCACTCAGGTTCCTCGATGAGCGGCGCAATTCCTCTTCGTAATTGTCGACATAGTCGGATTCGATATCTCGGATCGGCCCTGGTGGCATCAGTTCAATAGCGTGGTTGCGGATGAACTGAGGAGTGAGTAGGTCGGTTAGAGAGGGAGCCCAGCGGTCTGGCACCGCCCAAAGACCCTGGAGAATCGTCAACGCACGGAAACCAGTCCACACCAATCGCGATGGTTCCCAGTCGGCCCCAATCTCCTCAAGGCACTCGAGGCCAAACTGGAGACTCGACCAAGCTATGTTCCGCTCCAAGACGTCAATCTCTCGGTCTTCACGTATCCAGAAGGCTGGACTCGACAGTCGACTCATGAGGTGGTCCGCTCCTTTCGCAAGGCTCGCTAATAGACCTGATGCCAGGCGGCTCGGGACTGTGCGGTAGCGGGTGCGGTACACAGAAGTCGCATCTCGGGCCAGCGATGGCGCGCCGCCGCTCGGCCACACACCCCACTGCCCCTGTCGAAGGAAGCCTCCTTCATTGGGAACGGCCGCAATAGCCGCGAACCGCGCGGTCGTGAATACAGCAGCAAGCGGCTGATGCCGCGCCACCAAAGGGCCGCACACATATCGAGATGGGTGTATATGGCCTATCGCGATGTCAGTCGGCGGCAGTTCCTGCCGCCGCAGAAGGTCGCCCCATGAGGTTCCAGCTTCGACGCTCTCAGTCGCACTACGCCAAAAGGCATCTCTTGCGTAGAGCATCTCTGTTGCCCTTATCCTGAAGAGACGCAGCTCGCCCTCATAACGCTCGCTGATCAGCGCCAGTCCCCGCATCGGATCAAGCTCCATCAACAGAGCTTCCTGGATCTCCTGCAACGGAGTCGCGGGTGGCGTCACTTGGGGTCTGCTGGATGATGCTTCCAGTATCTGACGTGCAGTCTGCAGCGAGACCAGACCCTCGCCAGTTGTCAAGCTGGCAACGGCGTCGGGCAGGTAATCGCCGGCCTTGTTCTGCAACGAATCGATCTGGATCAGGCTCCCGGCTTCGTACCCATCATCTACGACGACGCGCCAACGACCGTCATTGAGCATCCTCAGTCCGGCCATCCGCAACGCGCTTCTGAGTTGGTCGAGTTCGGCTCTGTGCACTCGCCGCACCAGAGCGTCAGGTAGGCGTGGCCGCGCGCGTTCACCCGGCATCGGTCAATCCCAGATGTTTGATCTCGGAACACATCATCCACTTGCCTCCGACGTCAAGGTGGTTGGGAATGAGTGGCCCAAGACAAAGACGAGGACATACCATCGGCAGAACCTAGAGCAACGGATCTTGTCCCGCGCTTGACGGCTCCACACCCAGATGCCGGTAGCCCAACGCCGTGGCGACGCGGCCCCGCGGGGTGCGCTGGATGAGCCCCTGCTGCAGCAGGTAGGGCTCGTAGGCGTCCTCCACCGTCTCCGGCTCCTCGGCAACGGCGATGGCCAGCGTCGACAGCCCTACCGGTCCTCCCCCGAACTTGCCCACGATCGCCTCCAGAATGGCGCGGTCGAGGCGGTCGAGCCCGGCCCGGTCCACCTCGT